>JAWKVV010000002.1:0-424033 GCA_041397885.1 Alphaproteobacteria bacterium | reverse complement strand
GCTTTATGTTTCTTTGCAATTATTCCTGAAAAAATAACAAGCATTTGCGGATCACTCATGCTCAAAACAACGTCGTGAGCGGATATTTTTTGCGCTGCCCGATACAACCGCCATAAATTGACCAGACATCCCACCACCGTCTTCGGGTTTTTAGCTGACCTCACCTGATGTATGGTGACGCCACCGTTTTTTCTCGTTTCCTGTTTTTGGGCAGTTGTTAAAATACTAACGCGCCATCCTGCTCTTTCCAGGGCCTGCGCCAAATCCTGCATCATGCGGCCTGTCGCGCCGCGCTCTGGCGGATAGATACGGTTTATCATAAGGATGGTGGGTTTCATTTAACGCTAAAATTCCCTTTAACCTGAGAAGCGCTACAGCTTACTATAATCAGACTTAACAACAACCCAAAATCGAAGGATTTATGAGATGCGTATAACAATACAGGAATTAAAAACGGCCAAATAAAGGCGGTTCCCGCTATTGGATTATGTCTGTATAGCAAGACGAGTTTTTGAAAAACTACAAACAGATAAGTTAAACAAATCATCAGCCCTATAAGCCCCATTTTCAAGAAAATATAACTCAGTAAACTATGCGTATAGGTTATATTTAGCATACCCACGGCAGGCGATGCAAAACTGCTCCCCCACCCCTGACCAAATAAAATACTCCACCCCGAAAAAGATAGATTTTCCCACACTGCCCTTACTTCTTGCGCGCGCATATTCAACCCCACTTGCGAGGTTTTAAGGCCTACACTCTGTACAATATCTGTTAAATACGGCTCTATCATAATGCCCCCTACTACCAGAACCATGGCAGGAACAATCATTTTGAACGGAGTCTTTATGACACCTAAAACAAACAAAAATATAAAGGATAGAACCAAGGCCGCAAACGATGCTCTTTGTAAATCAACAAACTTCGCCATAACGGGTAAGGCGGCAAGAGCAATAAAACAAGAAGCTTTAACAAAACCGCGATAAGATATTTTTTGATACAATGAATATCCAGCTGCCGCACATAAATATAGGGCGCTCATTAAAACAAGTGGGAAATTGGCAAGATAAAGAAGTTCTGTTGTATTTCGAAATAACAAAAAATGCGGTACCAAAACCCGTATTGAAAATAAAATTCCAATCACAAAACAAAAATATAAGAAAAAATGGCGTCGTTTTTCATTTTCTTTCAAAAAATCAACAATAAACAAGGGAAAACAGAGAAAAATAAACCCTACAACATCTCTAAAAATAATATCGAGCGGTGATGCTTTTAAAAGACCAATTGATAAAGGCACAAACAATCCCCATAAGAAAAAAAACTGGGTAATGGCCCGCCATCTTTGCGTTTTTTCGAAAGGTCTGATGCGAATAGTTTGATAAAGCGGTTTGAACCCGATAGCAAAGACCAATAATATTGCAATCATCACTTCAACCCAGTTTGGATTATTGGGTGTTGGAGATCCCCACACTCCATATATAAACAGAGCCATACCAAAGCTCCAAAGATGCCAATCCCTTGATTGTTCTTGTGTAGAACTAGAAAGCACTCATAACCTCGTAAATCATTCTTAAAGCAATAATGATCATGAAAATACTAAAGACCTGGCGCATTTTTTTGACAGATAATTTATGCCCGACATGAACCCCCAAAGGAGCAAATAAAACAGTAACGGGAATAATCACGGCTAAAGCAAGCAGGTTAATATAGCCAAAGGTAAGCGGCGGCATCCCTGTATGATGCCCCCATCCGATAATTAAAAAACCAATGGCACCAGGAATGGCAATTAACAATCCCATTGTTGCTGAAGATCCAATCGCGCGGTGAATTGGTACATTATGCATGGTCATGTAAGGAACGTTTAATGCAGCGCCCCCGATCCCCATTAACGTACAAACAATACCTATAAAACTTCCTGCTATGGCAGGCCATGGCTGACTTGGCATTTCTTCAGTGAATGTAATTTTTTCAGGATTAACCCGCATTAAGCCTGCTAAGATAATTAACGTTACAGCAAAGAATATTTGAAGCCAAAGACCGCTTACAATCGAGGCAATAATTGTCCCTATTCCAACACCAATGACCATGCCCATACCAATTTTTTTGACAAGATCAAAGTGCACATTACCTTTTTTGTAATGGGCTCTTGCTGAAGACATCCCCGTTGCTACAATCGTCGCAAGAGACGTCCCGACAGCCAAATGCATAATATCGGGGTTATCATATCCCAGAGTTGTCAGAACAAAATAAAGACCTGGCACAAGAACAAGGCCGCCGCCGATTCCTAAAAGCCCCGCTAAAAAACCAGCCGTTGCGGCCAAAACGAACATTCCACTGAGCAAAAACGCCCAATCCATCATAACAAAATTATCCATGAGAACACCCTAGCGGGTTGCCTGCGGACAACCAAACATTAGGCTCAATTTCGGTTATTTTAGACGGGGATAGTTAAGGCCGCCTGGGTTTTTAATAAGTCGTGTTAAAAACGCGCTTGGCCGTTCCGCCCAATTCAGGTTTGTTATAAATAACCCGAGGGGTTTCACGCACGGCTGCTGCTGGCTCATATGCTCTTTGCTCAAATTGGCGGGAAGATCCTTCCGAACGTCTTTGTGCTGCTTCTGATTTTGCCAGTTTTTGTGCTTCCAATTCCTGACGTCTTTGCTCATTACGTAGCTCGGCATTGCGTTTTTCCTGCGTCGCGCGAATTTGCTGCGGGCTCAATGCCAAAGAATAGGTGTTCTGTCCATCATAGGGGCGCATATTTACACCGCCATAATAAGACTGTGGTGACCCTGGCAGAGCTGTACTATCCCGTCCTTCTAACATTTGCTTGAGCAAAATGGGCGCTGCAGGGGTATAGGCCGCATTCGTGGTGGGAGCGACATAAATTCCGCCCGTTCCACCATTAAAATCGGGGGTATTATAGTATTTTCGGTTCGATGATCCTGCTTCCTGCGCCTGTCCAACAAGAGGGAATAACACAGTAAAAACCGCTAAAAACAATAAGATACGCATAATCTTCCTCACTATAATAATGACCTATAAAATAATTATAACAGTTTGCATAAACAAATGGAAATTTAACCAATCCTTAATCAATTTTTTGCATTATGTAACTACAATTTCGTAAAATAATGATGCGTTTAGTCTGATTAAGGAGGACGAGAATGGTACAGGTTAATATTCAAGAATTAGTTCGGGAAACTGGATTAGACGAGAAAATCTACCCAGGGAAGAAACTGGTTAAAAAATATGTTCAGCCTGGTGAATTTAAAAGCCATTGCATGGTTTTTGATTGGCGTTCGGACGTTCTTCGAATTGAACTAAAGGCGGGTTTAACAGGTCATAATCTGGAATTACGAGACCTTAAAAACTATCCTGTCAGCTATCAGGCTCCAACCTATATGGAACTTGTTTCGGATGATGTTTTGAAATCCAAAACAGAAGACGACGAAGAGGACGAGGACGAAGGTAAGGGAAAATCTGGTGGCGGTGGAAAAAAACCAGCCATCAAAAAACTAGAAGATTCTGATTTGTCCTTAAGCGCGTTCGATAAAGTGACTGAAGGCATTGTCCCTGATATGGCAGAAATTAAAAAATTCGTCGTCATGGGGAAAGAACTTGCACAAGAAGCCTTCGCTCAGGCCTTTGAGAATTTAAAAGAACAACTTCATCAAACAAAAGTCATGGCTATGGATATCATGAAAAATGTTGGTGATGTCATTAAAAAAGCAACACCTGGTGGTGGGTTAGAGGCAAAAGGTGATGAAAGTATAAAATATAAATATGATGCAGAAAAAACGGCAGCCTTGTTTGGGGGGATGTCACCTTAACTAAGATTATCTGATCCTCACATTGGATATAAATCAGCAGCCTTAAAAAAGCTGCTGATTTTTTTTGCTCTCTTATTCGGAATAAGATATCGTTATGCTCGAAAAAACAAGGGATACCTAGCAATGACTTCTACAGGTGACGGACATGACAAAGATGATGATCTGGTTGCTCGGCACAAAGACAATGTTATTCCCTTAAAAATTCCAAGAAAAAAGAAATCTGTTTGGGGAGGTGATAAAAAACCGAATACCCCACCACCACAAAAGAATAATACAGAACCTTTTATCAACATCCCTCCCTATACAAAATTTATCCTTCTGGTCATGATTGGTATTCATCTTGTCATGACTTATGTTTTACCAGAAGAACAGGCTCACTGGATATTTATCCATCTCGGCTTTATCCCTGGACGTTTTACGGGGAATGCTCTTTTTGAACCTCTTGCACTCATTACCCCGTTCACATACATATTTATTCATGGTAGTTGGCTACACATTGCCATGAACGGTGTTATGCTTCTGGCCTTTGGTGCAGGTGTAGAAAAATGGATGGGGGGAAAGAAGATGATTGCCTTTTTTATTCTCTGCTCCCTTTTTGGTGTTTTGACACATTTTGCCCTCAACTACAATTCTTATCAGCCCGTTGTTGGTGCTTCGGGTGGTTTAAGCGGTCTTTTTGCCGCAGCTCTTGTGATGTTAAACCGTCGTCATGCGGGCATGACAGGGCGGTATGGTTTTCTTCCTCTTATCGCTGTTTGGGTTGGTGTTACCATTATCTTTGGCATGATGGGAACGCCTGATGGCGGTGATATTGCCTGGGCGGCACATATTGGTGGCTTCCTCGGCGGTTTTCTTGTCTTGAAATGGATGAAACTTTAGGCGGGGATATCTAACAACAAATTTGATTCATTCGCACAAAGAATATTTTTCTGACTTTGAACAAGGCGTGCACCTGGATAATCCCAAATAATCGTATTGAAACTACCATGCGGTTTTGCAACCGCAGACCATTTCTCGTAAACCTGCCCTGTTTCTTGACAGACCCAGACTTTATCAGGTAGCGCCCCTGCAGCGCGCTCCATCAAATCGTGAATGGCTTCATCATTGTGCGTGCTGTGTTGTTCCACGATAGCCTGTAAACGATAGATACGCGCAGAAGGGTATATTTTTTCCGCTGTCATAAGATACGACTTGGCCTCCCCCCAAAGACTTCTATCCATGGCAGAACGTGCCGCAGCAATATAGCCTTCTACATGGTTTGGATGAAACGATATTAGTTTTTCATACCATGCTGATAGTTTTTCATTATCTTTTTCGGGATTTTTTCCTTTTGGCACGGGCGCAAGATCATCCCATAATCTTGCCAGTTCAGGATGTGGGGTTTGCCGCCATGCTTTTTCAACCACCTGTGCTGCCTTCTTCAAATTTTTGCGCGTAATAAAATCATCTGCCATTCGTACAGCCGCAGGCACAAAACATGGATCTAGTTTATAGGCAGTCTCTAATTCGCGGCGTGCATTTTTAATTTCCCCTGCCTTTTTCATTTTTTTACTTTGTAATAAATGAATTGCAACCCTGTCGCTTTGCACCTTCTCTTCAGATAGAGATTTTATCTTCATAATTTTATGGTTTGTGCGCAGAGCATCTTCCCATTTTTGATTTTTAATTTCTAAAAAATAAACGTTATTTACAATCCATGATTTTTTAGGATGTTCTTTTTCAGCCTGCTTTGCAAAGTCAAGCGCCCGCGCATAATCTCCCTTATCAATCGCGGCTTTCATCAATCCCCGCACCCCTAAAAATGCGGCATCTTTATCTTTCAATAAATGTTCAAATTTATTCTGGGCTAACCCCTCCTCCCCTCTCAACTGTGCCGCTTGCGCCTCTAATAACAAAGGCAAACCGCTTAGTTCGGGCCAAAGATGTCCTGTTTGTCTTGAATATTTGGTA
The DNA here is from genome assembly GCA_041397885.1 of Alphaproteobacteria bacterium. GTDB lineage: Bacteria > Pseudomonadota > Alphaproteobacteria > Micavibrionales > Micavibrionaceae. The sequence continues at coordinate 418,250 of JAWKVV010000002.1, read as the reverse complement.
GCTGTCTTGGCATCACCTGCGGCAACAGCAACCAACCCGCGTGTTAAAGAACGAAAGCTTTTTTTTCGTTGATCTGCTTCATAATATTTTGTGAGCGCTCTGGGCATTGAAAAAATACCGCGGACCAAGCTTAGAAAAAACAACACAAATAAAATGAACGCACCAAGCAATAAAAAGAAAACACCAACTTTAATGGTCAAATCATACCCTGCCAAGCTCATTGAAACGCTACCAGGTTGTGAGACAATCCAGACGCAAGCCACCGTGATAACGGTCACTTTGATAAAAAACCACAGTGTCTGTAACAAAAAGGCCTCCTTAATCGATAACCTTAAAAATGAAGCAGTAAATCATTCTACTCTAAATTATTTTAGGCCTGGATTATTGCCCTGCAGAAAACCCTCTAAACCCTTGCTGGCCTGGAAGAATTGAAATTCCTGATTCCTCGTCATGGATAACCTCCTCACTGCCTAGTGGATTTGCATTTTGAATACGGCGTCTTACTTCATCCATATCTAAATTCTGTGGTACGGATTGCAATACATCTTGCGGGTAACTGCTCAAAGTGGACTCAGAAGGTAACTGTCCTTTCACGCGAGATAGAATATTTTCACCTAACATCTGTTGCACGCGTTCAGCCAAAAGAGAAACTTCGGCTTGTTCAATAAAAGGCTTTGCTTCTTGTGCCGCAGCACCATCAAGTGTTTTAAGCTCGGTGATTGCACCTTGGATATTCCCCTCATCTAACAGGCTCTGTGCTTTTGCAACAGTAATCTGGGTTTGCGTTCCGTTAACAAGCTCCCCCTCTTTTTCAACACGAAAAATATTGCTGATACGCGCCTTCAGTTTTTCTTTGAAAGAAATATCTTCACCTTTTAAAGAGGATGCCAAAACATCCCCTGCCAGACCTTTAAATTCGTTAGACAAGCCAGAAGCTGTCAAAACACCTGAATCAGCATGCGGGGCTAATTGTGCTAAAGACTGTGACAGTTCAGGGTTATCATCCCCTACTAATTTTTCAAGTAACGCCAAATCATTTTCAAAGGGCGCTTGACGATTAAGTGAATCACGCAGTTGAGAAAACGCAATCAACATCGCTGCTGCTTTCAAATCATTTCCTGATACGCCTTCTAGTGTTTGTCCTAATGCGCCGCTCGCTTCCATTTGTGCTTCTGCGAGACCATCTCTGATGTTCTCCTGACGTTGGTCCACTTTATTCACCATAGCCTTCAACTGTTCTACAGAGTTTTTAAGTTGCTCTTGTCCTTGCACCGTATCTTCCAGACTGCGAATACGGCTGACCAGGCCGCCAAAATTACTGGCTCCTGATAAAGCAGACATCTGCTCTTCCAAAACCATTAAGCGCCGCGATATTGGGCCCGCATCAGTCCCTACAAGGCCGCTAGACATATCATTCGCTCGGTCAGAAAGCTGTTCAAAGGTGTTTTGGATGTTTCGTGCTTGCATCTGCAGATCATCCATTTTTTGTTGCATGTTTTCAGGAACGATATTGTCGATGAAGGATGTTTTTTCACTCACTTCGTTAACTTCTTCCTGCAATGCTTCAATTTTGGCATTTTTTTCTTTCATAGACGGCCACAGCAGGAAAGAACCCACGATTCCTGCTAACAAAATCATACCTGCGGCTGTCCACGCGCTCATTATCACGGCCTTTTTGTTATTTTCTTCTAGTGCCTTTAATATCTTATCATGAGTTTGTGCCTGAGGGGTCTGTTCTTTGAACGGCGTGATATTATCTTTTTGTACTTTTGCTGCCGCTTCTGGTTTTACACTTGGAACAGACGTCTGGGGTAATTTCTGTACTTCTGCTGTTTTTGCTTCTGGCTGTTTCTGAACGGTAGATTTTTCCTGCTCATTATTCGCCGCAGAGGCTTTACTTTCGTTTTCATTAGCCACAGCCGCGCCATTGGCCAAATCCGAAATATCAATATTGTTTTTGGCTGCCGCACTGATGATCTGGTCACGGCGATTGGCTGGGATAACATCGCGTTTCTTCCATCCTTGTACGGTTGTAACAGGGGTATCAATTTTTGCGGCCATCGGGCGTATGCCGCCAAAGCGTTCAATAATTTCAGATGCGTTATTAATCGGCTCGTTTGCATTTTTACTCATACTCTCGGTCTCCTGAACTATTTTACTATTATCAATAAGCGCTAAGATCCCATTCTGATGGGGGTTCATAGCGACAATTATGTCCTTCCATTGCAATACGGAAACCGACTTTACCATGGAGTCCCCCAAACACAAGGCCTTTGTACGTCTCAGGAAATCTTCCAAATGGTGCATTTGAACCCATTCGACAAAGGCTTCTGCCGTACGTTTTGAATAAAAAAGCACAAAATCTATCGCTTCTTTTTCAATATCCCTTTCCAAAGAACTGTTAATTTGTTTAATTTTTTCAGTATGATAGACCGTTACCTCTTCCAAACGTACGGCTGTTAAAATCTTTTTCAAATCCTTGGAAATATGCTGTCCGCGCAGATATAAATACCGCTTATCTCCCGCCTGCTTCGATAAAATTTCTATCAGGCCCTTAACCGTTAAACTTGTGGATTTTATGTTTTTCAGGCCTATGGCCTGCGCTTCTTGTTTTGTTTGGTTGCCTACACAAAAAACGGGAAGATCAAAATATGTGATTTTACCTTTTATCGCGCGTACAGCATTCGCGCTTGTTAAAATAAGTCCATCATAATTTTGCAGATCTGGTAACGCTACATCATCAAAAACAACTTCAAGAAAAGCTTCACAGAGAACCTTGTAACTTTTGCTTTCTAATATTTTTTTTATCGGCAGAGAATCTTGTTCTGGACGAGTTACAAGAATGGTACAGGTAGAGACATCACTCATGAATTCAAAAATCCTTCTGGTAATCTGGCTTTCAGCGTTTCACCAACCCTTACCCCGATCTCTCTGGCCTGTGTATCAGACGTACAAATAGTGCGGCTTTCTTCTTGGTAAACTTCTTGTCCATTTGGGCTTGCAACAACTGCCCGTACATAAAGAGAGTCTTTTTCAAGAATAGCATAGGCCGCTAGCGGAGTATGGCAAGATCCATCAAGAACAGCCAATACTTCACGTTCTGCAATAGCACAAAAACCCGTCTGCAGATCATGAACCGCGTTTAATATCTCTTGTGCCCTCTCATCGTCTTTACGCCTTTCAACACAAATGATCCCCTGACCGCAGGCGGGTAACATCTCTTCAATCTCGACGGCATGTATCATGGGATCGGTAATATTTAATCTTGAAAGCCCTGCCATCGCCAGATAAGTCGCATCAACCTGACCGTTTCTCACTTTATCCAGACGGGTACTCACATTACCGCGGAAAGGGACAATTTTTAAATCAGGGCGTTTTGATAGGACAAAAGCTTGACGGCGCGGAGAACACGTGCCGATAACCGCCCCTTCAGGCAAATCCATCACGGTTTGATATTGTGCGCAGATAAAAGCATCACGTGCATCTGCTCGCGGCAAATAATGGTCAATCACCAATCCTTCGGGCAGGAAAGAGGCCATATCTTTTAAAGAATGTACACCGCAATCAAGGCTACCATTTAAAATCTGTTCTTCAATTTCCTTGGCGAATTGGCCTTTTCCACCATCTTTGCTGCAGAGAGAACATTCACCATCCTGTGCTTTCCAATCTGCAGCGCTTTGAATGGGTATAATTTCAATAGAAAGATCTGGGTGCGCTTTTTGCAACCTTTCCCGTAACATATCGGCTTGTTTAAGGGCCAGAGGTGACCCGCGCGTCCCAATTTTAAAGCTCTTTTCACTCATAAAACCACTTTGTAGGCGCTTTACACCGCTATGAAAAGATGAAATATCTTCTGAAGATGAAAAATACACCTCTAAAAGCAGATCTGCAGACCGTATTGGGTATTGAAACCTCTTGCGATGAAACAGCGGTAGCTGTTGTCCGCAGTGATGGAAAAATCCTGTCTAATTTGGTTCTCAGTCAATTAAAAGACCACAAGGCCTTTGGCGGTGTTGTACCAGAAATTGCCGCCCGCGCTCATCTGGATCATATTGATACTCTTATTAAGGGAGCGATGGAAGATGCCAATCTCCGTTTTGAAGACTTAGACGCTGTCGCCGCCACATCAGGACCTGGTCTTATTGGCGGTGTTATGGTGGGCATGATGGCAGGGAAAGCCATTGCCCTGACACACGCAAAACCATTCATTGGTATTAACCATCTAGAAGCGCACGCTCTCACTGCACGTCTCACAAACCAGATTGAATTTCCTTATCTTATTCTTCTTGTTTCTGGTGGGCACACACAACTTCTTGTTGCCGAAGATGTTGGCGTTTACAAAAGATGGGGAACAACAATTGATGATGCTTTGGGCGAATGTTTTGATAAATCAGCAAAGCTGATGGGGCTTCCTTACCCTGGGGGACCCAATTTGGAAAAAATGGCGATGCGCTGCAAAAACGTTGGCGCAGCCCTGAAAAGATTTCCTCTTCCTGCCCCTTTAAAAGGACGCGCGGGATCTGATTTTTCTTTCTCTGGCTTAAAAACAGCCGTGCGCCAACATATCGAAAAACTACCTGAAGGCGATTTAGATCCTGACGACATCTCCGCTCTGGCTTACAGTTTTCAAATCACCGTCGGCGATGTCCTGAAAGATCGTTGTCATAACGCTATTGAACGTTTTTTAAAAACTTATTCGCAGCAAGTAAAAATCCCTACACTTGTTGTCTGCGGCGGCGTTGCGGCTAATCAGCATATTCGTCAGGCGTTACAAGACTTGACGAATGCGCAGAAGATGGATTTTATAGCGCCACCTATGGAATTATGTTCCGATAACGGAGCCATGATCGCATGGGCAGGTGTGGAAAAGCTGAAAAAAAACATGACGGATAGTTTAGACATTGCCGCCCGTCCCCGTTGGCCTCTTGATCCTTCGGCAGAAAAAAGACCTGGTGGCGGTGTAAAGGCATAAACGGGTCGTAATAGAGAACGAAAGAAGTAAGTGATGAGCAAAATTGCAATTATTGGCGCAGGTGCATGGGGGACAGCTCTGGCACAATCTTTGGCAAATTCTGGCAAAAATGTTGTGATGTGGGCCCTTGAAAATGAAGTGATTGAATCCATCAACCACCATCATGAAAATAAACTTTATCTGAAAGATATTCGCCTTAACGAAATGATTAAGGCAACACATAACCTGGATGATATTAAAGACAGTGACGTATTTTTAATCACAACACCTGCACAGCATGTTCGCGCAACATTGGTCAAAATGAAAGATATTCTTCTGGCTAAACCGTTTATCATCTGCGCCAAAGGAATTGAAATTGAAACTGGAATGTTACTTTCAGATGTTGCCAATGAAGTGATTCCAAATGCTCAAGTTGGTGTTTTAACGGGGCCTACTTTTGCGGGTGAAATTGCTCGTGGCCTTCCTTGTGCGGTTACCTTGGCCATCAAAAACAAAGATTTGGGTGAAAAAATCGTCGGTCTCATCGGCTCCCGCACCTTAAGAACTTATCTCACAGATGATGTCGTGGGCGCGCAAATTGGCGGCGCTGTAAAAAATGTAATTGCCATCGCAAGCGGTGTTGTTCAGGGACGCGGCATGGGTGAAAGTGCACGCTGCGCCCTTATTACCCGCGGCCTTACCGAAATGGCGCGTCTAGCCAAAGCACTGGGCGCTCAAAAATCAACCTTGATGGGAATGTGTGGTGTAGGTGATTTGATGTTAACTGCTTCAAGTATGCAATCGAGAAATTTTTCTCTTGGTGTTGCTCTTGGAAAAGGAAATACATTAGAAGAAATTTTGGGAGAGCGCATTGCTGTTACTGAAGGCGTGCACACTGCTAAAGCGCTGAAAGTCATGTCAAAAAATCATGCCGTTGACATGCCTATTTCCAAGGCCGTTAATGCTTTTCTTAATGAGGGTGCTCAAATTGAAGATATTGTTGAACAGCTTCTTGATCGCCCGCTTCGTAAAGAAAGTCTATAAGAAATCTGCCAGACTGAGCCATTGCCCTGGTTTATTTTATCGTCTAGTATTCATGACATATCCAATGGAGGTTTATCATGAATATTAAACGTTATGCCCTATCTACAATTGTTGGTTTTGTTTTTACCCTGATGTTCGATTACGTCGTCCATGGCGTTTTGTTAGTTCCCACCTATGAGCAGACTCCGCAACTTTGGCGTCCTTTAGAAGAAATGAATAATTATATTCCTTTCATGAATGCGATGGGGCTTTTTGTAACAGCAACTCTTGCTTTTATCTATACGCGTCACCATGAAGGAAAAGGTATAACAGAAGGCGTTCGCTTTGGTGTTATGTTTGGTTTGCTGCTCGGACTGTTGCAATTGAACGCTTATGCCTGGATGCCTATATCATTATCTTTGGGTCTATCATGGTTTGCGGCAGAATTTGTAAAAACTGTCGTCCTTGGTGTTATTTTCTCGCTTTTATATAAAAAATAAAAATGAATAAAAATTACTGGCTTGTGAAATCAGAGCCCTACAAATGGTCATGGGATGATCAGGTTAAAAAAGGGGTGGAACATTGGGATGGCGTGCGCAATTACCAAGCCAGTAATAATCTGAAAGCCATGAAAATCGGCGATCAAGCCTTCTTTTACCATTCCAATGAAGGCAAAGAAATCGTTGGAATTGTCGAAGTGGTCAAGGAATATTATCCCGACCACACAGATCCTAAAGGGCGCTTTGGTATGGTAGATTTCAAGGCCGTAAAAGCAATCAAGAAGCCTGTAACTCTGGCAACAATTAAAGAAACAAAATCATTGGCAGGCATGGCACTGTTAAAACAATCCCGCCTGTCAGTCAGTCCCGTTAGTAAAAAGGAATGGGACATCATTTCAAAAATGGGTGGGTTATAGGCTAGTATGAATTTTAAATCTATTCTTCTCACCCTGTTAGTCATTCTAATCTGGGGCAGTAATTTTGTTGTCATTAAAATCGGCGTCACAGAAATTGAACCACTGATTATTCTTGGTCTACGTTTCTTTTTTGCAGGTCTTATTTTTTTACCCTTCATGAAATGGCCTGGGTGGAAACAGGCAAATATGATTATGCTTGTCGGCTTGCTCATGGGCCCTCTACATCAGGGTTTCCTCTATGTTGCGCTCGAAACCATGCCCTCTGGCCTGATGTCAATTATTTTGCAATCCAATATTATTATGGTCACATTAATAGGATGGTTATTTTTGAAAGAGAAAATTGGCTGGCGCACATGGGGCGGTATCTTTCTCGGCCTACTCGGCGTTGTTATTCTTGTGAGCGGTCAGGGACTTTCTGGTAATGCCGTTGGATTTTCTTACGCTTTTATTTCGGCGTTCTTTATCGCCCTCACTTACATTGCCATGAAAAAGGTCGATACGGTTCATGCACCAACTTATATCGTTTTAATGTCTTTGCCTGTCTCTCCTCTTATCTTCTTCAGTTCTTTTCTTCTTGATGGGGTCAGTTGGATGGAAACAGCACAAAGTTTAAACTGGAATATTATTGGAACCGTCGTGCTCTATCAGGCGATTATTTTGTCTGCCTCCCATATGATCTGGCAACGTTTGTTGGCACAGCACCCTGTATCACAGGTTGTGCCCTGGACATTGCTCATCCCCGTGGCCGCAATGGCGACGGCGATGCTCTTCCTTAATGAGACCCTGACTGCTCCCATCTTGGTCGGCGGCAGTTTAACCATTTTAGGCGTCGCCATTACCACTTTCCGCCGTCTCAAACGCAAGGAAGCGCCTCAAGCTCTGATCGTGGATTAAATTTCCATAATTTTATTGACTTTTATTGAAAATCGGCGTAGAACAGTGCCAGAATTTAACTCTCAATAAAGGAAGTAAGAATGATTAAATCAGCTTTAAGACTTGTAGGTGTTGCCGCTACAGCATTCCAAATGGGCTGTACGGACGAGACAAGGGGTGGCGGATTGATAACCGAAAATCCTAACTACAATCCTCCGCGCCAAACTATAACCGATGCCGAAATCCGTAATGAAATATGTACGGGCTATCCTAACCATGCCGCAGAAATCGCCTGCATTAACCGCGTGAAAAGAGCCAATACTGGAACAGGCGGCCTCTCTGGTGTTAGCGGCGGCAATATAAATATTGATGGAAATGGCAATATACGCGTTGCATTGCCTGGTATTACTTTAAATCTGTAATCTACTTGCTCACGCTGCCATGGCCTGCTTCATTAAATAATCGGGCCTGTCGTGAAACGGTTCTAATTTAAATAAAAGCAACAAGAACGCCCATTCGAAAATTTTGGGCGTTTTGTTCATTTCCTTGACCTTTTCTAATATCTTGACGAAATAGGCGAATTGATGTGCTTCGTATATTTTTTCACGCAATTTTTCTTCTTCAATTTTTTCTTCGGCGCGGCGCATGAGGCGCTGTGCCCGCTCCATTAATTCACGTTCGGCGCGAAGTTCTAAATATCGGGTCTGCATCGCACACCAGGCACTATCTTCCATATCCATTATGACTTCGACCATGGCATCCTCTGACCCATAAAGTGCAACCAGTTCTATGCGCTGTGCTTTGGCTTCCAGATAATCCTTGTTTAGGCTCATCAGAAGATCGTCAATCTGCATAAAGGCTTCTAATTCACTTAAGGGGGTGGGCGCGCGTTTTGAGGATGCAGGCACGTGCAAGACCTCAAGCCTTGATGCCATATCATTCATAATCTGGTGAAGCGATTGTTCTTTCACTAAAATGCCCCTAACTCAACTTTTAAGGGCATTCTACAGAAAAAGTCTTATGAAAACGTTAAAATCAGCTTTTTCTTAAGTTAAATCAAAAACTTAAGCCATACCAATCGCGGACATATACAGGCTCAATAGCTCGTCTTCTTCCTGACGTTTTTCAATATCCATTTTACGCAGCTTCATCACGCGGCGCATGATTTTAACTTCAAATCCTGCAGATTTTGCTTCGGCATAGACTTCCTTGATGTCCTCTGCCAACGCGGCTTTTTCTTCTTCCAAACGCTCAATACGTTCGAAGAAAGACAGAAGGCGTTTTCCTGCTACACCGCCGACGTCTTCGCTTCCATCCATCTCTGTTGATTTTAGTTTTGCTGCACTACTCATGTTTTTTCCTTTTCTAAATGATGACGCACTTAAGCGTAATTCTAAAATAAATTCTACTACTTTTTTATTTGCGACGGGCGGCCACCCAACTTTCAATTTGCACCGCGTCGGGATCATTTTTCAAATTCACACGTGTCACCTGAAGACGTAAGTCAAGCTGTTTGGTAACAACGTCTTTTGTCTTTGTGAGGTCGTTGGCATTACGGGGCAGAAAACTGATGGTGATAGGCACCTGATATAGCCAACGATAAACACCCTCAACAGAGCTTGTATTCAATAACAAAGACTGGCCCTCAACAAAGACACTGATACGGTTATCACGTGTTTTTAAGGTTTCAAAGATACCTGTATCTTGAAGATATTTTTGATATTCCTGAAACCCTGCCTTCGTAAAATAAGGATATATATTTTTTGCATTACTTTTATAGGTAGACAAATCAAAGGATAGAGCCTCTGACACAGCTTCCTGAAGCCAGGATTCAATTTCCCGATTAGACCGATGCGCCGCAGCCAAGGATATGGTTTGGGTCTCAACCTCTTTAACATTTTCCTTGAACGGCGCAATCGTAGCAGGCGGTTCTTGATTTAACTCCGTCGACACGGCATAGAACAAAACCCCGATAAAAGCTAAAAATGCGAGAACAAAAGCAAAGCGCATTACAAATTTTTCATACCAGAATTTAAACATCTTAAATTTCTACTCTCTCTTTATTCATAAATTTAAATTTTTTAAAAACAGGGCCCAAAATTTTCCCTGCTCCCTTGCCCACCGTCAACACATTGTTAATTCGTCTATCTAAAAAAGATGATGTGTCCTGATGGCTGACTGATTTGTCATTTAGCCAGACCATTGTCGTTGCCATCATAACACCGCTTAATAAAATACGTTTGGTATAATGGTTATAATCTGTTGCCTCATCCCCCGCCCATATCCAGATTTTATCGGCAGTTTTCCAAAGAAGCTTCATGGCCTGCACTTTTCGCGGTGGGATGATCCAATAGGCATTGGCGGCTCTGACCGCTTCTTTATAAGGTTCCAGAATTTTAAATCGGGTTTCCACGCCTGTTTTTATCCTATCGCGCACCCGCATCTCTTTGACGTCGACCGTAGACAGATCCTGCACCATCCTACGGTCTGCCCAATCCGAAAAATGTGCCAAAGCCTCTTCCAGTTTTTCTGGAAATACTGCGAAAGCCATGTCCTCGCCATATCCTGCTTTCACCCCCGCTTCCTCTACGATGTGCCAGTGCCACCCTTCAAAAGCCACATCTTCTAGGGCCTGAAGAATGATCTTGTCACGGATATCTTGGTTTGGGGTATTCATCCCCCCTTTATGCCTGATCTTACCTTTTTTGTATAGCCATCAGGCGCACTTTCTCCTGTAGAAAAAACACTGGACTTTTCTAGGAATTCCGTCATTTTCAAGGTCAATCATGACCGCGGAAAACAAAAAAAACCAACCTTCAGATAACCAAAGCACGCTCGGCAATCGCCTTGCCCGCTATGGCCGTGTTTCCACGACTATGGCGGGGCTTGCAGCCCGTATGGCGGGGGAGAAATATCTAGGATTGGATATTAAACGCGATGATCACGCTAAGCAGCTCACCATGGCGCTTGGCAATCTCAAAGGCCCCCTTATGAAGGTTGGTCAAATTCTAGCTACCATCCCCGAAGCTCTGCCGCCTGAATATGCGCGAGATTTTCAAGAACTACAATCCAACGCACCGCCTATGGGATGGTCTTTTGTTCGCCGGCGCATGAAGGCCGAACTTGGCACAGATTGGCAATCTAAATTTAAAAACTTCGAACAAAATGCCACAGCGGCGGCCTCTTTAGGGCAAGTGCATAAAGCCATAACACATGACGGCCAAACCATCGCCTGTAAATTACAATATCCTGATATGGAGAGCGCGATTGAGGCGGATCTTAATCAACTAAAATTAATTTTTTCTCTTTATGAACGTTATGACCCGTCCATTAAAACATCCAATATTCATGCAGAACTTTCTGCTCGCCTGCGTGAAGAACTAGATTACAGGCTAGAGGCAAAATACGAAAAACTATACGCCTATATGCTACGGGATGAACCTCATGTTCACGTCCCTCAAATTATTGATGATCTATCAACAGACCGCCTACTCTGCTCCACATGGCTTGAAGGGGAACGGATTTTAACCTTCAAAGACTCTCCTGCAGAAATCCGCAATCAAATTGCCATGAATATGTTTCGCGCTTGGTATGTACCACTTTATTACTACGGCATTATTCATGGCGATCCTCATCTGGGTAATTATTCTGTTCGTCCAGACTATTCTATCAATCTACTAGATTTTGGCTGTGTGCGGATTTTCCCTGCCAAATTTGTCGGCGGGGTAATTGATTTGTATCATGCGCTGATGGAAAATGATTTGGACCGCGCTGTCCATGCTTATGAAACATGGGGTTTTGAAGGTCTGACCAAGGATTATGTTGAAACGCTGAATATCTGGGCACGTTTTCTTTATGGTCCTATCATGGAAGATAAAATTCGTCCTATCGGTGAAGTGACCAATGGTATTTATGGCCGTGAAATTGCCCGCGATGTACACACAAAATTAAAACAAATGGGGGCAGGCATTAAAATGCCGCGTGAATTTGTATTTATGGATCGGGCAGCTCTTGGCCTCGGCTCCGTCTTTCTTCACCTCAAGGCCGAAGTTAACTGGTATCAAGTCTTTAACAGCATGATTGACGGATTTGATGTTGATGCTCTAGATCAGCGGCAGTCGGAAACTTTAAAGAAGTTTGAGCTTTGAATAGAATAACATTTAAAAAACATTATAGACAATTCAATTCTAAAGAAGTAAAACTTAATTTATCTAAGAAAGGAATAATTTGCATGAAATTGGCAATGTTAGTTGCTTTGTCCTTATTTGTAACTGCTTGCACTGGATCTGCATATAAACTTCCTGTCGTTTCTCAATCGGAAATTGCCCAAGTAGAAAACCAAATCAAGTCGGATAAAAATGACTTAAAAGTTTACAACCGTAGTGACTCTAACTATCGAAGCAGAGTTTCTAGCATTTCAAAAAATCTTCAGAAAAAAGCTAAACCCTTGTGTGATTATGCTGAATATAGCCCTTGTCGTTTTGAAGTAAAATATAGTAACGAGAACATAATTAATGCTTACGCTCACGATAATTATAAAATAACAGTATTCAAAGGTTTTTTACAATATCTTCAAAATAATGATGAGATGGCTGCTTTAATTGCTCATGAGATGGGACACCATTTAGCAAAACACAATCAAGAAACTCAACGAAATGCGGAAACAGGTGCAGTAGTTTCTGGTTTAGTTACTGCGCTACTTTTAGGTGCCGCTAATGCAAATAATCCATACTATAGTTCTTATCAACAGCAACAAAATCAACAGACTATTGAAAACATGATGAATGTAGGTTTTGAAATTGGTGCAATTAGTTATTCAAAAGAACAGGAAAGAGAAGCCGATTTGCTTGCAACATACTTATTGAAACATGCTGGTTATAATCTAAATAAAGCTCAAAATTTGATGTATACTATGGCTAAACTAAAAGGAGATAGAGTAGAAGGTCATGCTGCTCTAGCAAGCACTCACCCGCCAACACCTGAGAGGGTTGTTGCTTGGGAAAAAGCCATTGAAGAAATTAAGAGCAATAATACGCTTCTGCCCTATCAAAAAGATGGCGCGCCCTAGAGGATTCGAACCTCTGGCCTTTGGCTCCGGAAACCAACGCTCTATCCAGCTGAGCTAAGGGCGCACTACTAAAAAAAACAGCGAGTTGACTAAATCATCACTCGCTGCTTTCGTCAATTCTTAAAAAAGGCTGGTTTTAAGCTGCTTTCTTTTTATTTTGCTGAACACCTGCCGTAATTTGCTGTTCGGTTTGGCCAACATTGGGGCGGCTTGCGCTTTGCGCCAAATCACCCATGGAGACAATCCCAACCAGACGTTTATCACGGTTCACAACAGGCAGGCGGCGAACCTGAATTTCGCCCATATTGTTGCAAACTTCCTCAACATCCTGGTCGTCATAACAGTAATATGTTTTTGGTGTCATGATATCGCGTGCTTTGGTCTTGGCTGGGTCTTTGCCTTCAGCCACGGCACGGATTGTAATGTCACGGTCTGTAATCATACCGATCATTTTGTCGTTTTCGGCGAGCGGCATAAATCCGCAATCCATCTGGCGCATTTCTTGTGCAACCTGAGAGATCGGGCTATCAGGTGCCATCCATTTAAAATTAGAGCTCATTACATCTTTAATCTGGGTCATAATATATCCTCACTGTTTTATTCATTTTTGGGGTGTCTATAATAGAGCATAAACACAGTGATAACGCAAGGAAACAGGCTTAGTTCCGTGTAATCTGCAAGAAAACATCCTCTAAATCACTGTCATCTGTAGAGATATCGGTAATTTTATTATCCATCGTCTGAATAATGCTGAGCATATCTCCCATCCCTTGTTCGTTGGGGGAGTAGCGCATCGCGATGGTGCGGCGCCCTTCTTTCACAGCCTTAAATTTTGCCAGTGCATCAGGAATTTCTTTAATTTCATTTTCAAAACGAAAGCGGATTTCTTTATTGTCAATCCGCGCGAGCAGTGTTTCTTTTTCTTCATTCGCAACAATCTCACCATGGTTGATGATTGCGATGTGATCACAAAGCTCTTCCGCTTCTTCCAGATAATGCGTCGTCAGAACAATCGTCATCCCCTGGCGATTAAGACGTTTAACATTCTCCCACAGCATCTTACGCAGCTCGACATCAACACCTGCTGTTGGTTCATCCAAAACCAAAATCGGCGGCGTATGGACAAGCGCCTTCGCCACCATCAAGCGGCGCTTCATCCCGCCTGACAAGCTTCTCGAATGGGCATCGGCTTTATCGGACAGCTCGACCATCTCTAGTAGCTCTTCAGTTTTGCGTTCGGCCTTAGGAACACCATAAAGCCCTGCCTGAATATCCAGAATTTGCCGCGGCGTGAAGAACGGGTCGAAGTTGATTTCCTGCGGCACAATTCCAATCGCTGATCTTGCATTGCGAGGACGCTTGTCCAAATCCTCATCCCAAATTTGGACCATGCCTGATGTCTTCATCACCAAACCCGCCATAATATTGATAATGGTCGATTTGCCTGCCCCGTTTGGGCCCAACAAGCCATAGATTGACCCTTGCGGAATATCCAGTGTAATGCCTTTCAGCGCCTCCTTCGCAGGCGATTTTTTCTGCGCGGCGTAGGTTTTCTTAAGGTCTCTAATCTGTATCGCGTTTTGCATTTTTATATTCCTAAGCCATTCTAAACATTAAGCAATGCTAATTTTATATTGACATAATATTTTATTTTCCCTAAATAGATCCTAAAGGTAGATTTAAAATGGACTTAAACCACAATTTTGGCAGAAGTGTTTCGATAGATACAGATGGCGCTCCATCCGTTTTTTGGGAAAACCGCTATCTTCGTCGCGGCATCCTGTCGATGAGTTTTTTAAGCGCAGGATATAGCGCCGACCATGTTCATCTAGCAAACGCCACTCATATCTTCAGATCCTTCCATATTTTAAAAAGGGCTCAGTTAATATCTCGCTTTCTAACACTAATTGATAGAATGGATGATCTTTTAGACAGTATGCCTGCTGAAAAACGGTTGGCTCTAGGAGAAGTTCGGTTAGGAAACACACCTTGCAAATTTCTCTTAAACCCAGAACTAGGCTTTAAAAAATTTTCTGATGTATTTGAGGATCTTGAAAAATATGGCGTGATATCAACCGACGAGTCATATTCTTTTACCAATATCTTTGCCCATTTCATATATGAAGGAGCAAAAGCAGAAATTCAGTATAAAAAATCTAAGTCGCCTGAGGATAGAAAAATAATGACCGCAATGAATATGGATCTTACCAAAGCATTGGGGGCTAATATTCTTCAACAATTTATGCCTAGCTCTAGAATAAGAGACAACGCAAAAAAATCCAATCTGCTTCCTAATAATATCTGGGACGAATTTCCACAAGCGATGGCCTTATCTGAATTGATCGAAATTTGCGATGACTTAGAAGATTTTCTAGTCGATATAAAAGGTGAAATTGAAAACGCGATTGTAACACCAAACTGGGTTGCAACCCGTTTGGATTTTCGACGAAAAATTCATGATCAAGATGGAAACATACAGCCTGCATTACTAAAATTCGTTAAAGAGAGCGAGAAGAGCGAAACACGTTTTCCATTTAAACTTTCGCCTTATTTTTTATCTGCTGCAATCAGACAACAACAACAAGAAATGCAAGAATTAGTTTCAAAAATATCTTCCTCTCAACGCGATGTCATTTCATCTTGGTGGAATAATATATTAGCGAAGGGAATGAAAGTTGGATAGACAATAAATTATCTAAAACTTCCCTCTTCCCCCAACCACTTGGCAAAACCGCCTTCGGTCAACCACGCCTTTGCCGCGCTATCGTTTTTCAACATCGCATCCCAATAGGCCAGCGCCGCGATTTTAATAATCCTCTCATGTTTCTCGCGGTTGGGGTTTTGTCCCAACTTCCCGCGTGATCCATTGAATACCATGTGGTCACCATCTTTAATAATCAACAAATGTTTATCAACCTTCTTTGTATTTTCGTAAACCACCAAACGTTTCTTGTAATCCCAATTTTCAACAGGAGAATTATCATCCGTACCCGTCATATGAAACAATGGAAGATCAATACTGCTGTAAATATCACGTGGTTCATCCAGACCCAAATGCTCAATTGGTCCTGGGCTATATAAAATACCTGCTTTAAATCGCGGCTCCTTGTAACTGCGTAGCCGCCCCTGCTCATCAGGAAAAACCATTCCCGCCATCACCTGTGTTGTCAGTGCGCCAAAAGAATGACCTGACATCCCTATCACATTTAAATCTGCAATTTGACCAACTTCTTCATTGTCGGCCATCCACTTTGGCAATTGATCCAAAACAAAAGGAACATCTTTAAAACGGTTCATCGTCGCTGAACGGGGAATATGTTGCGAACGAATAATATCCCAAGGATGACCAGGCTTTCCTTCCCACAAACTGCTATCCGTTCCATGATGCTGCAAATGGACAACGATATAACCATGGCTTGCAATATAGCGTGAGAGAAAGGCGGCCCCATCAACACTTCCACCCAGTCCATGAGACCATAAAACCACAGGAAATTTGGTCTGACCATCGTGCGCCTGGACGCCTAAAGCAGTATCTAAAATAGGATGGTAGACTTTGATTTTTATAGGGCGATTTTCCCGCGCAAAATCAACCAACTGATCGCGCTTGATTAAAACTTTATATAAGTCTTGATCACAATCAACATCACTACGCCAAAATGACGTCATTATTTCTTACGGAATTTGTCGAGGGAAACAACTTCGCCTGTTTTCTTACCATCCCCATTATTATCACTGGGGTCATCATCGTCGTCAGGATCATAATCAGGCTCAGAGTCATCGCCAAGCGGTTGGAACTGTAACGCAAAGTTCACTGATGGGTCTGCAAAAATAGTGATCGCTGCTAATGGAATGGTTAGTTTTTCAGGAACGTTGTTAAACGACAACGTCACTTGCATCCGCTCGTCATTGACATCCAAATCGTAAAACTGAAATTGAAGGACAATCGTCATTTCCCCTGGGTAGCGATCCCGCAAATAATTCGGAATATTAACCCCTGGGTAATCCGTCATGAAGGTGATGTAAAAATGGTGATCACCTGGAAGCCCGTCCGCCATCACCTCTTCAATGGCCTGCTTAACGACACCGCGTAATGCGCCCTCGACCATTTTGTCGTATCTTAGGATATTTTCGTCGTCGTCATTCATACTCATATCAAAGCCATATTCAGGATGAAAATCAAGATATTCCTTAATTTGGGGCAGAAAAGCCCTGTTGGTGTGTAATGATTCGCATATTTGGAATCTGAAATCTATATCAAAGGCTTAAGCGGCGTGAAAGCCTGTGGAAAACATTCAGTTTTGACCCCAAATTCCAGAATTCTGCTTGGTTATAGATTTTTCCAGATAATTTTGAAAATTCGCGCGCTTTTGAATGGCTTTTTGGGCGGATTGCATATCGCCTTTCTTCAAATACAGCTCGGCCTGTCTAACATATAAATCCAGCGCCTTGGCTGTTGAATATCTGTATTTTGCGCCCTGCTCTATTAAGTCAATCGCTCGATTGAGCTCTCCTTGCTGTTCGTACATTTTGGACAATTCAATGCGTGACCCAATATGAAGCGGATCAAGTTTTAAAGCCTCACGATAATATTCCTGTGACGTTTTTAAATTCTGATCGACGAAATCATTGACTACTAATTGTTGAATTTTTGCCAAATAGTAGAATGCAGACGCGGAACGTGGATTAATTGATAACACATGTTGCAAATATCCAACCGCCTGATCAAAAATTTCTTTTCGTGCCTCGGGTGAAAGTTTGCCGCTTTTATCTTCCAACAAACTCATCGGCACTGTGACTGCTAATAAGTAAGAACGATAATTGGAATCAAAACTTAATTTATTGGCAAGCATTACCTCATGAGAAAAGTCTTCTAACTGCCCTGCAATAAGGTTTTCCCGTGCCTTGTTGGTATAATGTTCACTTAGAATATATCCTGTAAAAAAAATAACGATAAATAAGAATGGTAAAGACAGAGCGGTATTTCTGACTGCAGGATGAAGGGTATTGGGAAATGAAACAGTTTTTGTCTTGGTTTTTGAAACTTCTTGCGTTGCCCAAAACCAAACACTGAGTAAAAAAGCAACGGTAAGCAAAATTGAAAAATTAGAAAAATTAAACGTCACATGCGTATGTAAAACACAGGCTCCCAAAGCAAAAAATGGCGATAGGATTAAAATTTTCTGGTGCAACGTGTGGCAAGATTTTACGGCTATTACCGTACGTCCTATCACTGCAAATATAAAAGCATAAAACAAAATGGGACCCAAAAAACCTAGCTCCGCCCAAAACTGTAGCGGGTCGCTATGGGCAAAATAAGCACCTGAAGCATCCGTCGGCAATCTAAACTCTGGGAAATATAAAAAATATGTTCCAATTCCTGTACCAAGCAGGCCATGGACTTTTATCATGTCAATTGTAGCAAGCCACAACGCGACTCGGTTATTGGTGATATCTTTTTCTTTCAAACTAATCGTGTCTGCAACACGGTTGATTAAATTTTCATGTTCCCGTCCCCCAAATTCTGACAACAGAAAAACGCCCGCACATAAAACCAACAGAATAAGAAGGAACTTCCACTGTTTAATCACAGCTTCCCGAGCGAAAATCATCAACATGATCACCATCGGGAGCATAGCAAACAATGCACCGCGGCTTCCTGTCGCCATAATTCCTGCAAAAATAAGAGCTGTGAAAATAACGGCTCCTATTTTGTGGCAGTCTTTTTGCGCGCCCAAAACCAATCCTAACCCACAAAAAAAGGGCAAAGAAAATAGAGCCGCCAGAGAGTTTGGATTCATTAAAGGATGCCGCGCCCGTCCGTCAAAATATTCATTAAGAACAAAAAACTGAACCAGCGCCCAAACCGCCATTCCTGCAAAAACAATTCCCATCAGACTGGCGATCAATTTGTAATGCTCAGACTTTCCTGTTGTTGCAAACACTAAGAAACTCAGCGGCATTACGCTGAAAAAACAAAACGCCATAAAACTAATATTGATGACGTCGGATCTTAAAATACTCAGAAAAGCGAGAAGCCAGAACGCTCCCATAATTCGCAAAACCCAACTTTGCGGGACAACGATTCCCTTAACACTTGCGCAGCTTAAAGATAAAACCGCCCATAAACTGATGAGCGCAATCGCGGCGCCCATAAAGCCAAGCTCCCACGCGTTGACGAAAAACGGACTACAAAGAAATGCTGTAAACCAGATCAGGGGAAGAATATTTTTTGAAATCATTCCCACAGTGTCAGGGGCAAAACCCTGACCGTCAACCAAAATTACACCGTCATCCGACAGCGTTTACAGAACCATGCGATCTTAAATAATGGTCTTCGCTATTTATTTTGTGCTTTTTCTGCGGCGGCTTTTGCCGTCATTTCTGCACTAATCACAGCCGCCATTGTTTCGCCTACTTTTTTAATACCTTGTGCAAAGTCAGTCATAATTTACCCTCTCAAGTTGAACCCCAACTCTTCAAGAGTATCAAAAAAGGATGAAAATTATGTTAAATAATGGCGTCTCAAGCGCCTTTTGAAAGAAAAAATGGCCAGTATTCTGTTGCTAGGAACTGGCCGAACCCCACCTTTCCCAGTTCAACGGGCAAGGGATTGAAGTAGCTTACGCTACGCTACTCAATTAAGCAGCGATAGCAACGTCACCAACGAAGTTGTCGTTAGCGGCTACGAACTGATTGTTGTCATTTGCAACTATCAAATTTATCCGATAACGGCGGAAAGCCGAACGCCGCAAGAAACCTTTACTACGCGTGTCGATCCTGTTTCAGCCCCACCGTTTTGAACATTGCTTTTCTACGCTCTGCAAAGGCTTGCGACCGCAAGCCCGCGAAATCGTTTTCGCGTAAAAATTCAAAATGGTGGAGCTGCCGGGTACTGCCCCCGGGTCCACGATCGCTTATTCCGTAACCACGTTTAGCGTCATAACGGGCAAGCCCGCACCTTTATTATAGGGGATTTGGCAGGTTTTTGGTATAGAAAACCCCTAAAGAGTAGAAAAAGCTTGATATATTTACATAATTAATGTAGATTTCAAGCACTTTTGAGCATGTGTGGAGATAATAATGAGTGATTTAGACCAAACCCAAAAACTAAGAGAAGCCTTTCGTCAAGTGGATGAACCTCAAGGCATCCTCCGAATTTTAGCCCACAAATCAGTGCAAGCTCTAAGCGCTGTTCGAACCGCCGCTTCTGAAATTCAATATGCCATGGGAGAAGCCCTTCCCTTTCGCAAAACCTTCACATTGCCAGACCACTCTCAACCAAATGTTTCAACCTCTTGGCTCGAAACAGCCCACGGCACAACACCCGAAATGCAAGCTACTGTAGCAGCCCGCACTCTTGAAGAGCGTACCGCTCACGCAGCCGCCCAAAGGGCACGAACCGAAGAAACCATGCGTGGCATTCATGGTGTCGTACAATCTCGCCACAGCAAAAACGTTGTTCAATTACGCCCGAGATAACCGTAAGAAATTATAAGGACAGGTGATAAACACCCGCGTCCGATCTCTGGATAGGTCTGTCCAGATAGTCATTTCCTATATCTGCAAATTGCTGATCATAATGATTGGTATCAACATAATACCGCTCTGATAGGACACCCGTAGACCCTACCTTTATAATGTCTCGGCACATTCTCTGCATGGTTTTAAAATCACCTAAAAGAAAATCTTTTGTTCTTGTTTTTTCCAACCATCTTTGCGTCTTTTCTGAAAAAATGGGGCGAATCTTGGTTGCAGAAAGTTCTTGGAAAACACATTGAATTTGGTTGGCAAGAACCTCTTGCTGATGTTTGCGGGCGGCGTTTTCAATACATTCAAGATAACTTAAGAAAGACACCAAAACGGCTGCATAACGGGCGTCAACAAATTTGTTCTCTTTTGTTGACTCCACGGATAAAGGCCCTCCGCCGAATCCTGATCTATCGAACAGTTGATCAAACTGATCCGTTAAAGATTTTTTCTTGGCCATATTCAACTTCTCTTGCTTTAATATTATGGATAACTGTACTTACTTGTTATTATTTTTTATGTCAATATTTTAATAATTATTAGGAAAATATTCCTTTATTTTATATTATCTTTCTGCTATGGTGATGGATGATCTTTATCCTGCAAACACGACACTCTCTCCCTTTTCTATCATGCCATAGCGCGCAAGCGCGACGGCGGAAGGAAGAGGGCGATCGACTGGAAGGAGATCAGGTGAGGGGTATAAACCCCTTCGTGCCTTTGTGTCTTCGTGGTTTTATCACTTTGTTCACGGCCTTATCTTTCCTGTCATCCTTCGGCTTGACCGAAGGATCCCTGGCCAAACTCAAAAAGATTCTTCGATCAAGTCGAAGAATGACAATGAGGGCGCTGTCAGAAGGAGCGAAGGGAAAAGTGTACCTTTGACCCCCACCCCCATTTTTAGAGCAAACGAAAAGAGTAACTTTATTTCATGAATGAAAACAAAATCTTAGAACATAAAAATTCAACCGTAAATCGAACTGTCCTTTCCCCTTCGACTCCGCAAAAGAATCGCTTATGCTGAACATCCAATTCAAAATTCAGGAGTAGAGAATGAGAGAGTATTTAGACTTTATG
Organism: Alphaproteobacteria bacterium; assembly: GCA_041397885.1. Taxonomy (GTDB): domain Bacteria; phylum Pseudomonadota; class Alphaproteobacteria; order Micavibrionales; family Micavibrionaceae. The sequence goes on along the minus strand of JAWKVV010000002.1, from coordinate 396,815 downwards.
CAACATGTGCTGGATAACGGTGCAAAGAAGGAAGACCGCACTGGCACAGGCACGCTCTCGGTTTTTGGATATCAAATGCGTTTTGACCTTTCTAAAGGTTTCCCGATGCTCACGACCAAAAAACTACATTTGAAATCTATCATTCATGAACTGATCTGGTTTTTGAACGGCGACACCAATATCAAATATTTGAACGATAACGGCGTGCGCATCTGGAATGAATGGGCAGACGAAGAAGGCAATCTCGGCCCTGTCTACGGTCATCAATGGCGGTCATGGCCTACGCCCGATGGCAACACTATTGATCAAATATCTCATTTGGTCGAACAGATAAAAACCAATCCTGACTCCCGCCGTCATATTGTCTCGGCTTGGAATGTCAGTGAAGTCAACAAGATGGCGTTGCCGCCTTGCCACACGCTGTTTCAATTTTATGTCGCGGACGGCAAACTTTCTTGTCAGCTCTATCAACGCTCGGCGGATATTTTCCTCGGCGTACCGTTTAACATTGCGTCTTACTCGCTCCTCACTATGATGATGGCACAGGTCTGCGGGCTTGAAGCAGGTGATTTTGTTCACACATTTGGGGATGCGCATCTATACACCAACCATATTGAACAGGCGAAGGAACAGCTTGCACGCACGCCTAAACCCTTGCCTTCAATGAACATCAACCCTAATGTGAAGAATATCTTTGACTTTAAATTCGAGGATTTTGATCTGGTGAATTACGAAGCTGACCCCAACATCAAAGCTCCGATTGCGGTATAATGACTAAAGTCTCTCTCATCGTTGCGGCGGCGGATAATAATGTTATCGGTAAAGATAACAAAATGCCGTGGCACATCCCTGAAGATTTTAAACATTTTAAAGAAATCACGATGGGTAAGCCCTGTATCATGGGGCGCAAAACTTACGAAAGCATCTTAGAACAACTCGGTAAGCCATTGCCAGGTCGTACCTCTATCGTGATCAGCCGATCAAACTTTAATCATGACGGCTCCATCAGCGCGACCTCATTGGAAGAGGCTATTGATAAAGCTAAAACAGAAACCGATGGTGAAATTATGATTATCGGCGGCGCGCAAATTTACGCCCTGGCACTGGAACGTAATTTAGCGGATCGGATTTATTTGACGCGCGTGCATCAATCACCAGAGGGTGATGCCTTCTTCCCCCCTTTAAATGAGGAGTGGCAAGAAATTGAAAAAGAAGAAAAAAATGGTTTTAGCTTTTTGATATTGGAAAAAGTTAAATGAGCTCGGAAGTGCGCGCCATACAAACTGGTTTTGGATCAGACGGAACACCAATTCCTAACCTTCTCATACCTGTCAAAATTTCTGAGACACCTGCAATTTTTCGACTTGCTTCTAAGGTAGAAACTGAAAGCTCCAAAGCTTCGCGAAAAATGGCTTCGTTATCGCCCTTCAAATTAAGATCACAGAAACCGCCTAAAATTCTTGAACTGGCTTTAACGTCAGGGAACTGTTGTCTGGTCTTTCTTGTCTGCTCCTTCTCCCTAACCGCTCCTATCAGCCACATAAAATCATACGCCAAAACGATAAAAGGGTCCTTTGAAGACTTGCCATCTTTTAAAAGATCACATCCTAAATTGCGTATTTCATACGCTATAGAAGTGAACGGAAGCTGAGGAAGAGAATGATGATTGAATGTATTACGCGCCATGCGAGTAGACATAATATATTATCGTACTATATGTCAATTTTTTTAATGATATTTTCAAAATATTTTTGTTCATTCAACTTCCCAAGATCAGAATTCTCTCTAATCGTTTTATTGAGAGGTATTTCACCAAGATACGAAACGGAACGTTTTTTACACTCTTCCTGTAGACCGTGACCAAAAATATGCTCTTCGTGGCCGCAATTTGTACAGATATATGTGCTCATATTTTCAACCAGGCCGAGGATTGGAACGTTGGTTTTTCTAAACATTTCAATGGCTTTGATCGCGTCAATTAAGGCTAGGTCTTGGGGAGTTGAAACAATAATCACACCATCAACATCAATCTTTTGGGCAATGGTCAGTTGTGCATCGCCTGTTCCTGGTGGCATATCAATCACCAAAACGTCTAGCGGCTCAACTTCGCTTCCCCAATCAACATCGCGGAGCATCTGATAGATCGCGCTTTGCACCATTGGGCCGCGCCAGATCATCGGGGTATCGGGATCTACCATGAAGCCAATCGACATCACCTTTACGCCGTGCGCCTCGAACGGGATCAGTTGACGCTGTGCGCTCATCTCGGGCTTCTGGTAAGGCAGGCCCGTGAGCCGCGGCACACTCGGCCCATAGATATCCGCGTCGAGCAACCCCACCCGCTTCCCCTGTTTGGCCATTGCCGCCGCAAGGTTCACCGCCACAGTTGACTTCCCCACCCCGCCCTTTCCACTCGCCACCGCGATAATCTTCTTGATATGTAATTTCAGTTTTGGGTTTTTGGTCATACCGTGTGGATCATTCGCTGCAGGTTGGGAATGTGATGCAGATTTTTCGGCTGTCAGAATAATGCTAGTTTTCGTAACACCTTGGATAGACAAAACCGCCTTTTCTGCACGCTGGCGCAAATCTTCCATCGCCGTACCTTGAGCTGGATCAACGAGAATAGAGAAAATAACATGCCCCTTTGTATCAATTTCTAAACCAGAAATTTTATCTTGAGGGATGATATCCTCTAGTACTTCGTATATTTTCTCGATGTTCATCTCTTGCGCTCAGGGTAAAAAGCTATATTGTTAATGGCACTATTAAGCACCTGAACAAGTAGAAATCAAGGACTTCACATTATGTCAGATGACAAGAAAAAAGGCAGTGGCAAAAACCCCTGGGGCAGCACCCCTAACAAAGGACGTCCCCCGCCCCGCAGACCTTCTAATTACGGCAGTTCACACGGTGGTGGTGATGCGCCCGATCTAGATGCCATGCTACGCAAAGCCAGAGACGATTTTGGTGGCTTGTTTCCTAGCAATATGGGCGGCGGAATGATCGGGATTGGCGCAGGTCTCATCCTGCTTATTTTGTTTATTAGTCTTTGTGCCTTTATTGTCAAACCTGGAGAACATGCTGTCATTCAACGTTTTGGCGCATGGGAGCGCACTAAAACAGATGAAGGGTTAAGCTTCAAATTTCCTTGGCCTATCGAAAATTTATCAAAAGTGACAGTAAACGAAATTCGCACCATGAATATTGGATTTATGGAAGCGCTAGGAAGAGCCGCGTCCCAGACAAGAGATGTTCCTGAAGAGAGCCTAATGCTAACATCTGATCGAAATATTGTTGATATCGATTTGGTTATTCAATGGAATATTAAATCTGCGGAAGATTATCTTTTCAATATTAAGGATCAGGAAAGCACAATTAAAAAAGTTGCAGAAAGCGCCATTCGTGAAGAAATTGGCCAGACCAATATGTTCCCGATTATCACAACAGAACGTGCTGCCGTTGCGCAGCAAACTAAAGAAATTATTCAGAAAAATTTGGATGAATACAGTTCTGGCGTCAATGTAACGCAGGTTCTCATTCAACGTGCCGAAGTTCACCCAGATGTTCAGCAGGCCTTCCAAGATGTTCAATCTGCCAAACAAGATGCCGAGGATGTCCAAAACCGCGCCCGTGCCTATCGCGAAGATATTATTCCGAAAGCACGTGGTGCCGCTATCCAACTTATTCAAGACGCCGAAGCCTATAAGCAGTCTAAAGTTGCGCAGTCCACAGGGGATGCAGAACGTTTTAATTCTGTCTATAACGCCTATTTAACAGGCGAAGACGTCACCAAAAAACGGATCTATATCGAAACGATGGAGCAAGTTTTAGGCAACGCCCAAAAAATTATTTTGGACAACAATAATGGAAAACAAGGTGTTGTTCCTTATCTTCCACTCAATGAGCTAACGCCTGCGGCGGGAACTTCAAAAAACAAGCAAGCAAATTAAGGACTATCAACAATGAATCAAAATACATTAAATATTTTTATGATTGTTGCCCTTGTTACGGCAGTGCTAGGTTCGCAATCACTGTTTACTGTCGATCAAACAGAACAAGCCCTTGTTTTACAGCTTGGTAACCCTGTTGGTGAACCGCGCAAACCTGGCCTGCATTTCAAAATTCCTTTTATTCAAGAGGTCAAAAGATTCGATGGGCGTATCTTGTCTGTTGACCCTGATCCTGCACAAGTTGTTATTGCAAGTTCTTCAATTGCCAAAGAAAGACCCGAAGACAAGAAACCTGAAGAGCAAGTGGATACTCCATCTAATGTAGAAGAAAGTCCCGTTATCGCAGAACGCCCTAAAATTGAGAATGTAAGCGGTGAACCTATCATCGTTGATAGTTTTGCACGGTACAAAATTATTGATCCTCTACAATTTCTAAAAACTTTAGGAACTGTAAATAACGCAAACTCCAGATTGGCCAATATCTTAAATGACGCCACACGCGCCGTTCTTGGTAAAACTTCGCTTAAAGAACTTTTATCCGAAGAAAGAACGTATGTGATGAATGATATTCGCCGCCGTGTAAATCGTAAAATAGAACAGGATCAGTTAGGAATTGAAATTGTTGATGTTCGGATTGTCCGCGCAGACTTAACAAAAGAACTTCGCACTTCCACTGTGCGCCGTATGATCTCAGAACTTCAAGAACGTGCAACAGAAACTCGTGCAAAGGGTGAAGAACGCGCCAAGGAAATCCGCGCAACTGCCGAGAAAGAAAGAACCGTTATTTTGGCTAATGCAGGCCGTGATGCTCAAATTCTTCGTGGGGAGGGTGATAATACCGCCATCAAAATTTATGCGGAAGCATTTAACAAAGACAAGGAATTCTATGGTTTCATTCGTTCGATGGAGGCTTATAAAAACACATTGGCTGATTCTGAAACACGGCTCATCCTGTCTCCTGACAGTGATTTCTTTAAATATTTTGAGAACGGGCGTTAATGACAAAAAATGGAAAGCCTTTCAACACATTTATTATTGGCGTTTGCCCTTATTTTTGTCATAGAAGGCCTTCTTTATGCCGTTTTCCCATTGCAGATTCAACGCATGATGGCAATGGCAAGTATTCTGCCAAAAGATAAATTCAGGAATTTCGGTGCGGCCATGATTGCCTTTGGAATCATCTTGGTATGGTTGTTCCAAAAAATTATATAGACTACAAACAACGGACTTAAAGGAAGATTAAAAACATGTTCACACAAAACAAATCTGCTTCGTTTTTATTGCTTTTCATTTTTTTGTGCGCGCCGCTACAACCGTCATTCGCACGCGATGTTCTTCCCTTACAAAATGCACCGAGTTCTTTTGCAGATTTGGCAGAACAGCTTTTACCTTCTGTTGTAAATGTTTCTTCTACACAAAAAATGGAAGAAATGAATAATGAAAATCCTCTTGAAATACCGCAATTTCCACCTGGATCTCCGTTTGAAGATTTCTTCGAAGACTTTATGGGCAAACGCGGACAAGGGGGTGGATTTGGCGGTCCCTCTATGCCTGCCGCTTCCTTGGGATCTGGATTTATCATTGATGCAGAAAATGGTTATATCATTACAAACAACCACGTTGTTAAAGACGCAGATGAAATACGTGTAACTCTTCATGATGATAGCACTATCCCTGCCGAAATTGTTGGCCGTGATGAGAAAATCGACATTGCGGTCTTAAAAGTGAATACAAAGAAAAAACTTCACGCCGTAACATTTGGTGATAGCGACAGAATGCGAGTTGGCGATTGGATTGTTGCCATCGGAAATCCTTTTGGTCTGGGCGGTACTGTGACATCAGGCATTATTTCTGCGCGTCAGCGTGATATTAATTCTGGCCCCTATGACGATTATTTACAGACTGATGCCTCTATTAATCGTGGAAACTCTGGTGGACCCATGTTTGATTTGGACGGAGAAGTTATCGGAATTAACACAGCCATCTTTTCACCCACAGGGGGATCTGTTGGTATTGGATTTGCTATCCCTTCAAACTTGGCAAAACCCGTTATAGAACAACTCATCAAATATGGCCGAACAAAACGGGGATGGCTTGGTGTGCGCATCCAAACTGTAACAGATGAAATTGCAGAAAGTTTAGGTCTTGATAAAGCCCGCGGCGCTTTGATCGCAAGCGTGACACCTGATGGCCCTGCGGAAAAAGCAAAGTTAAAGGCAGGAGATGTTGTTTTAGAATTTGATGGTAAATCCGTTGAAGATATGCGCGCCCTTCCCCGTATTGTTGCGGAAACGCCTATTGATAAAGCTGTCACTCTAAAGTTTTGGCGTGATGGTAAAGAACGTACTGCTAAAGTTGAAATTGGTGAATTAGAAAAAGCCGAAGATGACGGTTTATTAGCCAATGACCAAACAGATAATATAGAAACTCCTAAAGGTGAAGATATTGACTCAGTCGGTATGAATGTCGCCTCTCTCAATAACAGTTTGCGGGAACGCTATAATGTCCCTGCAGATATTGATGGGGTTCTTGTAACAAAAACAGATCCAAGAGGAGAGGCTGCCGATAAAGGATTGGGCGAAGGTGACGTGATTGTTGAGATCAATCAAGAACCTGTTAAATCCACCAAGCAAGCCAAGGAGCTTATTGAGAAAGCTAAAAAATCAAAACGCTCTTCCGTGCTTTTACTGGTTAATCGTGAAGGTGATGTTCGCTTTGTGGCCTTAAAGTTGGATGACGCAGAATAAACAAACTATTCATGTTATTGGCGGACCTACTGCCAGTGGCAAATCGGCTTGTGCCTTGGAGTTCGCAACAAAGTATGATGGCGTCATCATCAATGCAGATTCGATGCAGGTCTATGATGGTTTGCCTATTTTAACGGCTCAACCTAGCGCGCAAGACAAAGCTCTTTGCCCGCACCTGCTCTATGGCGCACTTCACCCCAATGAAAGCTGTTCAGCGGGCAATTGGAAAGAGATGGTTGAACCCATTATCCATGCCTTGTTATGTGATGGGAAAACTCCGATTATCGTCGGCGGATCTGGCCTGTACATTAAAGCTTTGGTTGAAGGTTTATCGCCTATTCCTGACATTCCTCAAGACATTCGAGATGCTGCAGGAGAAAAACAAAGAGAATTAGGAAACCCAAACTTTCATGCTAAATTAACAAAACGTGATCCTGTTATGGGCGCACGCCTAGAACCGTTTAATACAGCACGGCTTGTGCGTGCCTGGGAAGTTTTGGAAGCAACAGGCAAATCTTTAAGTGAGTGGCAAGATATTCCTCCCTTATCTCCCCCTGAGAATTGGGAATTTCATATCACTCTAGTGATGCCAGAACGTGATAGGCTATATGACCGATGTAATAGACGTTTTGAATGGATGTTGGAAAATGGCGCTTTGGAAGAACTGGAAGATTTTAACAACAAAATCCAGAGACAGGAAATTAATGAAAACGCCCTGCTCGCCCACGCTCTAGGGGTTGATCCCTTAAGAGCCTACCTCAACGGAGAGTTATCCAGAGAAAAAGCCATTGAGTTAGGGCAAAGAGAAACGAGGCAATACGCAAAGCGTCAAGTAACCTGGTTCAAACATCAAATAAAAAATAATAAAAATGTTGCATACATCGAAAAAATACCATAAGTTTACATAATTTTAATATTGTTATTATGTATTACTATGAGTTTTAATCACAACCTACCTAGACATCTCTTTAGCGATTCAGAAAAAATAGGTGTTTACGACCATATCCATAACAAAACCATTACGAGAATACAAAGCTCTCTAGATGCAATATACGCCCGTTATCAAATCTGTCCATCTTCAAATCTGGGCATCCTATTAAAAAACGGACTATTTAAGTTAATCCTGGGAATGCACCACTTACATGGTGCCTTAAATGTATTGAATGAAAAACTACCCGAAGACCAAAGACTGTCGTCAAAAGCGAGTATTAAACGTTTGTTTCATGAAGATTTTATAAGAGCCTGCCGTTGTCCCAACCTTCATTCAACACAGACTAAGGAGCGAGTTTTGTTAATTGAATTGGGAAGAACTAAAGTTGTTTTTAATCTTTTGAACAAAATCCGTGAATACAATAACCAAGATTTACAGGCCAGCTATAAAATTCTGGGTAGCTTAATTAGAAATGCCCTCGATATTTATCGCGAGCTTGGGCAAGCAGAGTTTAATTTTTCTAAAAATCCACCGTCTTACATAAAGAGAGTTTCGCAAGAACTAAGAAAGACAAGAATATCCGCACACCTCGTTTAAAAAACTTCAACATTAATCATAAAAATGTTGCAATAATTAATTACTTATCGTAATAATATTTCATGCTTAAGAAAAACGCTGATGTTCTAGTGATCGTGCTCGTGGTGCTCTGTGGAGGAGCTCTACCGATCTGATTTTCTATAACAATATCAGAGTATGGTGAGCGCCCCGGACAAACATTCGGGGCTTTTTTGTATTGATTTTGTAACAATAAAGATGATTTAAAAGACTATTCACTCTAATGGAAAAGAAAATGACGACTTTGAAAGTTAAAGAAAAAGCCAAAATAATCAATTTGAAGGTTAAAGAGGACGTGAAAAAACCAAAATTTAAACGTATGACAGGCGCCGAAATGGTTATCGAGTCATTGATAGAACAAGGTGTTGATACAATATTCGGTTACCCAGGAGGCGCTGTTCTTCCCATCTATGATGCTCTTTTCCAACAAGATAAGATTAAACATGTTCTTTGTCGTCATGAACAAGGGGCAGCACATGCCGCTGAAGGGTATGCCAGATCCACAGGAAAAACAGGCGTTATTCTCGTCACAAGCGGTCCAGGGGCCACAAATGCCGTTACAGGATTAACGGATGCGTTGCTAGATTCTATTCCACTTGTTTGCATCACAGGGCAAGTTCCAACTTTCTTGATTGGGAATGATGCGTTTCAGGAAGCTGACACAACTGGCATTACCCGCCCCTGCACCAAACACAATTATCTTGTTAAAGACGTCAATAATTTGTCGAATATTCTGCACGAAGCTTTTCACGTTTCGAACACAGGACGCCCAGGTCCTGTTGTGATTGATCTTCCGAAAGACGTTCAGTTTGCTGAAGGTGATTATATTCCCAAAGCCAAAGCGGTGACCCATATGTATCACCCGCAAACAGAACCAGATATGAGTGCGATAGAAGCCGCTGTTGAACTGATTGCCAATGCTAAAAAACCTATTTTTTATACAGGCGGCGGCGTCATCAATGCAGGCCCTAAAGCCAGCAAAGATTTAACCACGTTTGCAAAAATGACGGGCTATCCTGTGACAAGCACGTTGATGGGATTGGGTGCTTTTTCTGCACATGAAGATCAATGGTTGGGTATGTTGGGAATGCACGGCACCTATGAAGCCAATATGGCGATGCATGATTGTGATGTCATGATTAACATTGGTGCCCGGTTTGATGACCGCGTGACAGGTGACATTAAAAAATTCTCGCCCAAGTCAAAAAAGATTCATATTGATATCGACCCTAGCTCTATCAACAAAATTATAAATGTTGATGTTCCCATCATTGCAGATGCGGGTAAAGCCATTGAAGCAATGATGGTTGTCTGGAAAGATAAAAAGTATAAAGCAGACCAAGAGGAATTGAATAAATGGTGGGCGCAAATTGATGAATGGCGCGCCGTAAACTGCTTAAAATATAAGCATAGTAAAAGTATTATTAAACCTCAATACGCTTTAGAGCGTTTGCGTCACCATTTATCAAAGCAAAAAAAGGAAGTGTTTATTACAACAGAGGTAGGGCAGCACCAAATGTGGGCAGCGCAATTCTTACCGTTTGATAGACCCAATCACTGGATGACCTCTGGCGGACTAGGCACGATGGGTTATGGTCTTCCTGCAGCGATAGGAACACAGTTAGGCAACCCTAATGGTTTGGTCATTGATGTCGCGGGTGAAGCTTCCATTCTGATGAATATTCAAGAAATGAGTACGGCAGTGCAGTATAACTTGCCCGTTAAAATTTTCATTCTGAACAATCAATGGATGGGGATGGTTCGCCAGTGGCAAGAGCTGTTGCATGGAGAACGTTATTCCCACAGTTATACGGATAGTTTACCAGACTTTGTAAAATTAGCAGAAGCCTATGGCGGAATTGGTCTGCGCGCCGATAAACCTGAAGAACTTGATGATGTTATCGAACAAATGTTACAAACCGATAAAGTAACCATAGTAGATGTAAGAACATGTCAGAGTGAGAATTGTTTTCCCATGATTCCTTCTGGTAAAGCACATAACGAAATGATTTTGTCTGCAGATGCAGATAAATTTGATAAGAAGTTGGTATAAAATGGTTATTAAGAAGAAAAAAATCCTTAGTGTTTATGGCGTAGGTCCTGGGGAACGCCCTATTGAAAGGCATACATTGTCCGTTCTGGTCGATAATGAACCTGGTGTTTTGGCACGAGTCATCGGCCTGTTTGCGGGTCGTGGTTATAATATTGAAAGCCTAACTGTAGCAGAAGTTAGCAAAAAACTAAACCAGTCGCGGATGACTATTGTAGCATTGGGGACGTCTGAAGTTATCGCACAGATTATTAATCAACTTGCACGTCTTGTCCCTGTTCACAAAGTAACAGACCTTACTGAAGAAGGTCCTCATGTAGAGCGCGAGCTTGCGCTTATCAAAGTTGCAGGAACAGGGGAACATCGGATTGAAGCTTTACGAATTGCAGAAATTTTTCGCGCTCAGGTTGTTGATTCCACAACCGAATCTTTTGTATTTCAAGTAACTGGTTCTCCTGAAAAAGTTGACGCCTTTTTAGAATTGATGGTGCCTTTGGGAATGCTAAACATCAGCCGTACAGGGCCTGCCGCTATCTCTCGCGGCAAAGAAAAATTTTAGAACACAATAATATTCAAGGAAATAACCATGCGCCTTTTATTCATGACTCTTCTCTCTCTTTTGTTGGTTGGCTGTGTAACCCAAGATCAAGCAGATGTTAAAATGGCTAATGGATGTATTGCGGGAGTAAATGCATTAATTTCAACTAATGGGAAAAAGATAGACACTATTAAAGCTCAACGCTATGCGAATGAGACATCGAGCGATGGCACGTTCAGACGCGTAACCATCGAAGCTGTTGAGAAAGATGGTTGGTTAGAATTAGATAAACAATATAGTTGTTTGTTTGAACAGCAATGGGGACCATTTAAAATGAGCCACAGCGCATTGCTGATGCAAGTCAGTATTGATGATGAAATCATCGGTAAAAAGGACGGTAAAATACTAGGAAGTATTGAAGATTTTTCAAAACTTTCTGCAGCTGTTGCTGATGCTTTAAGGCAATAACCAAAAGCAACAAAAAAGAAATAATTATTCAAGAAAAATACTTATTTTTCCTTGCATTCCTGCAGAATTGATGGTTTTTTACTACAACTTCAAGACATGATTTATAAGGATATTACAAAATGGCCAAATCAAATGTAGCAAAACTGCACCCCAAAGAACCTAAGCAGGCAACTTCTATGCGTGTTTATTACGATAGTGATTGCGATGTAAACCTGATTAAAAACAAAAAGGTTGTGATTATTGGTTATGGATCACAGGGACATGCTCATGCTGCAAACTTGAGAGATAGCGGAGCAAGGGACGTTCGCATAGCTCTACGTGCAGACAGCTCGACCAATAAAAAAGCACAGGCTGCTGGATTTGAAACCATGGAAGTTTCCGATGCTGCGAAGTGGGCCGATGTTATGATGATGGCGACACCTGATGAGTTACAACGCGATATTTATTACAACCACCTTCATGATAACATGAAAGAAGGCGCGGCATTAATGTTCGCCCATGGTTTAAATATCCATTTCAATTTAATTGAACCCCGTCCCGATCTTGATATTTTGATGGTCGCACCGAAAGGTCCTGGCCATACTGTCCGCGGAGAATACCAAAAAGGTGGCGGAGTGCCTTGTTTGATTGCTGTTCACCAAAACGCGACTGGCAACGCACAGGATGTTGGCTTGTCTTATGCTTCTGCAATTGGTGGCGGGCGTTCTGGCATCATCGAAACATCTTTCCGCGAAGAATGCGAAACCGATTTGTTCGGTGAACAAGTTGTTCTTTGTGGCGGCCTTTGCGAACTTATCAAGAATGGTTTTGAAACATTGGTTGAAGCAGGATATGCGCCTGAAATGGCTTATTTTGAATGTATACATGAGGTTAAATTAATCGTTGATCTTCTTTATGAAGGCGGTATGGCAAATATGCGATACTCCATTTCTAATACAGCGGAGTATGGCGACTATGTCACTGGTCCACGTATTGTGACAGATGAAACAAAAGCCGAAATGAAACGTGTCCTTGATGATATTCAATCTGGTCGTTTTGTGCGTGACTGGATGAGTGAGTGTAAAGCAGGACAACCAAGCTTTAAAGCTACGCGTCGCCGAAATGCAGAACACCCGATCGAAGAAGTCGGTGAGCGTTTGCGTGCCATGATGCCCTGGATTGGCAAAAACCAATTGGTTGACAAAACAAAAAATTAATACTTAGTTTTACCCCGCTTTCAAACGGGACGTATAATATTTTTTCTGTGGTGGGAAGAAATAAAGGCGGCGCTTCATGAAATGAATGAAGCGCCGTTTTTTAACCATTAACCTTGGCATAAAATTGCGTATCTTCTAAAATGTAACTGGCATGGATATATTCGGCATCTATGCTTGTTTTTGCAATTGACAAGCCTGTTACATTTCCGCCGTCATCAAAATCTGCCAAAATTTCTAAACTTTCTTCAGAATAAGTAACCACAGTCACACTCGCCGCAAGATTAGTTGAACGTCCTTCAATGGTAACTTCAGGATTATCTTCTGGTAATCCAATTTTTACATCTACCTTCTTTCCTCGCCCATAAAGATAATCAAGATAATTTTGCAAATGTTTTAAAAGCTTTTGGGCTTGCTGCAATTTATCGACCGCTTCTTGCGAGATACCCACTTCGTCAACCAACTGTTGCTGCTGAAGGTTTAGATCATCAATTTTGGAGGAATTGTTTAACTGAATTGCTATATCCTGTCGGCTTGATGCCAACTGGACATGTGTTACATTGGTCTCTACCGACCGATATGTCGCGAGTACTTGCTGCATAATAATTTCCCAGTATCCTTCTGGTTTCTTTTATTCTAAAGCCAGTATATCATATTTTCGGTTAATCAATAGTTTCAAAAAGACTTATCAATCAAAAACAAAGGTCCTGATGCCCAAACAAGAAAATATCATTAAAGGCATGATTGCAGGACTGGCCGCATTTTTCATGCTCGCTGTTATGAATGTGTTTGCCAAAATTTTGAGTGAACAGCATCATGTTGTAGAAATTGCGTTTTATAGAAATCTAATTGCCTCGGTTCCCTTTCTCTTCATGATTTTTGTCATGAAAAAGCGCGAAATTGTAAAAATTAACCAACGTCCTAAAGGTATTATTGCTCGCGCTGTCATTGGAACGATAAGCCTAACCGTCACTTTTGCTGCCTTTGCTGCCATGCCGATGGCAGATACAACAGCGTTTCTTTTTACATCCTCTTTGCTCATCCCTATTTTAGGTTTTTTCTTTTTAGGTGAGAAAGTTGGAATTTATAGGTGGAGTGCTGTTATTGTGGGATTCTGGGCGTTATAATCATGCTAAGCCCCAGTGGTAATGTTAATATTATGGGTGTAATACTTGCTCTTAGCGCAGCTTCAATGCATGCGGTTCTACAAACAATTTTGCGATATTTAGGAAAAACAGAAAAACTGAAACGATCACCTTTTATTTTGTTGCCATTGGAACGATCGTAGCTGCTCTTCCTCTGCCCTTTGTCGCTCACGCCCCTACAATGCAGGAAATTCCCTTGTTTTTAGGCGTAGGTCTCAGTGGGCTACTTGCTCAATATCTACTCTCGATCGCTTTTGGCAATGCACCAGCCGCTGTGATTACAGTCTTCAATTATTCTGGCATTATCTGGGCCACAACTTTTGGATGGTTTATTTGGAATGACTGGCCCGCCTACACTATCTGGATCGGTGGCAGTATCGTGATCGCGTCTAATATTTTCATGATTTACCGCGAAAGCCGTAAAAGAAAAATTACTGGGGATAGAATACGAGCAAAATTATAGATAAACTTAATCTAAACGTAGCCCATTTTCATCAAAAACGCCTATTTTCTTATGGGTATACCAATCTTCCAAAAAGAAACTACCATTTGGTTTTATTTCCGTAATCCCATAGACATGATCTACTGTCGTCATGACACGGCGCTTATCCAAACCTGACAACCTGTAGAAATTCGGACCAACGACCAAAATGGGTAATTTTTCACGGCCGACTTTTTGGTCCCTGATAATATCCGCCTTATAGAACCCTTTGATTAAATCCATCCCTGATTCCTGAACGGTCCAATCTTCTACATACCAATTCGTATCTTCCCATTGAGGGATTTGGAGTTCTCTTGTATTTTCTAAGTAAGGCTGAAATTCTTGCGCGGTTATGGGTTTTTGAGCGCACCCAACCATACCAAAAGCAGAAAAACCAAGTAGAAACAATATGTTAATATTTTTAATCATACGAAAAACCCATAAATCTCAATACATTCTTAACGAATATGATGATATACTAAAATAATGATTAGTGCCATTAATACTGCATTATCGGGTCTTTTGGGGGCATCCAAACAAGTGGAGAGCAGTGCTGCGCGCATTGCCACGGAACCTACCGCTGAAAATCTCGTCGAAGATATTGTTGATATCAAAGTGGCTGAAACAAGTTATAAGGCAAATCTAAAGGTGATTCAGGTCGCTGATGATTTAACCGAGGAGTTGTTAAACAGTTTTGACAGAACCGTTTAAGGCATAGACTAAAGTTAATATGAGATTTAGATATAATATTTAAATTTCATTAGGGGCAAAAAATTGATGGGGTTTTTAAAAAGTAGTAAGGGCTTTACGTTGCTTGAGATTACAATGGGTATCTTAATAGCGAGCTTACTCCTGCTTCCTGCTATTAAACTTTACAATATAACTCGTGAAAAAAATAATCTCCTCGAAACCAAAGGAAATATGATTTCTATTGCAAGAGCTATCAATATATTTGTTAGCGAAAATAATAGATACCCTATTCCTTCAAACTTGTTGTTATCGCAAAATGATGCGGGATTTGGCGTAGAAGGACCCGCCCCATCAGGTCCAACCATTCCTGCTTCCCTACCTGCCATTCCTGTTTGCCCAGACATGACGCTTGGCATGTGTATTACAGGGTCCGCTACTCCTACATTGATCGGAGCTGTTCCATTCGATGTTTTGCAGATCGGTCCTAAAAAATCTTTAGATATGTGGAGCAATAAAATTTTTTATGCTGTTACTGCTTCTCAAACGGATGTCACCACCTACACTCAAACTGGCGGAGGGGAGATTGATTTTACAGCTCTTGATTCTTTCACAGGTGCTGTTATCCCCCTAACCGTGGCTGCCGCGACTGGTGATAGCTATACAGATTTTGATATGATTTTGATTTCCACTGGCCCTACTGGTAAAGGCGGTTATACCGCTGACGGAGTACTAATTGAACCTTGCATAACTGTTGGAAACCCTGAAAATGAAGATGAGAACTGTGATTTTTTAGATGATGTTTTTATGATTGATAAAAATAAAAGATCTGACCCAGACACGCCCTTCGGCCCACCTTACACGGGAACAATGAACCCAAATGATAATGGAACAAGAAACCTAACCTCAGGACCTAATTTTTATGATGATATTACTTATGAGCAAGAATCCGTACCAACTGATTATTGGAATGAGAACCAAAGTCGAAACCAAACTATTGTGTCCAATGTCACGCGCGTAGGCATTGGAACAAACAATCCTGCAAATGAAGTCCATGTTATAGGTGATCTAACCGTTTCTGGAGGAAATCAATTAAGAACAGTGATGGTTTGCAATCCTGGTTCATCAAATTGCCTAGAACCTAAATATGTTGCAGGTTTTGAGAATTCAATGAATTGCAACACAAATATATTACCTGGTTTGGAGCCTGTTATTGGATTTGATAACGAATCAGTCGTTTGTGGATCAACTGCCGATACCTCTGGAGCGCCCATTTTAGGAACGGATACATTTAAATTTACAAGCAACATCGTGGCAACCTCTTGTGCCGCTGGCCAAGTCATGCAAGGCATGAATGCAAGCGGTAACCCAATATGTGTTGTGCCTTAAAATATTTTGTGTGTTGGAAAGACATTAACAGAAAGTCAAAGAGATGAAAAAATATATCGAAAACAATAACTTTCAAAACGGTTTTACTTTAGTTGAAATATCGATTTCAATTGTAATTCTTGGCATGATGTTAGCTACTGCGGCACCTCTTTACAAAAAATATCAACAAAATAAGAAAATTGAACGCTCAGAACTGTCTTTACTCTTGGCTTCTAATGCCGTAGGCGGTTTCAAATCTATATATGGAAGATATCCTTGCCCCGCACCTTCCAATGCCGTTCCTGGTTCCGCTAATTATGGCTATGAAGATTGCACAGCCACCCCACCTGGGATAAGAACAGCAGTTAGCGTCCGCACCCCTGCTCTTGCCAATCCCAATATTCTTATTGGTACGCTACCTTTTAGAACTTTAAATCTGCAAGAGTCAGATATCTATGATGGTTACAAGAACAGGTTAACCTATGCCGTTACACAAAGCCAGACCGTAGACACAACATACGACTCTGCTTTAGGAGGCATCTCTCTGGTAGATAGGAATAGTGGCAGCATTATAACTCCTTCAGATTCTGGACATTTTGTTATTATTAGTAATGGTGAGAATGATGAAGGGGCCTTTAGTTACGATGGAATTAGAAAGGGTGCATGTGCCAATGCTTTGGCAAAAGATAATGAAAACTGTAACGATGATGCTGTTTTTAGAGTTAGTCAAATTGAACAAGATTTTGATGATAGAGCTGTTTACTCTACGTCCATAGATGTGACACCCTGGCAGTATGGGAACATTACCTCTGGCCCCTTGCAAAATGATAATGATATCTTCTTAAGACGAGGAGATCGTATTGTTCTTGGACAAACAGGCCTGATCACAGATCCCACCTTAATAACATCAGAAACATTTGAAGCTAGAGCCCTTTCAGGAGACGGCGTCATCAAAGCTGAAACTGCTACAAACTTAGCAGGAGTTGCTTTGACAAACTCAACAGGTGCGGTTGTAACTGATAGATTGTGTGATGACCTTGGCACAAATTGTTTTTCTCCACAGATCATTGGGGGTCCGTTGGGTGCTGTTCCTGCTTCAGTTCCTCCTTTAGGATCAACCACAATTGCCAATACAAGAGAGGGCGTGACCACCCCTTCTGGCGGTTTATTTTGTAATCAAGGAGTTATGGTTGGGATTGAAAACGGCCTGCCTATTTGCTCAGACACAATTGATTTTTCATGCCCTTCTGGCAGCCATATGACTGGTTTTACAGCAGCTGGTGTTCCGCAATGTGACAGTCTGCCCGCGTCTTCCTGCCTCGACACAACAATAACCACAACCTGCGGAGAAACCAAAATCTTAACAGGTACATCAGATGGTAACCATAGCACAGCCCTATCAGGTCAATGTTATATGCTTAATAACTTTAATCCTGTTGCTGCACAGGCTGCTATTAACTCTGTCGGCGCCTCGGCTTCCCTTACAGCAAAAACTAATGCTTTGCAAAGTTATATTAACGGTTTAAACAGCACTCCAAGAACTCAAATAGATTGCACGAATGCAAAATCTCCTCCTGATCCAATTCATAATTTGGTAAGAGATGCTTACCTATGTGACAATGGCAGTTTTATAACAACACCTGTTAGAACGCACGAAAGGATGAGTTACAATACTTCCTGGCCAGGATCCGTTCTTGCCAACTGGCAGAGAGCAGAAACCAATGGCGTATCATACGGCATTACCAATGATCCAAATAATCTTGGAAACAGACATGATTGTTGGTGTCGAGAAGATTACAGAATAGACAGCACTTCCTGCCCTACTGGCACAACAGCTATTTCTGGTTCTCCGCCTCCTAATACTGGAAACCTAGAAGTCTCAAAACATCGTTGCCCGCAAACGGATGATCATGTTTGGTATAATGTGTGGGGCCAGAGTCCTCCTAGCCCTAGTCTTTGCCTCTGCACCCCTGGTGCTACAACTCAGCCTGAAACCTGCGATATATACTTTAGCTCTATTTCTGGAACTACTATACCATCTACCTCTGTTATTGGGAATGTACAACTGCCCTTTAATGTTTCCTGTAGTGCAAACAACCCCACACTGACACCAAGCGGACCAGCAGATACAAGTGGATGTACCTGCCCTGGACTGGCCGACCAAATTACAACAACAGCCTGCCCTGCAGGAGATGTTAATAGCTTTACCCTTAATGGTAGAAACTATGTCAATACGGCAACTGTCACAACACGATCATGGGTCTGCCCAACAGGCGTAGGCGGAAATGTCGCCAATGTATCGCAGGTAGGCCGTTGGGGAACGCCCGTTACACATGTAGAGCCCTGTTTATGTAACAGCTCCCAAATGGGAACAGACCCAGTAGCATGTCCTCCTGGACAAAATGGAAATGGAACCGTTTATGAAACACAAAAATCTTGCCCGTCTGGCGCCTTTGTTAGAACTGGCGTTATCATAAGTGGACCAGACTGCAGAACATGTTCATGGAAAAGTAGTGGTGCAGGAAGTGTAGAAACCTATGCAACACTCAATCCTGTGGGCTCAGCATGTCCTTGCAGTGCTACGACATATGTTGGATCGTGTCACGATACAATATCAGCCACACAAAATACAGTGTGGAGCAATTCTTGCTATTGTTCGGAAGATTAATTTATGAAAAAAAATTATAAAAAAAATAAAAGCCAATGTGGATTTACTGTCATTGAAATGGCAATTGTCATCCTTATTTCAGGAATGTTGTTTGCGGCTTTTATAAAGCTTTATTCAACTCAACAAAACCAGAAAAAATTTACTAAAACGATTGAAAACATAAATATCATGCAGGATGTTATTAATCAATATTTTGGAACTTTTGGTTGCTACCCTAACCCTTCTCGATTAGATGTCCCTTTAAATCACATCGATTATGGTATTGAAAAACCGAGATCCAATATAAACGTGGCCTGCACTATCGCTCCCCCCCTCCCAACTTCAGGATTAGACTGCGAAAATTTTGATGGCCGAGATGTGGACGGGGACGGTGTAGATGAAGAAATTATTATTGGCGCTCTGCCTGTTGTCACTATTGCTGCAGACTTCGAACTAAATGGCGTAACAACTAGTTTTCAAGAACTCGCGGCTATAGATGGGTATGGAGCAAAATTCACATATGCCGTTACTGAGAAAATGACATGCTCCAATACAGCTTTAAGCCCAACCAACCCAGCTAGCCCTCAAGCTGGCGCCATTAAAATTGTTGATGAAAGTAGACCTACCCGAAGAGATGTAACCACCCCTCCTGCTTCGGCGCACTATGTCATTTTTTCTCACGGAGAAAATCAGGAAGGCGCCTACAGTAAAGAAGGCATACTGATTGATAGCTGTTTTTCTAATTTATCCTTGATCCCTCCTGCTCCTGCTCCACCGCCAGGCGCAATCGCTCCTTCAGGCATGAGAAATGACACTGAAAATTGCGATAGTAATGATGCTGTATTTCTTAAGGGCATTATATCACTAGCTGATAATGATAGTTATTATGATGATATCTTAACTTATAGAGCGAGCAATAATATTCCCATCTGGCGAAGATCTGCCTTCGGTGGGACTCAAACGTGGATTTATAATGCAAACTTAGGAAATGTTGGGGTTAACACAACCAACCCTTTAAGCCCTTTAGATGTTAATGGAAATGTTGTAGCTAAAATAGCAACTGAAGCTGATCAGGGGTTTTGCGATCCTGCAAACCGCACAGCAAACGATTGTCTTAATCCTGATATCATTGGGGGTCCGTACACGCTCCCTCGTAATGCTTGCCCTGTTGGCGAAATTGCTGTTGGCATATGGCAAAGTCAAATTCAATGTGTTCCTATTTTTAGCGTTTCCCCTCTCCCTATAAAAACAAACTTTAATTGTGCGATAGATGAACTTGATGCCGATGGAGATGGTAACACCACAGAACCTTTATTGGATTGGAGTGATCTTGACACCGATGGCAACACAACAGAGTCTTTATATGTTAATGGGATTAGAATTGATTTCATTAACAATCAACTGCAGGGGATTTGTTGGCCTAACTAAGAATACACATGAACATGTGCTATTAGTTTAACTAGTCAACGCATAAGTTTCATTACAGTATTAAAGGGAAAATGGCTGGGGTACCAGGATTCGAACCTGGGATGTCGATACCAAAAACCGATGCCTTACCGCTTGGCCATACCCCAACAATTACATAAGAATGGTGCCGCAACCAGGATTCGAACCCGGGGCCTGATGATTACAAATCAACTGCTCTACCAGCTGAGCTATTGCGGCACACCCAAAACATCCTCTATTCGAGAATGAAGTGGAAACTATCAAAAAAAAAATCGCTTGAATAGCCCTTTTTATGACTTTTTCAGCACGAACATAATTGGCCTTTTTTTGATTTTTCTGGTAAATTAGAAGGTAGATCTAATTTTGACCTAACTTATTGATAAAAGGCGCTTTTTTACATGGCTGACGGCAAACCTGACGGCGGAACAGAACAAATGATGGGATGGGCCATGATTTTGCTCTTCCTCTTCGTGTGTCTTTATATTCTATACCTGGTTCAAACTGACCTTGTCCACAGTATCATTCGTTGGATTCGCTATGGTGAAATGTGGGTTATTTCTGTCTTTACGCCTGATTCTTACACCGTCACGCTTCCTAGCGGAGAGCAAGTTAACCTAGAAAAATGGCTTGAGGGAATCAAAGATATCCCCGCGGACAAAATCAGTACAAAATTATTAGGCACTATAACCGCTATTGCCATGACCCCTCTTCGATGGATTTTCATGGTGATTTTAGGATTAATGGCTTTATGGGCCTATACTAAAGGCCCAGGAACACAGTATGTAGAAGTTTTTAACCTTGATACTTTCATCCGTCATCAAGCAAAAGTGTTTAAAATTATTGCGCCTTTTGTAAAATTTAACCCCTCTCATCAACCGCCTCGTCCTCCTGGCTCTCCCGTTCCTGCTGAATTGCCTCTTTTTGCGGAGGCTTTGGGGCCTGAAGAGTGGCTTGCTTATAATCAAATCCCTGCGCCTGATGGCGTTCTTGATTCTGCAGAATTATTCAAAGCTTTTTCGAAACAATTAGGACCACGATGGAAAGGCGTTAAAGATTTAAAATCACATCAACAAATTTTGTTAGCCGCATTTTGTTTAAAGGCTGCAAGAAAGCGGGTTCAATCTGATGAAATGTTGGGACGCCTTGCAAGCTGTTGGTCACATAGCAACGGCCTATCTTTGAGTCAGGACGTTGGTTTATTAAGAGAAGCCAGGAAAATTTTAAAGAATAAAGATATATCTTATCCTGTTCTTAAAAACTGTAACCAACATGCTTGGCAGACAACGGCATTACTACGCGGTCTATTAACCGCACGCGAGAATGGTGGTGTTTTATCACCCTCACAATTTATCTGGTTAAGAGGGTATGATAGAGAACTTTGGTATCCCTTAAATAATTTGGGTAGACAATCCAATCATATGGAAGCTATCGGAGCCATGGCACATTTTCGGGTAGAAAAACGTGCGCAGAGACCCATTCCTCGACCTAAAGTACAAGATGCTGTCAAAAGTATTACAGATTATATGGCCTCTCTGGATGCACGCCCTATTCCAACGCTAGATTACAGTAAATCATCAAATAAACGCGGAATTAAGAAACTAAAAACAACGTAGGCAAAAGGTAGAATGAAACGATTACTCAATATAAAAGATCAAAAATCAGGCGCTGAGATTGTTGATCAGCACCTCATCTTGTCTCTTCTTGATGCACAAGAACCAAAGGTATGGCGGATGGCCCTTGATAAAATAGGAACAGCTTCCTTCGAGGTAAAACAAGAAAAAGACAGCGCGGTTACAAAGCTTATATTGAAGCCTAAAAAAGGAACTGCAGAAATTATCGCTACATATGATACAAAAGATCAGGCTATAAAAGCGCTCACACAAGCATCAAACGCTCTACAATATTCGGAATCAAAATCTGAAAAAACCATAATAAAAAGCAAAAAAACTTCTTCCAAACAATCAATGGACATGGTGCAAAAAGAAAATAGCAAATGGGTCATTGTTCTACTTGGGGGCATCATTGTGGTTGGATTATATGTTTATTTATCAACCCTTATTCCTGAAAAAAATATTGGGTTTGCCCCTTCCAGTAATTCATCTCAAGTAAACGAAACTGGTTCTTCTCTGGATAGAACGGGCGTTCCCGTCTCTGCAGATGATTTTTTGAATAGTCGATAAAATAAGGAATTGTCAGTAAATGGCTCTCGATAGGAAACGATTTGGATATGGTAAAAGAGCGATTGTTCGTGACATTCGCCCTCTTTATGTCCGCATGGGTGATGCTCTACAGCTTCCCACCTATTCGTTTACTATGTTTTTTCTTGGCTGTTCTGCCTTATTTATTTTTCCAGGCGCTTACCTTTTTGGTGATCTAATATTTTTCATTTATCTTTTGTTCTTCTGGTGGTTAAAAACCCGTGACCGAAAGCTCCCTGGTAAAATGCCTATGGGGGCGAAATACAAAGACACAAACAATATGACCCCTGGCAAAGATGGAACGCCTGAAGGGATATTATTTATCGGAAATGAGAAAAAAACAAAACAGCAAGTTTGGTATAATAACTCTGATGCCAGAACACATATCCTTTATTTAGGAACGACAGGTTCTGGTAAAACAGAAGGATTGAAGTCTTTTGTCACAAGCGCATTATCCTGGGGATCTGGGTTTGTCTATATCGACGGTAAAGCAGATACAGATCTATGGTCCTCTCTTTCTTCTCTGGTTCGTCGTTTTGGTCGCGATGATGATCTTCTTGTTCTAAACTACATGACAGGAAATTCGGATGCGCGAGCACCGTCCAATACGATGAACCCGTTCTCAAGTGGTTCGGCTTCATATCTCACTCAAATGCTCATTTCCCTGATGCCAGAGGCTGAAGGCGACAATGCGATGTGGAAAGAACGTGCCGTATCGCTCTTGAGCTCCCTGATGCCTGCCTTGACCTGGAAACGTGACCATCAAGATTTTCCAATGTCTGTAAACTCCATCAGAAATTATTTAAATCTTAATTATATTATTAAGCTCTCCCGTGATCAGGTTTTACCAGAAAAAATTCGTGAGAGCTTAAAGGGATATTTGGACACTCTTCCTGGATATGTTGATGCCGCCTTTGATGATGAAGGAAAAGAAAAACCCATGGGCCCCGACCAACCCATGATTGATACAACAACTGTCCGCCAACAACACGGTTATCTAACAATGCAATTTACCCGTGCTTTACAGTCTTTAGGCGATGATTACGGCTATATTTTTGATACACAAGCCGCCGATGTTGATATGGTCGATGTTGTTCTAAACCGCCGTATTTTGATTGTTCTCATTCCCGCTCTTGAAAAATCTGGCGACGAGACAGCAAACCTTGGTAAAATTATTGCCGCAACACTTAAAGGGATGATGGGCTCCACCTTAGGAGCAACATTAGAGGGTGAAAGTTCTACCGTCATTGAGAACAAACCTACCCACTCTTCCACCCCTTTTATGACTGTTTTTGATGAGGTTGGGTACTATACCGCACAAGGAATGGCTGTAATGGCAGCGCAGGCGCGTTCTTTAGGCTTTTGTTTGGTTTTCTCCGCGCAAGATTTACAAGCAATGGAAAAGCGGGTTAAGGAAGAGGCGCGTTCCATTACTGCGAACTGTAACATTAAAATTTTTGGTAAACTGCAAGACCCAACACAAACGCGTGAGTTCTTCGAAAACCATATCGGGAAAGACTACATCGCCAAAGTATCGAGCCTGCAGCTGACTGGAGGAATGTCAACAGGGTCTTATGCCGACACAAACCAGGCAAGTATCGAAACAGGAACACGTGCTGACTATGACGACCTCAAAGATATGAAAGAGGGCGAAGCGATTGTTTCTTTTGCTATGGATGTTCTGGAAGTTAATATTTTCTATTCTAATCCAGGTCATGCGAAAGCTATGCGCGTAACACGTTATCTTGCTCTACCAGAACCTGATGAAACACTTATTAAGAATACGGCAGAAATAACAAAACTTCGCGATTTAATGTGTCACAAAGATTGGACGGCTACAAAAGCAGACGTAGCTTTGCCTGTTCCCGAGGAGATCCAGTCTTTACAAGAAGGTTATGTTCTAGGAGCACGATCATACGACGATCCTATAGACCATGGTATTATTGCTCTTTGTGATCTTCATGCAAAAATGCACCCTGTTGAGGCACAAGAAGCCATACGCACCCTTAACCAACCACAAAAAGAAACTACTGTTGCTGCCGCCGCTACTACAGTTCAAGAAAATAACACGCCTAAACCTGCTACTGTTGCACCGTCAGTTGCAAAAAAACAAATGCAACAAGAAATTCAACCGCAAACAAAAGAACCCGTAAGTTGGAATACTCTTGTTCAAGAAGAAACCTCGGTGGTGACACCTCCCAAGAAAAAATTAAGTGACGCTGTTGAAAATATTTTGAATGAAGCAGGAATTGCACTTAGAAAATCACTTTTTAAATCAACCTCGAACAAAGGGACACCTGATGCCGCGGAATAAAAAATATTCTGAGCAAGGAAATGTATTTATTATTATTTTAGTTGCAGTTGCTCTTTTTGGTCTTCTCCTATTTACTTTTTCTCGCACAGGGTCTCAAGGAAGCGGCAACTTAAGCAAACAACAAGCCAAAATAGCAGCACAAGAAATGTTAAATTATGCGCGACTTCTCGAAAGTGCTGTTAATCGTGTACGCAGTAATGGTTG
Organism: Alphaproteobacteria bacterium; assembly: GCA_041397885.1. Taxonomy (GTDB): domain Bacteria; phylum Pseudomonadota; class Alphaproteobacteria; order Micavibrionales; family Micavibrionaceae. Next base: position 371,830 of record JAWKVV010000002.1, on the reverse strand, counting down.
TTCAGAGAGTGAGATTAACTTTGATAACACCACGGTTGCAGGATATACAAATGTTAGCGCGCCTGTTGACAACTCCTGTGATATTTTTAGTGAGAGTGGAGGAAGAGTTGAATTTTCTTCTTTATCTAACTTAACTACAAATGGATCAGATTGGTTATTTTCTCCTTCTATCGCTGTTGTTAATATTGGAACGGATTCTGCAGCAAATGTGTGCAATCAAAATTCCTGCACAGAACTAATCATGTTTTTAGGCCCGTTAGATAGCACTCTATGTAGTGCAATAAACACTTTGGTTAATGCTCCCATAGCAACACCAGAAACAATGACAGGATATGGAGCACTATTTACGGGAGCATATACAAATACTGATCAATTAGGTGACGCGACAACAACGTATCGTGGTATCTCAACAGCTTGTATAGATGGTAACAGTAGCCCTGCAGGGCTTTATTTCTATCACGTTCTTCTTGCGAGATAGTAATTCGGGGACACGATACTTGACAGAGTTTGCAAATCAGATTCTAATTGCCTTATGGCTCGTCAAGCACGTATCGTTTTAAACAACACCCTTCATCACATTACACAACGCGGAAATCGTGGAGAGCATGTTTTCTGAAAAGAGTTACAAAACCTATCTTGATATTCTACAGGAACAATGTCAACGTTTCCACGTTTCACTTTCACAGCTATTGCCTACTGCCCAATCAAGTCCATCTTATCGTTGAACCAAAAGAATCTGAACTCCTGTCCAGAGCGATTGGCGAAACCCATCGTCGATACACAAATTACATTAATGAAAGAGAAAATTGGCGCGGGCATTTATTTCAAGACCGTTTTTTCTCTTATGCTACAGATGAACAATATGGATTACGAGCCGCTCGTTTTGTTGAAACACTTCCCGTCACAATAGGCATTGCACCTAAACCTGAGAATTATTTATGGAGTAGCGCTAAATCCCGTATTAAAGTTGTTCAGAATAAACTTTTAAAAACATTTCATTCTTTTCATGCTACACAAAATTGGGAAGATTTTTTATCCCGCCCCATAGACCCTAAAGAAATGAATCTTATTCAGCTTCATTTACAAACGGGCCGCCCTAGGGGGTCTGAGTTATTTTTAGATAGTATTGAAAAACAAATAGGCCGTACCGTCCGTCCCCAAAAACGGGGGCGAAAACCTTATAAAAAAGCTATAAATAAGAAAATTGCCTAAAAGCTACATTCTTTCTGGAACATTTATTCCCAACAGAATCAAAATCTGCTCCAACTGTTGCGCTGTCTTTTGACACAACAGCAGCCGACTCCCTCTCAAATCTTCATTTTCTTCTGACAGGATATGGCAATTGCCGTAAAATGAACTAAATGCCTGCGCCAATTTAAAAATATATTCGCATAAATAATGCGGCGCATAAGACCGTATAGATAAATCTAGAACATCAGGGAATTCACAAAGTAATAACGCTAATCCTCTATCCTCATCATAAATCTGGAAGCCATCCTTAGAAATTTTAAAGCCTTTTTCCTGGGCTTTACGCAGTAAAGATTTAATGCGTACAACTTGATAAAGAAGATAAGGACCTGTTTTACCTTCAAAGCTTGTCAAACGATCAAGATCAAAAACATAATCCGCTTGCCGCTGATTTTGAAGATCCGCAAATTTAATAGCAGCAATGGCCACCTTATGAGCAACATCATCACGCTCTGATACTTCCATATCTTCTGCTAAACGAGCTTCTGAAAGTCGCGTCTGTGCCTTCTCTACAGCCATTTGGATTAAATCTTCTAAGCGCATTACACCACCCGCGCGTGTTTTAAACGGCTTACCATCCGTACCATTCATGGTACCAAAACCCGCATGTGTTAATTCAACAGAATCGTTAACGATACCCGCCTTGCGCACTGCCCTAAAAACTTGCTCAAAGTGTAAAGATTGACGTTGGTCTACGATATAAATCATGCGCGCAGGATGATAAAGTTTTTCCCGCTCAACAATTGTCGCACAATCTGTTGTGCCATACATCACCGCACCATCACGTTTATATAAAATCATCGGAGGGATTTTTTTATTGTCGTTTTCTTCCTCAACATTAACGATGAGTGCGCCATCATCTTCTACGGCCAATCCTTGATCTTTCATTTTTTCGACCATTGGCGCTATATAATCATGAACGTCCGCCTCTCCTTTCCACAAGTCAAAATGAACGCCTAGCTTGGCGTAAGTTGTCTTCATACCTTCCACTGAAATCTGACGGATTTTTTGCCATATACCGTAATAGGGTTCTTCTTTGTTTTGTAGTTTTACCGTGGTTTCCTGTGCCTCACGCATCAAGTCTGGATTTTCTTTGGCCTCCCCAGATGCTTTTGGGTAACGCACGGCAAAATCATCCATTAATCTTTGAACAGCTTGTGGATCGTTTAAATCTGTATTCAGAACAATGTCCTGATCTCCTTCGCGCAGGTAATCCCCAATCAACATTCCCATATGTGTTCCCCAGTCACCCATATGGACATCACCAAGTGTTTCATATCCTACAAAACTCATAATACGGCGCAGCGCATCTCCAATAATCGCCGCGCGCAAATGTCCAACATGCATCGGTTTCGCAATATTCGGACCGCCATAATCAAGGATAATATTTTTATCTTCTGTTGTTGGTGATACACCAAAATTTTTAAGGTTTTGAAGATGTTCTTCTATAAATTTGTCAGTAACATTTAAATTAATAAATCCTGGGCCTGCTATCTCTATGTTTGAGAAAACATCGTTCGTTGACAGCGTATTAACAATATTTTGCGCTACTTCTCTTGGGTTTTTCTTGGCCTGCTTGGCCGCTGACATCGCGCCATTACACTGAAATTGAGCCAAGTCAGGACGGTCTGAAATCCTTACAATTCCTAGATCTTTAGATAGACCTTCCTTTTCAAAGGCCTCGCCAACATGTTGTGATAATTTACTTGCGATTGATGTCATTTTTTTGCATTAATTTTTCAATATCAAATTCTTTTGTAAAAACTGAACCGTCCGTATGACGGACATTCACCGAGAGAACTTTATTTTCCACATCATAATCAACAACAGGGTCAAGTAAAGTATTTCGCCAACTGCCCATTTCCGTTGCCCAAAAAACCTGATCCTTTTCTATATAACATTTAAATTGCCACTTTACTTTGTCTTCAAAATTTATAAAGGAAAGGTGTTTAAGCTGTTTTTTATCTTTATCAATTCTAACGTCGTCAACGTCTCTGTTCATAATCGTGCCTATTGCTGCCCGACAAATTTGTGCCTCAGACAGTTCTTGAGCAAAAGAAACATTCGGAAATATAAAAATTCCTACAATCAAAAATTTGAGAAGTGTCTTCTTCATCGCTAGGCGTCGACCGCCGCCTTCAACGCATTTTCTTGTATAAAATCACGACGAGGTTCCACCACATCGCCCATTAGGGTTGAAAACAGCTCCGACGCCTTTTCAGCATCTTTTACAGTGACCTGTAACAAAACACGCGCTTCAGGATCAAGTGTCGTTTCCCACAACTGCTCAGGGTTCATTTCCCCAAGACCTTTGTAGCGTTGCATTTGCAGACCTTTTTTACCGAGTTCCATTACACTTGCAAAGAAACCTGCGGGACCATTAACACGTGCTCCTATTTTTTCTCCAACAACGATATCGGCAGGACCAAAGAAATTGTCTTCTAAAATTTTTCGTGATTTGTTTAATGCCCGTGCATCAGGAGATTTAACCTGATCCGCAGAAACACGTATTTGTTCCTTAACACCCCGCACAACGCGAGTTAAGACATATCCCCCTACGGGCGTAAATTCGCATCCCCAAGTTTTTTCATTTTTCATAGATAGTGCGTTCATACGCTCCGTCAATGCCTTACAGGCAAGCTGTGCAGCATCTGCATTTTCAAAAATAATCTCATCAAATGCACCTATAATCGCCGCTTGCTCAATAACGTCGCGGTTCCCAGATTTGCGCGCCAATGTTTCAATACGACTGCGCAGTGAACTAATTTGTTTTAATAATTCTCTTAAATCATTACCTGCCCGCTCTACCCCTTCAGCGCTTCGAAGCTTCATATCACCTAACGCAGATTCAATTAAAAAATCTTCCATTTCTGAATCATCTTTCAGATAACGTTCTCCGCCATTACCGCGCTTGACCTTATAAAGAGGGGGCTGAGCTATATAGAGATATCCTTTTTCAATGACTTCAGGCATATAGCGGAAGAAGAATGTTAACAAAAGTGTACGAATGTGTGAACCATCAACGTCCGCATCAGTCATGATAACAATTTTATGATAACGAATTTTATCAATTGAAAACTCTTCTGAACCAATTCCCGTTCCTAGCGCCGTAATCAACGTTCCGACCTGTTCCGAGCCGAGCATTTTATCAAAACGCGCACGCTCTGTATTTAAAATCTTACCACGCAGCGGTAGAATAGCCTGTGTTTTGCGACTACGCGCCTGCTTGGCGGAGCCTCCTGCAGAATCCCCCTCAACAATAAAAATTTCAGAATCCGCAGGGTCTTTGGACTGGCAGTCCGCCAGTTTTCCAGGCAAGTTGGAAATATCCATCACTCCTTTACGACGGGTCAAATCACGTGCTTTACGCGCTGCTTCTCGGGCACTGGCTGCCTCAACAATTTTACCGACGATGATTTTACCTTCTGCGGGATTTTCTTCTAACCAAGTCCCAAAACTTTCAGCCATCACTGCTTCAACCACGGGACGTACTTCTGACGACACCAATTTATCCTTGGTTTGAGATGAAAATTTTGGATCAGGTACTTTTACAGACAACACGCATGTTAAACCTTCACGCATATCCTCACCTGTCAATTTCACTTTTTCTTTCTTGGTGATTCCTTTTTCATCTGCGTATTTGGTAATAACGCGAGTCAAAGCCGAACGAAAACCCGCCAAGTGCGTTCCCCCATCCCGCTGTGGAATATTATTAGTAAAACAAAGCATGGTTTCGTGATAAGCATCCGTCCATTCCATTGCGGCTTCAACTGTTATACCGTTAGCCTCATCATGCGTTGAAAACGAAATTGTATCTTTAATGAGCGCCTTTTTTGAACGATTTAAATAATTTACAAAACTTTGAATTCCACCTTCGTAGTGAAGGTGTGAAATTTTAGGCTCTTCTCCACGATTATCTGTCAAATAAATATTAACGCCAGAATTTAAGAATGCGAGCTCACGCAAACGATCTTCGAGCGTATCAAAGTCAAAATCAATCATGGTAAAGGTATCACTTGACGGCAAGAAAGTGACTTCTGTTCCATTACGTTCGCCTTTTTCTAGCTTGCGAACCTCCCTCAAAGGCGCGACAGCATCACCATGTTTGAAACGCATATTCCATTCTTTGCCATCACGGCGAATGGTTAAATCTAGATATTCAGACAGCGCATTTACCACAGACACCCCAACACCGTGCAAACCACCAGAAACTTTATAGGAATTTTGGTCAAATTTTCCCCCTGCATGAAGCTGGGTCATAATCACTTGCGCCGCAGAAACTTTTTCTTCTGGGTGTTCGTCCACAGGAATACCGCGGCCGTTATCTTTAATGGTAGCAGAACCATCGGCATTCAAAATCACATCAACACGATCACAATGTCCTGCCAAAGATTCATCAATCGCATTATCTACAACCTCATACACCATATGGTGCAAACCCGTTCCATCATCGGTATCTCCAATGTACATTCCAGGGCGTTTGCGCACAGCTTCCAGACCTCGCAAAACTTTAATCGAATCTGCGCCATAAGCTTTGATTTGATCTTGATAATCGCTAGAGGTTTCTTCTGTCATTTTTTGGGCCGTTTCGCTCATCTTTTTTAATTCCATTTATACTGTAAAAACCGCATATTTACTGGCTTTTTGGTTGATAGATAGTTATAGCATTCTGCCCGCCTGAAAGACAGGAAAAACCACTGTTTTTTCCACATTTTTTAGCTAAAAAAAACCCTCGAAACTTAAGCCGCCTGGGCCGTTTTTTGAGGTATGATTTGCGCCTTCTCAATCGCAAAAAATTGCGCCTTATTGGCAATAAAATTGAACAAAACAGGATCTGTTCCTGTCATCCAAACTTGTCCGCCTAAATTCAATAATCTGTCGAACAGTGCCTGGCGCCTATCTTCATCCAGATGAGCCGCAATTTCATCCAAAAGTAAAATAGGTGGCGCTCCACGTTCTGCTGCCATCAAACGACTATGCGCAAGAATAATACCTATGAGCAATGCTTTTTGCTCACCCGTTGAGCAATGTTCTGCTTCAACATTTTTGGTTGCATATATCACTGCCAAATCACTTTTATGCGGCCCTGTTGCAGCACCCCCGACGAGAGCATCACGAGCGCGAGATTGTTCCAATTGATAAACAAATAGTTTTTCAACCTCCACTGCAGGAGATTTTTCTAACAATTCTTCAATCGTACCTGTAACTTTTAAATGCGCTCGAGGGAAATAAGTTTGCTCTGCCTTATCTGCTTTATTGCAAGACAGTTGCAATCTATTTGTAAAATCGAGCCGTGCCGCAGCAATAGCCACTCCCGTTTCTGCCATTTGCGATTCAAGACTCTGAAGCCAACTTTGCTCTAAAATTCCGTCCTGCAAGAGTTTTGACCGCTGACGCATTGCATTTTCATAGCGTGTAACGCGCCCTGAGTGACCAGAATCAAAGGTAAAAATTAGACGGTCCAAAAACCGCCTACGCCCCGCTGCTCCATCTAGAAATAAACGATCCATCTGAGGTGTAAGCCAGAGACAAGCAAGATAATCTGACAGTGACATTTGGTTTTTGGCGGTCACGCCATTAATCCGCACGGCACGGCGTTCCGTTTCAGGATTAATACCCGTCCCAAGCGTCACATCACTGCCCCCCATTTCCACTTTTGCTGAAACGCCCCAAGCCTGTGGGCTGTCATAACGCTGCATCGCCAAAGCAGAAACACCGCGTAACCCGCGCCCTGGTGTAAGTAGAGAGATTGCCTCCAGAATATTGGTTTTCCCAGCGCCGTTTGCCCCACACAAAACTACGAGTCCTGCGCGAATATCATCAAGACGCGCGTGATCGTAACAACGGAAATTTTGTAGCGTGAGTTGCGTTAGATAGGACATTCTAAGATTTTAAACAGTATTACCACAAAGATCACGGGATTTTACAATAATACCCCTACCCTAAAGCCCCTTTTTAATCTAATCCTGAGTAATTAAGCCCGTTTTTTAGAATTTACAGCTTCAGAACGTTACATATATCACACACGCAATGGCATCAGAACATATAGTGATGAAGAATCGCCTGTGTCCTGAATGATTGTCGGGCTTGCGGAATCTGCCAATGTCAGACGGCAGCCATCTCCCTCAATCTGTGAAGTAATATCCATCAAATAACGAGCGTTAAAACCGATTTCCATGTTATCATTACCATTAACTTCTAAATCCTCGGTCGCACTCCCGCTCTCAGGAGAATTTGCCGATAAAGTCATTGTTTTTCCTTCCAACGTAATTTTTACAGCACGGGATTTTCCATCAGAAATGGTGGATACGCGGTCAATAGCCGAAGAAAACGCCTTTGGATTTACTTCAACAACTTTATCATTTCCCTGCGGAATAACACGTTGGTAATCGGGGAAAGTTCCATCAATTAACTTTGATGTCAGAATGATGTGATCAAAATTGAAGCGAATTTTACTTTCAGACAGTCCTATTTGGATGGCATCCCCTGCCTCTTCAACAAGTTTGCGCAACTCAGCGACAGCCTTACGTGGCAAAATGACACCTGGCATGTTTTCTGCTCCTGCTGGCAAAGGCATTTCAAACCGCGCCAAACGGTGACCGTCTGTTGCAACAGCGCGCAAGACTTTTACACTTTCGTTTTCTCCCGCATGAATATAGATACCGTTCAAGTAATAACGGGTCTCCTCTGTGCTCATCGCAAATTTGGTACGGTCAATCAATGCCCTCAAATCATTTGCAGGTAGAGAAAATGTCGTTGGCATGTCCCCTTGATTTAACTCAGGAAAATCTGCAACAGGAAGACAGGAAAGCTTAAAATTAGAACGGCCTGCCTTAACGCTCATTTGATTTCCAGACTCGTCTAACGTCACTTCAACATCCGCATCATCAGGAAGTTTCTTAACAATATCAAACAATGTTCCTGCAGGAGCTGTTGTCGCTCCAGATTGCTTTACTGTTGCCGCCACAGATTCATTGATCTCCATATCCATGTCTGTGGTTGAAAGAGTCAGTACACCGTCTTCTGCCTTTATCAAGACGTTCGAAAGGATAGGAATAGTATTACGCTTTTCCACGGCACTTTGTACGTGGTTTAAAGAACGAAGAAAGGCGGCACGATCAATGCTAAATTTCATAGGATTTTGTCCATTATCATCAGTTATTTATTAGAGAATCAAATATATAGCACAGAAATGAGGAAACCAAACATTTTGTAGGGGTTTCAGGGGGTTTTCCCATATAAAAAAGGCAGGGTCAAAACCCTGCCTTCAAAGGAGATATATCTTAAAAAGAATCAACCCGTTAGAGCACGGCGCAAGATTTCAACATCTTGAGCGAAAGCCGCGTCATCGACGGCGAGTTCCTCAATTTTACGCACAGCATGCATCACGGTAGTATGATCCCGACCACCAAATTTACGGCCAATTTCAGGCAGGGAGCGTGCTGTAAGCTGTTTTGCGAGATACATAGCCACCTGACGCGGACGAGCCACCTGACGGGCCCTACGCGCTGAATGCATATCCGATAGACGAATATTATAATGCTCGGCCACTTTGCGCTGAATTTCATCAATTGTGATGCGGCGATCATGAGAACGCAGTAAATCTTGCAAAACTTCTTGTGTGCTTTCCAATGTTATTGGACTTTTCGAAACATCGGCATGAGCCACAATACGGTTTAATGCCCCTTCCAACTCACGAATGTTTGATGTTACTTTTAACGCTAAAAACTCAAGCACAGAGTCAGGTACATTTGCCTCAAGTTGCTTGCGTTTGGCCTGAACAATACCCAAACGCAGTTCATAGGTAGAAGGTTGTATATCTGCCACCAATCCCCATGCGAGACGAGAGCGCAGACGTTCATCCAAACCTGTTAAATCGCTCGGTGCTTTATCCGCAGAGATAATGATTTGTTTATTTTGATCTACAAGTGCATTGAAAGTATGAAAAAACTCTTCCTGCGTTGACTCTTTCCCTGCGATAAATTGAATATCATCAATCATCAATACATCGACAGAGCGAAAAAATTCCTTAAATGCCATCGTTTCATTTGAGCGAAGCGCTTTTACAAACTGGTACATAAACTTCTCAGCACTTAGATACATAACTTGTTTTTCAGGTTGCTGGTCACCAATCATCCAGGCAATGGCATGCATTAAGTGTGTTTTACCCAAACCTACACCGCCATAGATAAAGAGAGGATTAAAAGGAACAGTGGCACTTTCCACTACACGGCGAGCCGCCGCATGAGCCAACGCATTTGGTTTACCCACAACAAAACTATCAAAAGTAAAACGTTGATCAAGAGGAGAGGCAATTTCGAATTGATCAACAGAGGCCGCCGCATTGCCATTTGCTTTTTTATTTTCTGTTTTCGTTTCTTCCTGAGGAATAACGTTTTGAACAACAACAATTTCTAGGCGTTTAATCTCTGCATGCTTTTCTGCACACATTTCAAGGATACGCTTAGCATAATGTGTACCAATCCAGTCTTTCATGAAACGGGTAGGAACTGATACTTCCATCGTTCCATGATAAAAAGCTTGTAAGGTTAGCGGCTTTAACCAACTGCGAAAAACCGCTTCCCCAAACTCCCCTCTCAAAGCCTTATGAACATCCTTCCAGATTGCTACAATCTCTTTCGATGGCATTAAGGTGTCTGTTTTAAACTTCCTATCTATTGATTTCACATCGTCGACTTTACCCGCTTCACTCTTTGGCATCTTACTTATTTCTCCACATTCAATATTTAAAATTAAAAAATATTTTCACCAAAAGATCACGGAAAACCTTTCGCAGAGAGAATCCCTCTACGAGTGTGTCAAGCCTATCAGCGAAAATTTTAAAAAAGGTTACAACTTAAATTTTAAGAACGAGCGTCTTGGTGATTTAAGTTTTAAAACCAAGATTGACTAAAAATTTAGAGTCAACCCTAACGGGATAATTTCCCCCCACGTCATACACAACAAATATCTAAAAAACTGTTATAAGTTGTGAACAACAAAAATGACCATAGCAGAATTTTTTGATCGCGCAATCTGAATCATCAACAAAAATGAAAAAAGAATCATTTTTTTATCTTGACTCCTTGCTTCAAAAATCACAGCTAGAAAAAAATTCCTAATCCTTATCAACGCCATAGAATGCAAGGCCGCACGAGACCTAGAGTCAAGTCATAATATAAAAATCTGAAAACAAAAAAGGCGCAATTTTTTGCGCCTTAGTGATTGTTTTATGTTGAAACTATATTACAAAATTATTTCAATTTTTTGATTGCCGCAGACAAACGAGAAATTTTTCTTGCTGCTGTGTTTTTAGGCAAAATACCTTTTGCTACACCGCGCTGAATTTCTGGTTGTGCTACTTTCAATGCGTCTTGTGCTGCGTTTACGTCACCACTTGTTACAGCTGCCTCAACTTTTTTAATAAAGGTGCGGATACGGCTACGACGTGCCCCATTGATAACTGCACGACGCGCATTACGACGAATACGTTTCTCTGAAGATGCATGATTTGCCATGGTCTAAACTCTTTTTCTTATATCGTTAAATCTCAATCTAAGGCCTTCTTACAAAGCCTAAATTTCCCCAAAAACTGCAGGAATGGTGTGTTTTACGCATCTCCCTCGCCCTTGTCAAGACAAACTAACGTAAAATCAAGGGGTAGAAGCTTCCTGAGGCTGCAAAAGAAAGCGTACAAGGATCGAAGTATCTGATTTTTCAAGGAAAATTGACAATTCTTCCCCTTCCCGCATAAATTTATAAGGAGCAAAGTTTAGAGGGATTTGCTGCCATCCCATCTGCTCCAGAGCGGTCTTGTAGAAGGACATAATCTCCCTGTCAGATAAGTCAGGAGCAATTGCTCCAGCCTCCGCAATACGGCCACCCACCTTGTCAAAGTTCAGTGCCATTTCAGGCAGTTCTTCCATACCTTTCATGATTGGCACATCATAAAGGGTTTCAAAAAACTGCGGCTGTGGTTGGGCCGCTGCTGGTCCCACAGCAACCACTAACAAGACTATCATATGTATAAGCAAGCGTCTCATTTTTGAGTCTTAGCACAATAATAGGTTGAGCGACCAGATTGAACAATTTTTCGGATACAGGGTCTAGCAGCACTTCCTGCCTTTCGGCATTTTGAACAAGTTTCACCTTCTTTATCATAAACAGTAAAGCTGTGTTGAAAATACCCAAGTTCTCCATCCGCATGACGATAATCTTTTAAGGTTGATCCACCTGCCTTGATTGCACGATTCAAAACATCACGGATAGATTTTACAAGCCGTTCGCACCGCTCCCCCTTAATTAACTCAGCTCGCTTGGTCGGATTAATTCCTGCGAGATACAGAGCCTCGCTCGCGTAAATATTGCCTACACCTACAACCACGCGTTGATCGAGAAGCGCTTGCTTGATGCTTACCTTTTTATTTCTCAGGCGCGCGGCCAAAACGGGAGCTGAAAATTCATTCCCTAGAGGTTCTGGCCCCAAATGATGGAAAACCTTATGAGACTGAAGATCATCCTGCGATACAAGAAAGATCATTCCGAAACGGCGCGGGTCATTATAGATTACTCTTGTTCCATTTTTCATACTCATGATGAAGTGATCATGTTTTTGGAGTGTGTAGTTCTCGCCTGCAGAAATAACTGTCATACGACCTGACATTCCCAAATGAATAACCAAAATATTACCATCCATTAAATGGATCAGGATATATTTTGCACGACGGGTAAGATGTAAAATTTTCTGTCCTTCAAGATTTTGTTTTAAATTGGGAGGAAAAGGTATGCGTAAACTCTTGCGACGAAGTTGCACATTCGCAATCTCTTCCCCCTTCAAGGCAGGCGTTAACCCTCTTATCACGGTTTCAACTTCAGGAAGTTCAGGCATAAGCCAATCTACCCTGTCTCAAGGTATTAGCAAACCCCAAATATCATCCCGAGCAGTGCCGAGGGATCTTACCCATTACCAATCTGATAAGATTTCTCGACTTCTCTCGGAATGACAAAGAAGAAAAAAGTTATTGAAAATTTTTATAATCAGCGTATCGTGAATCTAAGCATTAAGAAAAGACTTTGGTCTTTGCCAACCTGCCGACCCGTTATGGATGGGGCAAGGTGGTTCTCTCGAAAGAGAAAATGCGGTCATAAATGGCAATTATACCATGGGTCGATTATATCAAGCGATCCAACAGGGTCGCTTTTTTTGTGCCTCATACAGACCTGACATCTTTTCTCAATGCGTTTTTTAACCTTTAACACGTAGGAGAGAATTATGTTTTTAGAAAAATTTCAAACGCTACCTATTGATAACAATACAGACTATCGAGCTATAAAATTCAAAGCCTGGCTTAAAGATCCCAGATCTGAGTTCAATGCCCAAGCAAAAAAAGAGAAAGATAAATTTGCGGACTTGATTTCTTTGGGAACTGAATTTGCAGAAGTTGTTTCCTTTTTTATAGGCGAAGTAGGCATATCCACAGGCACAATAGTTAAGTGGAGAAGTGGACAAAGTAAACCCTCAAGATATGTAGGCTTGCATGTTGTCAAAGAAACAAAAGAAGCCATTGCGAAAGCAATACTCAATGACACTGAGTCCTGTTCTGGTATTCGATCATATGCTGGATCAAATATTCGCAAGCTATAAAAGTAAAGATATGAGTAAAAAAACATACACTGTAGATGGAATTAGAATTAGAGAATTCACTTCTATTTCAAGACATCTGGATGATGATTTTGTTGAATTGCTGCTAGCTGAAGCAAGAAAGAGAGCCTCTAAAACTGTTTTAGAAGAGGACATTATGGCTTGCAAAAATTGTGAGGTAATTACACCAAAGCTAATCATACCATAAGAAAAAGGCCAGAAATCATATCTGGCCTTTTCTTTATTCTTTTGGTCTGGATTCCCGCCTACGCGGGAATGACGGTAAAAAATATTAATCAAACATATCTTGTGATCTGGCTAGGAAAACAAGGCAAAATGTAGGAAACCTACATGAGCCGATGTTTGACGACGCCAGGCGCAAAATATGGAAGATTAAAAGCCCATACCGCCCATGCCACCCATACCGCCCATATCAGGCATACCACCTGCAGATTTCTCATCATCGGCGGGAGAGTCTGTAATGACCGCTTCAGTTGTGATCATCAGACCTGCTACAGAGGCTGCATCTTGTAACGCCGTACGAACAACCTTCACAGGATCAATAATTCCCATTTTGATCATGTCGACATAGTTGTCGTTTTGAGCATCAAAACCGTGGTTGGTATCTTTTTGTTCAAGTAACTTCCCAACAACGATAGAACCTTCTGATCCTGCGTTTTCAACAATTTGACGGATTGGCGCTTGCAACGCACGACGGATAATTTCGATGCCCACTTGTTGGTCATCATTATCTGCCTTCATTCCTTCCAAAGCGCGTGATGCATATAAAAGGGCCGTACCACCACCAGCGATGATCCCCTCTTCTACAGCTGCACGTGTTGCATGCATAGCATCATCCACGCGATCTTTGCGCTCTTTCACTTCAACTTCTGTAGCGCCGCCGATACGAAGAACCGCAACACCGCCAGCCAATTTTGCCAAACGTTCCTGCAATTTTTCTTTGTCGTAGTCAGATGTTGTGCTTTCGATTTGAGCCTTGATTTGGCCTACACGCGCATCAATATCCTTCTTATTGCCTGCACCATCAATGATAGTTGTTTCGTCTTTGGTAATTTGAACTTTCTTCGCCGTTCCAAGCATGTCAATTGTCACAGATTCAAGTTTAACACCCAATTCTTCAGAAACAACCTGACCACCTGTTAAGATCGCCATATCTTCGATCATCGCTTTACGGCGATCACCAAAGCCAGGCGCTTTCACTGCGGCCACTTTCAAACCACCACGAAGCTTATTCACAACCAAGGTTGCCAGTGCTTCACCTTCAACATCTTCAGCCACGATCAAAAGCGGACGACCTGATTGCACCACCGCCTCCAAGATAGGAAGGATAGATTGCAAGTTGCCTAATTTAGCATCATGGAAGAGGATGTATGGATTATCTAATTCACAAACCATTTTGTCTGGATTTGTGATGAAGTATGGAGATAGGTATCCACGGTCAAACTGCATGCCTTCAACAACTTCCAGTTCGTTGCCTAAAGATTTAGCTTCTTCAACAGTGATAACGCCTTCATTACCGACTTTATCCATGGCCTCAGCTAACATTTCGCCGATTTCTTTATCACCATTGGCAGAGATCGTACCAATCTGTTTAATTTCTTCGTTGGTTTTTACATTTTTGGCACGTTTTTTAAGATCCTCAACAACAGCCATTACTGCAGAATCAATACCACGCTTCAGATCCATTGGATTACGACCTGCAGATACAGCTTTCATCCCTTCACGAACAATTGCCTGCGCTAAAACAGTTGCAGTTGTTGTTCCATCCCCTGCATGTTCAACGGCTTTAGAGGCCACTTCGCGAATAAGTTGCGCGCCGATATTTTGACGTGGATTTTTCAATTCAATTTCTTTGGCAACAGACACACCATCTTTGGTTGTGCGTGGGGCGCCAAAAGATTTTTGGATAACAACGTTACGACCTTTGGGTCCCAGTGTTACCTTCACAGCGTTAGCAATGATATCAACGCCTTTCATCATTTCATCACGAGCATCTTCGTAAAATCTTACATCTTTAGCTGACATATTTAAATTCTCCTTTGTAAAATTTGTTAGGCCTCAGAACCACAAGCGATCTAAAGCCGATTAAAATAAAATTATTTAAGCGGCAACAACGCCGATAATATCGGATTCTTTCATGACCATCAGTTCTTCACCGTTAATCGTCACTTCTGTTCCTGCCCATTTTGAGAAAATAACGCGATCACCAGCTTTAACATCTAGTGGGCGTACGTCACC
This sequence comes from Alphaproteobacteria bacterium, assembly GCA_041397885.1. GTDB lineage: Bacteria > Pseudomonadota > Alphaproteobacteria > Micavibrionales > Micavibrionaceae. Next base: position 356,682 of record JAWKVV010000002.1, on the reverse strand, counting down.
ATTGTCATTCACATGCCCCGTTCCAACGGCAACAATTTCACCTTCCATAGGTTTTTCTTTCGCAGTATCGGGAATAATAATTCCACCTGCAGTCTTCGATTCTTGCTCTATACGACGCAAGAGAACTCTGTCGTGTAATGGACGAAATTTCATTTTTTGTTTCTCCTTAAGAGTTTGATTTAATTTAACAATCCAACACTTCACCACGAACGTGTTAGCACTCCAAACTTGGGAGTGCTAGTGTTATATCAGAACTCTCATGATATTTTCAAGCCTTTTTGAACATGAAAAACGCCTATCTATAAGGATTTCATAATAAAATTTGTGATACAATAAGAGGTATGAGTGATTTGATTATTCAGTTGCAAGGATTTCGTCTCACTACCGCGCAGATCTATTATCATCTGCCCGATCATCCTGACTTGCTTCAAGAATTTATCTGGCAGCATTATGACATCGCTCCTAAATTTCCAAAGCTTTTTGGGTTTCTTGATTTTTGGCAGAAAGAAATTGAAGGGACACTGCACTCCGTCTACGTTGCTAAGCGCGAACTGATCAGTCCAAATAGCACAAGGTTTTTTGACGTAGAGTTTACGCTGCAATAATTAACTTTCCGTCCCAGGCGCCATTGTAACTTTAAGGCCATCAAGCGCTTCGCTCATCAATATCTGGCAGGATAAACGGGAATTATCTTTTACTTCCCCCATGGCTTCATCAAGCATCTCTTCCTCTTCATCACGCATGGGATAAAGTTTATCGATCCAATCATGATCTACATAGACATGACATGTAGCACAAGAGCAAGCTCCACCACATTCGGCCTTTAAATCTAGACCATAATCTTTAATAATTTCCATGACACGCCACCCCTCCAAAGCTTCGAGTTCGTGTTCATTCCCTTCACGATCTGTAACAAAGATTCTCATGCGGATTTCCCTTTCAGTAACACCAGAACAGCATAAGCCATTCCTGCCGTACAGATAAGGTTTTTGATTGTATCCAGTGTAATGTGTAAAAAGTTGAGAAGATTAACAATGATAGGATGGCTTTGTCCTTCAACCATCATGCCACTAAGAACACCACCAAAAAACTGTAACGCTACAACTGCAGGTATAAAACAAACAAGCCAAATCCCAATCATCTGATATGTCACACGTAAAGGTTTGACTTTTTCAAAAAAGTAACGTGGTGAGATATTTGCTGAAAGAGGAATATAAAACCAGATATAACGAAATAATAAAAATGTTGATATCATCATCAACACACCCATCATGGCGACCGAAGGCTCCGCTTCTTGTGGATTTATATCTAGCGGGATGAAAGACGTAAATAAATGAAAATATCCTCCCATTAGAATATTAATGAGAGTAAAAGCAACAGCTCCTCCTAAAACACCGCGGGCACGTTCTGATAATTTCTTATTATCTTCTTCATCATTTCCAGTGGGTTTGAAGGGCCAACGGTGACCAAGTATAATTGTGCGCGCCCAATGTGATAACAGCCACCCTTCGGCAAAATAAGCAGGCAACATAAAAATTGAAAAACGTAAAATATTATCTCCGTCAACAAATATTTCTGCCAAATTATAGAAGAAAAATTTTATGAGCAGAGGGAGAACCACCATAGGAAATAGGTAAGCACGCTCATCCCATGTTTTTTTATAGGCAAAGCTAGCAGTCGTAATAATATCTATTGAAGCCATACTTCAGATTAAGCCGCCTTATCACTGACGCCAAGTTTTTCCTGCAAGTTTGTTGAAGAGGTTGTGTATTGAAAACGCAATTTCTTATCTGGATAAACATAACGGAAGGCTTGCTGTGCCATCAACGCTCCCTCATGAAAGCCAGAAAGAATTAATTTTAACTTCCCTGGATAGGTATTGATATCGCCAATAGAAAAAATACCCTGCGTTGAAGTTTCAAACTTTTCTGTGTCTACAGGAATAAGATTTTGATCTAGATTCAATCCGAAATTCGCAATAGGCCCAAGTTTCATAGTTAAGCCATAGAACGCCAGTAAAGTATCACATTTAACTTGATAAGCGTCTCCGTCTTTGGGTTTCACGGTTATACTTTGAAGCTGCCCATTATCGCCATGTAACTCTTTAATGTCAGCAACATGGAAAACCATTTTCTTTTGATCAGCGAGCGCCATCATTTTAGAGACACTATCTGGCGCGGCGCGAAAATCTGCACGGCGGTGTATTAACGCCATAGAATTGGCAATCGGCTGTAAATTTAATGTCCAATCCAATGCAGAATCACCGCCGCCTGCAATCAGGATATTCTTGCCTTTAAATTGATCCATCTTACGAACCGCGTAGAATACCGATATGCCTTCATAAGCTTCTATATTGGGAATGCTTGGTTTCTTTGGTACAAAAGATCCTCCGCCTGCAGCAATCACAATGACGGGCGCTTCGATGATTGTCCCTATGTCTGTGATTAATTCCCAATTTCCGTTATTAAGTTTTTTTAAGCTTTCGGCCATTTGTTGAAGATGGAAAGTGGGATGAAACGGTTCTATCTGTTTCATTAAATTATCGGTCAGTTCTTGCCCCGTGATAACAGGAAAACCAGGAATATCGTAGATAGGTTTTTCAGGATAAAGCTCTGCACATTGTCCGCCTGGGCGATCGAGAATATCTACCAGATGCGCCTTCATATCGAGCAACCCCAGTTCAAATACGGCAAAAAGTCCCACAGGTCCTGCACCGATAATAATAACGTCAGTTTTATGGTTGTTTTTGCTCATGAGGGGAATATAAAGCTATATCAGAGGTCAATGTCAATGATACAAAACAAGCATATTTCAAATTGGTTATTTTTTATGGCATTCATGGTGTTTTCAATGGCCGTGATTGGTGCGATTACTCGTCTGACAGAAAGCGGTCTCAGTATTGTCGAATGGAAGCCCCTGATGGGAGCTATTCCTCCTTTATCAGAGGCCGAATGGATACGGGTTTTTGAGCTCTATCAGCAAAGTCCTGAATATCAGCAAAAAAATATGGGTATGGAGCTCACCGAGTTCAAAAATATTTTCTTTTGGGAATGGTTTCACCGCCTGTGGGGGAGAACGATTGGTTTAGTCTATGCCCTACCCCTTATCTATTTCTGGATTAAAAAACAAATCCCTGATGGATATAAAGGAAAGTTAATTTTTGGATTAGTGCTTGGTGGATTACAAGGTATCATGGGATGGTATATGGTTAAAAGCGGCCTGATTGATCGCCCTTCTGTTAGTCATTTTAGACTGGCCGCACACTTATCTCTCGCTCTTCTTATTTACGGATACTTGTTATGGCTCGGGTTTGAACTACGTCAAATGAAGAAAGTGGAAAGTTCTTTTTGTTTACGCCGTCATGGTTGGGTTGCTCTTAGCTGCACCGTTTTAACAATGATGTGGGGCGCTTTTGTTGCAGGATTAGATGCAGGACTGGTCTATAATAGTTGGCCGATGATGGGGGCTTACTGGATTCCACCAGAGCTCGACTATTTTACAGCAATTTTTGTAGAGCCTGTCAGCGTACAATTTGTTCATCGATGGATTGCTATTTTCACTGGTTTCATCATCTTAAGTTTTGCCTATCGAATTAAAAGTTACCTTCTCACTGTGATGGTGTTTTTGCAAATCAGCCTGGGAATTAGCACCTTGCTTATGCAAGTGCCCATCCCCCTTGCAGCAATGCATCAAGGAGGAGCCTTCATCCTTACAGGTTTGATACTTTTTTACCTTGAACGCATGAGCAAAAAATAAGTTTTATTCTTTAGATTTTTTTGCTTTTTCTTCAGCCTCTTTTTGCGCCTTTTCTGCCTGTTCTACACGTTCACGAACAACAGCTTCGGGCAGAAGAACTTCTTGCAATAACGTAACCAACTTATCTTCGGTCATATCCATACTATTCAACAAACCTTCACAAGCTTCTTTGGTTGTCACAGGTGTTTTTTCAACCTTTGATTCACTAAATTCGTAAGCTTTATCATTTAATTTCATAATGTATTGATAGTCACTGACGTGAAAGGCATCCTGTTCCTTCAGCTCTTGTTTTAAAAAATTTTGTGCTTCTGTCAAAATAGGATGTACTGCATTTTGCCATTCTTTAAAGCGGTTATTCATCGGAGATTTTAAATCTGAATTTTCTTTACCACAGGCCTTTACGGCGTTTTTAATGTCACGCTCAACAACGTTAATACTGCGGATAACGGCATGCTTATTTCTAAAGATAAAGAAAACGTCCTGGTTACCGCGAGGCAACGTATCTAAAAGCCTGTTCTCTGCATCAATCCATTTCGTGATGGGCGTTTCTTTAGCAATCTCCTTTGATGCTTTGTCGTCCGCCGCAAATGACGGTGTTGCCAAGAAGAAAAAGAGCGCAAGGGTTAAGAGAAATAACTTCATAAATATATTTTCCTTTATAGTTTCAATGTAACCTGTAACACGAAATAAAGGCAAAAAAAAGCCGCCGGGAGTTTTCCCGACGGCTAAAGGGACGAAATATCTATTATGGATGGTCAACTGGCCATAGTGAGATTTGCGGGGCATTGCAAATGGCCAACATCCTATAACAGATAACAAGAGCCAGAACTCTGGTTACAAGACGAGGAATTCCTAAAAGGAACTAAAAAACTTGTAACCTGACGAAAAAACTCTTCTTATTATTATGTTAAATAATAAAGATTAAATAGATTTAAATTTTATCTCAAATTTTATCTATTTTGACCAAGATGGAAAAAATTAAATATAATCAGTAACTTATTCCGTCAGCCGGTTCCACCAACCCTTTTTCTTTTTCTCTGGCGGCGCATTAACAATTTCATACTCTCTCGGCGCATCGTTCTTTGGTTTAACGGCTACATCATTTGATGGTTTCGGTGCGCTCACTTCAGATGGAGGAAGCGTTTTCTTTGATGATTTCTTCTTATTGGTCTCATTGGCTTTTTCTGCCACAGGTTTTTCTGAAGAAATTTGTTCTACATTATTATCGGCCTCTTCGCTTGAACGATTGCGGTTATTGCGACGACCACCACGACGACCACGGCGACGACCCTTTCTTTGTTTCTCATTACCATCTTCTTGTGCATTATTTTCTGAAGATTGGGATTTTTTATTATTGGTTGTGCTTTTCTCTTCCTCAGACACACCTTCATCCGATTCAATTTTACCACTTTTGCGCGTTTGCATGATATCCAACCGAAACTCAGATGTTTTTAATTTATCATCGGTGCGAATGTGCACGCGAAAATCATAACGCTGCTCAATATCTGCCAACATCTGACGCTTATTGTTCAAGATATAAACCGCAACTTTATTGGGAACATTTAAAGAAAGCTCTGCGCTTTTACCTTTAATGCCTTCTTCTTCTAATGCGCGCATCGCGCTGATAGCTGCATAGTCCAGTGTTTTCACCAGACCTACGCCATCACAATGCGGACATTTCTCAAATTGTGCTTCAGTTAAGCTAGGGTTTAAGCGCTGACGAGATAGCTCCAACAAACCAAAAGATGAAATGCGGCCCACCTGAATACGGGCACGATCACTAGATAAAGCTTCGCGCAATTTATTTTCAACCTTACGATTGTTACGCCGCTCTTCCATATCAATGAAGTCAATGACAACCAAACCACCTAAATCACGCAGACGAAGTTGACGAGCAACTTCTTGAGCTGCTTCTAGATTTGTCTTTAACGCAGTCTCTTCAATATGACGTTCTTTTGTTGCTTTTCCAGAGTTCACATCAATTGAAACCAATGCCTCTGTTGGGTTAATAATCAAATACCCACCAGATTTTAGTGTTACAGAAATCTCACCAATATCTGCAATTTGTTTTTCAACATTATAGCGGTGAAATAATGGAACTTTCTCATCTTTATATTCATTTACTTTTTTAGCATGCGATGGCACTAGCATTTTCATGAAGTCCTTCGCGGTTTTAAATCCTTTTTCCCCTGCCACAAGCACATCATCAATATCGCGTGTGTAAAGATCACGGATTGAACGTTTAATCAAATTACCTTCCTCGTTAATCAGGGCAGGAGCAGAAGACTTTAAGGTATCTTCACGAATGGTATTCCAAAGACGTGTCAAATAATCCAAATCTCTTTTGATTTCAGCTTTTGTCCGCGATACACCTGCGGTTCTTAAAATCACTGACATACCATCTGGAATGGTTAGTTCTTTTAAAATATCACGCATGCGTTTACGGTCTTTAAAATTGCCAATTTTACGACTAACACCGCCGCCCCGCGGACTGTTAGGCATCAAGACACAATAACGACCAGGTAGCGACATATAAGTTGTCACTGCGGCACCTTTATTACCCCGCTCTTCCTTTGACACCTGGATAAGCATAATTTGACCACGCTTCACCACTTCTTGGATTTTGTATTTGTGACGCAAATTAAAACGAAACGGTTTTCCGTTTTCACCATCATCAACAATCTCATCGGATTTTTTACGGCGCATTGCAGAACGTTTGTTTTTTCCACGAAAACGATTCCGTCCACGGCGTTTTGAACCAGAAGATGCCTCTTCTTCATCACCATTTAGAGATTGTACTTTTTCCAAAGCTTCAGCATCTAATTCCTCATCAGTTTTTTCATGCTCTTCAGCTTTCACATTCCCCAAAACTTCTTCATCCGCTTCGGCTTTTTTTGAAGATTTTTTGGATGCCTTTTTTGAAGGTTTTTTGACCTGCTTCTCTTTCAAATCTGCATCATCATCATCGGCGGGTTTATCTGCTCCACCAACTTCTACAACAGCCTCGTCGTCGTCATCCTCTTCGTCATCAATTTCAATGATCCCCTCGGCTTCACCATCCAACAGATCTTCGAAATCCGCTTCTTCTTCATCTTCTATGGCATCAAGTTTGGCTAGCTCAGCCTCCTGCTCGGCCATTAGCGCTTCACGGTCACTGACAGGAATACGGAAATAATCAGGGTGAATCTCAGAAAACGGTAAAAAACCGTGACGATTACCTCCATAATTAACAAAGGCGGCCTGCAAAGACGGCTCAACCCGCGTTACCTTAGCGAGATAAATCCCCCCTTTAATCTGCTTACGCACTGTACTTTCATAGTCAAACTCTACCAGTTGATTTCCATCAACCACCGCAACCCGTGTTTCTTCTTCGTGGGTTGCATCAATTAGCATTCTTTTTGTCATTTGTGTCTCACATGTTCGGGCACAATGCCGCCTTATTCCAAATGCGACAAAATGAGGAATAGCGCAAAGCGCGATTAAACAACTATTTTAGTTCCGATTTTGAGATAGCTTTCCGCTATAGATCAAAAGCTCCACCGAACTTCAGGCGCATGCACTGCATTTGCCTGTCTTCAATAACCATTGTATGTCCGGCGCCGGAATTAAGCCCTATTTTCATATATTCGGGGCTTTATCATTCTTCCGTTGCAGCTAGCGAAACCCTAAAAATCAAATTAAATCAAATAATTATGCTAGAGCCACAACGTGTCGCAAGGTAACTTTAGCCTGCGTGCCATGAACTTACAAGCAAGAAAAAGACCCTAGGCAATTATTTTTTAAAAACTTAGATATAGCCTTCCTGTCGCCACAAACATCATGTTAAATTACGCTGTTTTTAATTCAAAAGTAATGTCTGGCGTGTTTCGTAGCTTTTCCAATATTTTCTTGTTTTTATGCTTTTTAATGCTCTTCTGGGGCATACCTGCCCACGCCTTAGACTTGCAAAAAATTCGTTTTGGGGTTCACCCAGATAAAACCCGGATTGTTATCGAGCTTAGTAACCCATCGGATTTCAGAGCCTTTGTTCTACCGCAGGAAGAGGGCAAACCTTACAGAATTGTAGTAGATCTCCCCGATTTTCATTGGCAAGCAGGAACAATCACTCGACCTGCAAAAACGACTATTACTGACGTCCGCTCAGGAAACCTAACTACTGGAATCATGAGAGTAGTTGTCGATTTATCAAAACCTGCAGAAATTAAGACCGCCTTCTTACTTCCCCAAGCAGGTAAAAATCCAGACCGGCTTGTTATTGATTTCAGCTCAGTATCTCCCGCACAATTTTCTGTCGCCAATCAAAAAGTTTTTGGAACTCTTAACAACGACCAAGCCCAATTAAACTTATTGATCGCAAAAGAGAGCGAGAAAAATGTTGAAGCATCCTCTACGATTGTGAATGCCAATCCTTCTAACGGGGTTATTATCCCCCAACGCAAACCTATCGCAAGTTACAGTGGGACCCCTCCTACGACGACAAAAAGCCCTCTGCGCAAACCCCTTATCGTGATTGATGCAGGGCATGGAGGAGCCGATTCAGGAGCTGTTGGCGCAAACAGATCGCACGAAAAAAATGTGACTTTAGCTGCGGCTAAAGCATTAAGGGAAAAACTGGAGTTAACTGGAAGATACCGTGTCCATCTAACGCGTGACAGCGATAAATATCTTAAATTATATGAACGTCGATTAATTGCCCATCAAAAAAGCGCTGATCTTTTTATTTCCCTTCATGCCGATTCCATCAGCAAACCTGGTGTCAGAGGGGCATCAATCTATACCCTCTCCAATAAAGCATCAGACGCCCAAACTGCCAAACTGGCCGCCAGGGAAAACCAAGTAGATTTGATCGCTGGTGTTGATTTAAGTCATGAAGACAAAGATGTTGCGAACATCCTCATCGATTTAGCCATGCGCGATACCATGAACCAATCAAAGTTTTTTGCCAATACGGTTGTTTCAAAGATGAACGCTCACGGTATTAGAATTTTGGAAAAACCTCACCGCTTTGCAGGATTTGCTGTCTTAAAATCAGCCGATATCCCTTCGGTGCTTGTCGAGATGGGTTTTATGTCTAATAAAGATGAGGTTCGGTTGCTTTCTAGCCGTGATTACCAACAAAAAATAGCTTCAGCCTTGACCGACAGCATTGATTCTTATTTTCAAAAAGTCCAAGAAAACAGCGTCCGATAGAGATTTTTTCGCTACAGCGAAAGTATTAAAAGCGAAAACTATTGAAAAAATTGAAAAAAATAATAAAAAACTATTATCAAGTTGAACACTCTATTGTATAAGAGTGTAAGTTTTCCCGATGGGGAAGGCCAAAATGATGGTTAACGACAGCTTCCCTGTCATAAATTAAAACCGAAAAGGTAAAGGACATTAAAATGAAAAACATACTACTATCTACACTACTACTTGTTTCTACTATCGCTGTTTCTGCTTGTACTTCTAACGGTACTGCAGGTTCAGACCTAGATGGTACTTTGACACAAGCTCCTTATGCTGAAGAGCGTACAGTTGGTTCTTCTGGAACACCTGCTCCAGTAATGCGTTCAGCTGCTCCTGTGTTTGAAAGCAGACAAGTTAAGTAATTTATTTAACGAGAAATATATTTAAAAGGCTGTTTGGTTTTAATCAAACAGCCTTTTTCTTTTCTTTATTTCAAGGCATAATGGAGTCATGCAGATATTCCTTCGCTTTATTGTTCTCATCACACTCTCTTTGTTAGGGGCACTTCTGTTTGCCCTTAGTATCAACTTGATGATTGCCACGCGCATCATTGATACAACCATAGTCTATAGCGGCTTTGGCAATGACGTCACCTATAATGCTGTTTTGGTGTGGGTTGTTTGTAATATATTGGGAATTATTTCTGTCTTTATAGAACAAAAATGGCGCTACGTCCTTTTATTAAGTCCGCTACTTGCACCATCACTATACGGATTTGCTTACGCTCTTTTCACTTCATGAAAATCAGCGATTAAAGTTGTATTTCGTTCTTTGTTTTGAAATTTCTTCTACCGCCTGTTGCGGTTCTGGCGCAGCTTCGGCCTGTTGAATTTTTTCTTCAATCATCTCTTTTTGTTTTTGTGATAGATCAGCCTCATCCATCAATTTTTCTAAATGTGCATCAGAAGCTTGAGCAGAAGAACTTCTTCCACCAATCACTGCAACAGGAATACCACTATGATCTTGAACAGCTTTACGGACAATCTCCCAGTTAATTTTGTCGGCTTGGTTTCCCGCTTTTTCGGTGATACGTTTCATATCCGCTGCCGTGATTTCGTAAGATTTCACCACACCATCTTCTTCAATTTTAATGGATTGATCTTGCGTAGGGCTAACTTCTACATAAAGTTGATCATCAATCCAGCCCACTTTCACAGGTTGATCAACAACGGTTACTTGTGTTCCTACAGGAACCAAAGGAAAGAGTTCTTTAATATGTTCTGGATACATACGGATACAACCGCTACTCACACGACGGCCAACGCCATAGGGTTTATTTGTACCGTGCATCGCATATTGGGGCCATCCTAAATACATCGCATGTGTGCCAAGTGGGTTTTCTGGCCCTGGTCCAACCTCTGCAGGAAGCTCTGGGTGCTCTTCGCGCATACGCGGTGTTGGGCGCCATGTGGGGTCTTCTTTTTTACGAACGATTGATGTTGTCCCTTGCGGTGTTTGGAGACCTTCACGACCAATACTGATAGGATATGTCAGAGGTTCTTTTCCTTCATCCTTGAAATAATAAACGCGCATTTCAGCCAGATTAATGATAAGCCCTTTCCGCGGTGCATCGGGAAGTAAATTTTGCTTTGGCAGTGTGATTTGCGCCCCTGCCCCAGGTATCCACGGGTCAAGTGTTGGATTAGCGGCTCGCAATTCGACAAATCCCAAAGCGTTGTTACGTGCCAAGTGAATAAGCGTATCTTCAAAGGCTGCTTTATAGACCTCAGTCTGACCGAAATAATCTTTATTATAGGGAGCAGCACTTGTCGTTGTTGTTAGGGTAAACCCCACAATCATCAACAATCCGCAAGATAAAACGATATTTTTCATTTTACGAAACCTTTGTTTAAAATTCTGCTCGACTTTGTCCATATATTGCGCTGTTGTCCAGAATCCTTGCGTTTCTCCGACCAAAAGAGCTAAATCTTTTGTCATATACCCTTGTTCAACGGTTTCCACGCAAGATTGTTCCAATTGAACTGCAAAATTAATCAAATCCTGGTTTTTATCAAATTGCCCACGATATTGAAGTCCCCGTGTCCAAGCAAAAATTGAGGCAATCGGGTTTGTAGACGTTTCGTTTCCTTTTTGATGTTCACGATAATGGCGGGTCACCGTACCATGAGCAGCCTCCGCCTCTACTGTTTTACCATCTGGTGTTAACAAAACCGATGTCATTAGACCAAGTGATCCGAAACCCTGCGCGACAATGTCTGACTGAACATCTCCATCGTAATTTTTACAGGCCCAAACAAAACCACCTTTGGACTTAATTGCAAAAGCCACCATATCATCAATCAAACGATGTTCGTACCAAAGCTTTTTCTTTTTAAATTCTGCTGCAAATTCAGCATCGTAAATCCCCTGAAAAATTTCCATGAATTTACCGTCATATTGTTTAAGAATCGTATTTTTGGTTGAAAGATAAACAGGATAGTTGCGCTGTAATCCGTAATTAAAACAAGCGCGGGCAAATCCCTTTATAGAATCCTCAACATTATACATCCCCATCGCCACACCAGGCTCAGTAAATTCGAATACATCCCAACTTTGCGCTGAACTTCCATCCGTAGGCTCAAATACCATTTTCAATTTTCCCGCCTGCGTAATTTTAACATCTGTTGCTTTATACTGATCACCAAAGGCGTGACGTCCAATAACCATTGGTTCTTCCCATCCTGGTACATATTTAGGAACATTTTTTGTAACGATAGGTTCACGGAAAACTGTTCCGCCGAGGATATTACGGATTGTCCCATTCGGGGATTTCCACATTTTCTTCAAACCAAATTCTTCAACACGCGCTTCGTCTGGTGTGATCGTTGCACACTTAACTCCTACACCATATTTTTGAATGGCATTTGCCGCATCAATAGTAACCTGATCATCTGTTACATCACGATTTTGAATCGAAAGATCAAAATATTTAAGATCAATATCTAAATAAGGATGGATATATTTATCTTTAATCATGGCCCAGATAATACGAGTCATTTCATCGCCATCAATTTCAACAACGGGATTTTGAACTTTAATTTTAGACATGCTAAATCCTTATTTAAAAATTTTAAGGACTAGATTTTACAACTCTTTTATCGTCTGTGCAAAGCAGAAGGTTCAATAGATACTACTCCCCCTACTGTTTCTTTAAAAGGTAATAAGCCTGTTAAAAAATCGACGGCATTATTAGGATTTTGCGTTGAGTGAACAGGAACACGATTATCGTAAACGGTATATGCCATACTGCCTTTAAAGGTACTGAAAGATTTTACAACCGCCATTGCTCTTAAAACACTTCCATTTTCATCTTTTCTATACATCCTGAAAGACGCACTAACACCAACTCCTGTGATAATACTATAGTCAGTCATAATTTTTTCGGTGCACGCTCTTGCGTAAACAGCCATAAAAACCCTTATTTCCCATAAATTAAAACCTACTTTATCCTCAATGGTTGACTTTGATGCGGAGGAAAAATCAAGAATCTTACTCATAAACTGCACTTTCATATAAAAAATATGAAAATAAGTAATCAGATTATGTCTATATATGTCAATAGTATTTTATCGCAATGATTTGATATTGCTGTGCGGAGCATTCTGTCTCAAGCTTTCTATTTTCGTCTCCAATTGTTTGACAAAAGCCTCTATTTTCTCGCTTCTGGCAATTTCTACAAGTTGATGACGCGGCCCTGGTGAGGTTGCGATAAAAAGAGACTTATCAGGCCCTAAACGCCGTTTTTCAATTGTAATAAGGGGGATTTGGTTTGCTTCTTCCCTGAAAGAGATGAAATATTTGCCATCTATCTCTGTAAATGAAAAATCCTTGAAAAGGCCGCTATAAACATTTTGGCTATATAGCTGAAAAATGGCGCCAAATTCCTTACGCGTATATCCAATTTTACTGTTAAAAGGCGGTTTTACGCTCATAGTTCTATTATACCTTAATTTTCACTGGAAAGGACACAATTTTTAGCTACACTGTGGGACAATCAAAAGTTATTAACCCAAGTAAAGGTATGAAATGTCTGATATTTTCCGCGAAGTCGATGAAGCGTTGCAACAGGATAAATTACTGGCTATCTGGAATGAGTATAAAAATACGATTATAGCTGCCTTAGTCATATTGATTACGACGACTGCCCTGACCACGTTCTACCATAATTGGAACGCCAAACGTAACGGCGAAGAAACTGCTCGCCTGATCCAAGCACTCGAAACTGAAAAACCAGAAACAGTTCTTCCTACAATCATTGAAGATACAAGAAAAAATCATGCCACAGTGGCAACTTTCATTGCCGCAGGTATGGCTCTCGAAGAAAATAAAAAAGAAGAAGCTGCCGCTTTATACAAAGAAAGTGCAGAAAGCTCGGGCACACCTCGTGATTTACGGGACCTTGCCCGTATTTTGTACATCAAAAATGCAAATGAGCCTTCGATTGATATTTTAAAACCGTTATTAAGCAACCCGAAGAGCCCGTGGATATGGCACGCTAAAATTGAAGCTGCAGTTCTCTCTGCGGAACAAAATGACTACCCTAAAGCGTTAGAGTATCTGGATGGTTTTCAGAATGTGACGACAATTCCTTTGTCTTTAAAACAGAGGGGAAAAGCTCTTCACCATATCTATAGTTTAAAGAATACAAGCAAAGATCAATAAGGAATGTCTGCTATGAATAAATTTGCTTTAGGTCTTATTTGCGCCCTCGCTCTAAGTGGTTGTGATTCAACACCAGATAAAAAGCCATTAGAAGGTGAACGTCTGTCTATTTTAGACCTGCAACGCGAATTGAAACCCAGTGCAGAGCAAAACCCAAGCGAAATTATTTCCTTTCCTCCTGCCATACAAAACAAAGAATGGCCACAGCGTGGTGGATATCCAAACCATATGATGCAAAACTTATTTGTTGGGGACACGGCTCAGTTAGAAAGAATTTGGACAGCTGATATTGGCCAAGGCAGTACCGACGAACTTCCCCTCACGGCTCAACCTGTTATTGCCCAGGGGAAAGTATTTACATTGGATACAGATTCAAATGTAAGAGCTTTCCACGACCAAACAGGAAAGCTTTTATGGGATACAGATATTCGCAATCCTATTGAAAAAGATGAAGTCATTAGCGGTGGCATTGCTTATGATAATAACAAAGTTTATGTGACTTCTGGATTTAATGAGGTCATTGCCCTTTCTGCAGAAGATGGAAAAATATTATGGCGGACGAAAATAAGCGCGGGCTCGCGTGCCGCTCCTACCATCAAAAATGGCCGTATTTTTGTTAGCGCACTGAACAACAATGCAATTGCAATTGATGCAGAAAGCGGAAAAACCCTATGGGAATATGAAGGCGTTGGAGAAACAACAGCCCTATTAGGCGCAGCAAGCCCCGCAGCCGACGATGAAGTTGTTATCTGTGCTTTTTCATCAGGAGATTTGGTTGCACTTCGCGTTGAAAACGGATCCGTTGCTTGGGATAGCAATTTAGGAAATTCATTGCGTTTAGGAGCGATGGCAGGACTTTCTGATATTCGCGGGTTGCCAGTGATTAATGGTGATATAGCTATTGCTGTCAGTTTTGGAGGTAAAATGGCAGCCTACGATAAGCATAATGGAACCCCTGTTTGGCAGGCCGAAGTCAGTAGTTCTGAAACCCCTTGGGTTGCAGGAAACACAGTTTATGTCATGAGCGCGGATTATAAATTAATGGCTTTTAACGGAGCGACGGGTGAGATTTTATGGATTACAGAAGTACAGAAATACCAAGACCCGAAAGATCGAGAGGGGTTATTGGCCTGGGCAGGCCCTATTATGGCAGGAGGACGGCTAATTTTGGCAGGCTCTGACGGTCGCATGGTTGAATATAACCCACTCAATGGTGCTGAAATAACCAAATGGAGCGTCAAAAAAGCCATAAATATCGCCCCAATCGTCTCTGGAGGCGCTCTTTATCTGCTTGGCGAAGATGGAAGCTTGCTTGCTTATCGGTAATCCCTTAAAACACAGGGCATGAATTTTACAATTGCTATTGTCGGTCGTCCTAATGTTGGAAAATCAACGCTGTTTAACAGACTAGCGAAGAAGAAGCTCGCCATCGTCGACGACACTCCTGGTGTCACCCGGGATTGGCGGGAAGCCGAAGGTTACCTCCTGGATCAAAAAATACGGATTATTGACACTGCAGGATTAGAAGAATCATTTGATGAATCCATTGAAGGAAGAATGCGCAAGCAAACCGAAGAAGGAATTGCAGAAGCCGATGCTATCTTGTTTTTAATTGATGGGCGAGCTGGTGTTACCCCTATTGATGAACATTTTGCAGGATGGCTTAGAAAACAAAAAGGCGAAAAAAAGAAGCCTGTTATTTTAGCTGTCAATAAATGTGAAAGTGATAACGCTGTTATTTCTGGTATGGCGGAAGCTTACTCTTTGGGTTTTGGTCAACCCATTCCTATTTCTTCCGCACATGGCCACGGCATTGAAGATCTTTATTTTGCATTTGAAAAATATTTTTCAAATGCTGAAACTGAAACAGAAGATGGCGGGGATCAACTTCCAGATATTGAAAATCTGGATGATTTGGAAGGAAGTACAAATTTTGATTTTGCAGCCTTAGATATCCCAGACGATGAGCAAAAACCGATTAAAGTTGCAATTGTTGGCCGGCCTAATGTTGGAAAATCAACCTTAATGAACACCCTACTGAATGAGAACCGTGTTATGACGGGCCCTGAAGCAGGTATAACGCGCGATGCTATTACCGTGCAGTGGGAATATAATGGCAAAAAAATTAAATTGGTTGATACGGCAGGCATGCGTCGTAAATCGAAGATTGATCACCCTATAGAAAAAATGTCAGTTGAAGATTCGTTACGCGCTATTCGATTAGCACAAGTTGTTATTCTGGTGATAGATGCTGAAAAACTACTTGATAAACAAGATTTACAAATTGCTGATCACGTCTTGAACGAGGGCAGAGCTCTGGTTATTGCCATCAATAAATGGGATCTTATTAAAGGAGACGAAGCTAGAAAAGAATTTTTAGCCCTACTCAATTACAAATTAGAAACAGGTCTTGCCCAGGTAAAAAATATTCCAACAGCAACAATTTCGGCGCTTAATAACCGTAACCTTGGTTACTTAATGCAAAGCGTTTTGGATACTTATGCCCTATGGAATAAACGTGTTCCGACCGCTAAAATGAATAGATGGCTTGCTGCCCGTGAGAGCCAAAATCCTGCTCCTCTGGTTGAAGGCCGCTCTAACCGTTTAAAATATATTACCCAGATTAATATTCGCCCCCCAACTTTTTCGGTATGGGTATCACGCCCTAAGGAACTTCCAGATACCTATAAACGTTATCTGATGAACGGTTTGCGGGAAGATTTCGACTTAACAGGAATAGCCATTCGTCTTTTGGTGCGCACGAGCAAAAATCCTTTCAATTAAAAACAATCCAAGGATAAAATTAATGGAATTCGATATTACTCAATATGGTGAATATATAGAACTTGCTATCAAATGGGGGCTACGCCTTCTAAGCGCTCTTATGATTTTGATTGCAGGATGGGTTGTCGGAAGTTGGTCAAAACGACGCATAAAGAATATCAAAAAAATAGATAAAACAATTTCTACTTTTTTAGGTGGATTTGCCAAATACACCATTCTTGTTGTTTCTTTTATTGCTATTTTAGGACAGTTTGGTGTTCAAACTGCCAGTCTATTGGCCGTCCTAGGTGCTGCAGGTTTGGCAATAGGTTTAGCTTTGCAAGGAACGTTGAGTAATGTAGCCGCAGGCGTCATGATGTTAATTCTTCGTCCCTTTAGCGTGGGAGACTACATTGAATTCAGCGGCACAGGCGGAACTGTCACTTCATTAGGGTTGTTCGGCGCTGAACTCAATACACCAGATAACAAATATATTTTTGCTCCTAACAGTCGTATTTGGGGAAATGAAATAACAAATTTCACCCGTAACAAACAACGGCGCCAAGACATTGCCGTTGGCATTTCATATGATAGCGATATTGACAAAACCATAAAAACCATTGAAAAGGTTTTAAAGAAAGAAGAGCGTCTTATTACAACAATAGGAAAAGAATCTATTATTGTTGTTGATCAAATGGCTGATTCCTCAGTGAATCTAAAGGTACGCATTTGGACAAAAACGGATGATTTTTTCACTGTTCAGTGGGATTTAAAAAAGGCTATCAAAGAGGCACTAGATAGAGATGGTATTTCCATTCCATTTCCGACACACACAGTGGAAATTAGTAATATTGATCTATTAAAAAAATAAATAAAACACTCGCCTATCTGCAGACATAAAAAAGACCTCTGAAGAGAGGCCTTTTTCTTGATTTCAATTATTAATAATTATTTCTTTGCTTTTTTTGCAGGGTCTTTTTTCGCCTCTTTGTTCTTGCTCTTATGGCGTGGGCCTTTTGTTTCTGGCTCGATAATTTCAACCTTACCACCTGCCTTTTCAATAGCCTTCACTGCAGAAGCAGAGGCGCCAGCCACACGAAGATCAATTTTTGTTTTCAATTGACCATTGCCCAAGATACGAACACCATCATGTTGACGTGTAATAACTTTAGCCTTTGTTAGCGCTTCAGCATCAACCACACCTTTAGAATCAATGAGTTTCTTATCCAAAGCTTGTTGCAAGCGCGCCAGAGAGACTGTTGCATATTTCTTACCGAAAACATTGTTAAATCCACGTTTAGGCAAACGTTGGTACAAAGGCATTTGTCCGCCCTCATAACCTTTGATTGCCACACCTGAACGTGATTTCTGACCTTTTTGACCAACACCACAGGTTTTGCCTTTACCAGAACCTAAACCACGACCTACACGTTTTGTGTTTTGGACGGAACCTGCTTTGGGTTTTAAATCATTTAATTTCATTTTTTTATTCCTTTTTTAAAGTGCTGACCTAAGCCGCCTCTTCAACTTTTACCAAATGGATAACTTTACGAATCATGCCACGCACGCTTGGTGTATCTTCCAGAGTTTTTGTACGACCAATGCGTCCTAAACCAAGCCCCTTCAGAGTGGCCTCCTGATACTGCTGGCGACCAATTGTTGATCCTGTTTGCGTTACCGTCACAGTCTTACCAGAAGCCGCTTTTTTAGGGGTTGCCTTCTTTTCTGGTGCTTTTTTAGCTGCTGTTTTTTTCTTTTCTTCCGTCATCGTTTTATTCCTAAATCAATAATTATTCTGCTGTTGCTTCCTTAACAGCTGCTGCATCAATTTTTCCACCTCGTGCAGATTCGCGAGAAGCAACAATATCACTTACTTTTTTGCCACGGCGTGTTGCAATTTGGCGTGGGCTTTCCATTCTTTGTAAAGCATCCAAGGTTGCATTAACCATGTTGTAAGGGTTTGAAGAACCAATAGCCTTTGCCACAACATCCTGAATTCCCAAACAGTCAAGAACTGCACGCATCGGTCCACCTGCGATAACCCCAGTACCACCAGGTGCTGAGCGCAAAATAACCTTACCTGCCCCTGATTGACCTTTAACATCCTGATGAATGGTACGGCCTTCACGAAGAGGAACACGGATCATATTACGCTTAGCCTGTTCGGTTGCCTTACGAATTGCTTCAGGAACCTCCTTTGCCTTACTGTGACCTGTGCCTACACGGCCTTTGCCATCACCAACAACCATAAGTGCCGCAAAACCAAAACGACGTCCACCCTTTACCACTTTGGCAACACGGTTAACGGCCACGAGTTTCTCGTGAAATTCTGGTTCTTCGCGTTCACTTGAACGGTCAAAGTTTTGATCTTGAGGGTTAGACATATCTATTTGCTCCTAAAAACTCTCTAATTATCCTTATTAAAATTCAAGTCCGCCTTCACGGGCTCCTTCAGCAATTGCTTTAATGCGGCCATGATAAATAAATCCACCGCGGTCGAATTGAACCTTCTTAACACCCGCCTTAACAGCACGTTCGGCGATCAATTTCCCAACTTTTGCTGCCGCATCAACGGAATGGCCTGATTTTAAGCCCAAATCCTTGTCCATTGTAGATGCTGAGGCCAAAGTTACACCTTTAATATCATCAATAATTTGAGCATAAATTTGCTTATTTGTACGATGCACAGACAAACGCGGACGAATAGCACGGTTCGGGTTCTGGTCGATATTTACACGACGTAATTTTGCACGATTGCCCATTTTACGACGTTGAAATGATGTCATTCTTTTTTGTGTCATGGCTTTATACCTTTATAACTACCTAATTATTTCTTCTTACCTTCTTTACGGGCAACATACTCACCTGCGTAACGAACACCCTTACCTTTGTAAGGTTCTGGTTTCTTAAATCCACGGATTTTTGCAGCGACCTCACCCACAAGTTGCTTATCAATTCCGCTAACTGTGATTTTTGTTTGATCTTCTACTGCAACCGTCACACCCTTTGGCACATCAAAACGCACCTCGTGGGAATAACCAAGCTGCATTACCAGGGTATTGCCTTGCATCGCTGCACGAAGACCCACCCCTTGAATTTCAAGTTTTTTCTCAAATCCTTCAGTAACACCTGTCATGATATTGCTAACAAGTGTGCGCATCGTGGGATAAAGTTTTTTACTTGTCAAAGACTGAGTGCGTGGCGCAAAGATAATTTTGCCATCTTCCATTTTCACGGAAACATCATCGTGAATACGAATAGATAGCTCGCCTTTTGAACCTTTAGCTTTAACATCCTGACCGTTTACATCAACTGTAACACCTGCAGGAACTTCAACTGGTTTTTTTCCAATACGTGACATTTTCTTTTTCCTTTTTAAACCTTAAGTGCGTGCTTCCTTTAAGCCGCGTTTCAGATTAAATCCTTTCCCAGATTTACATTAGTAAACCTGACAAAGAACCTCGCCTCCTACATTTTCATTTCTTGCTTTGTGATCCGCCATCACACCATTAGGTGTAGAGATAACAGAAATCCCAAGACCGTTGTAGAAAGGTTGTAAATCCTTGATTTTTGAATATACGCGGCGGCCTGGTTTTGAAATACGCTTCAACTCACGAATAACCGCTTGGCCTTCATCATATTTAAGTTCAATCACAAGGTCCTTTTTGTTGCCTTCCAATTCGACAGCATTAAAACCACGGATAAAACCTTCATCCTTTAACACGTTACAAACGGACTCACGCAGCGTTGACCACGGACAAGTTGTTGTCGGCAGCTTTGCACGTTGCGCATTACGAATGCGTGTTAACATATCTCCCAAAGGATCGCTCATAGACATAATTTAATATCCTCTTCCTAAAATTCTTACCAGCTAGACTTGGTTACACCTGGCAATTCACCACGAGATGCCAAGTCACGAATTGCAATACGTGACAATTTAAACTTACGATGAAATGAACGCGGACGTCCTGTCAAAGCACAACGGTTACGCAGACGGATTTTTGCCGAATTCTTAGGCAGTTCAGCCATCTGCATTGTTGCTGCAAAACGCTCTTCAACGCTTACACTCTTATCTTGAATAATCGCTTTAAGAGCAGCACGCTTATTGGCATATTTTTTAACCAACTTACGGCGTTTTAAATCTCTATGTATTGCACTTACTTTTGCCATGTTTCAATTTGCTCCTAATAATTAATTCACAAACGGCATATCAAAGCCGCGTAATAATTCTTTTGCCTGATCATCATTTGCTGCTGTTGTACAAATGATGATATCCATCCCACGGATTTTATCGACTTTATCGAAAGCAATCTCAGGGAAAATAATATGTTCTTTAATGCCCATTGCGTAATTGCCACGCCCATCAAAGCTTTTACCGTTAATTCCACGGAAGTCACGAACACGAGGTAACGCAATTGTCACCAAACGGTCCAAGAATTCATACATACGCGCGCCGCGAAGTGTCACTTTACAGCCAATATCCATACCTTCACGCACCTTGAAGGACGCGTTAGATGTTCTCGCTTTTGTAATAACTGCCTTTTGACCTGCAATCAAACTTAGATCGGCCGCAGCTGCTTCAACAGCCTTACGGTCTGTTGTTGCCTCGGATACACCCATGTTGATAACAATTTTATCAAGCTTGGGGATTTGCATATCATTTTTGAATCCATATTTCTCTTGAAGAGATTTACGAATTTTTTGCTCATAACGCTGTCTAAAGCGCGGTTGCGCTTTGGCTTCGTTTACATTTTTCTTTGCTTCACTCATTTCCTTATTCCTTATGAGTCAATTGTTTCGCCAGAACGCTTTGCAAAACGGACTTTTTTACCGCCTTTGAGCGTTTTGTAACCTACGCGAGTTGGTTTATCTTCTTTGGGATCTGCCAAAGCCACGTTGGAAACGTGAATTGACAATTCTTTTTCAACAATACCACCTGCAGAAATCTGTGTTGGGCGTGTGTGTTTTTTCACAACATTCACGCCTTTAACAATAACGCGGGATTGAGAAGGCATTGTTTTCAAAACTTCGCCTTTTTTACCTTTGTCTTTTCCTGTGTTTACGATGACAGTGTCACCCTTTTTAATTTTCATTTTAACCTGTGTCATTTTATAGAACCTCTCCAGCAAGTGAGATGATTTTCATGTATCCTTTACCACGTAATTCACGTGTTACTGGGCCAAAGATACGTGTTCCCAGAGGCTCGCCACTTGCATTAATTAGAACGCAAGCATTGGTATCAAAACGGATCTTCTCACCGCTTTGGCGGGTCAATCCATGACGTGAACGAACGATAACAGCTTTATGAACTGTTCCTTTTTTTACACGACCACGGGGAATTGCCTCTTTCACCGAAACCACAACAACATCCCCAATATTGGCGGTACGTCTATGTGATCCACCAAGTACCTTGATACACTCAACGCGACGGGCGCCAGAGTTATCAGCTACTTCCATATTTGATTGCATCTGTATCATGACAAGTCTCTATTCTTTAGTTTTCTTTGTTGTTTTCTTTGCCGCTGTTTTTTTAGCCGCAGGTTTCTTCGCAGCTGCTTTTTCAGCTTTAGGCGCTGCCGCTTTTTTCTCCGCTTTCGGCGCTGCTACTTTTTTAGGCGCTGCCACTTTCTTTTCTGCTTTAGTTGGAGCAGCCGAACCGTCTTTCACAACAGTCCATGTTTTACGTTTAGAAATAGGCGCACACTCGATAATTTGAACAGTGTCACCTTGTTTCACTGAATTACTCTCATCATGCGCTGCATATTTTGCAGAACGTTTAATATATTTTTTATATTTAGGATGCATAAAGCGACGCTCTACAAGAACTGTGACTGTCTTGTCCATTTTATCGCTAGTAACTATTCCTTCTAATACGCGGCGTGGCATGTTTTTCTCCTGCTACCTTTATTCTTTACGCAGCTTTCGACTGCTGTTGATTAATAAATGTCTTCACACGCGCAATATCGCGGCGAAGTTTGCGCATCTGCGCAGTATTTTCCAATTGGCCACCAGAAAGTTGAAAACGCAAATTAAACTGCTCTTTTCTTTTCTCTAGTAATAGTTTTTTCAGCTCATCCGCTGTTTTACCTTTTAAGTCTTCTGCTTTCATCGCTTTTCTCCTAAACTCCCGTTCTTAAATTATTCGCCAACGCGAGTTACAAATTTTGTCTTGATAGGTAGTTTTTCCGCTGCCAATTGCATAGCCTCACGAGCAATATCCAACGGCACACCATCAAGTTCAAACATAATACGGCCAGGTTTCACACGGGCGGCCCAATATTCAACGGATCCCTTCCCTTTTCCCTGACGAACTTCAAGAGGCTTTTTCGACACAGGCACATCGGGGAAAATACGAATAAACACTTTTCCTTGACGTTTGATGTGACGAGAGATCGCACGACGCGCCGCTTCAATTTGACGCGCGGTAATACGATCTGGGCTCATCGCCTTCAAACCACATGAACCAAAGTTCAAATCTGTTCCACCCTTTGCGTTTCCGTGAATACGGCCTTTGTGGGCTTTTCTATATTTCGTCTTTTTTGGCAGTAACATTGTCTTATACCATTTTCTATTTTATGTAAACAAAAACCTAATTAATTTCTATGCCCTGGAGCACCACCTTGTGCTTCTTGCATCTTTTTGTCGCGCGCCATAGGGTCCTGCCCCATAACATCACCTTTATAAAGCCAGACTTTCACACCGATAATACCGTATGTTGTCAACGCCTCGGCAAAACCGTAATCTAAATCTGCACGAAGTGTATGAAGAGGAACGCGACCTTCACGATACCATTCTGTACGCGCAATATCTGTTCCACCTAAACGGCCAGAAACATTAATACGAATACCTAAAGCACCCAAACGAAGTGCAGATTGAACAGCACGTTTCATGGCACGACGGAAAGATACGCGGCGCTCAAGTTGTTGACAAACACCTTCAGCAACTAACTGTGCATCAATCTCTGGCTTGCGAACCTCAATAATATTCAAAGCAACATCGTTACCCGCACGTTGAGAAAGGTCACGACGTAGTGTTTCAATATCTGCACCTTTCTTCCCAATGATAACGCCTGGGCGAGCTGTATAAACAGTCACACGGGTGTTCTTTGCCGCGCGCTCAATAACCACTTTACTGATACCAGCTGCTTTCAACTTAGTTTGCACATATTTGCGCAATTCAAGATCCTGCACGAGTTTATCAGCGTAATTTCTATCATCGAACCAACGAGAGTCCCATGTACGATTGATGCCGAGGCGAATGCCGATTGGATTAACTTTCTGACCCATATTTCAAATACTCCTTACTTCGTATCTTTCTTAGGTGTTGTCTTTTTAGCCGCCGCTTTTTTCGCGGGTGCCTTTTTCGTTACTTTTTTAGCTTCTGCCTTTTTTGCAGGTTCTTTTTTCTCTGCTGCCGCTTTAGGAGCGGTCTCTTTTTTAGGAGCTGCTTTCACTGTCTCAGCTTTTTTAGGCACAGCCTTTTTTGCTTTTGCCTCATCTTCACGTTCACGTACAATGACTGTCAAACGGCTGAAAGGCTTTAAGATTGCGGAAGCACGACCACGGGCACGTGGACGAAAACGCTTCATAACCAAATCTTTACCAACAAACGCTTCTGCCACATATAGACGGTCAACATCTAAACCATGATTGTTTTCCGCATTCGCAATCGCTGATTGCAAACATTTACGCACGTCCTGAGAAATACGGCGATTATTGAACTCCAAATCAATCAAAGCTTTACCCGCATTCTTACCACGAATTGTCTGTGCAACCAGATTCAGCTTCTGTGGTGAAGTACGCAAGTGTTTTACCATTGCCATGGCTTCGTTACTGTTGACGCGTCTTTCGTTTCCTGCCTGTCCCATTTCTTTATTCCACTTTCAAAAAATCAAATTCTTAAAATTACTTCTTGTTACCTTTTTTGTCGGCCTGATGACCGTGATATGTTCTGGTTGGTGCAAATTCACCCAGTTTGTGACCGATCATATTGTCTGTAATCACAACAGGAATAAATTTATTTCCATTATGAACACCAAAAGTCAGACCAATCATTTGAGGCAAAATTGTTGAACGACGTGACCATGTTTTAATAACGCCTTTCAAATTACCTGCAGCTGCATCTTCAACTTTTTTCAAAAGATGACGATCAACAAACGGGCCTTTCCAAATACTACGTGACATATCTTATTTCCTTCTAATCAATTACTTCGTACGACGACGAACAATAAACTTATCAGTCGCTTTATTTGTTCTTGTTTTATAACCTTTGGTTGGCACGCCAGAGAAGGACACTGGATGACGTCCTCCTGACGTACGACCCTCACCACCACCATGTGGGTGATCTACAGGGTTCATCACAACACCACGAACAGTTGGACGAACACCCATCCAACGTTTACGTCCTGCCTTACCCAAATTCGCATTCATGTGATCTGGATTTGATACCGCTCCAACAGAAGCAATACATTCCTGACGCACTTTGCGAAGCTCGCCAGAGGCAAGCTTGACCTGAGCATAACCTTGGTCACGACCCACAAGCTGAGCATAAGTTCCTGCTGAACGGCACATTTGTGCACCCTTGCCAGGTCTCATTTCAACGTTGTGAATAATCGTACCCACGGGCATGGATTTCAAAGGCATCGCATTACCTGGTTTAATGTCTGCTTTTTCACCTGCAATAACTTTATCGCCTGCTTGTAAACGTTGCGGCGCGATAATGTAGGCTTTTTCGCCATCTGTATATTCGATTAAAGCAATAAATGCTGTACGGTTTGGATCATACTCCAAACGGATAACGGTTGCTTCCACATCAAATTTATTACGTTTCCAATCAATCACGCGATACTTTTGTTTGTGACCACCACCTTTATGGCGACAAGTAATGCGGCCTGTATTGTTACGACCACCATTTTTCTTTTTGCCCTCAAGCAAAGTTTTTTCTGGTGCACCTTTGTGTAAGTGCGAACGATCTACCGTGATCAACGCACGAAGACCTGGAGATTGTGGTTTATATTTTTTTAATGCCATTTTTTTAGTTCCTTATGCTCATTTTCGGCGAAGCCGCCATAATTAAAGTCCTTACAGACCTGTTCCTACATCTATTGTTTGCCCTTCTTTCAACGTCACGATCGCTTTTTTCTGATCGCCGCGGAAAGCTTTTATACCTTTAAACCGTTTTGTTTTACCTTTTTGTACAAGCGTATTAACACCCGTTACATTAACCTTAAACAAAGTTTCAACGGCTGTTTTAATCCGTGGCTTCGTCGCGCTTAGCGGTACTTTAAAAGTCACTTGACCATGAGTTGAGCCCATCGTTGATTTTTCTGTCACCACAGGATTACGGATGATTTCATACATCCATTCTGCGATTTCGACTTTTTCTGCTTTTTTCTTTGTAGCCGCCATAATCTTATCCTTTTAATCTTTCTGTAAGGTCTGCCACTGCATCCTTCGTCATAATTAATGTGTCACGACGCATCATGTCATATACATTTGCCCCTTGTGATGGCAATACATCAATCATTGGAAGATTTGATGTTGCGCGCGCAAAATTTGCATCAATTTCTTTTCCACCAACAATCAAGGCCGATTCAAAACCGAATTTCTTCAATGCTGCTGCCATTGCCTTTGTTTTATGGTCTTTGGCTTTTGCATCATCAAGAATGATCAACTTTCCTTCTTTTGCTTTCAAAGACAAAACAGATCTCAACGCCAGCTGACGAATACGTTTTGGCAAATCTGTTGCGTGAGAGCGCACACGTGGACCATGAACAACCGCACCACCGCGGTCGATGTTACGCTTTAAATCACCTGCACGAGCACGACCAGTTCCCTTTTGTGAGAAAGGCTTTTTACCTGTACCAGAAACTTCTCCACGTTCTTTGGCTTTGTGTGTACCTGCGCGACGTTTGTCCTGTTGATACACAACCATTTTGTGAATTGCGTCTGCTTTTACTTCGATACCGAAAACGCTCTTTTCCAGAGTGATCTCACCTGCATCTTTATTTTCTAATGTTTTAACGGCTATTTTCATTTTTATTCTCCAGCCTCATTATTTGTTTCTGCGGTCTCAGCTGAAGCTCCAACAGATGCTTCTTCTTTTGGTGCTACAGCCTTTGCAGAACCTTCCTTAACACCGATTGGCATTGGGACACCTTCAGGCGCTTTACGCTTCACAGCGTCTGTAATATAAACCCAACCAGAGATTGGGCCAGGAACTGAACCCTTAACCAAAACCAAATTATCTTCCAGATCAATCGCGGCAACTTCAAGATTTTGTGTTGTCACACGCTTGTTACCCAACTGCCCTGCCATTTTCTTACCTTTGAAAACTTTACCAGGATCTTGACATTGACCTGTTGAACCGTGCGCACGGTGAGAAACAGACACACCGTGAGAAGCCCGCATACCACCAAAATTGTGACGCTTCATCGCTCCCGCAAAGCCCTTACCTTTGGATGTTGCACAAACATCAACTTTTTGACCTGCTACAAAATGATTGGCACCAACTTCTGTTCCAATTTCCGCTACTTGATCAGCATCAATACGAAACTCAGCAACCTTTTTCTTTGGCTCAACTTTTGCCTGTGCAAAAACACCACGCATCGCTTTAGATGTGCGCTTCACTTTTGCAGCTCCCGCACCTAATTGAAGAGCTGTGTAGCCATTCTTTTCTTCGGTGCGTAAACCAACAACCTGACAATTATCAATTTTAAGCACAGTGACAGGAATCTGACGGCCATCTTCAGCGAAGATCCGTGTCATCCCTTCCTTACGTGCAATTACTCCAGTTCTCATTTTTCTTTTTTCCTTCCAGAGGGTGATTTTTTAAGACCACCGTAGTTCTTCCGCCCCATGCAGAAGATATTTGTTAATCCTTACTTATGCTGCAACCTGTGCAATTTTAATTTCAACATCAACACCTGCCGCTAGATCCAATTTCATCAATGCATCCACAGTTTGTGGTGTTGGGTCAACGATATCAATCAAACGCTTATGGGTACGCATTTCAAAATGCTCCATAGAATTTTTATTCACGTGAGGTGATCTCAAAACCGTAAAACGCTCTTTACGTGTCGGCAGAGGCATCGGCCCACGAACACCTGCGCCTGTACGCTTTGCTGTGCCAACGATCTCGCTTGTCGACGTATCCAAGATACGATGATCAAAAGCCTTTAAGCGAATTCTAATTACTTGTGCATCCATATTCATTTACCTCTTAAAATATCTTAGCCTGCTAATTTCTGTTTCACTTCATCCGCTACGTTTTGTGGAACAGGCTCGTAATGATCAAACAACATCGTGTATTGAGCACGCCCCTGTGACATAGAACGTAGTGTATTGATGTAACCAAACATGTTAGCCAACGGCACCATAGCAGTTACAACTTTTGCATTACCGCGATCTTCCATAGAGGCCACTTGACCACGACGGGAGTTCAAATCACCGATAATGTCACCCATATATTCTTCAGGCGTTACAACTTCAACCTTCATCATCGGCTCAAGAAGTTGAGGGCCTGCTTTTTGCATCGCTTCCTTAAATGCGGCGCGACCCGCAATCTCAAATGCCAAAGCAGAAGAGTCAACATCGTGATAAGCACCATCGAAGAGATCAATTTCAATATTGATAACTGGGAAACCTGCCATCACGCCCGTATCTTTCGCAGCCACAATTCCCTTTTCAAAACCAGGGATGTATTCCTTAGGAATAGAACCGCCGACGATACTGTTAATGAAGTTATAATCTTTCTTAACACCCGTAGCATCTTCAACAGCAGGACGCATTTTGAATACAGCGCGCGCAAACTGACCAGAACCACCAGATTGTTTTTTGTGGGTGTAATCAACTTCTGCTTCACGTGTAATTGTTTCACGGTAAGCCACCTGCGGCGCACCAATATTCGCCTCCACTTTGAATTCGCGTTTCATACGGTCAACAATAATATCCAGGTGAAGTTCACCCTGACCTTTAATGATAGTTTGACCAGATTCATGATCTACTGAGACACCGAATGAAGGATCTTCCGCTGCCAAACGTTGCAATGCGATAGACATTTTCTCTTGGTCAGCTTTTGATTTTGGCTCAACCGCAATCTCGATCACAGGTTTCGGGAAATCCATACGGTCAAGAATAATTGGTTTTGCTGTATCACAAAGCGTATCGCCCGTTGTGGTTTCTTTCATACCCACAAGCGCAACAATATCACCAGCATAGGCTTCTTTGATCTCTTCGCGGTTGTTTGAATGCATAAGCAGCATACGACCAATACGTTCTTTTTTGTCCTTTACAGAGTTCAGAACATAAGATCCTGATTCTAATTTACCTGAGTAAATACGGGCAAATGTTAAAGAACCCACAAAAGGATCGTTCATAATTTTGAAAGCTAGAGCAGAGAAAGGCTCTTCATCCAAAGGCATACGCTTATCTGCTTTTTCTGGATCCGCATAACTCACACCTTTAACAGCGCCCACATCTTCTGGACTTGGCAAGTATTCAACAACAGCATCAAGCAATGGCTGAACACCTTTGTTTTTGAAGGCACTACCGCACATCATCGGGATCAATTTGAAAGCAATTGTTCCTTTACGGATACAGGACTTAATGGTTTTTACATCAAGCTCTTTTCCTTCAAGATAGGCTTCCATGGCATCATCATCCATTTCAACCGCTTTTTCGATAAGCTTCTCACGATATTCTTTGGCCTTTTCAACCAAGTCCGCAGGAATTTCTTCTTCGCGGTATGTTGCACCTAAAGCCTCGCCGTCCCAAACAATAGCTTTCATTTTCAACAGATCAACAATACCTGCAAAATCACTCTCAATACCGATAGGCAATGTCAGAACAAGAGGGTCAATCCCCAAACGTTTTTTGACAGAGTCAACACAGTCATAGAAATTTGCGCCAATTTTATCCATCTTATTCGCGAAGATGATACGTGGCACCTTATATTTGTCGCCTTGACGCCAAACTGTTTCAGTTTGTGGTTCAACCCCTTGGTTTCCATCAAGTAAACAAACTGCCCCGTCAAGAACGCGCAAAGAACGCTCAACTTCAATTGTAAAGTCAACGTGTCCTGGGGTATCAATAATATTCAGACGGAATTTTTGACCATCGTAGTTACCGCCCTTACCGCCTTCCCAGAAGGTCGTTGTGGCCGCAGAGGTAATGGTAATACCACGCTCTTGCTCTTGCTCCATCCAGTCCATGGTCGCTGCGCCATCATGCACCTCACCAATTTTGTGAGACTTACCTGTATAGTAAAGAACGCGTTCGGTCGTTGTGGTTTTACCCGCATCAATGTGCGCCATAATTCCAAAGTTCCGGTAGTTATTAATTGCGTGTTCGCGTGCCATTTTCTTCTCTCAATTACCTTCTAAAATTCTATTACCATCTATAGTGAGCAAACGCTTTATTCGCCTCTGCCATTTTATGTGTGTCATCGCGTTTTTTAACCGCTGTTCCACGATCATTCGCAGCATCCAAAAGCTCGGCCGCTAAACGCTCCATCATTGTATTTTCGGAACGCTTACGCGCTGCACCAATCAACCAACGCATTGCTAGCGCAGTCCCGCGCTCAATACGAACCTCCACAGGAACCTGATAAGTCGCACCACCAACACGGCGAGAACGAACCTCAACTTGTGGACGTACTTTTTTCAATGCTTTGTGAAATACACGAAGACCTTTTGAAGATGCTCCACCAACTGAGCCTTTTGCTTCGCCTTCTGTTTCATCATCGGTTGCGATGTCTGCACCTTTTTTGTCCATGATTTCAAGAGCACCATAAACAATTTTCTCAGCGACAGATTTCTTACCGTCTAACATAAGATTGTTCATGAATTTGTTAAGCACAACATCCCCGAACTTAGGATCAGGGAGAATTTGTCTTTTTTCTGCTGCGTGACGACGTGACATTTATCTTATTCCTTAAATTATTTAGGACGTTTCGCGCCGTAGCGTGAACGTGATTGTTTACGATCTTTAACCCCTTGCGTATCCAAGGCACCACGGATAACCGTATAGCGAACACCAGGCAAGTCTTTCACACGACCGCCGCGCACCAACACAACAGAGTGCTCTTGCAGGTTGTGACCTTCCCCAGGGATATAACAAATAACCTCAAACCCCGTCGTCAAACGAACCTTTGCAACTTTACGAAGCGCAGAGTTTGGCTTCTTCGGTGTTGTTGTGTACACACGGGTACAAACACCACGCACCTGCGGGTTGTTTTTCAACGCACGGTTTTTCTTTGCCTTCATGGCCTTTTTACCACCGATTTCACGGGGCTTACGAACGAGTTGTTGTATTGTTGGCATTAAAGCCTCTCCTTAATTCTCTCTTGTTACGGGGCAACCCCACATAACGTTTTAAATGTTTCGGATGGTTAAACGCAGAAAAGGAAAATATTAGGACTTTCGCTTTAAGTCCTTCAATTCCCAATATTCGCCATTTTAATGGCTATTTCTACCTATTCAGGAATATCGAGCTGCGTCTAGCAAATCCTTGAAAATCAAGGGGTTTCACGCTACAGCCAACCCATCCGATTCCTAAATTTCGCCGCACTATATGGCGGAAAGACGGTGTAAGTCAAGCATAGTTTAGGGATTTTTTAATAAATTTTTGAGATTTGGAGCCAAAACCATAAAAAAGGCCGAAAACCCTAGATTTTCAGCCTTTTTTGAAATTATATTACATACGATGATGTCGTCCACTGCCACGCAATGGTTTATGCACCACCAAAGCACCTGATATAGGTGCCGCCATATTAGAGGCAACTTCTGTAAGACCATATCGTGACGACCAACGCTCCAACGCCACCTTCATTCTATTTTCTGACATTGTTATCTTTCCCAATAATTCTGCGCTTTTCAAACCATCATTAGCTGCCTTAAAGCCAGTAAGCCTCTTAACTTCCCATACGGGTACCTTAATAGTTTTATTAAAGTACCACTCCTGCTCTTTTTCCCCTACTTGAACAGCTAGAAGCGAAGTAGGAGATTGCCCCCGATTGGTGTCATTTACTGCAAGAATAATTAATTTTTCATTGTTCACAAAGACTAGTTCTGTATCAAACCCCGCAGGACCACGATAATAATTGGTCTGTAAAACTTTATCCTCAACGATCTTTTGCTTAGCTAGCTGTTTTGGTGCTTTAAAACCAGTTTCTTCTCTTCTGGCAATCTCCCAATCAGCTCTAATATCTCTATCAGCTCTAATGACAGAGTCTTCTACGCCAGCAGCTATGGCAGGACGCTCACCTTTCCGACGCGCTTCAATTTTAGCGCCATACTTGCCCCCACCGCCTGGGGTTTTCATCTCTCTTTGTTTAGCCGCTCTTTTTCTATCAAGAGCCTGACGTCTTGCTTCTTTTTTCTTTTCTTTTGAACTCATTAATACTCGCCCCTTTATTGTTTACCCCCGCAACCTAGGCAATCTTAGATATTACGTCAATAAAAAAAATGGCGCTTCACAGCGCCATCTCTTGTAATTTTATTGCTTTTTGTTTAACCGTTAGCAGCTTCTTTCGTCTCAATTTCTGGCGCTTCCAGTGCTTCTGGCGCTTCCAAAGTTTGAGCTTGTTCGGCCTCCAAAGCTGCTGCTTGTTGCTGCGCGGCCAGTGTGATTTTATCACGGTCGGCCGCCACTCTACGGATTTTGTTGACGTAGGCCCCTGTACCCGCAGGGATCAAACGACCCACAATCACGTTTTCTTTCAAACCATAAAGCGAATCGACTTTTCCATTCACCGCGGCTTCGGTCAGAACGCGTGTTGTCTCCTGGAAGGATGCGGCAGAAATGAAGGAACGTGTTTGCAAGCTTGCTTTTGTGATCCCCTGGAGAACAGGTTTTCCTTGCGCAGGTTGTTTACCGTTGCCGATTGCTTTCGCATTCACCATTTCAAATTCATCGCGGTCAATGTTTTCACCTGCAAGGAAGGTTGTATCGCCAACTTCAGTGATTTCAATTTTTTGCATCATTTGACGCGCAATAACCTCAATGTGTTTGTCATTGATTTTCACCCCTTGAAGACGATAAACATCCTGAATTTCGTTCACAAGATATTCAGCTAGAGCCTCAACACCCATCACATCCAAAATATCATGCGGTACGAGCGCTCCATCGAGAAGTGGATCACCTTTACGCACGAAATCCCCTTCCTGAACAGCCATATGACGCCCCTTCGGAATTAGATATTCTTTTGGCTCAATGGTCTTATCGATTGGGTTTACGATGATACGGCGTTTTGCCTTATAATCTTTACCAAATTCAACCTGACCATCTACTTCAGAGATAATCGCAAAGTCTTTCGGACGGCGGGCTTCAAACAATTCAGCCACACGCGGCAGACCTCCTGTAATATCACGCGTTTTTGATGTTTCGCGTGGAATACGGGCCAAGATGTCCCCTGCTTTTACTTCTGCGCCATTCTCGACAGAGATAATCGCATCAGTTGACATGAAGTAATTTGCCTCCATACCACTTGGTAACTTAAGAACTTTTCCGCTCTTATCTGTCAAAGCAATACGGGGTTTCAAATCACCGCCTTTGGGCTGACTTCTCCAGTCGATAACAACTTTAGAAGAAATACCTGTTGCTTCATCCGTTTGTTCGGCAATAGAAACACCTTCGATCAAATCATCAAAACGGGCAACACCATCTTTTTCAGTGATAATTGGCATGGTGAATGGATCCCAATCTGCCATCTTATCGCCCGCTTTCACTTTTGCGCCATCTTTTGTCAACAATCTTGCACCGTAAGGAACACGAAGCGTAGCGCGCTCTTTCCCTTTGGCATCAAGAAGGATGATTTCAGTGTTACGCCCCATCACAATATCAACACCTTCTGAATTTTTAACAGTGTTGGCATTGTTGATTTGAACTTTGGCATCCATGGCTGCTTCATAGGATGATTTCTCAACACCACGCTGCGCTGCCCCTCCGATGTGGAAGGTCCGCATGGTTAGCTGCGTTCCAGGCTCCCCAATAGATTGGGCCGCCATAACACCCACAGCCTCACCCATATTCACAGGTGTTCCGCGTGCGAGGTCACGACCATAACATTTGGCACAAACTCCCGTACGGGTTTCACATGTTAGAACAGAGCGCACTTTCAAAGTGTCGATACCTGCTTGTTCGATTTCTTCTGAGGTAATCTCATCAATAATCTCACCTGCAGGAACAATCACTTTTCCTGATTGAGGATCTTTTACATCTTCTGACGGCACACGGCCCAAAAGACGTTCTGCCAAAGAGACAACCGTATCCGCACCATTCATGACAGCGCCAAGCGTAATCCCTTTTTCAGTGCCACAATCTTCTTCGATCACAACAGCATCTTGCGCCACATCAACTAGACGACGTGTCAGGTAACCAGAGTTTGCTGTTTTCAACGCTGTATCCGCCAAACCTTTACGCGCGCCGTGTGTTGAGTTGAAGTACTCAAGCACAGACAGACCTTCTTTAAAGTTCGAAATAATTGGGGTTTCGATGATCTCACCTGATGGCTTGGCCATAAGACCACGCATACCAGCAAGCTGACGAATCTGCGCGGCACTACCCCGCGCTCCAGAATGAGCCATCATGTAAACACTGTTCAAACCCGCTTTTTCAACGTCAGAGATGATATTCATCATCTCATCCGCTACATCATCGGTACATTTTGACCAGATATCGACAACCTTGTTGTATTTTTCACCTTTGGTAATCAAACCATCTTGATATTGCTGTTCGTATTCAGCGACTTTATCAGTGGCTTCTTGAACCAATTTTGCTTTGGCTTCAGGAATGATCAAGTCAGATTTACCAAATGAAATACCTGCTGTACAAGCATTACGGAAGCCGAGCTTCATCATACGGTCACAGAAGATCACAGTTTCTTTTGTGCCACAGTGGCGGTAAACCACGTCGATCAAGTTCGTTAGCTCTTTCTTGGTCATCACTTTATTAATTTCATCGAATGAAATTTTTGGGTGACGAGGAAGAAGTTCAGAGAACAACATACGACCTGCTGTTGATTCTACAAGCGTTGTCTTCTTGTTTCCTTCTTCATCAAGATAATGATAACGGCATTTAATTTTTGCATGAAGATGCAAATGACCTTCAGTAATCGCGTGCTGAATCTCACCGGGGCCGCGGAAGATCATACCTTCCCCTTTCATACCATCACGCGCGATGGTCAGATAATAAAGACCCAAAACAATATCCTGTGATGGCACGATAATCGGCTTACCATTTGCAGGAGAGAGAATGTTGTTGGTCGACATCATCAAACAACGTGCTTCCAATTGCGCTTCGATAGAAAGCGGCACGTGAACAGCCATTTGGTCCCCATCAAAGTCAGCATTAAACGCTGTACAGACCAAAGGATGTAATTGAATTGCCTTCCCTTCAATCAAAGTGGGTTCAAATGCCTGAATACCAAGTCTGTGCAATGTCGGCGCACGGTTCAACATCACAGGATGTTCGCGAATAACTTCTTCAAGAATATCCCAAACTTCTGGACGTTCTTTTTCAACCATCTTCTTGGCAGCTTTGACAGTCGAAGCCATGCCATAAATTTCTAACTTATGGTAGATAAAAGGTTTGAAAAGTTCCAAAGCCATTTTCTTTGGAATACCACATTGGTGAAGTTTCAATTCAGGACCGACCACAATCACGGAACGACCAGAATAGTCAACACGTTTACCGAGCAGGTTCTGACGGAAACGTCCTTGTTTCCCTTTCAACATGTCGGACAATGATTTCAATGGACGCTTATTCGCGCCAGTAATCACGCGGCCACGACGACCATTATCAAAGAGCGCATCAACAGATTCCTGCAACATTCTCTTTTCATTTCGAACGATAATGTCAGGCGCTTTCAACTCCATTAAGCGTTTCAAACGGTTATTACGGTTAATAACGCGGCGATATAAATCGTTTAGATCTGATGTTGCAAAACGACCACCATCCAAAGGAACAAGAGGACGCAACTCTGGTGGCAATACAGGAATAACATCCATAATCATCCATTCAGGACGTGTACCAGAAGAAATAAATGCTTCTAGCAATTTGATACGTTTTACAAGTTTCTTACGTTTGGCTTCTGATCCTGTTTCACGAAGATCTTCTTCAGCATCTGCCAAAGCTTCTTCCAGGTTAATATTCATCAGAATTTCTTTAATGGCTTCCGCCCCAATACCTGCACGGAATTGGTCTTCGCCATATTCATCCTGTGCATCCATGTATTCTTCTTCAGAAAGAAGTTGCATTGGTTTCAACGGAGTCATGCCTGGCTCAATCACGATATAGGCTTCAAAATAAAGAACCTTTTCAAGCGCCTTCAAAGTCATATCGGTCATCAAACCAATACGTGATGGAAGAGATTTCAAGAACCAGATATGCGCAACAGGAGATGCAAGCTCAATAATCCCCATACGTTCACGGCGGACTTTGGTCAACGTAACTTCAACGCCACATTTTTCACAAATGATCCCTTTGTATTTCATGCGCTTATATTTACCGCACAGACATTCGTAGTCTTTGACAGGTCCGAAAATACGCGCACAGAACAAACCATCTTTTTCAGGTTTAAACGTACGATAGTTAATCGTTTCAGGTTTTTTAACTTCCCCGAAAGACCAACTCATAATTTGCTCTGGCGAAGCCAGTGCAATACGGATGGAATCAAAGGCTTGTGGGCCTTGTGGGTTACCAAATAGGTTCATTAATTCATTCATGGTTTTCGCTCCTGATCGCGCTAAAAT
The DNA here is from genome assembly GCA_041397885.1 of Alphaproteobacteria bacterium. Taxonomy (GTDB): domain Bacteria; phylum Pseudomonadota; class Alphaproteobacteria; order Micavibrionales; family Micavibrionaceae. The sequence continues at coordinate 320,522 of JAWKVV010000002.1, read as the reverse complement.
TTATTTTAAAATTATCATTTTGCTCCCGCCTCAGCGGGAGCATCTATTATTAGTTGTTACCTGACTGCTTCATATCAATGTTCAAACCAAGAGCTTTCAACTCTTTCGTTAGAACGTTAAAGGACTCAGGTACACCGATTTCGAATGTGTCCTCACCGCGAACGATGCTTTCATATACTTTCGAACGGCCTGCCACATCATCTGACTTAATGGTCAGCATTTCCTGTAGCGTATATGCAGCACCGTAAGCCTGAAGCGCCCAACATTCCATCTCTCCGAAACGCTGACCCCCGAACTGAGCCTTACCGCCGAGTGGTTGTTGCGTCACAAGTGAGTACGGACCGATTGAACGGGCGTGAATCTTGTCATCAACCAAGTGATGTAGTTTCAACATATAGATGTAACCCACGGTCACAGGGCGATCAAAACGCTCCCCTGTACGGCCGTCAATCAAAGTCACCTGACCTGTTGTACTCAGACCTGCTTTTTCGAGAAGAACATCAATGTCAGCTTCGTTCGCGCCGTCAAAGACAGGCGTTGCCATCGGCACGCCTTTACGCAAGTTACCTGCCATTTCAACGACTTCAGCATCATTCAATTTTGATACTTTTTCCTTGAATTCTTTGTCGCCATAAACCTCAACCAATTTGGCTTTCAGGTCTTTTAGTTCTGAAGCAGAAGGTGTTCCTTGGTCTTTAAAGCTGTCAATCACATCACCGATTTGTTTACCCAAATTCGCAGATGCCCAGCCCAAGTGAGTTTCCAAGATCTGACCCACGTTCATCCGTGATGGAACCCCAAGCGGGTTCAACACGATATCAACAGGTGTTCCATCTTCGGTGTATGGCATGTCTTCCACAGGCATGATACGGGAGACAACCCCTTTGTTACCGTGACGGCCAGCCATTTTATCACCAGGCTGCATTTTACGCTTAATCGCAACGAAGATTTTAACCATCTTCATCACACCAGGCATCAATTCGTCACCGCGTTGCAGTTTTTCAACTTTGTTTTCAAAACGCTCTTTAATATCATCAACAGATGAGTCAAATGTCTTAGAAATCGCTTCGATTTCTTCCATTGTTTTCTCATCTTCGATAACAATTTGACGCCAGTGACCGCGTTTCACTTCCCCAAGATTCGCTTTTGTCAGCTTATCGCCTTTTTTCAAAGAACCTTCTTTGAACGCCTTGGCAACAGATTGACCCATCAGCAATTCTTCTAAACGACCATAGAAACCGTCTTCCAAAATACGGCGCTCATCATCACGGTCTTTGGCAAGACGTTGGATTTCCTGACGCTCGATATCCATTGCGCGTTCATCTTTGTCAATACCGCGGCGGTTGAAGACGCGAACATCAACAACAGTACCTACAGCGCCAGATGGCAAACGCAATGATGTATCTTTTACATCAGCTGCTTTTTCACCAAAAATCGCACGAAGAAGTTTCTCTTCTGGTGTCATTGGGCTTTCGCCTTTTGGTGTCACCTTACCAACCAAAATATCGCCAGGGCCAACTTCCGCCCCAATGTGAACGATACCAGATTCATCAAGGTTTTTCAGCGCTTCTTCCCCAACATTTGGAATGTCGCGCGTAATCTCTTCAGTACCCAGTTTTGTATCACGTGCCATCACTTCGTATTCTTCAATGTGAATAGAAGTATAAACGTCATCTTTCACGATACGTTCGGACAACAAGATCGAGTCTTCGAAGTTGTAACCATTCCAAGGCATGAAAGCGACAAGCACGTTACGGCCCAAAGCCAATTCACCGAACTCCGTTGAAGGACCATCGGCAATGATATCCCCTGCTTTGATTTCATCGCCCACTTTTACAAGTGGTTTTTGCAAGATACAGGTTGATTGGTTAGAGCGCTCAAATTTACGCATTTTGTAGATATCAACGACTGCTTCTGATGCATCCAATTCCTCTGTCGCACGAATAACAATACGGTTTGCATCAATCTGCACAACAATACCTGAACGGCGTGCTGTGACAGCTGCACCAGAGTCACGCGCAACGGTTGCTTCCATCCCTGTTCCAACGAGCGGTGCATCCGCCCGAAGAAGTGGCACAGCTTGACGCATCATGTTTGATCCCATCAACGCACGGTTCGCATCGTCATTTTCAAGGAACGGAATAAGTGACGCCGCAACAGATACAATCTGTTTTGGAGAAACGTCCATAAACTCGATTTGATCTGCACTCGCCATCAAGTTCTCACCGCCTTTACGACAAGAAACGAGATCAGCTTCAAAGCCACCTTTATCTGTCAACGCGGCGTTCGCCTGTGCAACAGTGTATTTGGCCTCTTCCATCGCAGACATGTAAATCACTTCATCTGTCACTTTACCATCCACAACGCGGCGATATGGGCCTTCGATAAAGCCATATTTATTGACGCGCGCAAATGTCGCCAGAGAGTTAATCAAACCAATATTCGGCCCTTCTGGTGTTTCGATCGGACAAATACGGCCATAGTGTGTTGGGTGAACATCGCGCACCTCAAAGCCTGCACGTTCCCGTGTCAAACCACCTGGTCCAAGCGCCGATAGACGGCGTTTATGTGTAATTTCAGAAAGTGGGTTTGTTTGATCCATAAATTGTGACAATTGTGATGAACCAAAAAACTCACGCACTGCTGCTGCCGCAGGTTTTGCATTAATTAAATCATGTGGCATGTAGGTATCAATTTCGACTGAGGACATACGTTCACGAATTGCACGTTCCATACGAAGAAGACCAACACGAATTTGGTTTTCCATCAATTCTCCAACGGAACGAACGCGGCGGTTTCCAAGGTTGTCGATATCGTCAACTTCTCCCTTACCATCTTTTAAGCCATGAAGATATTTTAACATCGCCAAAATATCTTGCTTGGTCAGAACACGCACCTCATCAGAAGTGTCCAAATCCAGACGGGTGTTCATCTTATTACGACCCACATCTGATAGATCGTAGCGTTCTGCATCAAAGAAGAGAGAGTTAAATAGAGCCTGCGCTGATTCAACTGTTGGCGGCTCCCCTGGACGCATCACACGATAGATATCAATCAAGGCTTCTTCGCGTGTATCACATTTATCAACCTGCATCGTATTGCGGATGTAAGGGCCAACATTGGTGTGGTCAATCGCAAGGATCGGAAGCGTTTTGATGGAGAAACTCTCTAACTCAGTAATATCTTCTGCTGTAATTTCATGACCTGCTTCGAAGTAAACCTGTCCCGTTCCTGCATCAAAAATATCTTCTGCTAAGTAAGAACCAATCAGCTGCTCATCTTGAACCAGAATATCTTTTAGACCATCTTCTGCAAGTCTTTTGCCTTTGCGCGGGGTAATTTTTTCTCCTGCCTCTACAACAACTTTTCCTGTATTGGCATCAACAAGATCATGTACCAACTTCACGCCGCGGTAACTATCTGCGTTAAACGGTGTTTTCCATCCTTTGTCTGTTTTTTGATATGCTACTGTTTCATAAAAAGTTGAAAGAATTTCTTCATTTGACATTCCTTGAATACGTAGCATATCTGGCGATACATCTTTGGCTTCGCAATCTGCCAAGTATGCCTCTGTCCGCGCAGAATTTAGCGCACGCATAAAGGTTGTAACAGGCAATTTACGACGACGGTCAATGCGCACATACATCAAGTCTTTGGCATCGAATTCAAAATCAAGCCATGATCCACGGTAAGGAATAACACGGGTTGAGAACAAATATTTACCAGATACGTGGGTTTTACCACCATCATGATCAAAGAACACACCAGGAGAACGGTGCATTTGTGAAACGATAACACGCTCTGTTCCATTCACAACGAATGTTCCGTTGTCGGTCATGAGCGGCATGTCCACCATGTAAACATCTTGCTCTTTAATATCACGGATAGAACGCAGACCTGTATCTTCATCAACATCAAAGACAGACAGACGAAGTGTCACACGCAATGGCGCAGAGAAGGTCATACCGCGTTGTTGGCATTCTTCAACGTCATATTTAGGTTGCTCCAACTCGTAAGACACGTAATCGATTTCAGCTTTATCAGAGAAGTCCTTAATCGGAAAAACTTCAGTCAAAACTTTATGAAGGCCTTGCATCGCACGCTCTGATGCTTCAATCCCTTGTTGCAAAAACGCTTCATATGAATCACGCTGAACCTCAATCAGGTTTGGCATTGTTGCCACTTCGCGGATTTGCCCGAAAGAACGACGAACGCGCTTACGTCCTGTGTAGGAATTAATGTCGTTTGCAACACCTGTATGACCGCGTGTTACATCAACTTTTGCGCCGAGAACTTTACCTGATTTTTTTGCTGATTTTGCCATTTTTTCGATATTTCCTTTTATTTTGCCCTCAATCGGGATAACCCCGTGGAGGCTTGTCTTAAACCTTTTTCCAAAACTGCTCTTAAAATGATGTCCATATAAGAGCCACTTTTTTTAAAATTAAGAGCAAATGAAAGCCTATTTCAGTATCGCTTTCGTGCTGAGCTTTGCACCGTAAATATGCGCTTTGTATAAAAACGCAGTTAAAGGCGACAAGCAGGACCGCTTTCGCCTTTAAAAATTTGTCTGTTAATTAACTGATATAAAATCCAATGTCTACCCCTAAATAGTAATCTTTGTTAAAACGAAAAGCATTAAGCCCATAAGGGCTCAATGCTCAATATTGTTCTAACAGGACTATTTAAGTTCGACAGTCGCGCCTGCTTCTTCAAGCTTTTTCTTGATTTCTTCAGCTTCAGCTTTTTTCACATCCGCTTTCAACTCTTTTGGAGCGCCTTCAACCAAATCTTTTGCTTCTTTCAAACCAAGACCAGTGATACCACGGACTTCTTTAATCACAGCGATTTTGTTACCACCAGCAGCAGCAAGAACAACTGTGAATTCAGTTTTCTCTTCAGCAGCGGCAGCGCCACCAGCAGCAGCGGCAGCCACAGGGGCAGCAGCAGCAGCGGCAGTTACGCCCCATTTTTCTTCCAAAGCTTTTGAAAGTTCAGCAGCTTCCATCACTGTCAGTGCTGATAATTCATCAACGATTTTCTCAATATTTGCAGCCATTTTCTTTTCTCCTTATTAAAATGAAACTATAAAAATTAATTACGATTAAACTTATGCTTTCTCGCCATATGCCTTCGTGACACCAACCATCAACTGCGCAGGCGTTTGCATAATTTGAGCAATTTTCTGTGCAGGTGCCTGGATCAAACCAACAATCTTCGAGCGAAGTTCGTCCAAAGACGGCAGGCTCGCCAACTGTTTTACAGCATCGGCATCCAAAATCATGTCACCATAAACGCCACCAAGAATAACAAGTTTGTCATTTTCCTTAGCGAAGTTGTAAGCCACTTTTGCCGCCGCCACAGGATCTTGCGATGTTGCCATCCCAACAGGACCTTTGAACATATCGGCAATTTTCTCACCAGACGTTCCCTTGGATGCAATTTTTGCTAGCGTGTTTTTCACGACTTTGAAATCCACTTCGTTTTTGCGCATCTCAAGACGCAGGTCTGTAATGCTTTTTGCAGTCAAACCTGTATTTTGTGTCAGAACAATAATTTCACTGTTCTCCATCAAGCTTTTCAGGTCTTGAACTTCCTCTTGTTTACGTGCACGGGTCATTCCCATGGTGATTCCTCCAATAAAAAATAAAAAAGCGGTTTTATTCAAAACCGCCTATCCAAAACATTAAATTAGGTTAAATAACGAAAGAGCCGATATGTCAGCTTTTTTCTTATGTAACCCCATCTATCTCTGGATTTTTAAGCTATACGCCCCAAAGGTCTTGGATAGTGTTGTGCGCTGTTATAAGGATTTAAAACGTCGCGTCAAGACAAAAATATAAGGTTTTTCGAAATCTTTGTTTCAAGTGAAACAAAACAAGAACATCTGGTTATTCGTTATGTTAAATTATATTTTAGCTTTGCCTGCGATACAGCAGGATGCATTGGCTTAACTTCAAGAATTTCAACAGGCTGTCCTACGTTAATGATTTTTTCTCCACCACGAAACGCTGCATTCTGGCCAAAAAAACGTCCTGACAATCCACCGCCCTCGCCTTTTCGTAAATCACCTAATATGCCGTAAGGGTGTGGAGCCTTATCTCTAGCTCCTGTTTGTTGATCTATTGCTGTCATAACACAGCGTGAGCAAGGTTTGACAAATTCAAACACTGCCCCACCGACTTTAACCCGTGCAACCACATCTTCTTGCCATGCGGGCAAACCATCAATCACGATATTTGGGCGAAAGCGATCCATACCAAAATGTGCAGTAGCTGATATCTCATACAAAGAATTTAACGAAGATGTTGACGTGAAAAGCACCTGCATTCCATCTGCAAAACCAACCTTATCCCCTTCTTGCGCATAATCGGGGTCAACAAAACGGGGGTTGTCTGCCGCATACGCAATCAGACGACATTTAATTCCCAAACGATATTGAAACCACTCCGCTGCCCTATCACCCATATCATAACCATGGCATTTTTTATCGTGGACCGTTACTTCTCTGAGTTTACTAGGAATGGTCTGAATATCCGCCTTCATTAACCGAAGATCAGCATTACCATTCATTGAAAAAGTGATGACGTCAGAATCAGATATGTCTGTTTTGATAAGCGCTAAGCTGCCTTTTCCTTGTGGCGGACGGTGAAAAATGAAATTTCCAGACCCATCGACGAGCATGAATATCCGATCCCCTTCAGGACCGTATGGCGAGATAGTCATGCTATTTAACTTTTGCCCCGCCCCAGATTTCAATGGATAACGATATAAAGCGGATACGTAAGGGTTCATTTTTTACTCCAATTCATACTCAGACGTCACCGTACTTATTTTCAAATGTTATGGCAACAAAAAAGGCGCCTTTATCAAGCGCCTTTTAAATATTCGTTTTCAGTTTTAAAAGCTTAAGCCGCTTTTGAGACTGGTTTTGTTAAGGCATCAAGATCAATCTTGATTCCAGGTCCCATTGTTGAGGACAGAGTCACTTTCTTAATAAAAGTACCTCTTGCACCTGTTGGGCGAGCCTTTTGAATAGTTTCAATGAACGCTTCAATATTTTCGACCAGTTTTTTGCCTTCAAAATTTGATTTACCAACGCCTGCATGTACGATCCCGCTTTTTTCTGCACGGAATTCGATTGCGCCGCCTTTGGCATCTTCAACAGCTTGCTTCACATTTGGTGTCACCGTACCAAGTTTCGGGTTTGGCATCATGCCCTTTGGCCCCAAAATCTGACCCAATTGACCTACAAGCGGCATCATATCAGGTGTTGCAATACAGCGATCAAAGTTCATTTCGCCTGCCTTAATTTTATCGGCAAGATCTTCAGCACCAACGATGTCTGCTCCCGCTTTTTTCGCTTCGTCCGCTTTTGCATCACGGGCAAAAACAGCAACACGTACTGTCGCACCTGTTCCATGTGGTAGAGACACCATGCCACGAACCTGTTGGTCGGCATGTTTTGGATCAATACCCAAATTCATCGCAATATCGATCGTTTCGTTGAACTTACGATTTTTTGCCAAGTCTTGCAGAATGGCCACAGCATCCGTCACAGTATATAGTTTTTCACGATCAACTTTTGCGTTTGCTGCTTGCATTTTTTTTGTTGTTTTAGCCATGGTCTTAACCCTCCACAACTTCGACGCCCATAGAGCGTGCGGAGCCTTCAATAATTTTCATCGCGCCTTCAATATCTACAGCGTTCAAATCAACCATTTTTGCTTCGGCAATTTGTTTCACTTGAGATTTTTTCAAAGCACCAACAATCTGTGCACCAGGTGCGTTTGAACCAGATTTCAGCTTCAGCGCCTTTTTGATGAAATACGTATTGGGTGGCTGCTTCATAATGAAGCTAAAGGATTTATCCTTGTAAACCGAAATCACCACAGGAATAGGCACGCCTTTTTCCATGTCGGCTGTTTTCGCATTATATTCATCTGTAAATTGTTTGATGTTCACACCATGTTGACCCAAAGCAGGACCAATAGGGGGTGCAGGGGTGGCCATTCCCGCAGGAATGATCAGGTTAATATAGCCCACTGGGGCATCTTTTTTTGCCATTTTCTTCTCCTTTTAATATTCAACCTTCCTAAAGTTGGTTGAAGTTCAACGGTTAACGAAGCCTCGTAGTGCAGCTCTTCCCAATGGTCTTTTGTTCGGGAAAATACCTCCTACAAGCGTTTATGGGGCGTGTTATAACGGTTTTAAAGCATTATGCAAGAAAAAAAACGCCCACAACGGGGCGTCTTTTGATGTTCTCTATAAAAAGACAGGAGTCTTTTACTGTTTCTCGACTTGTGTGTATTCCAACTCCACTGGTGTTGCACGACCAAAGATGGAAACAGACACTTTCAATTTACCTTTTTCTTCATCGACTTCTTCAACAATACCGTTAAAGGATGCAAATGGACCATCGGCCACTTTCACCTCTTCACCAATATCGAAAGTCACAGAAGGACGCGGACTATCAATTCCTTCTTGGATTTGATTCATAAGCGCTTCGGCTTCTTTCTGACTGATTGGCGAAGGCTTGTTACTTGCACCTAAAAAGCCTGTCACTTTTGGCGTGTCTTTGACCATGTGCCAGACTTCATCGCTCATATCCAGTTTGATCAAAACATAGCCTGGGAAGAATTTACGCTCCGCCTGCACGCGCTGACCCCGTTTAACCTCAACAACTTCCTCAGTGGGAACCATGATTTCGCCCACGCGTTCTGAGAGTTTTAATTTGCGGGCCTTTTCTTCAATTGCCTCTGCAACCTTGTGTTCAAATCCTGAATAGACGTGTAAAACGTACCAACGCATCGCCATAATTTTAAATCCTTATATTTAAGTTAATTAACTACCAAATCCCAAAATCAAATTTACCAAAAACGCAATTACCTGATCAGCAAAAAACAAAAACAGTGAAGCCAGTGTCACCATAACGAACACCGCAATTGTGCTCACCGTTGTTTCTTTGCGGGACGGCCAAGTTACTTTCTTGACCTCTGCCTTCACCTGCTGAAAGAACTGTACTGGGTTTGTTTTTGCCATTTTTAAATTCCTTTTTGTTTTTCCCTGTTTCCATTTTGACCATAGGTTCGTAAGGTCTTGTGACCGCTTCGAAAATCCTAAAATACAGGGAATAGTGACTATTTAGCTGAAGCTTTATACAAAATCCAGTAAAATCGACAGATCATGACAAAAATAATTGAAACCCCTACTCTAGAGACAAAAAGGCTCATTTTGAGACCCATCGCCCTTGATCACGCAGAAAGTTTAGAAAAACACTTCAATAATTGGAATATTATCAAAAATTTGAACGACCGTGTGCCGTGGCCTTATCCCAAGGGTGGTGTTGCAGACCATATAAAAACAGAGGCGCTTCCTGATATGCTGGGTGGAAAAGCCCTCCTTTGGACAATCTTTTTAAAAGATCAACCTGACGATCCTATAGGAAGGTTGGATTTTCGGATCATTCATACACAGCCAGAACAAGGGGATCGAGGTTTTTGGCTTGCAGAGCCCTTTTGGGGACTAGGTTTGATGACCGAAGCTGTGGCTTGCCTCAATGACTATGTTTTTGATGTCTTGGGCCGCGATAAAATCACCGTTCAAAATTACGTTGATAATATTGGATCACACCGCGTTAAAGAGAAAACAGGCTCTGTTTTGATCAGAACAGAAATACAAAAATGGCGTGATCAAGGGCGGGAAGTTGAAGTCTGGGAACTGACCGCCGACAACTGGCGGAAATTTAAATCGCGCGATTCCTAGAAATTTCCTCCGCCATCAAAATAGCATTGATAAAACTCTGCGGGTTGGCAATCCCCTGCCCTGCAATATCCAGCGCAGTGCCATGATCTGGCGACGTGCGCACCACCGAAAGACCAAGCGTGATATTCACCCCGCCATGAAAGTCGAGCGTCTTCAGCGGAATCAGCGCCTGATCATGATACATACCTAATGCCACATCATATTGCTTTCGGGCCTCTTCATGAAACATTGTATCGGCAGGATAAGGACCTGTGATTGACAATCCTTCAGCTTTCAATTTTTCAAGGGCAGGCTTGATAACCTCTTGATCCTCAAAACCAATTTTACCGTTTTCACCCGCATGAGGATTAAGCCCTGCAACAGCGATACGCGGCGTTTTGATTTGAAAATCCCGTTTCATGGATTCATTTACGATACGCGCTTTTTCGATGATCAATTCTTCTGTCACCGCGGCGGGCACATCGCTCAAAGGAATATGAACGCTCAGCGGCACAACCCGCAAGTCTTTTGCCGCTAACATCATAATTGGTGTTTGATTCTGGCCACAAAGATGCGCCACAAATTCTGTATGGCCTGGATGATTAAATCCAATATCGTATAAGGCCGCCTTATGGATGGGATTTGTCACAAGCGCACTGGCCTTGCCCTTCATACATAATTCCACTGCACGTTCAATACTTTCAATCACCGCCATTCCATTTTTAGGATTAAGCGTTCCCATGATGGCGGGTTCTTTCAAGTAAAGAGGCAAAACAGGAAGCGCCTTATTAAAAATCTCAAGCGCTTCGGATGGATCCTTTATTTCCTGAATAGGGATGTCAGGGCGAATAGAATGCAAACGCACTGGATCATCAATTGCGAAAAAAGCAGGAAGATTTTTACCATGGCGCATTTGCCAAGCCGCCATGGTCAGCTCCCCGCCAACGCCCGCAGGATCACCCATTGTTATCGCGATCGGTTTCATCATCCCACAGCTATAACATCATCAAATCATGAACACTAGGCGATAATCCTCATCGCGCCGCCCGCTGTGATTGTCTATGGCGCGGTATAAAATTATCATTCACGGCATCGTCCGCGCACTTATCATAAGGCGCTTTTTCTATCGGGGCACCAAGCTCCGCCGTGTGTGTCACATCATCCATCACCATTTGTGCAAACCCGCACCCATAACGTTTTTCCAACCAGTCCTGCAAAAAATTGTTATCGTCAAAGGCGCTTGATTGAGGTTGAGTTTTCATAGGAATAATACTTTCTGACATGATGTGTCGTTAAAATGTTGATTGGAAGTCCATAGTTCTACGCGCAATCCCTTAACAAAAGATTAAAAAAATGAAATTTTTCCGCATTGAGGAATTTTTATCCACAGGGAGATATAACGCTTTGTTTTTACTCATGGAATAAAGTTACTCTTTTCGTTTGCTCTAAAAAGGGGGGGGTGGGGGTGGGAAGGTACTTTCTTCTCCCGTTGTCATCCTGAGCGAAATGAACGTCAGTGAATGAAGCCGAAGGATCTTCATGCCGATAACGGGTAAGATCCCTCGGGTACACCCCAGATGACAGGAATAGAGATGTGTTGTTTAAATAAACCATTCATCACCATAGCAGAAAGACAACATAAAGTAAAGGAATATTTTCCTATATTCTGCACAAAACGCACAAAAAGAAACCCGTAGTGACTTGCGTCACTACGGGCTCTGTGGTGGGGAAACTTTATAATTTTAACCTGTTGCTAATCTTGGACCACTCAAAAACGTTGCACCAGGAACCAAAGGTCTCACAACCTTTTGCGAAGGTAATGCTTTGCTTGCTTCTTGTATTCCGCGAATCTCAGTTGTACTAATTGGCCATCTTTCTTCGCCCGCCCATTGGTATCCTAATGTTTTATAAAAAGTTGTTGAATCAACCAAATTTGTTTTGCGTGTATTTAGATAAATAAATTCATTAGGTGTAATAGGTTTTATTCCTTCTTGTTCCACCCCCTCTTGGCCGCTTAGAAGAGCAGCTTGAACCGCAGGAAGAAAGTTATGACCGTAGCCAGAACCAATAAATGGTCGGTACAAACCAACTTTATATATTTCTGCACCTTTTTTGGCTTCCAAACCAAATCTTTCGGAAACGCGTACATGTTCAGAACCAAAACCTTTCTTAACTGCCACGCAAAAGCCAATAGCTTCATTTCCACGCATAAAATGCCAAATTGAAGTATTTGAACCTTCTAAAATTTTTTTTGTTTTTTCTTTTCTAGAAGCACTTGTATGCTCGTCACGAAGATGCCAACCGTCACCAATTCTTTCCAGTTCAGACAATATAAGATCGTAATCTGGTTTAAGTGCTCTAATACTCAATCCCTCACTCATACCACGCGCAGCAACATCGTAAGGCACACTTGGTGGCGGTGCCTTCATAATGAAATGAGTCATTAAAGTCTCATTATTTGATAATTCTTGCGTCATTGCGTTCATTTACTTATTTTCTTTGCAACCTTATCCCAGGCAATTCCAAATAAAACTTTCATTGACGTTGCTAACTCAGCATTGTCAAACACACGGATGGAAACATTTTCGTCAGAGAAAGTAAAAAAACCTACTTTTCGCCCATATATGTAGATTGTTTTGTTATTGAACATAGATTTAGGAAATCCCCTATATTCAGCAAAACTACCAGCAATAAAATTTGTTTCCGTTTCCTCTACTATAATTTTAACAGATAGTTTATCTTTTAACTCCGACATTCTATCTGCATGCATTTTATAAAATTCTGTTCCAAGCCATTTTGTAAGTAGCGATGGAACACCATTAAATAAATTTATTTCACACCCTTCCAATGATTCTTTATATACATCATCGAAAAATTCTCTAATTCCCGCCTGTCCTTCATACTTAATAATTGGATTGGCGTTCCATTTTACACCCTCTTCCTCCGTAAAGGCGATTCCTTCGCGTTCATAAAAACGCTGAATCTCGCTCATCCGTGAAATGGAAACATCGCTTTGCCCGCTTTCTATTTTTGAAAGTGTGTTCGCCGCTATCCCCAAATGCTCGGCCACGTATCCTTGTGGGACATCTAACATTGCCCGAGCAGCACGCATTTGCGTTGGTGTAATCATTTGTTACCTCTTCTTTTTCCCCGATACTTTTAAGCCAAATTTGCATAAAAGTTAACGAAAGATTAACAAATTACAAGCACGTTATACATATGAAAAATTATCATTGCAAGTGATTTTTTTAATTATTTTACAGAAAAAATATCCTTGGGGGCGATTTTTTTCACTTTTTTAACGATTTCTTAACTTTTTTTCTTTACATTGGGCGGCAAGTGAGGATATTATGAAAATAATTCAACAGAGACAATTTAAAAATTCGCAAAAATTCAAGAGCTACATTGTTCCTGTCTTTTTGCCAGAGCAGATGGAGCAGGTTATGGCCGCACAAGCAAATACAGGTACAGCGCATGCTGAACTCTCCATCTTTGATGTCAAAGAGCTATATGACCTTGCTTATGATATTCAGGCCCAAAATGGCGATGATTCAAAATTCAAGCAGATTTTATCCGAAGCCGTTAAATTAGACATGGCATACCGCCGCCAATTGGCCCAAAAGGCGGAATATAAAGACCATAAAGAACTAAAAAGTTTCGAAACCGCATCCAAGAGCATTCAGGTTGCGTAAGTTCGCTATATAAATCTTCCCTTCGTAGAAAATAGACCTGCTCTTCACTCCCCTCGTAGAGCAGGTTTTTTATTGCCCAATCTTAAAAGGGATATCCTTAAAAATTTACATAAATTTGAACAGAAAAAACGTGCGAAAGATGGCATTTCGCGTTATACTGGGATTATAAGCTAAGCAGTTCTTTGCTTGGTTATTTTCAAATTCTAACCACCTCGCCGTGTTCTCGACTCTTCGGCTGATTTTCAGTGAGCCTTATAATGACAAAATATAAAACAATAACCTTAATGACTCTTATTCTGGGCTGTGCCTCCTTTGTTGCCTCTGCACAGGCCGAAGATGTGCCCGCCGAAAAACTGGCCGCCGTTAGCGCAGAAGTGATGGACATGCCTGCGGCTTCACAGCCTTCTGATGATGACGCCATGGAAGTCACGCACCCGATCATGCGGATGACCCCTGATAAATCAGAGTTAGTGAAACTGGAGGGAAAAGCGGCCAGTGTGATTGTCGGAAACCCCAACCATATTAGCGTCATGCTTGATACGCCCGATACATTGGTGGTGGTTCCACGTGCGGAAGGCGCGAGTTATTTTACCGTGATTGGTGAAGACGGTTCTGTTTTAATGCAGCGTCATGTTATTGTTGGCGCAACCAAGGAACGATATGTGCGTATTCGCCGTAGCTGCGCGAGCAATGCAACTGGCTGTCAGCCCACGAGCGTCTATTTCTGCCCTGATATGTGCCATGAAGTCATGGAAAACACGCAAAGACAGAGATAACCGCAAAAGAACTCTCGCGACAAAGATAGTTTCCGATTTCTTGAAAATAGAGTATAGTAAGCTCTTTATAAACTCTAACGTGAAACAGATTTCTGGACCATGGCATACTCTTTTAAATTTTCTAAATTCCTCATTCTTTCCTTAGGTATTTCAACATTGGCTCTTTCAGCCTGTGCGGGCGGTGCAAGGCAACACGCAAGTGCCCCTGCTACAGCGGCTAATTCGATGGCACCTGAATTGAAAACAACCTCGATTGACAGGGTGATGGAGCGCGCCCTCGCCGATGCAGAAGCCAATGGCAATTCACAAGACGTCCTGGCCATGTTAGGGCAGGTTTATGCCCGCCATCCAGAAGATCCCATTGTGGCGACCCGTTATGGCCGCGCCCTACGGGAAGATGACCAGATTAATGCCGCCGTGCGCACATTAACTCCCTTCACCAAAGATCCAAACAAAAATACCGAAGCCATCACAGAAATGGCGATGACGCAGCTTGCCTTAGGAGATTTTAAAGCCGCGGAAAGATACGCCAATGAATCAATTGAAATGAATTCTAAAAATGCCCGCGGATATTTGGCCCTTGGCACCGCGCAAGATGCCCAAAGCAAACATCAAGAAGCCGAGGTTTCTTTCCGCAAAGGATTACAATTCTGGCAAGGTGACCCCACCCCTATTCTGAATAATTTAGCGCTCAACCTGGCCTCTCAAGGGCATTTGGGTGAATCCCTCTCCCTATTGGAAAAGGCCCTTAAAATATCCCCTAACCGCATGGACTTAGAACGCAACCGCCGCATTATTGCGACACTTGTCGAAACCTCTGGCCCAACAGCGCCGCCACCGACAGATAAGCCTAAGCCTGCTCCTGTCCCAAGCGAACAGGCCGCGCAGGTCATTAAGCAATCCATGGAAAATGATGTGCCATCTGCTGAAGATTTAAATGCAAAACGTATCAGGGAAAAACAAGAACAGAAAAAACAACAAGCTAAAGCACCTGTTGAACAGAAAAAGCCGAGCCCTGCATCGACCGTTCAGAAAGTTGAAAAGATTGAACCCGCAGCATCAAACGAGCGCGAGTTAACTCCAGCAGAGTTAACGGCGCCGCCAACAACAATAAAAAACATAAAACTGAAAAGTAGCTCATTCTATAATTAGTTTCCTAACCTCCTTAAGCAAAAAAGCGCTTGAATTTCTTCAGGCGCTTTTTGTTTGTGTGAGGCACAAGAAACTTTTTTATCCGCCAACTCCAGCGTTCGAAGCCTGAATTCCTGCGGGACCCAAGATAATGATAAACAATGCAGGCAAGAAGAATAAAATCATCGGCACAGTTAGTTTTGGTGGCAAAGACGCCGCCTTCTGCTCCGCCGCAGCCATACGAATATCCCGCAATTCTATTGCCATGACGCGCATGGCCTGAGATACAGACGTTCCGTATTGTTCCGCCTGTATCAAGGACGTTGCGAAAGATTTACCAAAACCACCCACCCGTTTACCAAAGTCAGCCAAGGCCTTACGGCGGTCATTCAACATCGCCATCTCAGCACTTAAAATACCTAGTTCTTCTGCCAAGACAGGAGAATGTTCTGCCACCTCATCAGCGACACGTTCCACCGTTTGTTCAAGACCAATCCCACCCATCACGCAGATGAGCATCATATCAAGTGCATCAGGGAACGCGTATCCGAGTTCTTGCTTTCTTTTATCAGCCGTGTTTTTAACCATCAGGCGTGGCAGGAAGAAACCCGAAAACATTGCACCAATAATAACAAAGAATTTTTTGGCATCTGAAATTTCAGCATCTGAAGCCGACATCACAATAATAGAAATTAATACCAGAAGAATAGGTAAACCAATCTGCGCACCAATATAAAAGATGGGCCCCATAGGATTACGAATACCCGCCTGTAATAATTGAATACGGACCTTATCACCCATTTCTCCAACGAGTTGTTGAACCTTGAAGAACATCGCCACAGAATCTTTTGCAGAAACAGACTTTTGTCCTTTTTTATTCATTTCCGCTTTGGCATGAAGAAACAGATCTTTTTTCTTTTTCTCAATCACATTGTGATAATGTTCTTTTCTTTCCGTTCTTTTCAGCATAGGAAGTGCAAAAGCCGCGAAAGAGGCCGCCGCCGCCAGAGCGCTGATAACTACGATGATAAGTTGACTGTTGATTCCAAACATTTTTATACCTTAAAGTTAATCATTTGCCGCATAACCAATACCCCCACGCACATCCAGGCAACTGCACAGCCCAACAAAAATTTTCCTGTTGAGTCGGTAAAAAGAAGTTCAATATATGAGGGGTTAACAAAATAGAGCCCCAGTCCTACAAGAACGGGAAGCGCACCAATAATCATTGCCGATGCTTTGGCTTCCGATGACAGAGCCTGAACTTTACGTTTGAGACCAAAACGCGCCCGAATAACATTTGCCAAATTCTGCAAAACTTCAGACAAGCTAGACCCCGTTTGTGTTTGAATAGCAATAGCGGTCGCAAACATTTGCATTTCTGTTAGAGGCACACGTTGAGCGGCATCTAAAACCGCCTCTGGCAGAGGAACGCCAATTTTTTGCTGATCAAAAATACGTCCCATCTCTTCCCCCATGGGGCCAGAAAATTCACGGGCAACCATCTTGATCGCTTCACTCACAGGCATACCCGCTTTTAAAAGACGCATCATTGATTCCAAAGAATCAGCAAAATCATCCATAAATTGTTTTTGACGGCGCTTAATTCTGAACCGAATAAATAAACGCGGCAGGCCTAAAAAAGAAGTAATGGCCGCCATTACAACAACAAATGTCGAAGCCCCCATGATTTTGATAATCATCGTTACCAAAACACCACAGACAGCAGAAAACATCCAAAATTCTTTCACGGAAATTTCAAGACCCGCCTGCGTTAAAGCAAGGGCAAGGTTTTTCGCCTTCTTTTTGGTTTTGGTAGTGTCTTCGTTTTCATCTTTCAGTTTTTTTGAAAGATCTAATTTTTTCTGACCATGAGGACTGTTTTTAAGATGTTTTTTATCCTGTACAGCGCCCCCCGTTAAAACCGACATCATGCGATTTTTCTTTTGAGCCTGATAGGTATAGATAAAAATTGCATATCCAATACCAAAAAGCATAAAAATTAAGATGGAAAGAACAACCGTAACCATATTTTATCCGTAGGCTTCTTCCATGGCATCAAGAACAAGGTTTTCAACACCAAATTGTCTTGCTTTATCCCAGAATTTTGGACGCATCCCAGAAGATCTAAGAGAAGTAATCAATTTTCCATGTTCGTCTTCACCTTCAAATTCAAGTTTGAAAAGATCTTGCATGGTAATGACATCCCCTTCCATTCCTGTAATTTCGGAAACATGTGTCACTTTACGTGAACCATCCCGTAGACGTTGAACCTGAATAATAACTTGCACCGCAGAGGCGATTTGTTCGCGCACTGCAACAGTTGGAAGATTTAGACCACCCATCGCAATCATATTTTCCATACGGGAAATTGCTTCGCGTGGATTGTTGGCGTGGACCGTTCCCATGGATCCATCGTGACCTGTGTTCATCGCTTGCAGAAGGTCAAAAGCTTCTGGGCCACGCACCTCCCCCACGATAATGCGTTCGGGGCGCATACGCAGACAGTTTTTAACAAGATCACGCATTGTCACTTCCCCTACCCCTTCAAGGTTTGGCGGGCGTGTTTCAAGGCGCACAACGTGCGGCTGTTGAAGCTGAAGCTCACACGCATCTTCACAGGTAATAATACGTTCGCCTTGCTCAATATAACGGGTGAGACAGTTGAGCATGGTTGTTTTACCAGAACCCGTTCCCCCAGAGATCAAAACATTTACCCGGCATCGACCAATCGCCATAATCAACTTGGCCGCGCTTGGGGTCATTGCCCCAAATTCAAGAAGTTTTTCAAGGGTCAGTTTATCTTTTGTGAACTTACGAATGGTCATACACGCTCCATCAACAGCCAAAGGCGGAATAATCACGTTTACACGAGATCCATCTGGAAGACGCGCGTCACAAATGGGGGATGATTCATCAACACGGCGGCCAATTGCGCCCACAATACGCTGACAGATTGTGACAAGATGTTGGTTATCGCGGAACTTAATGTTGGCGCGTTCAATTTTTCCGCCAATTTCGATATAGATTGTTTCAGGGCCGTTAATCATGATATCAGCGATACCATCTATCTCTAACAATTCTTCTAACGGGCCAAAGCCCAACATATCATCGGCGCATTCTTTTGCAATGCGCTGAAGTTCTGCGGGCGTCAAATCAAGATTACGGAAGCGAGCAATTTCCTGAACAGCAGAATTGACTTCTTCTTTTGCTTCTTCGCTTTTCATACGAGCGAGAGCTTTCAAATCAATCCCGTCACGCAGATCGAGCCAGATACGGTTTCGCGCACGCTGTAAACGCAGTGAAGTCATAGAATCTTCACTCTCCCCTGTTGGAGAATGCTCTTCCTCCTGATCCAAAATTCCATCATCCATGCTCTTTAAAACTTTAGGCGCTTCTTCCGCAGGTTTCTCTTCGATATTCTCTTCTATTGTCTCGATAACCTGTGGAGCCACAGGTTCAGGGTTTGATAAAATCTCAGGTTTCGCCTCAGGGATTTCAAGCGGCTCAGATGTTAAAGGCGGAGACACTTTTTCAGACTCAACAGATTTTGGCTCCACGGGGTGAAGCGATTCGGTTTTAATTTGTTCAACAATCTTAGGGGTTGGTTTTGCCACAGGTTCGGGCTCAACCATTTTAGGTTCTGGTTTTTTTACAGGTTCAACCCGTAATGGTGCCGGCTTTTCTTTTGCAGCGGGTTTTGGGGTACCGCCTCCTGTCTTTTTACCAAACATTTAACTACCTTTTCCCAATAATTTTATCGAGACCTATACGTCCCATGAGTTGCGTTACAATATTGTCATCTTCGGCGAAATCATCCTCTATCACTGTGCCATCTGCAACTCTACCGATGATTGGCAACAAGTTATCGATAATTTCTGCGCCACCTTTGATACCGCTAATTTTTGTCCCTTCATTTTCACTACCGACGAACAACCGAGGATCAAAAGGTATGGTTACTGAAGGATCACATTCAAGTGCCAGCTTAATATCTTTTTTCGGCACTTCTTTTGATGGGATCATTCCTTCCATATTAATAACCAAATCAACGTTAGAAAGACTGCCGCCGTGAATTAATTTCACTTCATTCATCAAAGTGCGCGCTGCACGTAAGGAAGGAAGTGTTGGTGTTGTGACAACAACAATTTCATGTGCGATACTTAATATCGTGCGTTTCAGTGACGGAATAGCCCCTGATAAATCGACGAGCACAACGGGATAGCTTGTCATCAACATATCACAAAGTTCTTCATATTGCTGCGCATTCACTGATGTTTCCAACATAGGGTCTGCACCCGAAGCCATAACATGCAGGCGGCTATTCGCCTGAAAAAACATCCGCGCCAATGTGTCTTCATCTTTATTGGCTGCGGCGCGGACAGCTTCCTGAAGCGTTGTGGTAGGGTCAAAGCCCATTCCAACGCTAAGTGTTGACCACCCGCCTGCAGCGTCCATAAGAAAGGTTTTTTGTCCCATTCTTTCGGACAACCCCCAAGCCATAGCCTGAGTTAGAGACGTTGTTCCTACACCACCTTTGGCGCCGACAACGGTAATAAGGCGGCTGCCGCTTGTTCCTATTTTATCAATGAGCGCTTTGGCAATGACCTCACTCAATATAGTTTGAGGCACAGGTCTAACCAAATAATCGCTCACCCCCATTGCAGTTAAACTACGGTATAGATTCACATCATTGACAGGTCCTATAACAACCGCATTGGTATCTTCATGACAGTGAAAAGACAGTTCCCCCAAACGGGATATAAAACTTTCATCTGTCGTATCTGTTTCGATGATGACGAGTGTTGGAGATTTAGTTTCTTTGTAACTGAGAATAGCAGTTTCAACATCGCCTTCCTCAACACTTAAATTGACACGGGCAAAACGCCAATCATCAATCAACGATCTCGCAGCTTCTAATGTTTGTTTGTCCCTGATAAAAATATCAACATTTGCTGCTGGTAATAAAATATTTGTTTCGGTACTCACTTATTTCGCCCTTCATTGCCCTATTATTTTGCCCTCATAGAGTACAACAAAAAAGTTAACATGACCTTATTAGCCATAATTCAAAGAATTGTTACTCCACCGAAAGATCGGATCTTTCAACGCCATCAAGCGGCGTTCTGGGTTGCGCTGTACCGTAATCTTCAACAACGATGGATTCGCGTCTCGCATCACGGGTTGCAAGGCCTGCATTGCCTTCTAAATCTTTAGGATTGGCGATTTGCCGCGCAAGCATTGTATCCACCCCACAGCCAAATTTATATTCCCCAATAAAACGACCTGTTTCATTATGTTCCAAACCTGGCATCGGCATACAATCCGCTGCCGCATGGACATTGATGATATCATAAGACACCATCAAAGATGCTTTCCCTTGCGGAACAGCCAATGTCTGTGTTGTGACGTTTGTGACCCCTTTGGATTTTAGAGCCGTTTTGACACGCCCTAATTCATGTAGAGCCTTCATCGCCGTAAAGCTTTTTGATTTGGGATCATAGGTCATCGTCAAATCGAGTGGATTTTCTCCTGCATTTTTGAGATATTGTGCAGCGATAGCAGAAATAACATCATCGTTTAATTGGTTTACAGGAATTTGTTCAACAACCGTTTCATGAGAGAGTTGCATAGGAGATGTATTCATCATCGAAGGCGTTGTTTGCGTACAGCCCACAAGCAAGAAAGAGGCCGTTATCATTATTGTAAGATGTTTCATTGATATCGTCATCATCCTCTCCTTAATCCAATAAGTAGCCAACATTGGCTTTATCCATATTCAAATTATTATATGTTTTCTCACCATAAACCCGTTTGATATTTTTGCTAAATACCTCAGGCATTGCGCTGTCTTCCCGTGCAGGAAGAGCAGCATTTTCATTCATATCAGGAAAGGAAGATGGTAGATTTTCATCATTAGGCGTCATTGCACCATAATTCTTATCGGGTCCAACTTGCGTATAGGCAGGCTGTGTATCAACAGGCATGGGCTGCGCCGCTGCAACAGTTTTATTTTGAGCAAATGGTTGAACAAGATATGGCGTGATCATAACAACCACTTCAGATTCTGAACGGCGGAATGTATCTGATTTAATCAAATCCCCGACCACAGGCACATCGCCAATTCCAGGAAGTTGCGTTAAACCAGAAATAGCATCTGATTTAATTAATCCTGCAATCATTAACGTACCACCACTTGGCAATTCAACATTTGTTTCTGCACGGCGAACATTAAAGGTTGGTACATTGATACCATTTAACTGAAGGTTCTGATCAAAGGATGTTGTTGATACTTCCGTTGTCAATTGAAGACTGATCCGGTCGGAGGACATGACAACAGGACGGAAGTTTAAAGATACACCGAACGGTCTGAATTCATAAATCAGGTTTCCGTTACGGTCAATTTGTGTTGGAATGGGGAATTCTCCTCCTGCCAAAAACCCTGCTTGTTCACCAGAAATGGCCGTCAAGTTTGGCTCTGCCAATGTATTGATAATACCTTCTTGTTCCAAGGCACGAGCAACAAAGTTTAGGTTACCAAAGCCGCCAGAGCTGTAATTCAATGCCGCAACGCCGAGCTGAGCTGGCGCACTTAAACCTAAAGCAGGTGATGTTGCCAAGGTTCCACCCAAGTTACCAATGTTGGCACCGCCGAGGCTGTTTAATTCAAGTCCTAAATCTTTCAGAGCACTACGGGATGCTTCAACAATTTTTACTTTTAACATGACCTGCTGTTCACCACGAACACCCATCATATTCAAAATAATATTATCAACATTTGTTCCGTTGATTCCTTGTGCATCTGCCGCATAACGACCAACCAAATTCACAATTTTATTTGCAACTGCAGGTGTAGACACATCACCTGTTAAAACAACCTGATCTGTCATTGCGCGTATTTCAACAGGTTCATTGGGATAAAGCTCCCCAATCATTTCCTGTAATTTTTCGGTATCCATTTGAACATGAACATTCACTTTTTTAAGAACATTCCCCTCACTGTCCAGCGCCATAATATTTGTATCGCCCAAAGATGAGCCAACGAGGTAAAGACGGTTTGATTTAACGGCCATGACGTCAACAACGGACGGATCAGCCACTAAAACATCGGCAATTTCACCTTCAATATTGACCATTTCGGCCTTTCCCAACATCAAGGTCACCCCTGGTGTTTTTTGAGGTTTTAAGAGGGCCACGTCAGATTTATCGGCCTTAGCCAATTCCATTGAACCCAACATAAAGGCGCCCATGCATAAAAAGCACAGCATTAACGCCCAGAAATTATTTTGCTTTTTGTTATTGTTCTTCATTGACTAGTCCTTCCAACGTCGCTGGATCAAGATTGATTACTGGTTGTGGTTCATTACTCTGCACATCAAAATTTACAGATTGCTCTGGGCGTGGATTACGTCCTTGCACTTCATTCATTTCAATACCGTTATAGATACGAATCCCTGATGTCGTTTCACGCATCAAAGAAAGATCTGTCATCACGCGGCTCATTCCAACATCCGTCGTCGTATTATCATCAGCCACATTCGCATTGTCACCTATACTACGTAATGCCAAGCCAATTTCGCCCATCTTATTAGAGAGCACTAATTTTTCGGCAGCCTCTGGCGTTACCTCAAGTGTTACAATAGCTTTGGTTGCGCTTTTTTTCTTCTTAACATTTGTTTCTTCTTCATCGATTGCTTTTTTATCATCGCTATCGACAGCCAAAACGCGAACATTTTGAATAACAGTTTCGGTTGCATACCGGTTGACTAAATTCTGTGCATCGGGATTGTCCCGCGTATTAACGCGCACCTGATACGTCACAAGCACGTCAACAAAATCACCAGGTCTGATAAGGCGATCTGCCAAAACTGCAGATTTGACCGAAATACCAACACCGCGCATACCCTTTTGAATATTGGCAGATAGGAAATCACCTTGATCTTCCTCTACCAACATGCTCATGTGTAGTGGCTGATCTATCTCCAAAGGACGAAGTAGCTTTCCTTTGGCAGCCTCAGTTGGCTGTTGCTCTCCATCTCTAATAACCGCTCCTGTAAAAACCGCATCTTCTGGCCAAATTTGCCATTTTAAATCACCATTTCCGACATTGTGGCCTGTTTTTAGTTTTTTGGCCGCGACAAGAATTTCAATTCGTTCTGTGCCAATTTCTTCTTTTTTAGAACCACCCAACATAGATTGAACCATCACCGCGACAAGGACTGCAATGAGGAAACCACCTGCTAATACAATTAAAACATTTTTGTTCATAGTCTAATATCCTGTTCCAGTTTCGGCCAAAGCCATAATTGTTTCTGGTTTCAAGAAACCAAGTTGCCAAAAAGTTACTAAAGCGCCTGAGAAAATTGCAACGCCGTAGGGAACGCTTTCTTCGCCTGCTTGCGCTTTGGCAACCCAACTTCCTTTTACCGTTTTTTTGAAAGGTTTCCATTTTTTGAAAACCAATGTTAATAGTCCTAAAATTCCACCGACAACGGCCATTATAAAGACAAGCGGCATCAGACCTGAAAGCCCAACCCATAGGGCGTACGCGCTGAGTAGCTTTGAATCACCACCGCCCATAAGTTTTAAATGAAACAGTATGTAAGTAATGACAAAGGCAATTGCGGCAGCGATTAAATGGCTTTTCCATGCAAAGAAAACCTCTGTTTCTGGCGCCATAAATGTAATTAGTAAGTAAGCAGGAATAAACGCCACGGCAATACTAATGGCGTATGTATTGGGAATAGTCAGACGGCTTATATCAGACCAAGCTGATGCCGCTCCGAATCCAAGCGCAACTATAGCGCAAAACACAATGACAAACACGAGTATCATAATCTCAAAATCTTTTTTTAAAATGAAAAGTTAATTTGAATAAATTAAATTGAACTTTTGTGAGAGGAAGAAAAAAGAAGCCTGATGCTTAGCGAGAACCTGTAACAGGCTTCTTTTTGAAATTTAAAAACGTCTTAATTATCCAGCAAGAGCTGCTGAGAATGTTCCGAACATAGCAGATAGATCATCCCCAAATAGGAACACAGCAGCAGAGATAGCCAATGCGATACCTGCGGCAATCAAGCCATACTCAATCGCTGTCGCACCATCTTCATTTTTAAAGTAAGAAAGTAATTTAGTCATAAGGAACTCCTTCGTTTAGTTTAGTAATTTTTATTATTTGGCCACCCGCCCTCACTCAAGAATTGGAGGTCAATGAACCTACAGATACTAGAATATATCATATCTTTTTAATGTCTGGTTAAAAAAAGTTTGCATTTTATACGATTTATGAAAATAGATAATATGCATATACCATTGAAACCATTGAATTTTACCTAATCTCCTGCCTTTCTATGATTTGATGTAAAGGTTACTTAATTCACGTGCAATTTGTTCAAATACGTCCTGTAAATCCGACTGTGTCGGCGCATCGTGATAGTTTGACGGTGCTGTTGCACAGTTTCTGAACAAATCCTTGGTATCTTCATCCACGCCGTCATCGAACGTTACAGCGTAAATCAGAATATTTTTCTCTTTCATCGCCACACACACCTCTGCAAAACGGTCATCAAGATCACTCGCGTTGATATTATGTTCGTTGGTTCGGCCATAGGCAGAATAAACATCACTCATGGTATTAATACCGTCTGTCATGATCAGAACAACTTTATCCCATTGTTGGTCATCATAGTCCGCACCTTCGGTGAAGGGTTCCTCAGGCGATATAACCCGCCATCCCCAAGCCATACCAAAGTTTCCAAGGGTTGCACCACTGGCCGTCATATTATCCGCAGAATCTAGCAAGAAGGCTTCATCACTGCTTAAAGGAACAATACTCTGCACAGGGCAATAGATATTCGGGCCATAATAGGCGTTGTAATAATCCCCTAATGTTCCACTATAGCTACTTCTATATTTGTAGTAATCATGTCCGTTATAGTCATGACGATACATTTCCCATGGCCCTGCATGATCTTCGATATCTAATGGATAATCTTCTGCAAGCACACAACCGTGCCACTGGCCTTTTTGAGTTGTATCATATTCCAAATCTGCTTCAGCAATACCGTAATAATTTTTGGTATAGGGATTCATCCCATAGTAATAACTGGCATAGACATCATCATCGGGAGGAACAACGAAAGGCGTGCCATAAGGTGTATCATCATAATTTATACCCAACCCATAGGGACCAACATTCACGGAACTAGCGTAAGGAACCAAACCTATACGGATATAGCTTGGATCTGACACATTTTGAAAGAGAATTTGTATGAAGTTAGCCGTTGCGGTTTTCAATGTTCCAATATTGTTATCAGTACTCATAGATCCTGTGTTATCAAGTACCATCACAACTTCTAAACCACGTACCTCACGACGAACCGTTGTTGATGCATCGACATCAACTGTCTCATATCCAAATAAATTCATAAACGCCGTATCTAAACGCGCTGTTGCCGTTACAGTAATCTCATCACCGTTTAATTCTACATCAATAGCAACTTTAGATCCTATACGGCCTTCAGGATAATTGGCTTCCATAAAAGTATCTACCTTATCCTGAATAAGCGCTTCATCATCTGACCCTGTCGCTGCAGCAGCCAAAGCCGCTGCATCCAAAGCAGAAGAAAGTCTTGCCTTCACCAAATAAGCCTGCGCCATATCGACAGATAACCCAACCGACGCCATAATAACAGGAATCAAAAGACCAAAAGCAACGGCGATAACACCACTCTGGTGTCTTATAAAATAACTTGTATTATCTTTTACCGTTTTAAAAGTCTTCGTTATATTTTTCATTTCCGTTCGCCTTTTTATATTATTTTTATTTTTTATGGGCAGTCTGTACATATTACTGTTTCACTTTTACGGCCGCGTAAAAATGCACGTTCATTCATATTAAATGTATCAACAACAAAATCGCTGAATAAGGGGGTGTAAGCGTAATTGACACTAACAACAACAACACCTTCGCCTTCTGCGCCTAACCCTGCGGTTGAATTAATGGCCGCATCTGCGGGATCCATATTTTCAGTAACACGCCATAAAATGACAGGATCGTTATCGGCATCAAATTCAATGCTGGCAATGTCATATCCGAAATTTGTTGCATTATAGGGTTCAAAAGCCAATTCACCTGCATTGACGATATCGTTTATCATGGTGGTATCCACGACTTCATTACGCGTCACCAAATCCGCTATAATTTGTGATGCTGCAACAGTTTTTTGGTTAATCACCACGCCCTGACCTAAATCATACACAGCCATTAACATTGAAAGCAGTATTGGAAATAATATAGCCATTTCAACGGCTGACACACCGCTTTCATCTGTATGATACATATTGCGTTTAGTTGTCTTCACAAGACACATTGTTTTTATTCCTCAAATTGATAGGGCTCTGTTTGCAGCACAATGGTTGAAAGCATGTAACGGCTATTTCCGTCATTGTTGGTTAAAATTGCATGCATCATGGGTGTCGTAATATTATATTTATATGCTGTGCGGATCATCACCACATCACTGACGCCGCCTGGATCAAATTGTTGATCTTCTAAATTGCCGTCCTCGTCAAATGTTGCGTCTGGAAAATCTTGCGCATCACCAAAGTCATCAAGCGCTACAACTTGATATTGTAAATCTTCACATGCGATAAACACACTCGCATAATCACATAGTTCTTGCTTAAACAAATCTTCACCGCCGCCCTGTTGAACAGCACCAATCCTGACCTGCCGCGCGGCTTCGGCAGTCGATGCCTCCAAAAGGCTTTGTGTTGTAAACATTAAGGCCATCTCAATAATGCCAATCACAATGAAAATGAAAGGCACACCCACCAAGGAGAACTCAACAGCCGTTACACCATCTTGGTTTTTTCTCCATTTGTTTTGCAAATTATTTAGCATTTTATATTCTTTTGAATTAAATTTTTTCTATATTTCAGAAATGACAAAGGCACGCCTTAACCCAAAAAGACATGCCCAAAAAACAAATTTATACCTTTATATTGTAATCTTAAATGCCTTAAAGAATTATTAAGAATAATCAAGCTTCCATATTTTCTTCTTTTTGAATAGGAAAACCGTGATGATCGAGATCATATTTACCATTCACTTCCTCTCCCCAACGATCTTCCAAGAAATTCTTTTCATTTTCGATACGCTTTAACCGCATTTGCGCTTTTTGAACCATTAATGAAGATACCATGATAGTCACTGCCCAATTAATGATGTAACCAATACCTGCAAGCGTATACATCACAATAATGGCCTTAGGGGATTGAATAATATTGACTGCACCATCGATTGAATTGTCCTTTGTCCAGAGTGTTAAAAGATAAGGGAAACATCCCGCAAAATTAAGTGCGCCAATGGTAAAGGTTTTATTTTTTTCAATACTGCGATCAACAATATAAGCCACCAATGTCGGAAGCATGCCAATAAAAATAACAATTGTTGTTGGAAAGAAAACAAGCATTGTCACAAGACTGGAAATAACAAAAATAACGTCTTTAAATTTTACTTGTTTCTTCGATTTACTTTTTTTGCTTGTCATTTTTACCCTTTTATAATGATAAAGTATGCTGCCAAAACCATAATGACGAAAGACAAAATCATAGAGATAACGGAGGCAACTTGTTGTCCTGAATGCTGACCATAATTTTTCTTATTTTTAAGAAGATCCTCGATTTGATTTTTTTCGATTTCAAGTTTTTGATATTCCTGCATGGCCTGATAAAAACTGCCCACATCACCTTGGAATAATTTAGGATCATCAAAAATGTAGGCAATTTGCGTTAAATCCCCTGTTTTTTGAATTTTATTGATATGTGATTTTATTGAATCACGTTTTTTTGCATCATGAAATCTGGCATAAACTTCTTCTAAATTATCTGCAATCCACCCTGCCAAAGACTGGAATTTATCAAGTCTAGAGCGTTTTTGAATTGTTGCTAATGTCCTGATTTGTCCAAGCATTCTGCGATATGGTTCAGAAGATGTAAGATCACGCATATACGGATCAACATTGCGGCGATCTTTAACCGACAAAAAAGAAACAATATGACGATCAAATAAAATACGGGGTCTTGAGTTTTCACAAATGCTATCAAGTGCAGGTAATAATTCTTCAGGTGTTTGCACGTAAAAATTTTCTAGAATGGGGCTGAGACAAGGACATTCTGGATCAAGAAAATAAAGACATCTTTCTAAGCCAGAACTGAGCGTTGTTTGATTGATAAAAGAACGTGCATTATCAAAACGTGCAGGTTGAGAAGTTGCGCCCGTATTTTTACGCATACGGATGGATGGCATAATGAAGGTATAACGAAGAACGTCAATATAATCCTGCATCTCTTTCTTTTGCACATAAGCAGATGTGAAAGCCTTACCAAACCCCGCAGGAAGAAATTTCAAACTGCGATAGTACACAGGACATTCAGTATATAAAGCCACAGAAATAGCGGCTGTTAGGCGAGCATTGTAACCATCTGTCCGGTCATAGGAAGATATATCTTTCATCACTTGTTCTAAACGAACTTTGATTAATTTATCTTCGATAGCACGATCAATCCACTGGCTTAATTCTCCTGTTTCAACGAGCCGTGCCATTTCATCAACATGTTTATGAGCGTCTTTGGCCAGTAATTCTGGGCGCGTATATTTTTTTCCGCCAAAAATAATTGGCCGCGTTGCTTTAACACGTTTTGGAGATTGTTTTGGCGATAAACGTCGCCCGTCCATCCATGATTCCAAATCTTCTAATGTCCATCTTTGCTCAGGATCATCGTAGAGAAGGCCGCGCAATAATTCGAGCATTGCACCGCTTAGCCTTTCCTTCCCGAGCAAAGTTGCATAGCTGCCTTTTTCAATTTTGTGTTCAATAATTTTTTCATCACTCATCCCTGCCATAGGATCAGAGGTGCGAAGAATTACAGCCAATGACACACCAAAAGAATACATATCATCAGCAAAACTGCCTGGACCCCGGGATTCAGGGTTAGCCAAAGCCCTTTCAATAGGTTCATATAATGTTGGCAAGAGCGATGCAGACGGTACCGTCAAACATTCCCCCAATGAAATTTTTTCAGCGCCTGCCATACCATTATAGAACATATTGCCTGGCCAGATTTGACTGTGCACCAAATCCTTATCCCGCATATTTTTTAAAACACTGATGATAGGATAAGCGATATTCACCATTACATCTTCTGCCCGCCAGTTTGATGCTGGATATTTTTCATTGCGGCTGATAATAGGCTTTCCTAATGTATTTTCAAAAATGAAGAAGAATTTTTCAGATTTTTCTGGCGGCCAATACACTTTTCCTGACCCAACCAATTTTACCAGACTAGAATTTGTAACTTTGCTGTATTTGATACTGGCCGTGCGGCGCGGAGTCATGGACTTATCACACATCATCGCGAATAAATCATTCGAGAGTTTATTCCGCCCTACCGCAGCAAAAGCCTTGATCTTCCCTTTATCCAAATGATGGAGAGGTTTGTTTGTCAGGATGCTGACATTCTTATTAAAAACAACCTCAGTATTATTGGTATTGGCCGATTCCATAGACCCTTTATCCTGAGAGGACTCAGGATCATTCTTCTGTGAAACGGTTCGGTCCGCCTCTTTCTCAGGGACATTATCAGCCATGAACTCTCGTCAATATGTAAAAGACAATAAAACGTAGCCCAGAACAGGCTTACCTATAGTTTAAAGTGCTTTGGCATGAATGTAAATTCTACTGATAATCTGCAAATTTATGCGCGGAAAGGATCCTGCATCAAAATTGTATCATCACGATCAGGGCTAGTGGATAACAACGCCACGGGTGCCTCAATCAATTCCTCAATATAACGCACGTATTTCACCGCCGCAGCAGGAATTTCTGCCCAACTACGCGCGCCTTGTGATGTTTCTTTCCATCCAGAAATTGTCTCATAGATTGGCTTGATATTGGCCTGATCTATAGTCGAGGCAGGCAAATAATCGATACGTTTTCCATTGAGATCATAAGCCACACAGACCTTAATCTCGTCGAAGCCATCTAAAACATCCATTTTTGTCAGCGCTATTCCATCAATGCCACCTGTTTTAATGGCTTGGCGCACCAAGACTGCATCAAACCAGCCACAGCGACGCTTACGCCCTGTAGACGTCCCAAATTCATGCCCTTTTCTACCGATTTCTTCACCAATATCATCATGAAGTTCTGTCGGAAACGGGCCCGATCCTACGCGGGTTGTGTAGGCCTTGGTAATTCCCAAAACATAACCAATTTTCTTAGCACCAACGCCCGCGCCTGCGGCCGCCTGTGCCGCCACAGTATTAGAAGATGTCACAAAAGGATACGTCCCGTGGTCAACATCAAGGAAGTGACCTTGCGCCCCTTCGAAGAGGATTTTTTTACCTTCTTTATCCGCTTCATCAATCACTTTCCACGTTACAGCAGAATATGACAGAATTTCGTCTGCCATTCCCATTAACTCATCATAAATTTTTGTTGGTTTTAGTTCCTCTGCCCCCATGCCTTTTAGCAAAGCATTATGATGATCGAGCATGTTATTAATACGTTCCTTCAAATAATCACCATGGGCCAGATCACATACACGAACACCGCGGCGTGCCACTTTATCCTCATAAGCCAGACCAATCCCGCGCCCAGTTGTTCCAATTTTCTTGGAGCCGCGTGCCTCTTCCATTGCCACGTCAAGGGCGGGATGAACAGGAAGAATAAGGGTTGCATTTTCAGCCAACATTAAATTTTCTGGTGTGATATTTACACCTTGGGCCTTTACGTTTTTAATTTCCTGAAGCAGCGCCGCAGGATCAACAACAACACCATTACCAATAATTGAAAGTTTACCAGGACGCACGACACCTGAAGGCAACAAATGAAGTTTGTAGGTTACACCATCAACGACAAGAGTATGTCCTGCATTATGCCCTCCTTGAAAACGGACAACGACGTCAGCTTCTTTAGATAGAACATCAACAATCTTTCCTTTTCCTTCATCACCCCATTGAGAACCAATAACCGCTACGTTTGACATTTTTTACTTCCTCTCTTGCATTATGATTTGCGTCTGACTGCAAATCCTTGATCCTGCAGTTTTTTAATTTCATCCCATGATGTTCTACTTTCAACATCTCTCACATCCTGGACCTTCGGTCTTTTGACCGCTTGACGAACACTATCCATATATAGTGTAAACCCTGTCGCATTTTCTTCCGTTTTATCTGACAAACGGTAACGTCCGCCACGCCCTAACTCTCCACGGACTTGCGTTGCAAAAAGTGTAAAACTGACACCATTTTGATATTCAAAACCGCGGCGCTCGATTAAATCAATTGTGATTTTTATATGATCTAAGCCATATGTTTTTATTGCATCAAGAAGACCGTGATAAACATTTTTGAGTGATTTGATATTTACTTCGGCTTCTTTTGGTAGTTTTATTTTTCCAATTTTTTCAATAGCTGTTTGCGCCATTCCATATCCATCTAAAAGATCGACAAGTATTTCAGATAGTTTATTACTAAGATTTTTTAAACCATCACGGTCGCGCTTTTGAATAAGAGAATCTATATTATCACGTTCTTTTTGTTCAATTTTGAACGCATCAAAAAGTGTATCAATTAGGCTAGGGATTGTCAGATCAATAGACACATTTTGAACACCCAAACTATCTAGCCCTTTCAGAGCAATCAGCCCCATTTCGACATCGTCACGAGAGTCATTTGCGCCAATTAATTCGCATCCCACCTGACAAAACTGCCGTTCGGGGCGCAATTGTGAACCATTCACCCGCAAGACATCTGCTGCATAAGACAAACGCAAAGGGCGGGGTGTTTCCTTAAGACGGGAACTGGCAATACGGGCAATTTGCGCCGTTGTATCCGCCCGCACGCCCATCATGTGCTGAGAAATGGGGTCCATTAGACGAAATGTATTGCGCGATAGCTTCTGCCCTGGCCCTGCGGCAAGCAGGCTTTCCTCAAACTCAACCAAGGGAGGCTTTACGCGTTGATAACCGAAAGCGGAAAAACTATTCAAAAGCAGGGTGATGATGCGCGCCTCTTCCTCAGCCTCAGGCGGCAAAAGGTCTTTCAGGCCATTGGGTAGCAGGGCGGGATGCGTCTCGCTCATAAGAAAGCTCTAAAAAATCTTTAAATTACAATCATGTATCTGGGATACAGCATAGTTTTAGAGATATATTCGGCATAATCAAGGTCAAACTGCCTTTTTTAGGTCATAATACGTGCAAATTTTAATTCTATAAGGGAGGAACTGAATATAATGACAATCGTTCATTATAGATATAAGACCCTAAGGAGGACTATATTATGAAAACAATTAAAACAACTTTATTCAGTGCGGCTCTAATTGCCGTTGTTGCCACCCCTGCCTTTGCCGCGGACGGTAAAAAAACCAAAGAAATTAAAGAATTGGTTGGCTACAACGTTACAGAGACAACAACATATCAAGGCCCGAAGGCTGAAGACTACGCAAAAATGGATGTCAATGGTGACAACAGCGTGACGTTCAAGGAATATAGAAACTATTCTAATTTGGATAATGAATATGATGCTTTTATTCGTATGGACAAGGATGGCAATAAAAACCTAAGTCTTGAGGAATTCGTAAATGCCAATTTGATTAAAGGCGATACACAAGTCGAGTCAGAGTTATTTGGAAAAGCTGTTGTAAAGGGAACAAATTTAAAAACACGTGCCCTTCCAGAAACAAAAACTTACTTCACCCCCGTTGAACCAACAATCGTTGAAGTAAAGGATATTGAACCTGCTGCTGAATAATTTTTGTACAGTGATAATAATTTTAAAGGAGCCTGAAGGCTCCTTTTTTATGCCGCTTGATTTTGGAGAAGGTCACAAAGATCATTCACAATATCCTGAATAAGGGCATTATCGTCGCCTTCAGCCATAACACGGATCAAAGGTTCTGTCCCTGAAGCCCTAACAAGTAACCGGCCCGAACCATTTAGTCTTTCTTCTGCGCCCTTAATCGCCGCCTGCACATTAGATTTATTCAAGGGCGTTTCGCCAGAATATTTAACATTTTTCAAAAGTTGTGGAAGGGGATCGAACACATGACAAACTTCGCTTGCTGGTTTTTTACTATCATTGACAATGCTCAAAACCTGTAAGGCTGCCAAAACGCCGTCCCCAGTTGTTCCGAAGTCACTCAAGACAATGTGACCTGATTGCTCTCCCCCAATGTTAAAGCCTGAGCGGCGCATTTCTTCAACCACGTAGCGGTCACCAACAGCCGTACGGGTAAAAGGAATATTTTCACGAGCAAAAAATCTTTCAAGACCTAGATTAGACATCACTGTAGCAACAGCGCCGCCTTTTAAAAACCCTTGATCCCGTTTGGCAAGAGCCAACATTCCCAAAATTTGATCTCCATCAACAACGCGGCCCTTTTCGTCCACGACAATCAAGCGATCCGCATCGCCATCCAGCGCAATACCAATATCTGCCTTTTCAGAAACAACTCTATCTTGCAAATTTTGTGTCGCTGTTGCGCCATAGCCATCATTAATGTTGCGGCCATTTGGGGTATTACCAATGGCAATCACCTCTGCTTCTAACTCCCATAAAATTTTGGGCGCGACTTTATACGCTGCACCATGCGCACAATCGACAACAATTTTAAGTCCTTCGAGAGTTTTATCGCGTGACAAAGCCCGTTTGGCATATTCGATATACCGCCCTGCGGAATCATCCATTTGTGTGGCCTTACCAATCAGATCAGGTGGAGGCAAATATGCCTCCATATCTTGATCAATCATAGCTTCAATTTCAGCCTCGATTTCATCGGAAAGTTTATACCCGTCTGATCCGAACAGTTTAATGCCATTATCCTGATAAGGATTATGAGACGCAGAAATCATGACACCAATATCCGCACGCAGCGTTGTTGTTAAACGTGCCACAGCAGGTGTTGGGATAGGCCCTGTGCGAATAACATCCATGCCCATTGCTACAAATCCTGCAGCCATAGCCTGTTCCAACATATAACCAGAAAGACGCGTGTCCTTGCCAATAACCACACGGTTTTTGTCCGTACCATCAGATTTTTGATGTGCCTTTAACACATGCGCTGTCGCCATGGCTACCTGAAGCGCCATCCCAGCGGTCATTGGCAAACTGTTAGCCGTTCCGCGAATTCCATCCGTGCCAAAATATTTCTTATTCATAGAACAGATCATGGCAAAAACCACCAAACTGTCAAGAAACAAAGTGTTTCAAGGCGTTACAATAGTTTGCTTAGACCCCTTGTGTTTCGGTTCCACCAATTTTGGAAGTGGTAGGGACAGAGGCTTTAGGAGTTTTATCTGTCGGCGTGTCATCCATATCTTCCCGAATGATGGCTTTCCCCTGAAGCAAATCCTTAATTTCATCACCGCTTAGTAATTCATACTCCAACAAAGCCTTCGCCAAGGTATGAAGCTGTTCCAAGTGATCTGTTAGAATTTGCTTAGCACGGTCATAGGCCCCTTCAACAATCAAGCGTATTTCAGAATCAACAACAGCGGCCGTATCATCAGAAATGCTTTTCCCTGCGCCGCTCATATGGCCAAGATACATATCTTCCTGACCTGAGGTATAGCGTAACGGACCAAGCTTATCCGACATTCCCCATTCCGTTACCATACGCCGCGCCGTATCCGTTGCCATTTGGATATCGCTAGAAGCGCCCGTTGTGACTTTTTCTTCACCAAAAATCATTTCTTCGGCAATACGTCCCCCCATCGCCACAGACAAATCTGCCTTTAATTTTGCCTTTGACATTGAGATGCGATCCCCTTCTGGAAGACGCATCACCAACCCAAGCGCACGACCACGTGGAATAATCGTCGCTTTATGAATAGGATCTGATTCAGGTTCATGAATAGCAACAATAGCGTGACCCGCTTCATGATAAGCCGTCAATTTCTTTTCCTCTTCTGTCATCACCATAGATTTGCGTTCCGCCCCCATCATGATTTTGTCTTTGGCAGCCTCAAAGTCGTCCATGGTGACCGTTCGTTTATCTTTACGGGCGGCAAGCAATGCAGCTTCATTCACGAGGTTGGCCAAATCCGCACCAGAAAAACCAGGTGTGCCACGGGCCAAAACTTTGGCATCTACATTTGTACCCAAGGGCACTTTTTTCATATGCACTTTCAGAATTTTTTCGCGACCCGTAATGTCAGGCAGTGGTACAACAATCTGACGGTCAAAACGTCCAGGACGAAGTAAAGCAGGATCAAGAACATCTGGACGGTTTGTTGCCGCAATCAGAATAACGCCTTCATTGGCTTCAAAACCATCCATCTCCACAAGAAGTTGGTTTAAGGTCTGTTCACGTTCATCATTTCCGCCGCCATGACCATGACCACGATGACGACCGACCGCATCAATCTCATCGATGAAAATAATACAAGGGGCATTTTTCTTGCCCTGCTCAAACATGTCACGCACCCGTGAGGCCCCAACCCCAACAAACATTTCAACAAAATCTGATCCAGAGATTGTGAAGAAAGGTACTTCTGCCTCCCCTGCGACAGCGCGCGCTGTCAAAGTTTTTCCTGTTCCTGGTGGTCCTACAAGAAGCGCTCCTTTGGGAATTTTTCCGCCCAAGCGTTGGAATTTTTGAGGATCTTTCAAGAACTCAACAACCTCTTGCAGATCAGTTTTTGCTTCTTCAATTCCCGCCACATCATCGAAGGTTACACGGCCGTGTTTTTCGGTTAGCATTTTTGCGCGGGACTTTCCAAAGCCAAGAGCACCACCGCCGCCTTTTCCCTGCATTTGGCGCATAAAGAAAATCCAGACACCAATCAAAAGCAACATTGGAAACCATGAAAGAAGGATCGAGAAAATACTCGGTTTTTCCCCTTCTGGTTCTTTCCCTGTAATACGAACACCTGTTTCAGCAATACGGTCTACAGGATTTTCCCCTTCTGGAACAATGACCTTAAAAGGCTCCCCCCCATTAGCAAGATGCCCTGTTATTTCCAATCCCTGAATGGTGACATCAGATATGCGTCCTGATCTGGCATCGGACATAAAATCACTATAGGCCATTTCGGTCCCTTCGGCATGTTTGCCTATTTTTCCATTTTCAAACGCATTGAGCAAAAAGGCCAACATCAAGCCTATTGCGAGCCAGAAAAAAATATTACGTCCTAAATTATTCACGGGATATGTCCTTATGTTTAAAAATCACCAATCGGTACAAGGCAATGTAAGCGTTTTACAATAAAAATCAAGCGTTTCCGCCGTTTATATAGAAAAAGCGCTATGTCAAAAAACGTTTCTATGGCGCCTTTAACTGTTCTTTCTCATAGAGGGTTTTCGTTGGAATATGGGTATATGTTACGATTAAATTAGGAAGAAATTTCTCCTTGGCTCCTAAATAGGTTTGAACTTCTGTATTTCCTTTTTGCCAGACGCTTGTCATGACCAATTCAGCCCGATAAACAGCCCATCCCCATCCATAAAAATCATTGATTTGCGATTTGTCAAACCATTGAAAATTTTCTTCAGTTGGTGCACCAAATTTTTGTGTGATTTTTTCCTGAATGCTTAAAAGATCATCAATTCTGTCCTGAGGATTATAATATGTCTTCTCTATAAATATTTTAGTGCGCCAAAGCTTATTATTTAAGAATTCATATCCTATTGTACTACGGCGTCCATCAATAATATCCAGAAAGAAAAGTTTATCCTCTTCTTCACTCATAAAAGTTGCCTTTTCATTTTCTTTGATGGTTTCTTTTGACAGCCCCCAAATAAAACCGCGAAAGACGAGATCATCATCAAGGTTCTGCTGCGCATAGGAGGGCACAGCAGCGAATGTAAAGCTCAAGAGACAGATAAGAAAATAACGCAAGTTTATTGATCCTCTTTTTCGATCCATAATGCCAGATTTTTACTCTGTTTGTCACTTTTCAGGCTAAAAATACATTTACCGAGGGTCCGCGGTTTGAAATGCTGCGAGTTATGCCATAGAGAGTCAAACAAATCCTCCATATTTTCCATACGGATATTATAATCTGCATCAGTGCGAAAACTTTCGACAGCGCGTTGAATAACACGCAATGCAATCTCTTCTGGATAAGCCTGAAGCGCCTTAAAATTAAAGACGTAGGCCGTATCTGTTTTATCCAGGAGGCAAGCCTGAAATGCACTATCGGCAATTTCGTAGAGAGCCTGGCGTGCGCGCGCAAGACGTTTTGCTGTTAATGCCAAACGTTTGCTTGTTAACCCTTCCTGCGCGAGAACTTCCATAGATTGCCGCAGCCGCGGGCGTAAATAATCTCTGTTTTCATTGCTAGGATCATGAATATAGGGAACGTCATATTTAGTGCAGTAAGAAATTAGATCCTGTTTTGGTGTATTTAAAAGAGGGCGAACAATTTTTAATGAAGGCGAATAACTTCGAACCTCACGCATCCCTGACAACCCATCAAGGCCACTGCCTTTTGCCAGACGAATAAGAAATGTTTCTGCCTGATCATCCTGATGATGAGCCACAAATAATGTTTCTATTTTATGATGATTGCAATATTTTGCCATCAAATGGTAGCGCGCATTTCGTGCAGATTCCATAATTGATGCATCTGGTTTTTCACCTTTCCAGTTTAGAATAACATGATGGATATGATCACCCTCTTGAGATTTTACCCAAGTTGCTACCATTTGAGCTTCAGATCTTGCAGCCGCGCGCAACCCATGATCTACAGTTAAGATATGAAGCGGTGTTTTTGAGGATTGTGACCATGTCACAGCCATGTGCGCCAAAGCCATGCTATCTGGCCCACCCGAAACGGCAAGCGCCATAGGGGTTTGAGGATTTATACGAATTTGATTGTCAACCCAGAGCGCAAAAGGATTATCGGGCGCAAATGATTTATTAGGACTCACAACCTAATTTTTCCATTTCTTGAGCACCGCGTGCCAAAACAGTCTCGTTTCCAACAGGAAACTTCACGGGAAGTTGAGAAAGAGCAACGCAAGCATCCTTTGTTTTACCCATGCCCTGCAAAGACATACCCAGTTTCAAGAGCATATCAGGCGATTTTGCACTATCTGGATAGGTTTGAAACCCTTCAGCGAACTGGCGGGCAGCGTTCTTAAACTCTCCCTGCACATAATAAGTTTCTCCCAACCAATATTTTGCATTGGCGGCCAAAACATGATCTTTGTTGTTTTTGAGAAATGTTTCAAATCCTTGCTGCGCAGAAATATAATCTTCACTTTTTAGCATCGTGTAAGCATTTTCATACTGCGCTGTTACATCCTCGGCAGAATTTTGTTGCGGCGTTGCCGTTTGTATCCCTGTTAAAGCGGGTGGTTTAAATTCCATTCCTATCGGGCTGTTATTACCACTATCGCGCTCAGGAATTGCAATTTGCGATGCCCCTGCTGCAGGCTTGGTTTCACTAACATTGGTCTGTTGCGCCTGTTGCAAAAGATCAATCTGGTTATTGAGTTTGTTAATGGTGTAATTCTGCTCTTCAACTTTGCCTGTTAAATTTCGAAGCTGTTCTTCTAATTGTTGAAGACGAATTTCAAGCTGTGCCATAGCAGAATTTTGATTCAATTCAGGGTTAGCCGAATAGACCTGAGCGTGTGCCCTCACAGACGTTAAACCAATAACAATAAGCGCCATAGAGGAAAGGCACAGAACTTTTACCCCCTGTGCCCTTCTTGAATATTGATTTGAAAATAGTTTAGTCAATGCGTGTTTTCGCTCTTCTATTTTGTGACCATGATGTACCATCAGCGCCCACCACGAGCGGTTGTTCTTTACCATAGCTGATTGTGTTAACACGGCGTGGATCAACACCATTTGCAATCAGGTAGTTTTTAACAGAAGTAGCACGACGATCACCCAAAGCCAAGTTGTACTCACGTGTTCCACGCTCATCCGCATGACCTTCGATTGTTGTGTTAAGGTTTGGATACATATTCAACCATCTCGCTTGCGCTTCAAGGATCGCACGGGCGGAAGGTGTTAAATCACTTTGATCTGTTTCAAAGAAAACCAAGTCACTTCCTGCTTGCGCTTCAAGGTCCGCTTGCGTTCCTGGAACAATTGAACTGTCAACACCCGCTGTCCCATATCCGTTTGTGCCGCCAACTGCTGTCCCATCGTTGTATTCGCCAGGCTGACCAATTGTCATCCCTTCAGAATCCCCAAGATCTTTTTTAGATGAACAAGCGCTTATCGTCACAGATAAAAGAGCGATCATTAAAAATTTGATTAATTTGCTTTGGTTGCGCATGCGGGGACTCCTTTGAAATAGCGGCTTTGAAATAGTGATTCTATATTTAATGCCTAGCAGGTAATCTGACAAGGGGCTTCACAACAATACCCCCGTATTTTCAAGATTTAGCCTTAATTCAGCGCGTTATCATTTCAATATGTCAATTTAAGCTCTCGCGAATCTGTTTCAGCAAGATCAAAGCATCATATTGGTCTTCAGGATTGGGTGCGCGGTCAATATATTCTTCCAAAACATCAATGGCGGCCAAGGCCTGATTGGTGCGTGCATAAAGTACCCCTGCATCAAGCAACAAACGATATTCCTGCGGATCCAGACGGCGCATGACTTCAACCGTTTTAACCGCCGCTTCGTAATCCTCGCCTTCAATCAATCTCAACTTTATATTATTTTGCATACGGATCAAAACTTCCCGCCGTGAGGAAGGAATATAATAATCAGCACTTAATTCTGCTTTTGGGCTTACCAATGTTTTCAATAACTGACGCATATCAGCAGCCTGTAAAACTTTACATTGGTTGAAAGGATCAAACAAAATTCTCTGTCCGTCCTTTTCAATACGGCAAACAACGTGGGCAGGAAAATTTAGCGCCGCCAATGACCACCCTTGCGCTAGCCCAACATGAAGATATAAAAGCGCGATAGAGACAGGCATCCCCTTGCGCCGTTCAATAACGCGGATCAAGTTGACATTTTGCAAATCTTCGTAAGTTTCACTATCGCCTTCATATCCGTACTTATCTGCAATTATATGTTTAATTGCCGCAAGTTGTGTTGCCGCATCATCTTTTGCCCCTTCTTCAATTAAAAGATTATGGCGCAATAATACCTCATCAACCATTGTTTGAAGATGATGTTGGTATCGTTCGATACTAATACCTGGGCTATATAGCGCAGCCAGAGCCAAAGCGGTATTAGCAAGATTAATTTCTTCATCTTTAAGGATGCCTGCCTGATCCAGAATAAAATTTATATTCTGTAAGTTGGCATCAACCATTATTAGTTGTAATACTGATCTTCTATAGAAGGCGTATTCTCTGGAACAGATTTTGTTGGAACATCAATATCAACTTCTTGTTCCTGCAGAGTAGATTGTTGCCCTGTTTGTTGTGGTACTTGTTCAATTTCTATTTTGTTGGTGTGAAGATTAGTGTTTGTTCCGTTACCGTGAAGAGGTTGCGGCAATGAATCCGTTTGTTCTCCAGAAATACTGTCCTCTTCAAGTACCTTTCCGTTCTTCAACGGCTCTCCCGCAAGCTTTACATAGCTGACAACCTGCTTCACACCAGAGATTGTGCGCGCCGTTTCAATAACGATATTCAATTCTTCCTGATTCTGCGCAACACCCATCAAATAGACAACGCCCTGAACGGTATCAATTGAATAATTGATAGATTGAACATCACGATTAAGTGTGAGAGAACCGCGCAATCGAGATGTGATCCAAGTATCTTTTACAAATCCTGTGATCCCCTCACTATCAGCCACGCGAATTTCATTGATAACCTGCTGCACCCCTTCAACCTGCCAAGCCAAACGCACCGCTTCAACCCGGTGTTCTGGATTTTGGACAACTCCTGTAATCAGAACGCGTCCCTGATTGACTGTCGTACTTAATTTTCTGAAAGCCTCCACATCGTAACTAAACCAGGCATCATTAATGAGAACTTTAATTTTTGTGTCATTATAGGCGCGGGGCAATCCGCCTTCTTGCGCAGCCGACACACCAGTGACCGCCGCCGCACCTGTCAACAAACCAACGCCTGTACAGGCATTCAAAAACAATGCAGAAGAAACAATGACGAGGGCAGTAATATTTCGAATCATGCCCCTATTATGCCGCGGCCTGCCATGCATTGTCCAGATGATGAATAAAAAACTGGCCTGTCTTAAAATTTGCAAGCTTTATAGGCGTTACAGCCACAACATCAAAACGCATACTATAATTCGTAAAATCATTATGACTTATATAATACCGTGCCGCGTTTTCAATACGCCGCTTCATATTGGGTGTGATACTTTCCAAAGCCTCTATTTTCGAAGAGCGTGCCTTCACCTCAACGAAAGCAATAATGTCTTTATAACGAACTATGAGATCTATTTCACCGAGTACCGTTTTATAGCGCCGCTCAAGTATTTTGTATCCTTTAAGTTGCAACCAAAAAGCTGCCGCTTTTTCTGCATTGACACCACGGTCATAAGTTTTCTTTTTATTATGTAAAGGCATATTTTATTTTTTGCTGCTCGCCAATTTCAATGCCAGTGTATAGATCGTTTTCTTGGGCTTACCCGTTGCTTGCGCAACCATTTCAGCAGCATCACGCACAGACATCTTGTCGAGCGCCTTGATCAACTGCTTTTCAATGCTCTCCGTTGATAAAACTTCAGCCACAGCATGTCCCAAGATCACAACAATCTCGCCTTTAGGCGCCCCTTTGGAAGAATAATACAGAATTAAATCAGATAATGTTCCACGGCGCACTTCTTCATACATTTTGGTTAGCTCACGCGTCACAGCTGCATCACGGTTACCGAGCGTAATGCGCATATCTTGTAAGCTTTCTAATAACCTTGGTCCTGTTTCATAGATAATCAAGGTTCCTGGTGTTGCTTCCCATTTTTTTAAAACAGTCTGTCTTGCCGATGTTTTTGGCGGTAAAAATCCCAGAAAGCTAAACTGATCTGTTGGCAATCCTGAAAGTTGGAGCGCAGGTAAGGCTGCATTTGGTCCAGGGATAGACGTAACATAAAGCCCCTGTTCAACCGCCCCGCGCACAAGTTTATACCCTGGATCGGAAACAAGAGGCGTTCCTGCATCACTTAACACCGCAATAGATTGCCCTTCCTGCACTGCTTTAATCAAAGACTCACGCTGATGATCTGTACTGTGGTCGTTATAAACCTGCATTTTTTTCTTAAAGCCATACGCGCTCATTAATTTTCCTGTGACGCGGGTATCTTCACAGATAATAAGATCAACAGAGGATAAAACATCTAGCGCACGAAACGTTATGTCCCGCAGATTACCAATTGGCGTTGCTACCAGATAAAACCCTGGCTTCATAGCCTGAGCCTTCGGTGTTGCCCTGCCATCTATTCGACTTGACGGCATTTTAGGGGTTTGCGATGATGTTTCCTGTGACATTGAAGATTTTTTTTGTGTCGAATTGCGTTGCGTGTCATACATAATCTACAAAAACTATCAGGGCAGAGAGAGAAATACCATGAAGATTGTGCGAAATACCCTATTTATCATCTATCTTTTTATTATTTTGCCTCTAGCAGGTTGTGCTGAGATGGGAAATTTTGGAACGGGAGCAAATCCGTGGGGGAATGCCAGAGATACAGCAAAAGCCCCTGTCAGAACTGAACCTCTGCAAGATGTTCAAAACGCCTTTTCAAATTTGCCACCTGTGAAAGTTGCTATTTTGCTTCCCTTAAGTGGTCCGCAGGCCGATATTGGCCAAGCGATGTTACAGTCTGCTCAACTAGCTGTATTCGATATGGGATATAACAATTTTGAATTAATACCCCGCGATACAGGCGGCACGACCTCTGGTGCAACGCAAGCCGCAACGTCAGCATTACAAGACGGTGCACAAATTATTTTAGGCCC
Organism: Alphaproteobacteria bacterium; assembly: GCA_041397885.1. Lineage (GTDB taxonomy): Bacteria > Pseudomonadota > Alphaproteobacteria > Micavibrionales > Micavibrionaceae. The sequence goes on along the minus strand of JAWKVV010000002.1, from coordinate 277,263 downwards.
TCTATTTGCAAATTCAGTCCGTGCGGTCAAAGCAGTTGCCAAACCACGCGGTGTCAATGTGATTGCCTTTTCTACAGATTGGACACTCGCCGATAGCACGACCTTCATGATGGGGTTCATGCCTTTTTCACAAGTGGACCGAATTGCAAAATATTCTACCGCCAAAGGGTATCGTCATTTTGCCTTAGTCGCCGCACGTGATCCTTATGGTGATTTAGTTGCAAGCCGTTTTGAACAGAAGTTAAAAGATGGCGGAGGCACAATTTCCCAATCCATTCGCTTCACACCAAATGATCCGAGCGTTATCAACGATGTTGAAAAGTTAAAGAATGGAACGTTCCAGGCTGTATTCATGCCCGTCGGCGGCGCCCAGACTGAAATGATTTCAAGCGCCTTGAGTTATAATAAAATGATGCCTGCACAAATTAAGCGCATGGGAACAGGATTATGGGATGACCCTGCCGTTGCAAGCCAACCCAACATGCAAGGAGCGTGGTTTGCCGCGCCTTCGCCTAATGCCCGCCGCGGATTTGAAAGCAAATATCTTGCCACTTACGGAACACAAGCCCCGCGTATAGCCACCCTTGCCTATGATGCCACCGCGCTTACTGCGACATTGGCCAAAAATGGTTTTGAAAAGTCTGGACGGCCTGATTTCAACAGTATGGCCATTGCCAACCAAAATGGATTTGCAGGCACAGATGGGATCTTCAGGTTCTCTGCGAATGGATTAGTGGAGCGCTCTCTGGCTATTCTAGAACTACGCAATGGGCAGATCGTCGAAATTGATCCTGCGCCATCAAATTTTTAATATATCAAAAATTTTTAGTGATGCGTTCTGGGCGTGGTATGTGTGGCCTGCGCCTTTAAGACTGCACGGGGAATCCCGCCTTTTTTATCAAGCTGGCGCCGCATAGCTTCAAAAATCTTACCTGCAACATTCACACCTGAGGCTTTTTCGAGTCCCTTAAATCCTGGGAAAGTGTTTGCTTCACAAATTGTATAACCTCCCCCTTCCTTAAACAAGAGATCAATTCCGCCGATATCGATGTTTAAAACTTCTGCTGTGCGCAGAGCAATGTCAATTGCCTCTTGATCAGGAATAAATTGATGGACTGAAGCACCAGAACTGTAATTTGCTTTGAACCCGCCATCACGTGCGCGGCGCTCCATCGCGGCAATGACTTCACCATCAACAGTGAAAAGCCGTAAGTCCCGCCCCTTACTGACAGAAACAAATTTTTGGAAAATTAATTGAAGGTTTGGATTTGTCTCTCCTACCAGTTCCATCAAATCTTTAAAAGCCGAGCGTGTTTCGATTAAAAAGACACCAATACCCAAAGCACCGTTTAACGTTTTCACAACCAAGGGGAAGCCGATTGTATCTTCAATTAATTTTATATCGACAGGAAATTTGGCAAGCATTGTATCGGGTGTGTCAATACCACTTTCTGCCAAAACCTGATGCGTATGGAGTTTGTCACGCACCGTTTCAATAACATCGGCCTTATTAAAAACATGCACGCCCAACCGTTCAAGCTGACGTGCAATCGCCAAAGAAAAATATCCATGATCGTGGTGATTGAAGTAAGGGAAAACAAAATCAGGAAGCGGTACGGCCTTTCCATCAATCAGAATTGATTCACGATCATCTTGAGAAACAAGTAAATCGAACTGGCCTGGTTTGATAATCTTAACATCAATGCCTTTTTTTTCGCCTTCCACTAAAAAACGGCGGCACTCGTACGCCAGATCCGCATTTGATTCAATATCATCACCGTATAAAATCCAGACTTCCATTGATAAGACCCTCTTCTTTTATTGCAAACAGCACGACCGCCCCTCATGTTGCTGCAGGTTTAAAATATTTTATTCCCCATCAGTGATATTCTTATTTATACACAATCTAGGCTGAAAAGCCAAAACAAGAAACGTCATAGGATAGTTTACCTATCAAAATCAAAGAAAAAATTAATTATGGGGGAATCCGACTCTTTTCGCTTGAAACCTTGCGTACCTCATAATATAAAACGAGGCGTACCGTAAAATTGAAGGATAAGTATCATGCAAAACCAACCCGTTGGAAGCGTGCAAGACGCTGATTATATTGAAGAAAAAGAATTTAAATCAGGACGCCCCCGTTCGGAAAGCTCTCGACGCTCCATTTTGGACGCAACGCGCCGTTTGCTAACCCATACATCTGTTCAAAAACTTTCGATCGAAGCCATTGCGCGCAAGGCGGGTGTGGGTAAAACAACTATCTATCGTTGGTGGCCCAATAAATCTGCTGTTGTGATGGAAGCCATTTTCTCTCAACCTGCGTTTCATAACATTATGCCCACTCCGCGCAATGCTGTCGAAGGCGTCAGAATGCAGATTGATAAGCTTTGTCGTCAGCTCGCTGGAAAAAATGGCCGCATGGTCGCCGAAATTATTGGCGATGCCCAACCAGATCCTGATTCTTTGAAATTATTTATCCGCGCGTTCCTGCAAGACCGATACAATACTTTAAATTCTTACATTGAAGGTGGGAAGCAAACAGGCGAGTTCGACGAAGATATCGATACAGATTGTGCCATCGATGTGATTTTAGGACCCATCTTCTTCCGTCTTATTAGCGGTCAAGAGTTGGATGATGCCTTTGTCAAAGATATGTCGGATATGTTGATTAAGGCCTTAATGGCCTAATTACCAATTCCCTGTATTCTCCATTGATTTCCAAGGCTCTTGTGGTTCTTGAGGATTGCCTCTTTGAAGAAGCTCGATTGAAATTCCGTCAGGAGATTTAATAAATGCCATATAGCCATCCCGCGGCGGGCGATTAATGACCACTCCTACCTCCATCAAACTCATGCACGTCGCATAAATATCATCAACCCGATAAGCCAAATGCCCAAAATTTCGGCCTCCCTCATAAGTTTCAACCAAGCCATTCTCATCAGGCCAGTTATAGGTGAGTTCAACCATTGGCGCTTTATTCTGACGCGCTGCTTCCAAGTCCCCACGCGCGGCCAAAAAGACCAGAGTAAAGCGCCCTTGTTCATTTTCTTTTCGTGAAACTTCAACCATGCCCAATTTATCGCAATAAAAATTAAGCGACTGTTCTAAATCATGAACACGAACCATTGTGTGTAAATATTCCATTTTTCTTGCTCCTTAATGGCTTTCCTGTCTTTTCAATTCAATATGCTTCCTTTAATGTAGGCTTATGTACGAAAACATCAACCTTCTTGATTTACAAAAACAGGCCACTGAATGGTTTCTGTCTCATGTTCTGAATTTGGGATTTGGGATTCAGATGGTTGTTGTCATCGGTGCGTTTTTTCTGGCCTTTGTTCTAAAAAACCTGATTAAACCGCGCCTAAATGATCTGATTAATAAACTCAGCATTCCTTACCGACTAACTGAAATTTTGTATAGCGCTCTCAAGCTGATATTTCCTTTTCTATCGATGTTGTTTATTGCCATTGGCGCTAAGCTTATCGGCCCGATTGGATTTAATTTTCCCAATAACTTCATGTTGGCGATTGCGAAGCTTTTGCTGGCGTGGATTTTCATTCGCCTCGCCACACAGCTGATTGAACATAAATTCGCCCGTAACATTATCGCTTTCACAGTGTGGGGTTTGGCCGCCTTAAGTATTTTTGGCATTCTTGATCAAACAATGACTACACTGGACGCCATTGGTTTCAGTATGGGAGATTTCCGTTTATCTGCCCTAAGTGTGACAAAGGGAATTTTTGGTATTTTCATCTTGCTGTACGGCGCTCTTTTCCTTGCCAATTTGGTTGATAAACGGATTAGTCATTCGCGCAGTTTGACCCCCTCTTCCCGTGTACTGATTTCAAAAATTTCGAGAGTCCTGCTGATTATCAGCGCCCTTCTCATCGGCGTAACCTCTGCAGGTATCGATCTTTCCCTATTTGCAGTTTTCTCTGGGGCTGTGGGTCTTGGGGTTGGTTTTGGTTTACAAAAAGTAATCTCCAACTTGTTCAGCGGTATGCTCCTCCTGCTCGATCAATCTATCAAACCTGGCGATATTATCGAACTGGATGGAACCTTTGGATGGGTCAACCATATGGGCGCGCGCTATACTGAAATTGTAACACGCGATAACAAGTCCTATCTTGTTCCAAATGAAGAATTTATCACCCAACATGTGGTTAACTGGTCACACGGCAACACACTTGTACGAATAGAAACCACGTTTGGTGTCCATTATAATTCCAATCCTCATGATGTAAAACGTATGGCGATTGAAGCTGCAACCAAACCCGACAGAGTTGTAGACAGCCCTGCCCCTGTGTGCCATTTGGTCGAGTTTGGCGATAGTTCACTCAATTTTGTTTTACGGTATTGGATTAAAGATGCCGAAAAAGGCATTACCAATACAAAGGGTGATGTCATGCTCGCTCTCTGGGACGCTTTCAAAGAAAATGGAATCGAAATCCCCTACCCTCACAGAGAAGTTTTTCTGCATAAGTAGAATTTAAAAACCTAAAACAGAATAATCATTAGCCTTAATTTTATCTACCACTGATTGACGTGTTGAGTAAGTTTCACCCGCAGCATTCATCATGCGTGCGACCATAGAAACAGCTTGATCAGGGGTAATTTCTCCGTCTTGTGACAAATTCCAAAAAGCATCTCTTAACTTGTGGATCTGATTAATAGGATTGACGACACAAGTTGCCTTACAAGACAGGACTGATCGAATAGCGACGCCTACACGCTCTTCTAAAGTAACATCTTCGAACTGCACACTCAGGTCGAGCATCTCCTCACGAATTCCAGCCACCTCTTGGATACCACCACCAACAATGGCCTCATGCTTTTCTAAAACTGCCACTCCATTCATCACACACCTCATTATTTTTATAAAAAATCCTTTTAAGGGATATTTTTAATACACTGATAATCTATATTACGTCAATAAAAAACAAAAAAAATCGCCCAAAATAGGCGATTTTTGAAAGAATATTACAATAGTTTTTGGTTTATGCTGCTCTTGTCGCCAGAACGCTTTCATCACCCATTGACGCTTCTCCGTCCATAATAGCACTCGCTGCGTGAATGACTGCCGCAACCCGTACAGCCGTTTGAATTTGTTCCTTGCTCATCCCATGTTTAATCAACTGCGCTTCATGCGCATCAATACACATACCGCAAGCATTAATGGCCGAGACGGCCAAAGACCAGAGTTCAAAATCATCTTTTTCAACACCAGGATTTCCAATGACATTCATGCGCAGTTTGGCCTGCATCGTTTGATACTCTTTATTAGATGCCAAATGAACAAAACGATAATAAACATTATTCATTGCCATGATAGCGGCAGCTGCCTTAGCCGCGTCAAACGCTGCAGGAGATAGATGATTTTTAGCTTCCTCTGTAATTTGCACGATCACAAATTCATTACGGCTTGCCAAGGCACTTGCTACCATTGTTCCCCAAAGCTGTTGGGTATTTAATGTTTCATCATTGGCAAGCGAAGATAAATTTAACTTTATATCTTTTGCGTAATCTGGGATTGCATTTTTAATGTTGTCGATGCCCATATTAAAACTCCTTATTTATTAAAATTTATTCTGAATAACAACATGATCGTAATCCACTGTGCCGCCGCGTGGAAAAGGATCCTTAGACCGTTTTCCGATGACAAGCATCATACCGATGATATGGTCTTCTGGCAGATTAATAATCTTGCCGACAGCATCCTGATCAAATCCAATCATAGGACATGTATCATAGCCTTTTTCAAGTGCGCTGAGCATAAAGCTTTGCGCAACAATTCCAACAGAGCGTAAAGCCTCATCACGCTGTATCCATTCGCGCCCGTCATAAAAATCCTTAATCATCGGCACCATCATGGAGACCACTTCCTCGGGAGCATTCTGCCAATACTGCTTAGTATCCTTTTCCCATGCCTTCACATTTGCGCAAAGTACCAAAAGTTTAGAGGCGTCTGTTACCTGTGCTTGTCCCCAAGCAGCTTCACGAATTTTGTGGCGCATATCTTTGTCTATGACATCAACAAAACGCCAATGCTGAATATTAAAAGAAGACGGAGACTGCATCACAACTTCCATTAAAGATTTAAATTCTTCTTCAGGAATTTGATAAGTAGAATCGTAATGCTTAATAGCGCGACGACTGCGGATGGCTTCTGAAACTTTCATGATAATTCTTTCTGTAAAGAGAAGTTAATGTAACGAGGCGTATTCGGGAGAAAGGAACGCCCCGTTACATTATTCGTTTAATAAAAAATCTAAGCCGCTTTTTTACTTGCCATCATATCATTGGCAATTTTACTTGCATCTATTGTCTCGCCGCCGACTGGACGGTTACAAGGGCAAAGCTCATCACTTTGAAGAGCATCTACCAGACGCAGAATTTCCTTAGGGTTACGGCCTACGTTTAAGGAATTCACGGACACTTGCTGAATCACATTATGGGGATCAACGATGAAAGTTGCACGAAGCGCAACGCCCGCCTGCTTATCACGCACGCCCAAACCATCAAGCAATTGCCCTGTTGTATCAGCAAAACTCCATTGGTTTAACTTTGCAAGATCTGGGTGTTCCCGGCGCCATGCCAATTTGCAGAACTCATTATCTGTGCTGCCACCCATGACAACGGTATCACGATCTGCGAATTCATCATTTAATTTTGCAAATTCAACAATTTCCGTTGGGCAAACAAATGTAAAATCTTTTGGGTAGTAAAAAATAACTTTCCATTTTCCTTCAAAACTATCTTGCGTAATTTCTTGAAAAGCGCTTTCGCCGTTTTCTTCATGAGTCATAAATCCTGGTTTAACACCCATTACAGAAAATTCTGGTAATTTATCACCGATACCGAGCATGATTTTTTCTCCTTCTTTATTTAAATCACTGTTTGAAATATGCCGACACCATAACGGAAATCACCACCATAAATCCAATCAATATAATTATAATTATTAATAGAAAAAATCTATTGATAATTATAAAATAATATGGAATATTCTATGAATGAAAGCCATCCCGACATTACGCCAATTGCAATATCTTCTGGCCCTGAAAGAAACGAAAAACTTTCGAAAAGCGGCAGAAAAGTGCCATATTACTCAACCCACTTTAAGTGCCGCCATCAAAGAAATTGAAAAATTACTAGGCGTTAGTGTCATTGACCGTAGCCAGCACAAAAATGTCATTTTTACCCCTTTTGGAAAAAACGTGATTGAGGCAGCACAAAAAATTATGCCGCATATTGAATCCCTCATGAGTGAAGCCCAACATATGACTGAACCTTTATCAGGTTTCATAAGATTAGGACTTATCCCAACGATTGCACCTTATCTTCTCCCTTCTATTTTACCTCAATTGCAGAAAAAATTTCCAAAAATCGATTTTCAAATCAATGAAGCCATAAGCCAAAACCTTGTTGAAAAACTTCATAATGGCGATATTGATTTAGCGCTTATGGCATTCCCATATGAAACTGAAGGATTAAATCAAAAAATTCTAATGGAAGAGCCTTTTTACTGCGCTACATCTAAAAACTCGTTTCAGAAAAATCAAAAACTGGCGTTCAAAGATCTAGATGGACAAAGGCTCCTTTTGCTAGAAGATGGGCATTGCTTAAGAGACCATGCCTTATCTGCCTGTAAACTACAAAATCAAACTGATAAAAAAACTTTCAGCGCCACAAGCCTTCCCACGCTTATTCAAATGGTTGGGCAAGGATATGGTATCACTTTATTGCCTGAAATGGTTATCCAGCAAGGCGTCTTACCCAAAAACGTTGTTCTGCATGCGTTTAAAAAGCCTTACCCCATGCGAAAAATTGGTGTGGCGTGGCGGCAAAAAGATCCTCAAGAGCAAAATATACTGGAAATTATAAAACATCTGGAAGAAAATTTATCTCAAACAAAATAGAATAGAAATTATAATGCCTAATACTCCTCTATGGTCGCCTTCAGCAGAAAAAATTAATAATAGTCATCTAAAAAAACTCATGACTCAATGTGGTCATAATAATAGTGATTATCAAACTTTTTGGAAATGGTCCGTTGATAACAATGAAGAATTTTGGAATGAATTTTGGGATTACGCAGATATCATTGGGGATAAAGGGAATATTATTTTAAAAGATCCAGATAAAATGACGGGCGGACAGTTTTTTCCAAACGGAAAAATAAACTATGCTGAAAATCTCTTAAGAAAAAATAATGATGATATTGCAATTGTTTTTCGTGATGAACAAGGTAATGAACGCTCTCTAACTTTTTGTGACCTTTATAACCAAGTCAGCCTATGGATACAGGCTTTTGAAAATTTGGGTATTACAAAGGGTGACCGCGTAGCCGCCTATATGCCTAACATTCCAGAAACCGTTATCGCCTGCCTGGCTACAGCTTCTATCGGCGCTGTATGGTCATCAGCCTCTCCCGATTTTGGAGCACAAGGCATTATTGATCGTTTTGAACAAATAAACCCTAAAATCCTGATCACTGTTGATGGTTATTACTATAATGGGAAAGACATTGACTGCCTTGACAACGTGCGTGTTATTGAACCCTACTTAAAGTCATTAGAAAAAATCATTGTTATCCCTTTTATCAATTCGGAACCTGATTTAAAAAATATTCAATATTCAGAAACCAAGGAAAATTTTCTAAAGCCTTATAAACCACAACAAATAAATTTTAGACGCGTTGATTTTAATCACCCTCTTTTTATTATGTTTTCTTCTGGCACAACGGGAAAACCAAAATGCATTGTACACGGCCATGGCGGAACATTGTTGCAGCATATAAAAGAGCATCAGCTTCAATGTGACTTCAAAGAAAATGATCCTTTGTTTTATTTCACAACATGTGGGTGGATGATGTGGAACTGGCAAATTTCTGCACTTTACAGTGGATGCAGCCTTTTGCTTTATGATGGCAACCCCTTTTATCCCAACGGTGATGCACTATGGGATTATACCGCCAAACATAGTGCTGTTTTATTTGGGACCTCTGCCAAATATATAGAGGCGATGAAGAAAAATAATATTCACCCCAAAAATACCCATAATTTAAGCGCATTAAAAATTATAACTTCAACAGGATCGCCGCTTATCCATGAAATTTTTGATTTTGTATACGAACATATAAAACAAGATGTTCATCTGGCTTCCATTTCAGGAGGAACAGATATTATATCTTGCTTTATGCTCGGCAATCCTATCTCTCCCGTTTATCGTGGTGAACTGCAAGGGGCGGGTTTAGGCATGGCCGTGGAAATTTTTGATGAAAACGAAAATCCTATCCCTGTTGGTAAAGGATCAGGAGAGCTTATCTGTACAAAACCTTTTCCTTCCATGCCAACACAATTTTGGAACGATGGTAACAGCAAAAAATATAAAGAAGCCTATTTTGATCGCTATAAAAATGTCTGGTGTCATGGAGATTGGGTTGAACGTACAGACCAAAACGGTTACATCATTCACGGTCGTTCAGATGCCACCCTTAATCCTGGCGGTGTGCGCATAGGGACGGCAGAAATTTACCGCCAAGTTGAAAAAATAGACGCTGTCTTAGAGTCTGTTGCCATCGGTCAAAATTGGCAAGATGATATTCGTATTTTACTTTTTGTTGTGTTACGCAAAGATATCATTCTTGATGATTCTTTAACTGAAAAAATCAAAAAACAAATTAGACATGGCGCTTCACCACGTCATGTTCCTGCAAAAATTATTCAAGTAATTGACATCCCCCGCACCAAAAGCGGGAAAATAACAGAGCTAGCCATTCGTGATATTATTCATGGTCGGCCTATTAAAAATAAAGAAGCTTTAGCCAATCCTGATGCTCTGGAAATTTATGCCAATCTAAAAATTGCTTAATTGAAGTTAATTCTGTTTTGAATCAAATCATCAACAACAGCAGGTTCCGCTAAAGTTGATGTATCGCCGAGATCATCAATATCATTCGCCGCAATTTTGCGCAAAATTCGCCGCATAATTTTACCAGAGCGGGTTTTCGGCAACCCAGGAGCCCATTGAATAATGTCAGGTGTTGCAATAGGACCTATTATTTTTCGAACCAATTGCGTGATTTCAACCTTTGTTTGGTCATCGTACGCACACCCCTCACACAGGGTAACATAGGCATAAATACCCTGTCCTTTTATATCATGCGGAAAGCCAACAACCGCAGCTTCTGCTACATTTTCATGTTCATCAATTGCGCTTTCAATTTCGGCCGTGCCCAAACGATGGCCTGATACATTAATTACGTCATCCATCCGTCCTGTAATCCAATAATAACCATCAGAATCCCGACGCGCACCGTCCCCCGTGAAATATTTTCCTCTAAAAGTTGAAAAATACGTTTCGACGAAACGGGCATGATCTCCATAAAGCGAGCGCATTTGCCCAGGCCAACTATCAAGCATACATAATGCCCCCTCTGCTTCACCGTCTAAAATATGTCCATCTTTATCAACAATTGCAGGTTGAATACCAAAAAATGGAGTGCACGCTGACCCAGGTTTGGTTGGTGTTGCCCCTGGCAAGGGCGTAATAAGATGCCCTCCTGTTTCTGTCTGCCACCATGTATCGACGATCGGGCAATTTCCCTTCCCCACAACGGCATGATACCAATGCCAAGCTTCGCTATTAATAGGCTCTCCCACTGTTCCCAAAACACGTAAAGAGCTTCGATCTGTTTTATAGACCATATCATCCCCCGCCTTAATGAGGGCGCGAATGGCCGTAGGCGCTGTATAAAAAATATTGACCTGATGTTTATCAACGACCTGCCAAAAACGGGAGCAATCAGGATAATTAGGAACACCTTCAAAAATAAGACTGGTTGCGCCGTTTGCTAAAGGGCCATAGACAATATAGGAATGGCCTGTGATCCATCCTACATCCGCTGTACACCAGTAAATTTCACCTTGTTTGTAATCAAAAACAATTTCATGCGTATAAGAAACATAAACTAAATATCCACCTGTAGTATGCAAAACACCTTTTGGTTTTCCTGTTGATCCAGATGTGTAAAGAATAAAGAGAGGATCTTCCGCATTCATTTTTTCACAAGGACAATCTTCTGATTGTCCCTTTACAAATTCATGCCACCAGAGATCGCGATCTTTTGCGAATCCAACATCACCACCTGTACGTTTTAAAACAATAACGCTGTGAACAGATGGGCAAGATTTTAAAGCTTCATCGACGTTTTCTTTCAATGGAATAATTTTTCCTCCCCGCATCCCTTCATCTGCTGTAATCACAAGGTGAGAGCCACAATCCAGGATTCTATCTTTTAAAGACTGAGGGGAAAATCCACCAAAAACAACACTATGTACTGCACCTATACGCGCACAAGCAAGCATCGCATACACCGCTTCTGGCACCATTGGCATATAGATGGTAACGCGGTCTCCTTTTTTTATGCCGCGCTGTTTTAAGGTATTTGCCAATTTACAAACTTCTGACTTTAATGTGCCATAAGAAATCTTTAAGCTATTTTTTGGATCATCACCCTCCCAAATCAAAGCAATATCATTTGCTCTTTGGGGTAGATGGCGATCAACGCAATTATAACATGCGTTCAAAATACCATCTTCATACCATTTGATCAAAACATCACCTTCAAAAGATGTGTTCTTTATCTTTGTAGGTTCTTTGTCCCAGGTAAGTCGTTTTGATATCTTTTTCCAAAAATTTTCAGGATCAGAGATCGATTGAGCATATAAATCATTATATTGTGCTTTGTTCACAAGGGCTTGAGAGGCCATATCTTTATTTGGCTTAAATATTTTATCTTTATGGGGCATTCAGAAAGACTATTCAGCTTTTTAAAAAAGGGCAACATTCTTCAAAAATAGCTATGCCCTTAATTTTACTTAAAAAATTAACTAAATTTTAGGCATACCATGGTATTCTACAAAGAGAGTGATTTGGTGTGTCTAATAAAATCGGAAGAAACATATTAAGTCATTGAATTACTTAAACAAAAATAAAGTGTTCGGCTTATATCGTTAAAAAACTAGGGGGAACTAGAAGGGAAAGATGGCAGGAACATATACCTTAGAATTGGAATTATTCAGTTTACTGAATGCGTCGACATCGAATTTCGAGATTTGGGCGGATGGCGCGCTGTTAGGCGGGTACAGCTCAACAGTGTCTTCTGCAGGATCAACGATTTCTATTTCTGTGCCTTATGGCGGTCTTTTGCCCTCTTCTCTTGAATTCAGATTTAATGATGCCGCCCCTGGCAGTGTTGATACCATTGAAATCCGCAGCGTGAAAATCAATGACCGGTATGTGAACACCAATAATTATCTTTCTGGAACAACCTTAAATGATGGCGGCAGCCAGACGGTCAGCATTGGCAGTAATGATTATCTGTTTGATGCGTCTGAACCTACAGCAGGGGATTTCCTTCCTGCCACACAGACCTTTACCGCAGGGGATAATTTTTATCGTAATTATACTACTTCAACCGATCAGGTCTTTGACATGCTTGGCGGCCGTGATACGGCGATTTTAGGCTCTGGAAACGACAGAGTAGCAGGCGGTGCGGGCGATGATGTTCTCTACGGTTATGGTGGCAATGATCTTCTGTATGGTGGGGCGGATAATGACCGTCTTTATGGTGGTGATGGGAACGACACGCTCTATGGCGGTGATGGGAATGACCGTATTCACGGTGAAGCGGGTGATGATGAGATCCATGGTGGTTTGGGCGATGACCGCCTCAATGGTCATGCGGGAAATGATATTATCACAGGCGGTGATGGCGCAGACAAGATCAGCGGCGGTGATGATGACGATTATTTATTCGGTGATGCAGGTGACGACCAGATCACGGGTGGAAACGGCAATGATACGCTAGATGGTGGTGCAGATAACGACTTAATGTATGGCGGTGCAGGTGTTGATCATATGAATGGTGGCATAGGCAACGACATCATGATTGGCGATGCTGGCGATGATGTCATGCATGGTGATGATGGTAATGACCTCATGTACGGTCTTGCTGATAACGACACCATGTATGGTGGTGCGGGATTAGATGAAATCTATGGCGGCGACGGCAATGATACCATTGATGGCGGCGCGGGTGATGATGAAATCCTTGGCGGCGCAGGTGATGATAATTTGGGTGGCGGCGATAATCAAGATACAGTATGGGGAAACAACGGGGATGATACAATCAATGGTGGAAATGATCATGATATCATTTACGGTGACGGTGGCACCTTTGCACAGGGTTGGGAATTTGCCTATTATGACTTGGGAAGCTCTCCCACAACACTAGCGACAGCTGGCTTTACTCTTAATGGTGGAATGGATAATACAAATGCCGCCACCAGTCGTGGGGTCAGCCAGATATTTGATCCTGCGTTTTATGATACAGGAGACAATTACGCCATAAAATATGAAACTTATTTAACAATCACAACAGCAGGTTCTTATACTTTCCGAACCACGTCAGATGACGGCAGTGCTTTATTTTTAGATGGTGTTCAGATAGTTAATAATGATGGACTACATGGATCAGTAACGGTTACAAGTGCAGCTCAGGTTCTCGCTGCAGGCGTTTACAAACTAGATGCTACTTTCTTCGAACGAACTGGTGGAAACATAATGAACGTTCAAATGTCTGGACCAGATACTGGTAGCGTGTTCGTCTCTTTAGATTCTTATGCTGCAGTGAATGCAGCAAATGGTGCAGGTAGCGTAGCCTCTGGAAATGATATTATTGATGGCGGCGCAGGCGATGATACTATTTATGGAGATGTTGGTGCGGACACCATCACTGGTGGTACAGGTGAAGATGTCATTATAGGTGGTGCAGGTGTTGATATCATTGATGGTGGAAATGATGACGATTCCCTTCTCCTGGCCAATGGTGATTTTGCTGCAGGGGAATCTTTGACTGGCGGCGGCGGCACAGACAACATCACCCTGACTAATGCAACCACAGTTGACTTCACCACAGGAACACTCGCCACCATCGAAACCCTAAATGGGAGTACTGGAAACGATGATGTCACTTATACTATTCAACAGGCCCTCGGCTTTTCTACGATTAATTTAGGAGCAGGAACAGATACAAGCCGTGTACAGGTAAGCGGCGCTGTGGATGTGACAGTCTCTGGCACTCCAACTGTTTCCAATGCGGAACACGGCTACCTCACAGGATCAGCGGGAGCGGACATCTTAACCATTACAGGCGCTCAATTAGATGCCCTGATTTTTGGATCAGGCACGATCAACTTTGCAGGCGGCGCGGATACACTAAACATCACATCGACTTCAGCCGACCTCAATAGTTTGGGATTGGTAAATGCCTCTATTCAGGGCCTAGAAACCATTTCTGCGGCAACGGCAGCAGCAGGAGTTACCATCTTTCTTTCAGGTCAAACCGAAGCCTTTACCATCACAGGAAGCGCTTCTGCAGATAGTATCACAGGCGGAACAGGCGCGGATACGATTGATGGCGGCAATGGTAATGATACGATCAATCTGGCCAATGGACAGTTTGCTGCAGGTGAATCTCTCACAGGTGGTGGCGGAACAGACAATATCACCTTGACCAATGCCACAACGGTTAACTTCACCACGGGAACACTCGCCACGATTGAAACTTTAAACGGAAGTACGGGCAACGATATTGTAACCATATCAGGAACACAGCTGAACGGCTTCACCACTCTATCTTTTAATGGCGGAACAGATACTCTTAACATTACTACAACCTCTACAGGTTTGAATGCTTTAGCAGACGGTAGTTTGACAGGACTTGAAAATGTTTCCGCAAGCACGGCTGCGGCAGGTGTCACCCTCTCCCTCGCCTCTCAAACCGAAGGCTTTACCATCACAGGAAGCGCCTTTAATGATACCCTTACGGGCAGCATTGGCGCTGATACCATCTCTGGCGGAACAGGTGCTGATACGATTGATGGGGGTAATGGTAATGATACGATTAATCTAGCCAACGGTGACTTTGCTGCAGGTGAATCTCTGACAGGGAATATTGGAACAGACAACATCACCTTGACTAATGCAACGACTGTTGATTTTACGACTGGAACACTCGCCACGATTGAAACCTTAAACGGCAGTACGGGCAATGATATCGTTACCATGTCAGGCACACAGCTAAATGATTTCACATCGTTATTATTCAACGGTGGTACGGACACACTGAACATTACCACAACCTCTACAGGTTTTAACGCGTTAGCAGATGGTGGTTTAACAGGACTTGAAAATGTTTCGGCAAGCACGGCTGCGGCAGGTGTTACAATCTCCCTCGCCTCTCAAACTGAAGGCTTTACCATCACAGGAAGTGGTTTCGATGATACCCTCACAGGCGGATCAGGTAACGACACCATTACGGGTGGTAATGGTGATGATATTATCAATGGGGGGAATGGGACTAATGTTCTTTACGGTAACGTTGGTGATGACACCATCACGGGTGGAACAGGAAATGATACTATTTATGCTTTAGATAATACCGTTGATACAGAAGATACAAGTATCAACGTTATTCGTTCCTTCCTCGTTGAAGAACATTTTGCTTCAGGATCAGGAATATTCAGTTATTCTGACGGTGGATTTGGCGGAAGTGACGGCGCCAATGTCGATGTGACAGGAACACATATCGGAAGCGATGGTAACCTTGCAAATGGTGCTTTGGAGGTTACAGTCGATGGTCAAAACAATAGCGCCTTTACAAATGGCTCTGGTACATGGGATGGCTCCTATACAGCAGGATCAAACTTATCAGGTGTTCAGGTTTCTTTCGCCTTCCGTCATACACATGCTTCCGCAAATGACGCTGGCGAAGACTCTGCTGTTTATTTTGAATTTGATGGTACAATTTATGACACAGCAGGCGGCAACAGCTTCTTATCTCAAGCTTTAGGAAGTGATGGCGCAACAGATACAGGGTGGATTACCGTAACAATCGACCTGCCTGACTTAGTTTCAGGAAATACCTATAACTTCTCTATGGGTATTCTCCATGATGGCTCCAATAGAAGTAACGAGGATGCAGAGGTTAGATTTGATGACTTCTATCTCATTGGAGGAACAACTTCAGGTTCTGCTGCAACAGCTGTTGATGATGCCGATGCGGCCTACACCAATGTTATTAATGGCGGCGCAGGGAGTGATACAATTTATGGTAGTTCTGGAGTCAACACCCTTAATGGTGATGCAGGAAATGATACAATTTATTCTGCTTCTGTTGATACAGCTGCAGCAAAAATTGCTAACATCCTATCAAACAATGCGGGTGTTACATATAACTCAACAACGGAAAGTTTTTACCAGGTTGTGACTACGACGGTTGATTGGACCGTAGCGAACGCCGCCGCCACAAGTGCGACCTTAACAGGCTTAACGGGTGTCACAGGACATTTAACAAATATTACGTCTGCAGCCGAACAAGCCTATGTACAAGGAATCACAGGGAGCTTAAGCACATGGTTAGGTGGTGGCGACTTTAATACTGAAGGTGTTTGGGAATGGATTGATGGCCCAGAATCAGGAACACAATTTGCAGATGCTTCGGGTAATTCTGTTGGTGGTAACTATGTTAACTTTGCAGGAGGGCAACCAAACGACAGCAACAGTACACAAAACTATCTTTACATGCTCAACGGTGGAACATGGGCCGACTTGGTGAATGAAGGTGACGGAAGCACAGGTTATGTGACTGTCGATCAATATGTCATTGAGTGGGATGCAAGTTCTATCGTTAATAAAGATACAATCTTAAGCGGCGGTGACGGCCTTGATACTCTATACGGTAACAGCGGACGTGACATTTTCTTATTTGAAGCGGCCACAGCCTATAACGATTTAGATGCTATTGAAAACTTTGGATACACACTTGATTCTCTTGATTTAAGCGATCTGCTAACAGGCTATAACGCTGCAACAGATGATATTAATGACTTTGTTCAAATCACGGAATCAGGAGGTAACAGTACATTCGCCGTTGATGCAAACGGTACAGCTGGAGGATCTTCTTATAGCAACGTATTCGTCATTAATGGTGTAACGGGTATGGATTTAGACGTGATGGAGATTGATGGAACCTTAATTGTCTAAACACCTGCGCAAGGGGAACTAGAAGGGAAAGATGGCAGGAACATATACCTTAGAATTGGAATTATTCAGTTTACTGAATGCGTCGACATCGAATTTCGAGATTTGGGCAGATGGCGCGCTGTTAGGCGGGTACAGCTCAACAGTGTCTTCTGCAGGATCGACGATTTCTATTTCTGTGCCTTATGGTGGTCTTCTGCCCTCTTCTCTTGAATTCAGATTTAATGATGCCGCTCCTGGCAGTGTCGATACCATTGAGATCCGCAGTGTGAAGATCAATGACCGGTATGTGAACACCAATAATTATCTTTCTGGAACAACCCTAAATGACGGCGGCAGCCAGACGGTCAGCATTGGCAGCAATGATTATCTGTTTGATGCATCTGAGCCTACAGCCGCGGATTTCCTGCCTGCCACACAAACCTATACGGCAGGGAATGATTTTTATCGTAATTTCTCAGGTTCTACTGATCAGGTCTTTGACATGCTTGGTGGCCGTGATACAGCGATTTTAGGCTCTGGGAATGACAGAGTAGCAGGCGGCGCGGGCGATGATGTTCTCTATGGTTATGGCGGCAATGACCTTCTCTATGGTGGAGCAGATAATGACCGTCTTTTTGGCGGTGATGGAAACGACACGCTTTATGGTGGTGATGGGAATGACCGTATTCATGGTGAAGCAGGCGATGATGAAATCCATGGTGGGTTAGGCGATGACCGTCTCAATGGTCATGAAGGAAATGATATTATCACAGGCGGTGATGGCGCGGACAAGATCAGCGGCGGTGATGA
Source organism: Alphaproteobacteria bacterium (assembly GCA_041397885.1). GTDB lineage: Bacteria > Pseudomonadota > Alphaproteobacteria > Micavibrionales > Micavibrionaceae. The sequence goes on along the minus strand of JAWKVV010000002.1, from coordinate 259,362 downwards.
TGACGATTATTTATTCGGTGATGCAGGTGACGACCAGATCACAGGTGGAAACGGCAATGATACGCTAGATGGGGGCTCTGGTGCTGATTTAATGTATGGCGGCAGCGGTGTTGACCACATGAATGGCGGCGACGACAACGACATCATGATTGGCGATGCAGGCAATGATGTCATGCATGGCGATGCAGGCGATGACACCATGCTCGGCCTTGCCGATAATGACACCATGTATGGCGGTGCGGGATTAGATGAAATCTATGGTGGTGCTGGCAATGATACCATTGATGGGGGTACAGATGCAGATACCTTATATGGAGGAATTGGAGATGATACATTAAGTGGCGGTGCAGGGAACGATATAATCTATGGTGACTTAGGAAATGTTGAAATTGTTATGCAAGCAAGCAGAGTTTCTGTTTCACAAACGAGCGGCGCGCAATGGCATAGTGTTAATTTCGACGGAATTATAAAAGATGCTGTTGTTAAAATGTTTTTTGAAAATGGAGAGGGAGATTTTTATACCGCTCGCGTTCGAAATATAACAAATACTGGCTTTGAATTCCAAATTGACGAATATGATTATCTTGATGGTGTTACAGGATTAGAAACTTTATCATGGATAGCTGTTGCTAGCGGAACACATACTTTATCAAACGGTAGCGTTATTCAAGCAGGTCATGTCAATGCAACAGACGAAACTGCAACCAGTGTCTCTTTCAATAGCGCTTTTTCAAGCGCCCCTGTCGTTTTCACACAAGTTTCCTCCTACAATGAAAGTGATGCAGTTCTCACAAGAAATTACAGTGTGACGACCACAGGATTTAACACCAAAATGGATGAGCAAGAATCTAAACCCGTTGGTCATGCCACCGAAGATATTGGATGGATTGCCATCGAATCTGGCGGCTCTGTTGGATCAGGTATATTGGCAGGAACAACAGGGGATGTTGTAACGCACGGGGCAACAGCAGTTAGTTTTGGTTCAGCCTTTGCAGGAACGCCTGTATTTGTTGCCGATATGCAAACAAATGATGGGAGTGATCCTGCAGTTGCCATGGGAATTGGTGGTTTAAACGCCCTTGGGACATCTGTTTTTGTTCGTGAAGAACAGTCCAATGATGCAGAAACAAATCACACAAGCGAGAATGTAGGATATATTGCCTTAGAATCAGGTTCCTATACAACGGCAGGTAAAATTAACGGTAGTGATGTTATCCGTGGCGGAGATGGAGACGACACAATTTATGCCGATTTAAGCGAAGATTTAATGGTCGCTGATACATCTATCTTATATTTACTTGCCCAAGATATTATTTCTGACAACCCTGTTGGATATTGGCAACTCAATGAAACCTCAGGCACTGTGTTTGATAATGTTGGATCCGTAGGCTCAAATATTGATGCAACAAGCACAGGTGGCCCGACATTGGGCGTAAACGCACTCTACGCTGCAGGAGGGCTTGCTGTAGATTTTGATGGTGTTAATGATGGCATTCATGTTCCTGATGATGCGGCAATTAATACTGGAACATATACAGAAAAAACTGTTGAACTTGTTTTCAATGCTGATGATGTTACGACACGTCAAGTGCTTTATGAAGAAGGCGGTTCAACACATGGGTTTTCTATTTATGTTGATGGCGGAAATGTGTACGTCACTGGGGAACAAGATGCTGTTTGGGTTGACGCAGATATTCACGCTGCGGTTTCTACAGGAACAACTTATCATGTCGCCTTTGTTTTTGACAGCGTTGCCAATAGTTTTGAAGGCTTTCTGGATGGTGTCAGTATGGGATCTGTTACCGTTGGAAGCTCTACATTCCCTTCTCATGGTGGTGATATTGGTATTGGCTATGCCCCAGACAGTTTACAGTTTCACGATGGTGAAAGTGGTTCAGGGGGGTATTATTTTGACGGCCGTATCTCAGACGTAGCAATTTATACAACCGCCCTAACCCAAGCTCAGTTACAAGGACATTCTGATATTGTTCACGGAACCCTACCTGCTGTAACCCCCACAGATGACGATGTGCTTTATGGTGGTGATGGTCTTGATACGTTTTACGGCGGCGAAGGACGTGATGTTTATGTATTTGAATCGGCAAGCGCTTTTAATGATGTTGATGTTATCTATGCCTTTGATGTCGGCGAAAATGATGCAATTGATATTAGTGATTTGCTAACTGGCTATACAGCAGGGGTTAGTGATATTAATGATTTTGTACAGATCACAGAATCAGGCGGCAATACCCTTATTGGAATTGATGCCAATGGAACGGTCGGTGGTGCAAGTTTTACCGATATTGTATCCATTCAAAACACGCTCGGTATGACAGCCGATGCTATGTTGATTAATAAATCCCTTATTGCTTAAAACTAATTGTTAAAAACCTACCCATTCTCTTCTTCTCAAAAATGACAGATTCATTAGGTTTTTTGCCATACTATTGTACCCCAAATGACCTGCCCCTTATAATGGTACCAGTTTCAGAGTTAGTCTCTGGTCATGGTTTATGTATCCCTTCAATGAGGGTTGGAGCGTAGCGTAAACTATTGAAGGGATAGGCAAAGTTTCTGGCAATATGGTTTGCGGTGCTGGTGGCTTATATCCCAATGAACTATGGTCTTTTTTGTGTTGTAATGAACACGCCAGTTTTCGATTAATACTCTGCGCTTCGTGTAGCGTATCAAACAGAAGCTCACGATCCAATAATTCATCTCTAAGCTTGCCATTAAAGCTTTCATTATAGCCATTCTCCCATGGGCTGCCCGTTCAATATAAGTCGGTTTTACCTCCATTCTTTCCAGCTAACTTTGCACAGCACGGGCTGTAAACTTGAGCCATTGTCGCTACGAATATGATCAGGAACACCGCACTCAATAAACAAATTCTCCAGTGTTTCCAGCACATCACCACTTTTAAGTTTACGTTTTGTCGTGATGGCAAGGCATTCTCTTTGTATATTCATCAATGACAGCCAGCATCCGAAACGCCCTGCCATCCTTGGTACGATCATGCACAGTCATACGCCCAGACATGGTTCTTCCAGCTCGGGCGCAAACGAATAACGATCCATTCAGCAACGGCCTCTCTTTGGTTGCTTCATGGGTATTTTCAGCCTCACGCCGCCAGATACGCACCATTAATACTTGTGATTTATGCACAGCCTTCGGCTTGAAGTAGCGCCAGTGTAATACGCCGATATCCATAATGACCATATTCACTGGCAAGCCTGATAATTGCCTGCGTCAACGCATCTTCATCATCACGTTTAATTGGTTCTCACGCTGTGTTGAACGTGGTTGTTTAATAACCAAACAAGCACGGCGCTCCGACACGCCGAGCTTGTTTGTAACGTCATCAACACAACACCGACGGACGGAAGGGCTTAATACTTTCCCGACAAAGTTTTTCTTGTGAATCAGCTTATCCAATGTCAAATTGGATACAGCTTTGCGAAGCCGTTGGTTCTCCTTCTCCATTTCTTTGAAACGTTTAGCCTGATCGATATTGATCCCGCCATATTCCTTGCGCCAACGATAATAGGTCTGCTCCGTAATACTGCAACGACGGCAACCTTGGGCAACCGTCTCGCCTTGACCTGTATAGATATCAACCTCGCGTAATATCTTGATAATCTGTTCCGCTGTATAGCGCTTTCCTCGGCTCATAATAGTCTCCTTTCTTCAAAGACAATAATAAACCAAATACTAACTTATAAAATGGACCGATTTTAGGGGGCTGGGTCAAACGTTACCCCTGAGTTACCCCGCTCAAAAAAGAACCGTGGGTCACCTAAACAATCAGTGTGCCGTCTTGAACAAGAGCAGCTTCGTCTGTTAGGCCTGTGACACCAATTATTGTTGCAACGACAGTACCCGCACCAAAGCTACCACCACCTGTTGTATCAACACGAAGATCAGAATTTGCTCCACTATCTGTAATTCTGACAAAATCAGTAATAAGGTCTGTTAAAGGATCATATCCAGTGAGTAGATCACTTAAATCAATCTGGTCGGCACCGACTAAAAAGTTATTGACTGTATCAAGATTTCCCGCTCCTACATGACTAAATTCAAAAATATCTAATCCAGAGGATCCATAGAGGGTATCATTGCCTGCCCCACCTGCAAGAGTTGTGAATTCACCGCCAGAATCAACTTGATATCGCAAAATAACGGTTCCTGATCCGCCATCCGCTCCTCTAGCTGAAGTAGTAGCGCTTCGTGCGCCACCACCGCCACCACCAAGACCATCTGTTCCTGCTGTTGGCGTATTATTACTTCCGTTTCCACCACCGCCTAGGCCACCAGCTCCTCCGCTTGATTGTCCGCCGCCGCCGCCGCCGCCTGCATAATAAATATCATGACCTGTAATATCAGATTGAAAGCCATTACCACCATTACCACCATTTTGGCCAGACCCATTGCTTCCTGCCGTACCAGCGCCCCCACCGCCGCCGCCAGCAGTATTTGAAGCAGTTGCCCCTGGACCTGCACCAGTGCCGCCATCATTACCGTATCCTGTACCACCGCCGCTATCTGTTTGTGCACCAATTCCACCTGCACGGTTTTCAGCACGGCCATCGCCACTGCCAGCTGTTGTAGGGCCAACACCACCACCACCACCGCCAGAGCCACCCGTATCTACGTTATTGGCAGTATAGCTTCCACCGCCACCACCCCCAAGAGCTGTGACTGCATCAAAAATTGAATTCCCGCCATTCGTTCCAATAGACTGGTTTGTTGGGCTTGTTTGTGAAAATGTACCACCATCACCAACCGTAATTGTATAGGGTGTTGCCGATACTGAATAAGCTGTACCGCCCCAATTAGTCACAAGACCACCAGCGCCGCCACCACCACCATGACGTCCACCGCCTCCACCGCCTCCGCCAACAACAAGATAATAAACTTCTGAAACATCAACATGCGGAGTCCACGCAATTGTACCAACTGTTGTATATGTTTGAACAATCCAACCACCACCAATATGGTTTGCTTGCGGAATAGACGATAAAATAGTTGTTAAAGAATTAGCAACTGAATTAGAATAAATTATATCGTTACCACCGCCGCCGTTTAATGTATCAAGGCCTGTACCACCAGTTAGCGTATCGTTTGAGCTACTACCAACAACGGTAAAACCATCACTTTGGTTTGATATATCTATTGTAACAGATGCCCCTGCGGTATTTGCCGAAATAGTTTCCAAACCTGTAAGAGAGCCGTCTGCAAGAGTGTTTAAGCCCGTTGAAGTTGATGTAATTTGTAGGACATCACTTGTACCACCTGCAAAATCAATAGTTGTAAATTGATTGAGTGTTACACCATCTATTGTCACATTATCGTCACCAGAAGAGCCTGTAAATATTTCGACTGTATTAATGACCCCTGTTGTAAAATCTACTGTTGTTGCATTCGTAAAAATAATTTCGTCTGTTCCTGAACCTCCGCCAATAGATTCACCTACTACAAAATCACCATTGGCTAAATAAATAATGTCATTTCCGCCTCCTCCAATAATAGTATCAGTACCAGCCCCGCCTGTTAAAATATCAGCCCCGTCTCCTGCCACACCACCACCATTACTTTCATATAAAATAATATTAATCCAATCAGCATCTCCATCAAGAGGCGCATTATCATCATCGCTTACAAGTACTAAATGACTAAAAGCACCTGTAAAATAAGACCCAACATCAATTGTAAAATGTTCAAAATTTCCTGAACCACTATATGTTCTAAAATCTTGCTCCCCATTTGTTTGGGTTCCATATATTTGGAAACGTTGTGAAGCGCTATTGCCTTGTGAATTATCATTATCAAATCCAATGGCATGAATCTCATTTTGTGTTGTCACACGCAGATCAAATTCTAAAATTGTATTCGTTGTAATAGTGTAGTTTACAAGAAGACGTTTCCAGTTATTAGCGATAAAATTAACACCGTTCCCAAGTTGAGTTGCCGTACCTCCACCATCTTGAGAAGGGTCATAAGAAATTATAGCAGAGGTATCAATGAAAGTACCATCACCTACTATAATGTCATTGCCTGCGCCACCATTGATTGTATCGGCACCAGCCCCTCCATAAATACTATCGCTTCCGCCTTGTGTTGTAATGATATCAATACCCAATCCACCTAATATGTAGTTATCACCCCCGCCACCATTGATTGTATCATCACCGCCACCACCAGTAATTATATCGGCCCCACTTCCCATTGTAATATTGTCACCATTATCAGATGCTATTACAGAAAAATCTTCTGTTTGCGCATTTAGGTCTATTGTTACGGCGGCAGCGGCAGTTGAAGCATTAATTGTTTCAAGGCCAAGAATAGAGCCATCAGTAGCACCAAGCGTATTTAGAGTTGTTGAGGTTGAGGTAAGGTTGATAACATCAGTGTTAGCACTCATATTAATTGTTCCAGTGCCATACACAAGTGCGTCTAATTGTGCTCCACTGGCCGTCAAAGTATCCGCATTGGCTGAGCCTATAAGGTAACCGCCCTCAACATTTGTTACTGTTGGTACACCATTGGCGACTGCATCATAAACACCATCTATCTGCGCACGGATAATATCTCCGCCTGTATGTCCGCCTAAATCTACTGTTGTGAATTGACCGAGCTGATTGATTTCTATAGTTACATCTTGATCCCCATCAGAACCCGTTAATGTCTCAAGAGTTTCAAGTACACCTGTTGTAAAATCTATTGTGCTGGCATGTGAAAGAATAAGTTCATCTGTTCCAGTGCCTCCATAAATAGCCTCTCCTGCAGACCAGTCATTGGTCATGATATAGATTGTGTCATCTCCATCATCGCCATGGATAGTATCTACGCCGATATTCCCAATTAAAACATCATTACCATCACCGCCGTTAATGATATCATCATCTGCGCCACCATATATAATGTCATCACCAGCACCGCCATCTAGGGTGTCATTGCCAGCGGCTCCAACTAGGTTATCATTATCATCACCACCAAATAGATAATCTACGCCTGCACCGCCGTTGAGCTTATCTGCTCCTATACCACCAACTAAAACATCGTCACCATCATGACCAACTAAATTATCATCGCCCGCTCCACCAAATATTTCGTCATTTCCATTTTGTCCATGAAGGATGTCATTGCCGTTCCCACCATAAAGTCTGTCATCCCCATCTTGACCAAAAATTCGGTCATTATCATCGCCACCAGAAATCAGATCATTTCCCGCTCCTGCATAGATAATATCATCTCCAGCATTACCAAATACTTTATCGTTACCAGAACCAAGATAAAAAACATCACGCCCTGCAAGGGCATCAAATATTTCATCCGATGTTCCATTAAAAACTCTTAAAGTATCATTGCCTGCTGTGAAAGTTCGTGTTGCACCCGTCGTGAATTCTGATAGCGCTGGATCTGATGGATCATAAAAATAAGGGCTATTGGCTATATCAACATTAGCACTTGCCCCTTTCGTCAAACTATCCGAAGAAAGATAATTGCCAACATTAACATACATATCATTTATTTTAACACTACGTATCTCAATCGTACGTCCAGCAGGGGCAAAAGCATCATTGAAGGTAAGCGCTAAAGACGTGGGTAAAGTCCCACCATAATTGATCGTTACTGAAATTGTTGAGCCTGAAGAAGAAACAAGATGTGTAGAATCAAGAACGCCATCCTCCCATATCTCTAGGGAGGGCATATTTGTGGTATAAACCCCAAAAGCCTCAATTTCTAACGTGTAACTTGGCATACTGCCTAATTTCCCCTTAATTTGATAATCAAATCAATTAGATAATCATATTATCAGAATACCATTACTATGCTTTAGAAAAAATTAAGATGTTAGGTAAAACTAGATCTTTCACAAATTCTCACCAGGTGTTTTTCAGTCCTGTAACGTCCTAAATAATCCTGCAAAAACAAATACTTGTTGATCTTCTGGTCAATTACGAAGTAAGGGGAAACCCTTAACTCGTAAAACATAAGGAGTATTACTATGCCAAAGAAAACCTTAACAGAAACGGGGATTGCGAAATTAAAACCACCTGCAAAAGGTAGGCTTGACCTCGTTGATGAAATTACCAGAGGGCTTGTTTTAAGAACAACCGCAACAGGCGTTAAATCATGGTGCTTTGTTTATCGCTTTGGCGGGGTGCAGAGGCGTTTTACCTTTGGGCGTTATCTTGACATCAACTTAAAAGAAGCCAGAATTCTTGTTAAAGAATATAGAGCTGATCTGGCTATCGGTAATGACCCCAAAGCATTACGTGATGAAAAGATTGCCGAGCAGATTGCTCAAGAACAAGATGATATTTCTGTTGCTGACTTGGCAGTTAAATATATTGAACTTTACGCCAAGCGGAACACACGCAGATGGAAGCAAACAGAAGGGTTTTTTAATAATCATATCTTGCCTGAACTTGGAAGTAAGAAAGCCAAAGACCTAACGCGGCGTGACGTTGTTAATTTATTAGATAAAATTAAGGCTTCAGAAAAACCAACAGCCGCAAATCATGTTCTTGCTTGTTTAAAAGGAATGTATAGCTGGGCGGTTGAGCGAGATGAAGTTAAAATTAACCCCTGTGCAGGGATTAAAAAGCCTGTGGCTATTGCTGAAAGGGAGCGTGTTTTAAGCAGGCATGAAATTGGTGGGTTTTGGGAAGCTTGCAATCAATTAGGCTATCCCTTTGGGCCACTCTGCCAGCTACTCTTGTTAACGGGGCAAAGGTGCAATGAAATTGCTCGCTTAAAATGGTCATACATATCGTTTGAAGAAAAAATTATCCGCATCCCTCCTGAAAACATTAAAGCTGGCAGAGGGCATGACGTACCGTTGTCTAATACGGCTATTGATATATTGAGGAGCTTGCCACGTTTCACTGGTGAATATATTTTTTCTACAACCTGCGGTCAAAAACCTGTGTCAGGGTTCAGCAAAACCAAAAAACGCTTTGAAGATTACTTTCATCCGCAAGGAAATTGGCGATTTCATGATTTGCGGCGAACTTGTGCAACTTACATGGCGCAAGAAGGTATACCGTTACACACAATCAGCCGTGTCTTGGGGCATGCCGAAGGTGGAATCACAAAAATTTATGCTCGGCACTCTTATTTGAGTGAAAAGCGTGAAGCCTTAAATTTATGGGCGCATACCCACCACGTCAATTACGATAAGGCAGCTTTTGTTATTTTTTTGATCGTCGATCTCAACCGGATAGGCGAAAAGTATGGAGAGCGAGGCTATCGCTACAGCCTGTTTGAAGCTGGCCATGCAGCACAAAACATGTGCCTAGCAGCAACAGCCTTGGATATCGCACATGTGCCAATCGGTGGCTTTGATGACCAATCGGTCAATAACATGCTGTGTTCGGAACTACCAAACTTCAAATGCCTCTATACTGTTGTATTCGGATCACCCCTATCCGGCGAAGCGGCATGAACACTGCTTCCATCCATATAAAACAAACACCCGAGGGCTACCCATTCGTTGCCCTTGCACAATCGGATAACGGACTACTAGGACGTGGTGTCGACTGGACCCGCGACAAAGCCGTTCTCAAGGCTCGAATGGAGTGGCTGGAGCGGACAGCCTGTGTTACACCTCTACATTGCGGTTTGGTCTGGGGCGCGAGTGAGGATTTCCCTGGCAAAACCCGAGGCCTCGCCGTTGACCCGGACGAGCCTCGCTGGTGGTGCACGGCGCACGCACTTGAGAGCGATGAAAAAGTTTATTTTCCCTTGGAATATGCCCAGCTAGGCAGCGCCTGCACCGTCGCAAACCCCGTCATTCTTAAAAATTCTTCCGGGTTTTCCGCACATGTCAGTCGTCAGAAGGCAATTCACCATGGCACCTGCGAAATTCTGGAAAGAAAAGGTATTGATACACTGTGGAATAATCCCATTACCCTGACCTATTGTCCCGACGCTCAAAATGACGAGATTGAGCGCCTGACACATATTTTTTTAGAAAATGGTTACGCGGTTCGCTTGGCTCTGGCACACCCCCTGCCTGGCTTTCATGCCTGCCTTTGTATTGTCAGAGAGATAGGGGCACGGAACGATAAACCTGCCATGGTAGTTGGTAGCGGCGGCGATCCTGATATAATAGCGGCCGTTTCAAAATCCATGATGGAAGCTTACGCACAATTGATCAATGCCATTGAGCTGCACACGCAGGGTAGTCATAAAAATACCTTTACTTTTTACTTCGATCATCAAAACGCTGCACAGCTTTGTCAACTATGGATTCATGCTGAAAATGACAAGTCCTTGCCCAAATCTACTACAGGATTATTGCCCACTACTGGCATTTATTATATTGATCGCAACCTCCCAGCGGCTGGGTATGATCAAACTTTTATCATACAAACTCTCATTCCTGATATGGATGTGCAAACCATAGACTCACCTGGTTATGCCGAAATGCCGTGTCCTTTTGTGTGAGATAACAATGGATATGCTTTATACGATTAACGAACAATGCTCTTTTCTGGTCATCAGCGGAGTTTGGCATATATATGATCGTGACCAGGAAATTTTACATCCCTTCGAAGCAACAGATGAAATGATTTCCTATCTCTGCACACTAACATCTGTCATGCCAATAACTCTTTTTGCTCTGGAAAGAGATATGGCCTCGCACTTTTCCACGCCGCCAGAGGCAGTGCGCGTCATACTGGACACCATTATCTCAACCGGATTCCTGACACAGGCTCCGTCTGTGCACAAACCCTTGCAAGACCCTTGGTTTGATTACTGGCATAGACGCTATGCTATTCATCATGCTGATTACGCCAACCCAGATGTGTTCGATATGGACCGCGATATTATGATCAGCTATGCAGCACAGCCACCCCCGCTAATTGCTAAAGAAATGTACGGCATTAGCGATGACATCACTTTGCCACACCCTGCCTATGACCGAACTGAAGACCCTCTTAATAAAATTGGACATTTCATTTTTTATACCCACGGCAAACTGCGTGATGCAAGTTTTCTTGACCTTCTGCCCAGCCAGTTCAAATGTGTTCCATCCAAAGGTGGGCGCCATCCTTTTGAAGCTTATATTGCCGCTAGTCATTGTGCCTTTCTTCCTAATGGGCTTTATCACTATCCCGTTTTGGATCATTGCCTGCGCCCCATCTCTGCAAATGAAAGCAACATGCCTCAAGGAGGATTATATTTTTATGTCACAGCACTTTACGACCGCTATCAATGGCGTTATCGTGATTCATGGGCTTATAAGGATTTATTTTTGGAACTAGGTCATCTGAAAGAAACGATTCGACAGACAAGTGAAGCGCTTGATTTTGCCTTGCAAGAAATTTCCATTCCGTCTATGTTATTCCCTGAAACTCCTTTCTTTGAAGAATGCTTACTAGCTTACCGCTTGGATATTTGTGAGACTACATGAACACATCCCCTTTTTTTATTAGGCTGGCTACTGCGCATGATGCCTCTCCTGCCTGCAAGGTTATCCGTGAGTCCATCACTCACCTATGCGTCGAAGACCATAAGAACCGCGAAGATATTCTCTACAACTGGTTAGAAAATAAAACTCCCGATACGATCGCCCAATGGATCGCCGATACACAAAATATCTTTGTCGTTGCGCAGGCCGGCGATGAAATCGTTTCAGTTGGCGCTATGCTGACAGACGGCTATATAACGCTGAATTACGTATTGCCAGACTGGCGGTATAAAGGTATCAGCCGTGCCATACTGGCATATCTTGAGAAAGAAGCCCATAGCAAAGGTTTAACAGAAACGACATTGACCAGCACCAAAACTGCTCACAGTTTTTATGCCGCGCATGGTTATGTAGACCAAGCGGAACCGACATTTGGATTTGGTGGGAAAGTTTCATTTCCTATGAAAAAGTTTATTACAAAGGAGTAGAGCTATGAGAAGCCGTGTAACCTGTGACATTGATTTAGACAAAAAGGGTAAAAAATTCGGGCATATTCGAATGCCATATCAGCGTAACATATCTGCTCATGGTGGCATATGGACACCTATCTGCACTATAAAAAACGGTGAAGGGCCTACGGTCCTACTGACGGGCGGCGTGCACGGTGATGAGTATGAAGGGCAAATTGCGCTGCGCAAGCTTGTTCACAGTGTTCGCTCTGAGCAAATCTCAGGCTGCCTCATCATCATTCCATCGGTTAATATCGGCGCAACCATGACGGCCACACGTTTAAGTTCTTACGACAATTTGAACCTACATGGCGCCTTTCCCGGCGATGCCAACTCAATGTATCCCACGCAAGATCTTGCTTTAACAACCGAATAATCTGCTCTGGGCTACGTCGTTGTCTTGCCATTTTATTCCTCCTATTTCTAATCCAATTTTATGGCTAACTACTAACCAATTTCTGGAACAAATTATAGGGGGAGGGTCACGCTTAAAGAATTTAGAAGAAAAGTAAAAAGATATGACAATAGCTATTTATCAGAGGACTTAATGTCCTCGTTATTAGATGATTTGTTATCTAATGATCAATGCGCCAAGAACATATTGCTTAAAGTCCCAGCCATCGACCGCACCACGCACGTCATTGGCTATTTTCCAGATTTGTCGTTGAAGTGCGTCGCGCTGTTGTTTGCCTGTCATGTTATTCTTCCCCTTCTTTTTTCTTCGCTCATTGTCAAACAACGAAGCCATATGAAAATTTAGAGTAAACTAACAAAAACAACAAGGATTAAGCCAACTCTCAGTATATTTAGATGTCCCCCTATCTGCTACTCAAATTTCATGCACTAACTTTTAGTTTTGTTTTCACTTCCTCATTATCCTGAATATCCCAAGACTTATTGATTGTCCGCGCTAAGTGATAAACACTTTTACGAACATCATCGTTAGGCAAGGCCATGATTTCGGCAGCAACCGTTAAAACGGCTTTGCTATAGCCAGAATGTACCTCTGATTGTTCTGATCCAAAGAAATACTCTACTGGTACAGAAAACAGCCTAGCGCAAGTTGCAATACGCTCTGGCGGCATTCGGGTTGCGCCAGTTTCATATTTTTGTATCTGCTGATAACGTACGCCTAATTTTGCGCCTAAATATTCCTGCGACATTTTGTGGCTCTGCCTCAAAGTCATTAGCCTGAACCCCAAAGCCTGATTAAATTCTTCTTCGTATCGTGTATTCATCGATTTTCCCCTTATCTATGAATGCCCGATTAAGCGGCCATTTTTGTTGGTCTTGTGTATTTATCGTAGCGATAAGTTTCTGGCACTTCACAGATTTTTATGGCTTTGCGGTACATTTTGTAAAAAGCCTTTTGTGACAGCCAGTAGCACGCCAATAAGCGGTTCAGGTCATTTTGAAGGCGTTTTGCGTCTAAATTGGCAATATCGCCTGAAAATCTCTTATTTTGCTCATTTCTTAATTTTTTAACGATTTCTTTGGTGTCTGCTCTGAAAACCTCTAAAGCCTCGGAAATGGCCTTTACAGCCATAAACTCAGGTTGGTTATCTTGTTCATCAGCTTTTTTGATCTGATCAACGATTTCCTGCGCCAAAGCCGCCCCATAGCGCACTTCTAACTCTTCATAAAGGGCGATATAGCCCTGTTCTTGGTCATGTTTAATAGTGTTACTCATTTTTATGTTTCCCCTTAAATTATTTACAAATTAAAACAGTAGTTGACTTTTTACGCTTAATTTACTAAGAAATAGTTAACAAAATTGAAAAAATCCAATGGAAATTGACTATGGCAACTTTTTTTACCCCCTCACAGATTAGAGCCGCTTGTGGTCTTGTAGGATGGAACGGGTCTGATTTAGCTGAAAAAATCGGGGTTTCTAAGCAGATGATGTCCTCATACCTAAGCGGAAAATCAGGCTTATCCAATCAGAACCTTGAAAAGATTTCGTACTATTTTGATTTAGAAGGCATCGAATTTACAGCCGATGAAGGCGTTAAACGTAAAACCCTCAAAACCAAAACTTATCGAGGTCAATCTGGTTTTGTTGATTTTATGAACTTGGTTTTTGAAACCGCTAGAGATCATGGTGGTGAGTTTTGTGTATCTAATGTTGACGAAACAGTTTTTACCAAACGCCTAGGCGAAGATGAAGACGCAGAATACACAGAAAAAATGAAAGGCATTAAAGGGAACTACTCCTTCAAGATTTTAATTAAAGAAGGAGATACGAACTTTGTTGCTTCCGATTATGCAGAGTATCGTTGGATACCAGACGACCAATTTCATAGTGTGCCATTTTATGTTTTTGGAGACAATTTAGCTTTTCTTATCTTCGGAGAAGAAACAACTATTCACCTTATAAACAATCCTGAAATTGCTGATGCTCAACGCACACAATTTAATATGGCTTGGGCAGGAGCTAAAATTATAGATGCTTAATCAAGCCCCAGCATTAAAACTAAGACAGGCTTTTGAAGCCGATACTCATGCTTGGTTTAAAAAGCAGAGACATGGTCACATGGGTAAATGGCAATACGGAGAGCCAGAATACAAAGGTGATCCTGTAAGAGGTGCGGAGCTATGGGATATATGGGAGCAAGCCGCTCGTGATGATAATATGCTTGCTCGTCAAGGACGTATCATTGAAGAACAAATTGATGATATGGTTGCTCTAACCCAACCACGCAACACCCTGATTGACTTAGGGCCAGGGGGAATACATGCCGTTTTAAGAAATACTATTCCTTTTATTACAGGATATGGTGATGATTTAGAAAACTACATAGCCATTGATTTAGCGGCAGGAGCATCAGATGGAGCAGTTGATCAAGTCGGTATAACACGTCCTGAACTAAATCGGGTAAGCTTAAATGATGACTTTCTAAAAACTGGGATTCATATACCTGCTACAGGTCAATCAGTAGCCTTATTTATGGGTGGTACTATTGGAAACTTTGAAGCCGAGCCTAATACTCCTCAAGCTATTGAATTGATGGCTCAAAAAATCATACGACTAAAACAAGTTTTACCACCTGATACAGTCGTATTTATAGGCCTTGAAGCAACTCAAACCCCTGCTCTTTTATTTGCGGATTATGATGATCCGCGTCATGCAGAATACGAAATTAATCTGATGCATCAAATTAAGAGAGATATTATCCCTGATGAAGCAGGCTTTGATCCTTATGCATGGAAATACTCTATGGCTTGGTATCCCGATGCACATCAATTTTGTCACATTGCAGAAGCAACAGCAGATCAAAAATTTAACATGCTTGGAGATAGAATTCATTTTCCTGAAGGTACTCAACTTGTTGTCGATAACTCATTTAAATTTCCTGTTCTTGCAATGCAACGCTCAGCACAAATGGCAAGAACTGAATACTTAAAACCATTCGTAGACCGTGACGGTAGAATGGCTATTCATGCTTTAAAGCTATAAACCAGTTTCCCCAACCACAGAGCCGCTCTTGTTTTTTATAAGCAAGAGCGGTTTCTTTTACAACCAACACCACACAATATAAGTGTAATTACAACCTTTACTATACGCTGGCGGTTGTATAATCAGGCTTTCAGGCTGTTTTCTCTTCTGACTTGCCACTTTTCTTCAACAATAAAGCAAACAACGTGGAGGAAAACATGAACGACAACCAAAAACCTAAAAACCTTTCGGCATTATCGCAGCAGCTATCAGAAATATTTGATCACATGGATTACATCAATTCTAATTTCAGTCGCATCGAAGCCTATGCCAAGAAAAAATTCGATGAGATAGAAAAAGAAATAAATCCCAATAATGATCGTGATGTATCACGAGAGTTGCAACATCACATGGCGCATTTCTTACGCAACCTCGCCAATGATTTTGAAAAGAAGAACAGCTTCTTTGATTAAGCGGTAGTAATGACTGCTTTTTACTACCCAAAAAATCACACAATAAATGGGTAATTAAAAATCAGCGTATCTGCCACCAGTTGTAAAATGCGCTGATTTTGGCGGTTTTATTGAAGCCGCTTTAACCAATACGTCATTTTATCTCAAGAACAATAACTTTTTTGGGAGAGTAAAATGAGTAATACAACGATTTCTATTATTGGCGGTGGATGTTCAGGCACAATGATTGCCGCGCAACAAATGTTAAATCTTATAGAACAAAAGACTATGGAAGATTGGGCTTCTACACCTGAACATAAAATAAATTTCAGGTTATATGATAAAGATGGATCTACTGGCAGGGGTGAGCCTTACGGATTAGATCGTGATGGTGTTTTTCTTTTAAATCAGCCTGCTTATGCGATGTCTCCCTTCCCAAAGTATCCAGATCATTTTTCCATTTGGTTACAAAACAATAATTATTATTATAATCAGGATGATTTTGTCCCCAGAAGTATTTATGGCGAATATCTACAGGAAGTATTTCAAAAAGCGGTACAAACCTATACTAGACTTGGCTTTGGGAGTGTTGATATTGTCATTTCAAATGTTGCTAATGTATGTCCTGCTAACGATGGTAAATACATTGTTGTATCGGATAATTATCAAGCCGATCCAGCAGATATGGTAATATTAGCTTCTGGTCATTCACGATCAGATTTATTATCTGAACACAGTCATAATCCGCATTATTTTTCTGCACCCTACGACAAGGAAAAAGCTAAGTCTGTTTTAAAAGAAACTGCTGATCCCGTTATGATTGTAGGAACAAGCCAGTCCATGCTTGATAGTTTGGCATTATTAGATCATATCAAATTTCCAAACCCTATTTATGCCGTATCACGCCGCTTGGTAAAGCCGTGGCTTTTTGATGCAAAAGCCCATAGAGAGAATAGACATGATGTTGATGATAGTGATTTAGAAAAAGTCGCTATTAAAACAATTAATTACTATCACGAGATGATTAGGCAAATAGCGTCAGGACGAAAACCAGATAGGTTATTTGCTCAAAATTGCCTATTTATTTTAGAAGAATGCGTGAAGGAGATATGGCTTTCCCCAGAAATGCAGTTGAAAGTAAAACCATACAACAAACTATTTGATAACTATTTGCATCATTCTTTTAATCCAGTCTTAGGACACACATCAAAATCAAAAGAAAAGTTAAATCATAAAAAACGAAATAATTGTTATTGTCATTTTGTTTGATTTTATATTCAAAATTATGCCAAAACAAACATGAAGTTATCTACTATTCGTTCAAATTTTCTTCAAGACTTGGCGGACTGGTATCGAGACAGTGAACATAAACCTATTAATCTTAGCAGTATTTACGAATATATAGGGGAAAGTAACTTAGGAATAGAAATAGATACAGAGACTTACAGCGATGAAATTCGCTTCAGGAAATGGATTTTAAATGATTTCTTTCAAAGAAATAAGGCTGAAAATTTTCCTGATGAGTTTTCAGATGTGAAAAAATTTTCATAGAATTTCACAATTTTGTTCAAAATATTGTAAAAAAATAATTTTCATATTTTTCAGAAAAATTTGGAAGGAATAAAGATTTCAAAACGTAACAAGTGGTGCTAGCCTGTAATAATAACAACAGGAGATATTTATGACCTATTAGCCGCAATAACGATTGATTGTTGCACTACTGAGGTTTTTAACCGCTCCTTTAGCTTTTACGCTCCTAGACCTGTTTTGAAGGTTTTCTCTGGCTTTGATGAAGATGTCTTTGTTTAGATCAGAAGGCAATAATACCCAATTTCATCTTTCCACCAGCTTAATAGCCTCGTGACATCCTTGGCACGTTTTGGGTTATTCTTCTCAAGAATAGATAAATACCGTTCTATCACGTCTGAAACGGTATTTATCTTTGCTTAATTTCTGGAAAATATCGGCCTTCACGGATTTCAGTTTCGGTTTTCTGAATCCATTTCTTTGCATCTGTTTTTCTTAGGAAAGGTGGCAGATTGAACAGGCGTTCCTTTCAACCTTACTTTTGCGCGGTAGGTTGTATCCCCGCCTGTCTCACTTTGCGTTCTTCTATAGTACCCATAAAAGTAAGAGTAAGTGAATTTGGGACACAAAACTAGAAAAAAGTGTCCCAGGGTATCCATTTGGTGGATAAAATCTTGAAAATGGCAGGGGCAGAAGGATTTGAACCCTCGGCCTACGGTTTTGGAGATTGACCAGATCAACAATCAGTAACAAGAAACCATGATTAAATATAACTGTAATTTCAATGTGTTGGCAAGAATTGATTATTATGATCTATGGCAGACTCTTGCTCGTACATTACCAACAATTATTGCCGTAAATTGTGCCTTGAAATGAAGTTTATAAAATTCAAGATGAATTCACTTAGATATACTTGGTTTTCTATCGACATCATCTCGATCCATCATTGTGGTAATGCTGCTTGTCGACTTTCCGAAAGCGATAAAGATGTTGCTTTCCATGGAGAGCAATATCACTACCAAGAAACCAATAACAGTTGAAATGCCCAGCTTTAAAAAGATCCTGAGCATGGCAAACTAAAATAAAGCTATGCTGCTGCGTGCAGCGTTCGCAACGCTAAATATCATTTTTAGCTCATCATATATTGTCATGCCTGGAACGATTAAAGGTAGAGAGTAGAGCGCATAAACGACCTAGGATCGTTACCCATACTGGTTAAACCCAGTATTCTTTTAACTGATGTGTAGACTTGACCTGATGCTCTTTTTATATCATCAGGTGGGTTACCTCGGCCAATACTATCTTGAATGGCTAGCATTTTAGCATCTTTGACTTCCTGTTTTTTCTGAGGTTGGGATACGGATTCACATAAAGCGTCCAAGACCTCGTCATCGAACAAAAAAGATTCCAGGTGTCTTCTAGATAAAACTTTAATTCCTTGGGCTTTAAGGTCCCTTATATCATCACTAGATCTGTCATCTCTATCAATCATACGGATGACCTCTGCACCACTCGCCAACGCAGATATTGCTCCAATTAAGGCATGTTTATCAGATGCAACATCGTGACAATTACCACCAGCTAAGAATTTTGTATCAGGATATTCATCGGCAAAAATTTTATTTAAGCACTCAGCATCGTGGGCTTCATTTAGCACTGTGCCAGTTCCATAAGGCACACCTTCACAAATCACTATTCGTTTGGGTGTTACTAAAGTTGCCAAATCATCAAGTGCAACATGTAGTACACTTTCCCAAAAGGCTCTATTCGGTTTAATTGGTTCAATCATTTGAGTTTGATCGAAATCAAGGTTATCAAAATCTAAGAAAACAACCTTATCAGGGTTTGCCTCTGCTATCTCTTTAGCCTTACGCATCATTCCAATTGAGTGAGTACTAATCCATAATTGTGATTCATCACTTATTAAATCATACATTTCTTGCAATAAACTACCTTGAAGACGAGTATTCATATGCAATTCTGGCTCATCAATACAAAATATAGTATTATCAAAATCCTTAGACTTAACTACCAAATCCAAAATCAGATCAAAAGCTGCCTTTTCGCCACCAGATAGATTTTTATAATCAAACCCATGGCTACTGCCTTTATTAAAAAAGAAAGTTCCATCTTCTAATGGATCGCCTAAATCATTTAGTATCAAATCAGGAAATACGCGTCTCATAGAATCTCTTATATCACCTACAACATGCTGTCTAAATTCAGCAATTGTTGCATTTCCATCATAATCAACGAAAGCGTCTTTAAACGCTTGAGAAGCAAGCCTTTGATAGTTTCGGCTAACAGCAGCATCATTTTCCATTAAAAAATTAAAGCGATTTTCATCTAATTGTGATCCAGTTCGGCTCAGACTATCTAATCTAAATTGAGGATCGTTTCGATAAGCAGTTCTAACATACAAGCCTTTTTTTCTTTCTTCTTGGTCTGTAGGTTCGGTTCCATGAAAAGAAACCTTAACTGCCTGATCTATACGTGAAAAATTAAATGCGCTGCTTTTTGCATGATACTCACTCTTCCAATGATTTCCTTGTCCTTTCCACAATTTATGCCAAGTATTCATGCCATCAAAAAGTGAAGATTTACCGCAACCATTAGGCCCAGCTATAATCACTAATTTTGTTGTTACAGGAATATTTCGAATAGTTAAATCGGTAAAACGCTTAAACCCTTTTAATTGAATAGATTGAATTTTCATTATTTTCCCTAACTTGCTTCTGACATGGAATTGTCAGCGTTTTTAATTAACTCATATATCTCTTGGGCTATCTCAAAAATTGTATGCGTTGCGGTGCTTCTAGCAACCTTATCTGCTAGAGAAGGACTGTAATCAATCACTTCGTTCTTGGAGATATTATGCCATATTGGTAATAGAACTTGTTCTTGAGTAACAGCTTTTGTAACAAGCCCATCTAATTCGTAATTGGTCCATCCCTTCCTGATAAAGGATTTAGAGATAACAACTATACCTAATCGACTATTTGCTAAACCATTATCAATCTTACGCCTGAGGCTGTCACCAATCTTCAATTCAAATTCATCATACCAGACCTTCAAACCTAAGTCTGTTAAGGCTGCCACTAAAGGTCTTACAACATCATCTTTGTCTTCAGATGCGTGGGAAATAAAAATATCATAGTCTGATCATTTCGATCGTCGCCAGATGGTGGCGGGCTATGAATAAGACTTGGAACATCACTTAAAGGCCTTTCTTGGATATTAGGTAAAGGAGAAGGCAAAACCCTAGCTGAACTCTTTACATTCCCTCTTAGGCCCACCATATCCACCGCTATGTTCCAAGTGCCTGTACGAGGTATTTGAAGCCTCACGGGTGATTGTCGAGCCAACCCTCCTATATATTGATGTTTTCGGCCATTACGATAGGCCTGAAATGCAGAGTTATCCATCAATCTAACATTTGCTGCGTTTCCTGATAGGGTAATTTCAACAATTTGTCCTTTTTGGCATTGACCAAGTTGATGATGAATAAATTTCATACCTACCTCCGCGCAGAATTTTACTTATAATTTTTGTTATTAATTATTGCTGACTATAAGAAATTTCTATCGCAAAGGGAACAGTTTTAACTTACTTTAAAGTTTGATATATACCCATAGTATCCATACCTAGCCACTCACAAGCATCTAAAGAGGCCTTTAGCTGACCAACAAACTCAGCTTCTGATTCAGATGACATTATTTTACTTACGGCCTTTTCAGCAATTACAGGAAGATCATGCGCCTCAACAGAGGGTGGCGTTACTGCAAGATGTTTATAAAAAGCAAGTCCCGAACCGAACCAATTACCCAGCTCTGTTGCTTTATCAAATGCCACCTGTTTAGGATATTTGTGTTCATAGTAAGCAATAGTGATACCTATACCTTCTGCACACTGCCTAGCAACCTTATCAATTGGACTTGGAATCTGTTCAAGACTTATCTTATTTAAGATTTTCATGTTAGCTGAACTGATACCTAACCCAATACAAGAGTTAGCATCTTGTTTAGAGCCTGAAGGGGACAGCTCATCTTGATTTTCAAAAAAGCGTCTTAACAACTTCCAATCACCTTCAGATAAACTATTTTCTAATCCAAGCTGACCTGCCATGCTATCCAAGACTTCACTGTTAAAGTCTGAGCGCTCCTGCAATGCCTTTTTGTAGTATTTAAGACTTGATAGGCACTTCGCTATATTCCCTTCTCCTGCCTGGGCTGTAGCGGGAAAAACCAAAACTATAAAAATTAAGAAACATAAGCAACGCATATCAACCTCCATTAAAGTCACCAGAGGATCGCTCCATCTGGTGACTGGGTGTTAATATCCGTAACATAAGAAACGGCGCGATGATTTTAGCTTGCGCCTGTACATAGCATCGCCACCCAGTCCTAAGACTGAGGGCGACACATTCTGGTAGTGCCTAACCACTTATGTTTGGGGATATTAAGCCCCAGATCACCAATCCAGCGATCTAAAATAATATTGCACTATTCAGCCAACCTTTTCCACTACAGAATTACCTAACGACTTAGATTGGCACTCCTGTAATACGGTACGATAACGTTTAATTTGGTGCCTTGCGCTATCTTCCAAACTCATTCCTTTAACTTCCCTCATCACTTCAAGACTAAGATTAGTTATCTGATCTGTCGTCAAGTATTCACGAAGGCCTTTTTCAGTATTTATCATAACCTCCCTGTCTTCCGATGATACATTGGCTTCTCTGTCATGCTCTTTTTGTTTTGCCCAACTGTCAGCTCGCAATAATGTTTTATTATTCCTCTTTTCTTTAAAGTGTTTTATTAGAACTGTTTTATTTATGTAACCTTCAGAAGTTAGGTGGGCAGAAACTTCATCAAGTTCCATACCTATATAACGTGATAAGGTTACAAGGTACCAAACCACTAAGGTTAGGTGCTCTTTACAAAATATTTCTGGACATCGTGAATACTCGCAAGCCAGGGCACAATTAAAATGTAAGATGCTTGGGATCTTTGCACCTTTCTTATTACGGCGCTGCTCTCTTATAATATAATTATGCTGCTCTAAGATATTTATCTGCTTAATCACCGCTGTCACGGATACGCCTGTTGCTCTTGCTATACGACTAAGTGAAGGCCAGCACGATTCATTGTTGCCGCAGTAGCCTGCAATAATCCCCAACACTTTTTTAGCGGCGTCACCAAGTGTTGCATCATAAGAAGCTATTTGCACAACTTTCTGTACAGCAATTGGGCCATATATATCTGCATGAGTTTTTTCCATGACATTTCCATTATTTATGATTTTACACGTGCGGTAGTTAGAATAATTACTAGCTTCTACCAGCCAATGAGGTCGCATTACACTTTGCGCTTACTATCAATCCATTCAAAAAACATATGCTCATCAAGCAGTATACGCCGACCAATCCTAACAATGACTTTGTTAAAGCCATTTTTATGAGAATAGAAAATAAGATGCCTTAGGCTAGATTGTGGAAATGCTTTATGCTTTTCAGAAAACTGTCTAACAGTCATCAGTTGTGAGGTTTGAATTGTACCTGTGTCCATTTAATAACTCCTTTGGTTATTTGCCTTGCGTGGCAGTTCATGGAGTTATTTAGCCATTAGTTACGTATTCTAGATACATCACTAATCAAGCCTATTATTTAGGGAACACTTTGCAAGCAAGATTCATCATTTCAACAAAGTGAGGGCATTGCATGGAACGACGTATAGCGGCTCTTTTCTTATCATAGTATCTTTTCACTGTATCGAAAGATACATCATATAGGGCAGCGACATCAGCTATTGCATCCTCTCTACCTCTACCCTTGTCCATCAGAAGTATAACCCTGTAAACAACTAATGCTCGGTTCTTTAGGCCATAACCTTTTTTTCTACCAGGTCGGCTATCATGATTTTGTTTGATAGAATTATACTCATTGGTCAGCATGTCCAATAAGAAGTCTTTTTCTGCCTCACCATGCTTATCGCCGTAAAGAATTACGTAGATGCATTTAAGCACCACCGCATCCTGCTTTAGTTGATTTTTCTTGAGATCAAAAATAATGTTCCAGTCATCATCCATTTAAACCTCCAAAAATTTTATCGTTCATACTTGCCACTACAGAGTTGGTATGGGCTTCCGACAAGTGGGCGTACCGTTTAACCATCGACAACGTTTTATGCCCTAGGACTTCTGCTATCTCAGCCAATGAAGCACCGTTCATAGCAAGGTAAGATGCAGCAGAGTGCCTTAAGTCGTGAAATCGAAAATCAACTATATCTGCCTCTCTCAAAGCCCCCTCCCAGCTACGTTTAATCTCATGTGGCTTATCGCCGCGTTGAGAAGGGAATATCAAATCTGTATCAATTCGCCTTACCTTCTGATGTTGGCACATTAAGTCCAGCGCATGGCCTGTTAAAGGTAGCAACCTACGTTCATTATTCTTGGTATTGTGTAAGACTATCTGCCATCTTGAAAAATCAATGTCAGTCCAACGTATGTTCATTATCTCACCACGACGTGCACCAGTGCTAAGCGCAAGAACTACAATTAGATACATGTTTTGATATGATGCATTAAGGCAGGCCTTGAGCAACTTCTCCCGCTCAGCATCGTTTAAAAACCTTATTCTTCCTCTGGGCTCTTTTAGCTTTTTGATTTTTGATAATGGGTTGTTTTCCAACCACTCCCATTCATTCATTGCTGTGGTACAAACATGACTTAGTGCAGCCATATAGCGATTCACACGAGAAGATGAAATCGGAACAGGCTTCTTGCGGCCCGTATCTTTATCAACGCGCTCAACAGTCTTTCTGGTGAGCAATTCAATCTTCTGTGATATTTGAGATCGGTTGAAGTCAGCCAGGACACAGTAACCTAATTGATCTCTCCACCATTCCAATACTGACGACACATCTTTTAGGCGTTTAGGGTTTTCACGTTCTACTTTCGCAAGGTACCTATCAATCATATCTGCTACGGTATGTTTTTGAGCCTCAGATGTTTTAAAGTACCGCCGCTCCCGCATGGCCGCTTCAGTAGCTTGCGCCCAATTCTTAGCATCAGTAATCCTATGGAATGTCGCTCTCTCAACCGGATAGCCCTTCAAACGAACCTGAACACGATATGATATATCACCGTTCTTTAGTTTTCTTTTCTGTATTGTAGCCATTACTCAACCTTTCTTTATCAATTCAAAAACGGTCAAAACCACAACATCAAATAAGCAAACCGTGGGTCAAATCCATATTCATGAATAAAACCAATCACTTGATTGCTCAGCCGATCTAAAAGGCACACATACGGCACAATTTACGCCGTAAAGCCTATGACTTTGACCAATACCAATTATGTTTTGTTGAAAAGTTGAAATAGTGTGCCGTAAGTGTGCCACGGCGGGGGCAAATACTTCCAAAATGGCAGGGGCAGCAGGATTTGAACCCGCGGCCTACGGTTTTGGAGACTTAAATTAGGGAAAATCATAAAAATGTGTAACAAATATTTTAATTATTTATCAATAACTTAGTTAATTTTATATTAACATAATAACTACTGATTATACCCTCTTTTTATCTGCTAGTGTCCCAAAAGTGTCCCATTGGCGGCCTACGGTCTTCTAGTTAATGATGTAAAAGTATTTTATCTGCAGTAATGAATACTAAACAATTAATTATTCATAACACAACATTAGCTAGCTATCCGGTAGATTAAATTCGCTGATAATTTTATTGTAAATGGGTGATGCTGTTTTAGGACTACCATTTAATTCATCCTTTAGCTTATTCGCCACTCCTAAAATCTTACCAGAAAGTTTTCTTACTTCACTTTCCACAAGATCAGGTTTTAAACCTATAGTTTTACCAAGAGCTATAAAATGACGTGTATAGACATCTTTAAATTTATACTTACCCGCAATCTTCATAGCCATTTTAGATTTATAAGAATTAGAATAAACAAGAGTGCACATTAAATCGTAAAATGGTGCTAAAGCCTCTGAATCCCCATCATATAGGAGAGAGAAGTTTTTTCCATGCGCATCACCATTGCCAATAAGAAAATTAAATATAACGCCTCGCAAGAATACAAGGCGATTAACTCCCGCCATATTACCACGTTCAATACGGCTATCGAGAAGATCAAAACATTTTTCTAGACTTGGGCCGCCTTCATTTTCATACTTTAACTCTGGCGGTATAATGAGCGCCTGACAAAAATCTTCTTGGTGCAGTCTTATGATATTTTTCTCATGATCATAAAAACGATCATAACGCTCGATTAAATAAAACGGCTCACCTTCTAACCAATGCACATAAACCTCTGGCACAGGCAACTTCAGTGCTTTTGCTAATTTCATACAAAAGAACTCATTAAAAACAGAATATTCAAGCTCTTTAATGGCTGGTTTTATTATGTGCGTGGAAGGCGCACTCCCTTTCGGAATTGATATTTTACCATCAATGAGCGCAATAATAAGCTTATCCTGCGCTCCTGCACCTGAAATGCGAATATCATCTTCACCAACCATCATAGGGCGTTTATCTATAGAAGATAAAATATCATAAGCTTCCTTATCTTCTAAAATTCGATAATCAGCTTTTTTTGATATATCAGGAGATTGTCTTTCAGGGTAAACAGATACAGCTCCCGCACACTCACCACCAATCTCTTTC
Source organism: Alphaproteobacteria bacterium (assembly GCA_041397885.1). Taxonomy (GTDB): domain Bacteria; phylum Pseudomonadota; class Alphaproteobacteria; order Micavibrionales; family Micavibrionaceae. The sequence goes on along the minus strand of JAWKVV010000002.1, from coordinate 233,341 downwards.
AACAACGCAAAAGAGTTTTGTTCTGAAATTCCTAAATAACGTGTTAGCTTTTTTCTAACTTGTTCATCAGGTAATAAGCCAGAAAAAAAAGGGAGCGTTACTTGATGAGAAAAAGCGTCTTCTTGCAATGGCAATGATGTCGATAATTTTATCGCCTTATCTTGTCGCAGATATTCCTTGTCATATTGAAAACTTAATTCAGCATTATCGGAAGTTAAGGTTCCAATATAGGCACTATGCAAAAATACACTCAAAGTTTGAATGTTATGATTATCACTCATAGTTTATGGTTTCCATTTACTTAAAGCGTAAATTGCTATGCCCAAAGCAGCTAGAACAAGTAAAACCTTACCCAGTTGGACGGTGTCTTTACCATTTTCTAGTTCACTAATGAAGCGGCGACCTGTTCCAGTCATTCCTGCCAGTTGGTCTTGTGTTAAACCTTGAGATTTCCGAGCATCACGGATAACTTTTCCCAAGTCATCAGCATCTGGTATTCTACGATCCATGATAGCCTCCTTTAATTATGTTACCGATAGGTATCATTTTAACTCAATACGGTTAAAAAATCAATAAATGATACCGATTGGTAGCAAGACCAATGTAGTAGAGGTTATACAGTCAAAAAGATACCGTTCGGGAACAAAAAATTCTTAGAAACTCTAATATTTTTATTTTTGCTAAAAAATTATATGAAATCCATCAAACAGCCATTTAAGAAATTAAAAATATTCAAATTAATGTGTAATGAGGTTTCCTGATGTTTCAAGGGCAACTTCATCAGTAATTCCGCTGATATTATACATGAAGGCGATTTCCGTTCCCGCACCGAATGTTCCTGTTCCCGTGACATCAACAGACATAATCGAATGAGATCCAGAATCAACTATTTGGACAAAGTCCGTCAAATCATCCACGCCGAATGTATACCCCGTCAGCAGATCACTAATGTCAATCACGTCATTATCAACAAGGCTAAAATCTCGAACCCTGTCACGGGCAGCAAAGGCGGTAGCTGCTTCAAACACAAAAGTATCGGCACCCGCTTCACCATAAAGATCATCCAGCGCATCACCACCATAAAGCGTGTCATTATCGTTGCCGCCATAAAGTTGATCCGCACCCAAACCACCTATCAAGACATCATTGCCTGCAAAACCGTACATAATATCGGTATTATCCATACCTGTAATTGTTTCATTCCCTGCTTCACCGTGAATTTGTCCAGTACCACTACGGATCATGCCTGAAAGATCAACCGTTGAGCCAGAGGTAACTATCATATTAAATCCATTGAACACAACGCCGTAAATACCATTAAAGACTGTTGTATTATCAAAATATGAATCGGCTCCTAAGCGCACATAATCTGTCCCGCCATTGGCGTTATAAACATCTCCAAGGCTTTCCGTTCCAGACACCCAGAAGCTGTCATTGCCTGAACCGCCTGTCATGGTATCGGCACCACCCAGACCATAAAACACATTCGTATTGTTAAACCCGATAATGGTTTCATTGCCCACATCGCCGTATATTTCTCCTGCGCCGCTTCTAGCCATACTAGAAAAATCAACAGTAGAACCAGATGTCACATACATGTTGAAGCCATTATTGATCATCGTGGCTATATTGGTAAAACTATTAGCACTATTGAAAGAAGAGTCGGCGTCAAGACGTACATAATTAGTTCCAGCCCCACCATCATAGACATCACCTAAACTCTCAGTACCAGATACATAAAAATTATCGTTACCGCCACCACCATTGATAATATCGGCGCCATCACCAGCATAGATATTATCGCCATTTTCCGTACCAGTGATTGTTTCAATACCTGTATCGCCATAAATATTGACCGTGCCACTGGCGGTCATCCCTGCAAAACTAACAGTTGAACCAGATACAATATTGATATTGAACCCGTTAGTTACAATCCGCTCAAAATTGATGAATGTTGATGCGGTGTTAAAGCTGGCATCACTTAAAAGTTGAATATCATCACTATCATTTCCACCGTCAAAATTCACGCCCAAGGCATCCGTTCCGCCGACATAAAAATCATCATTACCATCACTACCGTTAATAACATCAGCACCTGCGCCGCCATAAAAACTATCAGCACTGATGGAGCCTGTGATTGTTTCAGTCGATGCTGTGCCATAAATATTGCTGGCACCTACCATTTGAATACCAAGAAAACTAATCGTAGTACCTGCCACAAGATTTATATTGAAACCGCCAGTGTAAAGTCTGTCAATATCGGTAAAGCTATTGGCGGAATTAAAATCTGTTGCTTCGGACATATAGATATAATCTGCGCCTGTCCCGCCAATATAAACATCGCCAAGATTTTCTGCACCGGCTCCAATGAAATATTCATTTGTGCCTTCACCACCATTTAGGGTATCGGATCCCGCGCCGCCATAAATATCATCGTTGCCGTCATTTCCGAAGATTGTATCATTCCCGTCGCCGCCATAAATATTATCGGCACTTTCTGATCCGATAATGGTCTCATCCCCTGTGTTCCCATAGAGGAAACTCCCGCCACTAATAGTCTGGCCTGTCAGATCAAACCCGCCACCAACTTCAGAGAGAATATTAAACCCGCCCGAAATAATAGCAGTTAAATTTGCAAATGTATTTGCCATGTTAAAGGTAACATCGGCATCCATTCGCAAATAATCGGTTCCTGTTCCGCCATCATATTGATCGCCAAGTGCTTCTGTACCTGTAATATAAATATTATCGTTTCCATCCCCACCATTAATGACATCTGCCCCAGCACCACCGTACAGATAGTCACCACCGCCACCGCCATTTAAGGTATCATTCCCGTCAAAACCGTAAATATTATCCGTTCCTTCCGTTCCTGTAATGCTTTCATCCCCCGCTTGTCCCAAAAGATCACCAAGCCCCGTACGCGTCATACCAGACAGATTAAAACCATCACCAGAAACCGCCGTAATATCAAACCCGTTAAACCGCACAAGCTCCATATTGGTAAAAGTGGCCGCCAAATTTAAAGTAGCAGCAGAGGTTAAAACAAGATCATCCGTATCATCACCACCATTAAATTGATCCCCTAATCCTTCGATTCCACCGATAAAGAAATCATCATTACCGGCATCACCATTGAGAATATCTGCACCGGCTTCCCCATAAATTGAATCGGATCCTTCACCACCATTAATTGTATCGGCGTCATCACCGCCGTAAATTGTATCGCCACCGTCGTGACCATTTAATGTATCACTGCCCGCATGGCCGTAAATTGTATCATTGCTTTGCGTCCCTGTGATGGTTTCATTCCCACCTTGACCCAAAAGGTCACCTGCACCGCTTCGTATCATACTGCTTAAATCAAAGCCTTCATTCAGAACGGCGGTAATATTAAATCCTTGAAAACGCAATTCTTCCATATTTGCAAAACTGACACCTTCGCCGAGGAACACATTTGTTTCCAGATAAAGGCGGTCGTAATCAGCGCCGCCGTCATATTGATCGCCAACGCCGTCACTATTGGAAATATAAAAATTATCATTGCCATCATCACCATTTAGCGTGTCAGCACCTGCTTCACCATAAATATCATCAACGCCGTCTCCACCGTTAATTGTATCAGCATCATCTCCACCCCAAATGTCGTCATTCCCAAGACCACCACTCAATGTGTCAGCCCCTGCATATCCGTAAATAAAATCTGCATTGTCACCGCCAGTGATAACTTCATTGCCGCCTTGCCCTAATAGATTTCCTGTACCTGAACGCAATGTGCCAGTCAGGTTAAATCCTGTGCCGACATCCGCAATAATATCAAAACCGTTATAGAGAATATATTCAACATCGGTGAATGTATTCGCCAAATTCATATAGACATTGGCATTAAGACGCACATAATCTGTATCCGCCCCACCATTATACTGGTCACCTAAAGCATCTGTTCCCGAAATAAAGAAATCATCAATTCCTGCGCCACCATTCAAGATGTCAGCGCCAGCCTCGCCATATAAATCGTCGTTACCGTCTCCACCGTTAATGGTATCAACATCATCTCCGCCCCATATCTGATCATTGCCTAAACCGCCATTGAGTAAATCATTTCCTGCAAAACCATAAATCAAATCATCACTGTCGCTGCCCGTGATAGTTTCATTGCCGCCCTGACCTTCCATATTGCCGCGGGCGGTAGTGACAAATCCGGTAAAGTCAAAGCCGCCATTTAATTCCGCAAGGGCGCGGAACGTATTCATATCCAGACGGTCTATGCTGATAAAAGTACTAGAGGCGTTAAAATATGTATCGGCACCCATATGAATTTCATCATAGCCTGCGCCACCGTCATAGACGTCATTAAAGGCCTGAGTGCCAGAAACCCAAAAATCATCATCGCCGTCTTCGCCATTAAGAGTATCTGCACCACCATTACCCCAGATCGTATCGTTACCTAAACCGCCGTTTATTACGTTGGTATTGGAATCCCCCTGCAGTGTGTCGTTGTAATCCGTACCGATCAGATTTTCGATATTGGCAAACGTATCCGTTCCCTGCCGCGTATTCTGGGCGGTGGCATTGCTAAGATCGACGATGACATAGGTTGTATGCCCAGCAAATGAGGCTGTATCTGTTCCTGCGCCACCATCAAAGAAATCGTTACCATTTCCACCATTTAAGATGTCATTCCCTGCGCCACCATATAACCCGTCGTCATTATTATCACCATTTAGCGTATCGTTACCATTTCCACCATGTAACGTGTCGTTGCCCGCACCACCATTCAACGTATCATTTCCATCATTGCCGCTGACAATATCATTACCATCATCGCCATTTAATGTATCATCACCCGTCATACCAAAAAGTTGGTCATCTTGTGAACCTCCAGAAATAATATCTATTTCTGTGCCAACAGTATCTTCATAAATAATAAAATTAGCCCAATGACCATTACCACGTGGGTTACTGTCATCATCTCCTATAATTGTTAGATGGGAAAATGTGCCTGTAAAAAACGACCCAACATCAATCCTGTAATGCGCCCAATTTCCAGATCCGTCATAATTGTTAAAATCATCATGATCCCTGTTCCAGTCTTGTGTACCATAAACCTTAAATTTATTGGTATCGTTATCAATATTATCATCATTATCAAAACCGATACCGTGAATGTCGCCTTCCAACGTGCTGCGAAAATCAAATTCAATAATTGTGTTGGCGGTCACGGTATAATTGATGAGGATTTTTTTCCATGGATTACCGTCTAAAGAAACGCCACCATCAAAATAAGTAATTGTCGTTGCTCCATCTTGCCCCCCCGCATAAGATAGGAGTGTTGTCGCATCTATAACAGGTGCCAATGCCGTACCGCCAATTAAAACATCGTTACCGCCGCCGCCATCAATTGTATCGTTACCATCTCCACCTAAGATATGGTCATTACCATTTCCGCCATACAGTGTATCGTTATCCTGTTGGCCGTATAGGCTATCATCACCATCATCTCCGTGTATAATATCATCCCCAGTATTTCCTATGAGAATATCATTCCCATCTCCTCCATTTATATTATCAATACCATCACCACCATAGACAAGATCATTTCCATTGCCTCCGTCTATGGTATCGTCACCATCAGCGCCTACTAATTGATCATCATCATCATCACCGAATAAGTAATCTGCCCCATTACCCCCATTCAGCTTATCCGCTCCTGCTCCGCCTGTGATAACATCATCCCCATCGTGGCCATTTAAACGATCATCTCCATCGCCTCCATGAATTTCATCATTACCTGCCTCACCATGAATGCGGTCATTACCTATTCCACCATAAAGGATGTCGTCACCATCACCCCCAAACAACCTGTCATTGCCATCATCACCATAAAGAAGATCTGAGCCCCCTCCACCATAAATAACATCATCTCCAAGCCCACCAGATACTTTGTCGTTTCCTGATCCTAAATAAGCCGCATCACGGCCATCCAACATATTAAAGATTTCATCTGACGTTCCGTTAAAACGTCTAAATGTATCATTACCTGCCGTAAATGTCTGTGTTGCTCCTGTGGTAAATTCGGAAGGTACTGGATCAGATGAATCAAAAATAAAATCGCTGTCGTTTGTATTAACACTATCAATATCAACAGTGGCACTACCACCATTTGTTAATATGTTGCTGGATAAATAATTTCCAGTATTCACATACATGTTATTTATTTTAACGGAGCGAATTTCGATAGTTCTGGGAACCTCAACACTGACATCTGAAAAACGAAACTCTAAAGATGTCGGCAAAGAACCACCATAAGTTGGAGAAACGGAGATTGAGTATCCTCCAGAAGTAACAGAATAGGTTGCGCCAAGCTGTACGCCATCAGCCCAGATTTGGAATCCTGGTATATCCGTTACATAGGAGCTAAAAAGCTCTAATTCTAACGTATAACTTGGCACCTTTTTTAAAACCTCCCGATTGCTACCTGATTTATATTTTTTTACAAAAAAAACAGGTATTTAGCCTGAATCAAGCATACTAAAATATTCTAAAAAAGTCGTTAATGTTTTATGAATAATTTCATGATTTTTCCCTCTCCATATAACGACCTTCATCTCTTTCGTTATATATACCTAGTTCCAGTTTCTTATCTTCTAATTCTAGTTTTCTACTTTCTAAGTAATTCAGAGCTTTCCCGCGCTGTTCAATTAGCTCGGAAGATAACTCATGAGTTTTAATATTTTCTAAATCTTTAATAGTTTTATCTATATGTTTTGCGTAATCTTTGATGATTGTTTCCTTTATTTGATTATCTTTTATATAATCTTCAGGCTCGCCTATACGCTTCACAAAGCTATTAGACATTGTCTTTCCAAGCTCTGTTTCATCGCGCTCAAATACCTTCATCGTGGCTTTCATGGCCTTATCTATATGTTCAGGCTGTATGTTACGGTAATACTCTTTTTCGGCGCGTATATCTGTCGCCATGTCGCCATAGCCCTTTAATTCTAATTGTTTACTTAATGTGGTTAAGTGTTTCATGGCATTGCGCCTGAATTTTAAAGCGTCAAAATTAGGATTTTCTGCTTCAGATAATTGATAGCTATACCAATCTCGATCAAAATATTTGGCGTTTTCGATTTTCTGCTGCGCTTTGTCGAGATAGTCTTTTCTATCTTTTTTTAAAGTAGCTGTTCTATCAATCCCCAATTCATCGAGTTTTTTAGTATAATCTTCTCTTAAAACCTGAAGATCAAATTTATTTACTCTGAATCTTATTTGCGCTTCATTATCTTTTTTATGAAATGTTTTAGAGGTATTGTTCAAAATAACATGAAAGTGAAGATTTCCAGTGTCTTTATGCATAGCATAAAGATAATCAAACCCTTTGGATGCCAGATTTTCTTCTAAAAAGCTTTGGGTGGCTTGTCTGGCTAATTCAGGATTAGGATTATCACCCCCAACAGACAACACAATATGAGAAAAATCTTTCGGCTTAGACTGAACAGCCCCCTTCATTGACTGACTAACATTGATTAAATTATCAATATTTACCGTTTTTTCAATGAATCCACCTTCTTTATCAAGAGCATAGATTTTATCGTGACCTTGTTTATTTTGACTGTAAAAGCCATAGTTTTGCGTTTCTTGATCATAAACATAGGAAAATTCTTTTATTTCTGCTTCAGGTTTTAATATGCGGTCATAAATTTTAGTGGCTTTAAATATTTTACCCTCAATTTCTGATAATCCCTGATCATAATATTTACTGTTCAAATAATCTTTGGCTATACCAAATTGGATCACCCCTTCTTTTTCTAAATCTGCTATTTCTGATATGGATTTACGGCTTTCAGCTTTCCAATTTGTTCGTAATTGATCCCATTTTTCTTTATCAATCCCTAGTTCTTTATATTTATTTTTTTCAAAATCTGTCCATATTTCTAAATCTGATTTATCCAGTTTTAACTTAGCGCGAGAAAGGGAGACAGCCTCTTGTTTCGATAAAAACTTCTCTGTTTTATCCAGATCTTCAATTATTGGCTTTAAATTATTTTCTACATAATTGTCTTTTTGAGAAATAGCCTCTTTTCTGCTTACTTCTCCTTTAGCGTAAAGAATATCAGCTGCTAATTCATCTAACTTAATATTCTCGCTTTTGAAAAATTTATAATGTCCTTTAATGTCGCTTGCAATTTGAAGAGCGGCTTTATTGCGCTCTTCTTGATACTTTTTGAACAAGTTATAATTTCTATGCTCTTTAATATCTATTTTACTTGAATTAGCATCATGCCAAATTTCACCAGCCCTTACTCGCGCCTTATTATAATCATCAATATTTAGAAGATTTTTTATGTTTTCTTGTGAAAAACTTTGAGATTTTAGATTATCTTCATATTTATTTCTTTCCTGTAAATTAGACTTATAGGAATAGAAATCTCTGTTCCATTGATTTTGAATTTTTGACCATTCTTGCTTATCAAAACCTAATTCTTCATATCGAGAATTTAAAAACTCTTTATAAGTTTTAAATTCCTGAAAATCAGTGATTTTATATTCCCAATTTTCAAAATTTTTTATCCATTCTTTACGCTTTTCTAGTATGTCATTTTCAGAGAGTATTTCTCCATCTTGATTATAAATACAGGCCTTTTCTTCTTCTTTTTGCGTTACTAAATCTCTCTGAATATACCGTAATAAAACATTAAGATGTGCTTGACCTGATCCCTTATGAACAATCTTAATGACCACATTTTGCTGCGCGGGTCTTGATAATTGAACCAAATAATCTTTATTTAAAAAACGGTGTCTAATTCTATTTTCTTCAAAATCTCCTTTTCCTTTTTGAGATTTAAGAAATTTAGAAAATTCATCTTCAATATTATTTTCGTACAAATTATTCATTAAGCATTCTCCAAAATAGAAATTTCACGAGTTGCTTTTTTTAAATCTAAAAGAAGAAATTTTATTTCATCCAATCTCTCGTTTTGCCGATCTAGGCTTTCTAGATATTTTTTATTATTATCTTCAATTCCCCTATCTAAAAGTATCTTTCTTTCACGATTTAGGTGATACAGATATTGATTTGTAAGACCTCCTAATTTTATTAAATTATGATTTATTTTGATTAATTCTTCATACTGTGACCGATCAATCGGCTTATTGCCATTAAGCAAAATCCAGTGACAATATCGGCTAAAATTAGGTATTCCTTGTCCTTGCCCAAAGCCTAGATTTAGTGCATCTTCTTGCAATCTATTTTTGATCTGAGGGCTAATTCTAATCTCAAGTCTATCTGTTTTTTTGGCCATGTTTTTTACCTCGTGAAAAATTTGTCCGTACAGAACGCTATCCTGCAATAATTTACATAACCAATATTCTCATAGGTTACCAACTTTTTCCAAGACCTATTTTGCCGAGTTTTCACGCATAACAATCTGTAATAGCTGGTAACAAAAAATATTTTTTAGAATTACTTAAGCTGTTCAAAAATAACGAATTTATTTGACCGTTATGACGTAAAGCCATAGGGTTGAAATGAGCTTAATGCTCGGGGCGTTGTAACCCCTCAAATGCGGTCTAAAGCATCAGGCCGTTAAGTATTAGATGCTGCTTTCTCGACCTATGGTTGGGGAGGCGGCGAAATATAATAGCGCTTGCGTGAATACGTCGCGCCGCTCATTTGACGGTTACAAACTCCCCAGCTACCAGAGAAATCTGGTGGCTGTTTTGTTAAAAAATAGCGAGTTTATAATGTCAGAAGAGACAAAAATTAAATTAAAAAACGATGAAAATAGTGAAGAAACCGTCACTAAAAATAATCAAAAATCAGAAGAAAAAGCTCGTCCTTTTTGGAAAAAAACAATCATTTTTATAAGTAAATATTCATTTCTAGCGTTTGCATATGTACTTGAATATTTTTTAAATCGCGCTCGTTTTGGCCTGATGGCTGTATGTACTTTTAATATTATTCTGATCGCATTCGTGTTCTCTGAATGGTTCATTTATTTCACATTTTTTACAATTTTTCTTCCCAATAGCATTCGGGATTTATTTCAAAATTTATAAAGAAAGGAACAAAAAATGGTTACATTTGAGATGGTTTTATTGACGGCAGAAATGAAACAATTGGGCGTTAAACGAAATACATCGTCCTCAATGTGGATGATTTTATCTCATATGAGACAAGAAAGAATTAGTGATGCAAAAATTATAATTTCTAAAAAAGATATTTGGAAATACACAACTGCAAAAACATTAAGTATTTCTACCAATCATCTAAAGTCGTTGCATGATAATAATTTTATAGAACTGGAAATAAGAAAAGATGATTTTGTAATCAACATTATGCCTTTTTTAAAAAGAATAGACGAATTGCAGAAGTTACAAGATAAAAGAATGAAAAAATTATCGAGTGCTGCTTAAGTATTTTTTAGCCATTCCATAAGTCTTCTTTCGTCGATAATAACTTTCTTTCCTGTTTCTTTTACAGCTTGATCAAATCCGTTTATTTGTCGGTTAAAGTAGAGTTTACGAAGGCATGAAATACTAAATTTTTTCATATTTATTTTCTCTTTTTGAATTATCTAGGGTGACGTTTTTTAACTAATATTTCTCTTACTTTTAAGGATATTGTATCTTCCATCCATCTCAACAAATCATTATTTTTAACTATAACGTTACCTTCTAGTTCTGAATAATTAAGTCTTTTTAAATCCTCTTTAGTGATTTTGCCGTAAATTTCTTTTTCATTCTCAAGATCAATAAATAATACTAGTCGCTCTTCGTGAACCAAAACAGTTTCACCCAGCTTTTTAAATATATTATTCATTCCATTAGTTAATTTATTAAAATTACGTTTTCGTAGGGTGGGAATTGATATTCCAGGGTGAAGCTCGTTTATTTGCTTAATTGTATAATAGGTCATAAATATCTCCTGTTGTTATTATTACAGGCTATGACCACTTGTTACGTTTTGAAATCTTTATTCCTTCCAAATTTTTTCTGAAAAAATATGAAAATTATTTTTTTACAATATTTTGAACAAAATCGTGAAATTCTATGAAAATTCTTTTCACATCTGAAAACTCATCAGGAAAATTTTCAGCCTTATTTCTTTGAAAGAAATCATTTAAAATCCATTTCCTGAAGCGAATTTCATCGCTGTAAGTCTCTGTATCTATTTCTATTCCTAAGTTACTTTCCCCTATATATTCGTAAATACTGCTAAGATTAATAGGTTTATGTTCACTGTCTCGATACCAGTCCGCCAAGTCTTGAAGAAAATTTGAACGAATAGTAGATAACTTCATGTTTGTTTTGGCATAATTTTGAATATAAAAATCAAACAAAATGACAATAACAATTATTTCCTGTTTTTTATGATTTAACTTTTCTTTTGATTTTGATGTGTGTCCTAAGACTGGATTAAAAGAATGATGCAAATAGTTATCAAATAGTTTGTTGTATGGTTTTACTTTCAACTGCATTTCTGGGGAAAGCCATATCTCCTTCACGCATTCTTCTAAAATAAATAGGCAATTTTGAGCAAATAACCTATCTGGTTTTCGTCCTGACGCTATTTGCCTAATCATCTCGTGATAGTAATTAATTGTTTTAATAGCGACTTTTTCTAAATCACTATCATCAACATCATGTCTAAATATTCTTGGTTTTCTAATCATCGTTACCAAAAATTTTGTTGTTCATATTTTTAACAACATTAGAGGTATGGCTTTCACTTAAATGTGCATAGCGTTTCACCATTGCTAAAGTTTTATGCCCTAAAACTTCCGCTATTTCAGCAAGCGTTGCGCCATTCATTGCTAAATAGGATGCCGCGCTGTGGCGCAAATCATGAAAACGAAAATCCTTGATCTTTGACGTTCTCAAAGCTGCTTCCCATGACTTCTTAATTTCATAGGATTTGTCTGGGTTTTTAAACGACTTAAAGACTAAGTCATTTTCATCATAATCTTTTGGGCGTAAGGCTTTAATACAATCTAATGCCTGACTATGAAGATATAAGGCTCTGGACTCTTTGTTTTTGGTCTCAAAAAGATAAATCGTATTACGCTTGAAATCCACCTGACTCCATTTGAGGTTCAGAATTTCACTACGTCTTGCGCCTGTGCTGAGAGCAACAATAACAATCGTATATAAGTATGGGTTATTAGATGCTTTACAGGCCTCTAATAGGGCATCACGTTCTTTATCGGATAAGAACCGCTTGCGTCCTTCTGGCTCTTTTAATTTGGAAATATTAGACATTGGGTTTTTGGCTAACCAGTCCCATTCCTTTACCGCCACATTTAAAGCCGTCTGCATAGCCACCCAATAACGATTGATTGTTGCACTACTGAGGTTTTTAACCGCTCCTTTGGCTTTTTTACGCTCCCTAGACCTGTTTTGAAGGTTTTCTCTGGCTTTGATGAAGATGTCTTTGTTTAGATCAGAAAGGCAATAATACCCAATTTCATCTTTCCACCAGCTTAATAGCCTCGTGACATCCTTGGCACGTTTTGGGTTATTCTTCTCAAGAATAGATAAATACCGTTCTATCACGTCTGAAACGGTATTTATCTTTGCTTGAGATTTCTGGAAATATCGGCCTTCACGGATTTCAGTTTCGGTTTTCTGAATCCATTTCTTTGCATCTGTTTTTCTTAGGAAGGTGGCAGATTGAACAGGCGTTCCTTTCAACCTTACTTTTGCGCGGTAGGTTGTATCCCCGCCTGTCTCACTTTTGCGTTCTTCTATAGTACCCATAAAAGTAAGAGTAAGTGAATTTGGGACACAAAACTAGAAAAAAGTGTCCCAAGAGTGTCCCATTTGGTGGATAAAATCTTGAAAATGGCAGGGGCAGAAGGATTTGAACCCTCGGCCTACGGTTTTGGAGACCGTCGCTCTACCAACTGAGCTATACCCCTACATGATGGCATTTTTTACAATATCGCGAACATAATTACTAGAAAAAACTACCATTGGAATGGTTTAGGCTCGCCTGTTTTTTGGTCATAACAGAGCTTTTTCATCGCTATTTGCCCTTGATCAATCACATCTTTAAGCAAAATTCTACCAGGATGTGATTTTGAGAAATATATGGAATCAACGCAGATATCAGCAGATCTTTCTGGATCTTCCCTAGATTTCTTGAGCAGATACAATGTTGCAAACTCAAGAAAATCTTCTCGTTCAAATTGCAATGCTCTCTCACACATTAATCCAATCGTTTCATAATCAAATCCAAAAATTTCAGGATTATGTTTGATATCTATCTCACCATCAGCTTTATAAATACCTTTTACTTCCGCTTCGTATTCACGAATTGGCCATCTTTTACGATCAATTGTCAGGCCTGATCCTGAATCATGGGCAAGTTCAATATGAAAGACAAAGCGCCCTTGATTACTATCCTGCAAAAACCGAACCTTTGTTTTTAGTCTCTGGGAATTGGTTTGCATCGGCATAAAAATTCCTGACTTTTTATTAAATTTAAAACCAAGCGTGTCCTGATATTCTCCTGGCAAATGAGCAAGAATACTTTCTTCTGTCTCTCTTACATCGGCAGTGAGCTTGAGTTCCTGACGTCTAATGATGGGAGATTGAACATCAGCACCATTGCCCTTCTTCAACATCATAATTTTTTTACCATCACGAATTTCAACACGAATTTCAAGATCAGATGGATGATCTTCTGCCAAAAGATAAAAAGAACGAAAGCGGTTTTCTTTACCTTGCTCTGCATGGTAAGAACGCCGTACCGTCCCATCTGCTAATGTTAATTTTGTATGGGCTGCGCCAGAATTTTCTTCAAAGGCATAACGATGCTCGCGGTAGGCATACCAGATTTCTTTACTCACATCCGTGATACGTGCTTCATCCCGAATGGTCCAAAATCGCTCAGGATTACCAGGCTCATCTTTAAAAAGAAAACCGACTTTAAATTCAGATTCATCATTTTCAGAAATAACAACACGGCCGAACTTGGCCTTATAAGAAACTTTATGATTTTTCGTTTTGGGCATGAGAGCCTATAACACATCTATACTTAAGTAATAAAAAAGCCCCCTGTTTTTAGGGGGCTTTTATTAATATGTCAATTAAATATTATCTTATTCGATAATTTTAGAAACAACACCTGCACCAACGGTACGGCCACCTTCGCGGATCGCGAAACGAAGACCTTCATCCATTGCGATTGGCGCAATCAATTTCACAGTGAAATTACAATTATCGCCAGGCATCACCATTTCTGTTCCTTCAGGAAGGATCACTTCGCCTGTTACGTCAGTTGTTCTGAAATAGAACTGTGGACGGTAGTTTGCGAAGAATGGTGTATGACGACCGCCTTCATCTTTTGACAAGATGTAAGCTTCTGCAGTGAATTTCGTGTGTGGTGTGATAGAACCAGGCTTACATAGAACCTGACCACGCTCCACTTCCTCACGTTTTGTACCGCGAAGAAGAGCACCAACGTTGTCTCCAGCTTGTCCAGAATCAAGAAGTTTACGGAACATCTCAACACCAGTGATTGTTGTTTTTTGCGTTGGTTTAATACCGACGATTTCGATCTCATCACCAACAGTCACAACACCTGTTTCAATACGGCCTGTACATACAGTACCACGACCAGAAATTGAGAACACGTCCTCGATTGGCATCAAAAATGGTTTGTCAATTGGACGGTCAGGTTGTGGGATGTACTCATCAACGGCTTTCAACAATTCTGCAATTGCTTTTTCACCAATCTCAGGATCACGGCCTTCAACAGCAGCCAAAGCAGAACCTTTAACGATTGGAATATCATCGCCAGGGAATTCGTAAGAGCTTAGCAACTCACGGATTTCCATTTCAACAAGTTCCAACAACTCAGGATCATCAACCTGATCAACTTTGTTCAAGAACACAACAAGAGCAGGAACACCAACCTGACGTGCAAGCAAGATGTGCTCACGTGTTTGTGGCATTGGGCCGTCTGCTGCGTTCACAACAAGGATAGCACCATCCATCTGCGCTGCACCTGTGATCATGTTTTTCACATAGTCTGCGTGTCCTGGGCAGTCAACGTGTGCGTAGTGACGGTTTGCTGTTTCATACTCAACGTGCGCCGTAGAAATTGTAATACCACGTGCTTTTTCTTCTGGTGCTTTGTCAATATTATCAACAGATTCACCATTTCCGAATTGTTTTGCAATCGCTGCGGTCAGCGTTGTCTTACCATGGTCAACGTGACCAATGGTTCCTATATTACAGTGCGGCTTATTCCGCTGAAATTTTTCCTTACTCATTAAGGTCTCCTTTATAGTTAATGTGTTAGTAGTTCAAACAGCTTCGCGTTTATAGCCATCGGATCAGGCACATGCCACAACCGCCACGAATTCTAAGCCCTTTAAGTAAAAAACCCGCAACCAAAAGTCAACGGGTTTTTGTGACTTTTTTACCGATAAGTTGCCGTAAAACAAGGGAAATTGGAGCGGGTGAAGGGAATCGAACCCTCATAGCTAGCTTGGAAGGCTAGTGCTTTACCACTAAGCTACACCCGCAAGAGATAACCAAAGCTTTATCAAATATTCGGCGGATTTTGTCAAGGAAAGTTATCTCATTGAAAAATAATAGATTTTTGGGTTGATTTGCATTCCTTTATCAAAAATCTTAATTTGTCATCATGCAAAAGAACAATCGCGCCCATATCATCCTCTCAAGGATGCCAATTTTCAAAGCCTGCAACACGGACCAACGTGACAATCGCGGCTTTGGCACAAACAGCGGCAATGAGAAATAACTTCAAACACTATGCCCGTCCTTCTATTGCAGCAAACACTAATACGGCGCCACGCTCAAGGTTACAGCGCGCCGCAGACATGGCGATGAGCCCTATTCACGCCCGTATCGCTTAAAATCACTTCATCTCTATAAAGATATAACTAATGGTGCACACCGCGGACACTATGTCTGGGATCTGCCGTATCACCGATAGGATCCATATGGATAATAATCTCGGCATGGGGGTAATGCTCTAAAATAGCATGATCGAGCTCACGCACAATGTCATGCGCCTGTTTCAGAGACAGATCAGGATAAAGTTCAACATCAAAACTAATATGCATCTGCATCCCTGACTGGCGCGTGCGTAGATCATGCATGCCATGAACGTGAAGATTTTGTCTGACAATTTCTTCGATATGCCTGCGAATCTTCAGCGGCATTTCTTTATCCATCAACATATCAACACTACGTCCTGTAATTTGAAAGGCCGTCCATAAAAAATAACCTGCGATAAAAAGAGCAAAAACAGGGTCAAGCCATTTCGGCCCGTTGTACAAATCAACAAACAGCGCCACAATAACCATTCCGTTCAAGGCTATATCTGTTTTGTAATGAGCATGATCGGCTTCAATCGCCAAAGAAGGAGCACGGCGCAACGAAAATTTTTGAACACTAACCACGATGAGCGATAGCGCAATTGCAATGAAAGAAACAGCGAGAGCAAGTTGATGATGACTAACAATTACAGGATGAATAAAACGATCACCTGCTGAAAAGGCCAAAAACACCCCCGCTCCCGCCATGAAAGCGCCTTGCATTAAAGAAGCAATTCCCTCAACCTTTCCATGGCCATGACGATGGTCTTTATCGGCAGGTTTTAGGGATAAGCGGACTGCAAATAACATCATGATTGAAATTCCTGCATCTGTAATGGAATCTGTCAGTGATCCTAAAATAGAAGCGGAATTGGATTGGTAATAGGCATATGTTTTGATCCCTATAAGAATAGTAACCGTTGCAACCGCCCATATAGATGCAAGCAGTGCATAGCGTGGATTCATTTTCGAAGGATCAACGGAATGGAAATGATTATGCATTAATTTACCCTGCCTTACTGCGTTTGATGGCGTATAATTCATTCATAATTGTTGAAACATATAAGATATCATTTTCTGGCGATACTGAAATGGCATTAGTAATAGCATCAGGTAAAAGCGCCATCCCCTCTACCTTCAGAGTTTCAGGATGAAGTTCAATAATATTGCCGCCCCCTGTTCCAAAAACAATATGGCCATCAATTAATTTAGGCGAAGAATAAACACGCGCATAACAGTCCATCTTTTTAATTAATTCAAAATTTTGCGCATCAATGACGTAAAGATGACGATCACCCGATCCCGCAAAAATTTTACCCTGGGTGATAAGCGGTGTGGTGTAACAAATATCCTGAGTTGGAATGGCCGCCTTCAATGATCCCGTTTCGACATCCAATATATAAATATTGCCATCGAACGATGTCGCTACAACAAGCTTTAAGCTTTCATCAATGGCAGGGGGATATTTTATGGATCGCTGTGTTTCATGTTTCCAGATCAACTTCCCTGTTATCGCGTCATACGCACTAATGTCATGATCAGCATTTCCAAAAACAACAAGATTTTTTGGTTTGTAATAGGCCGCTGATCCATGTTGATAGTTTTTTTGGGCCTGTTCCCACTTTCGTTCTCCCGTATCCAAATCAAAGGCGGCATTACTTCCCATTTGGCGCGGGCGTTGATGCTCTAACCCCACATACATCATATTTGTTTCGGGAACGATTAATGGGGACGAACCAATAAATTCACAGCAAGGGTTCTTCCAAATTTCTTTTCCTGTCTTGGCATCCAGACAATACGCAATACCGTTATACGCACCAAAATAAATTCGATCCTTATAATGGGCGGGAGAAGACCAAATTCCTTTCGGATGGTGTGTCTTCACATCGTATTTCCAAAGGGCTTTACCCGTGTGGCGATCAACACAGACCATTAAACCTGCCTCAGTTCCCATGTATATCCTATCATCAACTACTAACGGGGTTGATTTTGGCACCACATGAAACGGGAACGCGCCTTTTTCTAAAAAGCGCCATGAAACTTCGTAATTCATCTGGGGAGGTTCCCAGTCGGTCGACGCCATCTCCAATTTGAAAGGCTCTAATGTCAGCAGATGATCAAGTTTAACCTCATTTTTTTGAATCCAATGGTTTCCTGACTTCGCCTGAAAATTGATAACAACAAAAACTTGGTTTAGTTTTTTTCCTTCTTGCTCTAAAACAACGCGGGCTTTTTCTAAACTTCCTCCACTATTAAAAATATCGTCTACTAAAAGAATCGGATCATCCGTCAAATTTCCCTCGATGATTTTTCCCAAACCGCTTGATTTTCTTTCTTTGCGAATAACAAAACCGCTAACATTTAATCCGCGCTGCGCGGCCTTCATTAATAAAGCCGTAACCAGCGGCACAGCTGCCACTTCCATACCGCCAATTTGGAAAGGAAGTTGGTCTTGAAACTGATCCCAAAACAAGTCAGTGATAATATCCAGTGCCTTGGCATTAAGTAGGACAGGTCTTAGATCAATCAACCAATCCTGTTTTTGCCCTGTTGGCGACATAATTTTCTGTGTCTCGCTTGCATATGTAATCGCCGTTTCAGCAATAATATCGCTGAGTATTTTCAGGTTTTGCGGAGACGCGTCAGACATCAACAAACATTAGGAAAAAAGTTACAGAAAATAAAGCAAAAACAAGCCTTTTGATTTTGCCCCAATTTGGTTTATACCTTAATTCATGAAAAATTTATGGATAGGGTTAATCAAACCCAAGGGTATATACGCCAAATGGCTTCTTCTTGTCACAATGATCGGAATCATGTGGTTCTGGACGCAAGGACACTTTGCCTTCCTTAAGGAACATCTGGATACCTCGGACTTCACTGCAACAATCGGAAGTCATAAAATCAGTGCCTATGTAGCCTTAAAAGCTCTCTTTTCGGTCATTGTTATTATTTGGGTTACCGCCATTTTGGTAGAATTCTCCGACAACCGCATTTTAAAAATGAAAAAAATGCGTGTAGCCAATAAGGCGCTTTTCCAAAAAATTTCACAAATTATTATTTACCTTGTTGCCTTTCTTTTTACCTTAAACATTTTAGGTATTAATTTAACGAGTCTTACCATACTCAGTGGAGCATTAGGGATTGGACTAGGATTTGGCTTACAAAAAATTGCCTCTAATTTTGTAAGCGGTATGATTTTGCTTCTTGAAAGAGCAATTAAACCAGGAGATTTACTAGAACTACAAGATGGTACTTTTGGATATGTTCGAAAATCCTCTTCCCGCTCGACATTAATTGAAACGGTCGATGGAAAAGAAGTGATCGTCCCGAATGAGGAGTTTATTGTTAATCAAGTTGTAAACTGGACATTGAGCAAACCCAACGCCCGCGTGACAATCAATTTTGGTGTTTCTTATAACTCTGATATCGCCAAGGCACGAGATCTCGCCTTAGAAGCAGCAAAAGCTCATCCGCGCTGTATGGAAGACCCTGCCGCAGTCTGTTGGCTTGATAATTTTGGGGATAGCTCCGTTGATTTCATTTTGTATTTTTGGATTAAGGATATCAATGACGGTTTAAAAAATGTCAAAAGCGAGATCATGTTTGAGATATGGAATAAATTTAAAGAAAATAATATTGAGATTCCATTCCCGCAGCGCGATTTGAACTTAAGAACCTCCATCCCTTTCCCTATTCAAAATCCTCAACAAGATAACGGAAAATAATAATGAGTGAGGCATCTCCTATTTTACATGCTTATACTATTGATGGAAACGGGCATGGTTTAGAGTTAACGGGGGAAACCATCGCAAAACATTTAAAAGCCGATCATTTAGCATGGGTTCACCTTGATGCTACTCATCCCCAAACGCGTGAGTGGCTTATTCAAAATTTATCCTATCTTGATAGCTTTGTTCTTGATGCTTTATTGGCTGGCGAAACAAGACCACGTATTATGGAGATCAATGATGGAATATTAATGATTCTTCGCGGAATGAATTTTAATGAAAATTCCACCCCTGAAGATATGGTATCTGTCAGGGTTTGGGCTGATCCGCACCGCATCGTGACCTTACGCCGCAGACCCATCAAAGCCATCATAGACATCAAAGAAAATCTTGAACAAAGCAAAGGCCCTAAAAACACGGGAGATTTTGTTTCCCAGCTCACAGCTCGCCTTTTTGAACGTATGGAGCCCGTTATGACAGAACTTGATGATCAAATTGATGTCATTGAACAAACTATTCTCGAAAATCCTGATCCTTCTGAACGAGATGATATTATTAATATCAGAAAACGGGCGATTATTTTTCGCCGTTATATTGCGCCACAAAAAGATGTAATGACTCATTTAAGAATTTCTGAACAGCCT
The DNA here is from genome assembly GCA_041397885.1 of Alphaproteobacteria bacterium. Taxonomy (GTDB): domain Bacteria; phylum Pseudomonadota; class Alphaproteobacteria; order Micavibrionales; family Micavibrionaceae. The sequence goes on along the minus strand of JAWKVV010000002.1, from coordinate 213,109 downwards.
TGGGTTGATGCTTCTCATAAACGGCATCTTCAAGAATCTCTTGATCGTGTTACACGCTATGTCGAAGACCTCGACGCTATTCGTGAACGCTCTCAAATTATTAAAGACGAATTAACTAACGCCCTCTCAGACCGCCTCAATAAAAATCTTTATATTCTGTCTGTTATTTCAGCCATCTTTTTACCCTTAGGGTTTTTTACAGGCCTTATGGGTATCAATATTGGCGGCATGCCTGGTGTTGATAATTCAAATGCTTTCTGGATTTTTACTGGGATTTTAGGCGTTATTGTTGCCTTGCAAATCTCAATCTTTAAAAAACTAAAATGGTTTTGATAAAATAATTTTACTTCGCTCTTGAAGAGCTTTATGACACAAACATGAAACAAAAACAAAATTATAATCGCAGTAAAAAGAATCAACCTTCACGGAACACCCAAACCCAAAAAGCAAAAATTGATCTATTCGGTATGCATGCCGTCAGTGCGGCATGGGTTAACCCTAAACGCCATATCCATAATTTATATATCACAGATGCCGCTCTTGACGGTTTTGATCAAGCTTTGAAAACAGCTCACGACATGGGACTAAAACGCCCCAACCCGCAAATTGTCGATAAGGGTTTTCTGGATCATTCCACCCCTATGGGCAGTGTCCATCAGGGAATTGGCTTAAATTGCCAGGCTCTAGAAGATGTCGACATTCATGACTTAATACGTGCCAATGAAATGCGCGAAAAAACCCTGCTCGTTATGCTTGATCAAGTTACCGATCCACATAATGTCGGCGCTATTATTCGTTCTGCCTGCGTGTTTGGTGCGGCGGGAATGATTATGCAGAAAAAACACGCGCCAGACCTTACGGGGGTTTTGGCTAAAACTGCCTGCGGCGGAGTGGAACATGTACCCGTAGCTTATGAAACCAATCTTACGCGCTCACTAGAAACTTTGCAGGATGCTGGCTATTTTGCGGTTGGCCTTGCTGAAGAAGGGGATGATAATTTAAAAAATTTTTCCAACCATGAAAAATTAGTTCTGGTTTTAGGAGCAGAAGGAGATGGTCTTCGGCGTTTGGTGCGTGAACAATGTGATGCTCTGACCCGACTTCCTACCGCAGGACCTATTTCTAGCCTAAATGTTTCTAATGCTGCGGCTGTCGCGTTTTACGCTGTCTGTTCATAATAATCTCTGTTTCATGCTGAAACATTGAATCTAACGATAAGCGTAACCATTCCAATCTTTGATGGCGATGAACAGCCAAGGGTTGCCACATATTGATCACAGCACCCGTAAAATGATCCAATAATCTTTCTTGCACCAAAGAAGGAGCACCACTGTAGTCATCATCACCCATAACATCCATTATATGTTGAGTACGAAGAATCGCCTGATCCAAAAAATTTGGATTTTGGCGTGTGTTGTTCACTTCCGAAATGGCTAGATCATAAAGATGATCAAAAATTTGTTTCAGGCATTCTATTCTTTCAGAAATTCGCTTCTGATGGTTGGAGGCAATTTGATTAAAACGATCAACACAATCCTGAATTTCAGAACCAAAAGCTCGATCACATAAAATAATGCTCATCAATACACACCTGAATAAACTCTTAATGTTATCATTATGTATAATTATAGGCCATCTGTGTCAACAACATCTTATTAAAATCCCCCATCTTGTTGTATCTATACACTTTCCCCGCTAAAACATCTTTATGACACAGGCTTCCGCAATACAAAAAGACCCTAACCAAAAAGATGAACTCTATCTCATTGATGGCTCTGGCTATATTTTCCGCGCCTATTACGCCATGGCCTATAGCGGCGGTTCCAAAATGACCAATCCTGATGGCATCCCCATTGGCGCAGTTTATGGCTTTACCAATATGATCCTGAAATTAATTAAGGAGCATTCCCACGCTGCGATTGCCATTATTTTTGATGCTGCCCGTGCCAATTTTCGAAATGATATTTATGCGGACTACAAAGCCAACCGTGACGAAACACCCGAAGATCTTATTCCACAATTCCCGATTGTGCGTGAAGCAACCGAAGCGCTAGGTCTTCCCGCTGTAGAGTTAGAAGGTTATGAAGCGGATGATCTGATTGCCACTTACGCCAAGCAGGCCGCAAGTCAGGGTCTCAAAGTCAAAATTATTTCCTCCGACAAAGATCTAATGCAGTTGGTCGATGACAATATTCACATTTATGATCCCATGAAAAATATTGACGTCGATGCTGGCGGTGTTTTTGAAAAATTTGGTGTCACACCTGATAAAGTTATTGATGTGCAGTCTTTAGCGGGAGATACGTCAGACAATGTCCCTGGCGTTCCTTCCATTGGTATTAAAACGGCGGCGCAGCTCATTAATGAATATGGCTCTCTTGAAAATCTGCTTGATAATCTTGAAAAAATCAAACAGCCCAAGCGCCGTGAAGTTTTGATTGAAAATGCTGAAATGGCGCGTATTTCTAAAAAACTTGTAACGCTTGCCACTGATGCTCCCGTCCCTGTACCGCTTGATACCTTCATCAAACATGATCCTGACCTGCCGCATCTTAAATCTTTTCTTGAAAAACACGGATTTAAATCTCTTCTGGCGCGGCTCGGTGAAACATCTTCGGTGAGTACACCAACCCCAGTTGAAAATATTGCTCCTCAAACAGAAGAAAAAACTCCCGATATCAAAGATAATCAATATACCCTGATTACAGATTTAAAAACATTGCAGATATGGATTAATGAAGCCTATCAAACAGGCCGTCTGGCAATTGATACGGAAACCACGCATCTAACCCCCGCTATTGCAAAACTGGTTGGTATTTCAATTTGTTCAACGATTGGGAGAGCTGCATATATTCCACTTAATCACGTAGCGGAAGAAGTTGATCTTCTCGGCGAAAGCAAAGGTGATCTTAAACAAATTCCTTTTGGTGAAGCCATCAAAGCGTTAAAACCTATTCTTGAAGATCCCAGTGTCCTTAAAATTGGCCAGAACATTAAATATGACTGGCAGATGTTGAAGAAACACGGCATTCACATGAGTCCTTGCGACGATACAATGCTGCTGTCTTATACGCTTGATGGGACAAGTCATTCTAACTCCATGGACGGGATGTCAGATCTCTTCTTCGGTCACCAGCCCATAAAATACGAAGCTGTCGCAGGTAAAGGAAAAAATATGGTGACCTTTGATAAGGTCGATGTTTATAAGGCACTTGATTATGCCGCAGAAGATGCGGATATCACACACCGCCTTCACCATCTGTTAAAACCGCGTATTGCAACTGAGAAAATGGCGCTCGTTTATGAAGATATTGAACGTCCTCTTGTCCCTGTGATCGGTCAGATGGAACTTCATGGTATTAAAGTTGACCCCCTCACTTTGAAAAAAATGAGTGCGGATTTTGGTAAAAAAATTATAGCTCTTGAAAAGAAAATTCAAAAAGAAGCAGGAACAGAGTTCAATGTCGGCTCTCCCAAACAGATTGGTGAAATTCTTTTTGATCAAATGGGGTTGCAGGGCGGAAAGAAAACTAAAACAGGTCAATGGTCAACGGATGTTGGTATGCTTGAAAAACTATCGGCACAAGGACACCAAATTGTGACTGATATTTTGGAATGGCGCGGCCTTTCAAAATTAAAATCAACTTACACAGATGCTCTGCAGGAACAAATAAATCCTGCGACAGGGCGCGTTCATACATCCTTTTCTATGGCGGGAACTTCAACGGGGCGGCTTGCCTCTTCTGATCCCAACTTGCAAAATATTCCTATCCGCACTGAAGATGGCCGTAAAATTCGTGAAGCCTTTATTGCTGAAGATGGGCACGTTCTCTTGTCCGTTGATTATTCACAGGTTGAACTTCGCTTATGCGCTGAAATGGCCAATGTTAAGGCTCTTAAACAAGCTTTCAAAGATGATGTTGATATTCACGCGCTGACGGCTAGTCAAGTTTTTGGTGTACCCCTTGATAAAGTGACAGGTGATATTCGCCGTCAAGCTAAGGCGGTAAACTTTGGAATTATCTATGGCATTTCAGGTTGGGGTCTGGCCAAACAACTGGATTGTGATCCCGCTGATGCCAATCAATTCATTCGTAAATATCTAGATACATTTCATGAGATTGAAAGCTTCATGGAAAAACAAAAAGATTTCGCCCGCAAACACGAATATGTGCAAACACTCTTTGGACGTAAATGCTATACACCCAACATCAATGCCAAAATGCAAAATGTTAAAATGGGAGCTGAGCGCGCCGCCATCAATGCCCCACTTCAGGGAACTGCCGCTGATATCATGAAAATGGCGATGATTAAGATGCCGCGGGCGTTAGAAAATGCCAATTTAAAAGCCAAAATGCTCCTTCAAGTACATGATGAACTCATCTTTGAAGTTCCAGAAAAAGAACTAAAAGAAACATCTGCGCTCGTCAAAAATGTCATGGAAAATGTTGTAAAACTCGATGTACCACTTATTGCCGAAACAGGGCATGGGCATAGTTGGGCAGAGGCGCATTAAAATAATTGACATAATTAAATATATTTTCTATAACGATCCTCATGAAGGGTGTCGCAAAAAGAGCTTTTGACATTGTTGGATCGACTATAGGAATAACTATTTTTGGCATTCCTTGCATTCTTGCGGCTACCGCTTTAACGATGCTGAATAGAGAATCTCCTATTTATTTACAAAAACGTGTTGGATTAAACGGGAAAGAATTTACCCTAATTAAATTAAAAACTGCGCCTCATAAATACAACGAACACGGTGATATTCTTCCCCTTGAAGAACGTATTACAAAAGTTGGTAATTGGCTTAGAACCGTCAAAGTTGATGAACTTCCAAACTTTATCAATGTACTTAAAGGAGACATGAGTTTGGTTGGCCCCCGCCCTCTTATCAACCCCAATCGACATTATGGCGATGCAATTTCTTTAGATAAAAAAAGAGTTTCTGTACGCCCTGGTATGACAGGTCTGGCACAGATAAAAAATCTGAACGAATTAACAGATATAGAAATATTAGAATATGATCATAAGTATATTGATGAACAAACTTTATGGGGTGACTTTATAATCTGTGCGAAAACAATACCCTCAGTTATTAAAAATCGTAAAACCAAACAGCACGGCGAAGATAGAATAAAAACTTACAATCCTTCAAATCACCTTTAAAGCTTAAACTCCCCTGCGGCCAAGATTTTTCCGTTTTTATGGTCCTGTGCCACAATCGCAAAACCTGCACTACTTTCATCAATAATCGGGAAAACCGCACGGGATAAAGCCCCGCCGTTCCACTCTCCCAAAGGAATATAGCGTTTTACAACATTATAATAAGTTGCAACTGTTCCCCGCTCACTCACCATATGCGGTCTGTCATAAACGGCAAGCCACAAATCGACAGGGTTTAATAAAGCAGCAGCAGGAATAGAAAAATCATAAACACCTTTATCTCTGGATCGAATAGAAATTTCTTTAACATGTTCTGACCTGCCTTTAACAATTGTCGCCGAGACTTTATTGGTTTCGTATCCAATCTCACTCATATGACCATTAATCATCATCTGTGGTGTAAAGTGGGAATTACGCCCCATCCGTTCAATATAGGCTGTTTGACGATCTGTACAAAACTCACGTCCTAAATTAGCCGTTGTTCTTCCAAAGTAATCCACATGACAAGACAGCGCGATAACACCCTGCGATTGAGACAAGCTTGCCATATACTCATCCGCAGGCGGGCAAGCGGGACAGTTTTGCGATGAAAAAAGCTCTACCACAACAGGAGAAGCCTTGGTTTGCAAAGGCTCTGCAAAGTCTGGCACATCATTGGCCAAAGTCACAAAGGGAAACATCAACAATAAGCTAAATATAAAAATTTTCATGGCTCAGACTTTATAGTATGGTGAAGCCCATGACCAGAACTGCTTTTGTCTCATCATCAGATTTTAACTATTACCCTATGCTTTTGGAATGGGTGCACTCCCTGCGCCGCTTTCCTCAAAGCGCGAATATGGATATTTGCATTTTAAATGCAGGGTTGAAACCCGACCAAATAGACCGCCTTAAAAAAGAAGGATGTATTGTAAAAGATGCGCAGTGGCCTTGTGATCTTCCTGCCTCTAAAATCAAAGGAAAAGAATATTTAAAATCTTGCGTTTGCCGCCCTTTTATTCCTGATTACTTTCCTGATTATGACACTTATTTCTGGATGGATGCAGATACCTGGGTGCAAAAATGGGACGCGGTTGAAATGTTTTTGGCGGGAGCGGCGAAAAATAAAATTGCTCTCACCTCTCAGGCCGATCGCGCTTACCCTCGTCAGATTCGGATGAAATTTTTAGGTCGTATTCCCCGTAAAATTCGTGGTTTTTATATCAGCAACGCAACAGAATCTTTTGGCTTTGCCACGGCAAAAAAATTACTTCCTTATACCGTTCTTCTGGCTGGTGCTTTTGCCTTAAACAAAAAGGCACCACACTGGAAACGGTGGCAAGAACTCATGTTAAAAGCGCTTAAAAAAGGAAAAGTTTTTACCGCTGAACAATTAAGTCTCGGCGTACTGTGCTATCTTGAAAATTATGAAGCGGAGGTCTTACCCGCTTATACCCATTGGCTGTGTGAATATAAACCGTTTTGGGATGATAAAAAACAAATGTTTGTTGAACCCTCTCTACCTCACGAAGAAATTGGCATTCTTCATATCTCAGGATGGGATAAAATGCGTCTTGACCGCACAGAGGTAACCGATTTTCAAACATTAGATGGAACAACCAAAACCCTCTCCTACCGCTACCCTCACTTTAACGGGGAAGCGGCATGATTCCTGTTTTTATCATTAGTTTACCCGAGGCCGTAGAGCGTCAAAATCGTATTACTAACATTATGAATGACTTGGGTTTGGAATTTGAATTTGTGGAAGCCGTTGATGGCCGCGCCTTTGATGTCCTTCATCACCCTAATTATAGCCCTAAAAAACGCCTGCGCTATTTTGGCAAACATTTAACAGGGGGTGAAATTGGCTGCACCCTGTCCCATAAAAAAATTTATCAGCGTATGATAAATCAAAAAATTCCACGCGCCTTAATTTTTGAAGATGATATTATCATCCGTGATGGATTTTTAGAAACCTTACAAGAAATTCTTATCATGCCTGTGCCTTATGACATGGTCCGTTTCTTGGGAAGTCCAAAGCTTGAACGTCTAAAACTGCGCCCCGTTTATAAATTCAAATCTGACCATGCTCTGACCCGCCATACAGGAATGCCTGGAGGTGCCCATGCCACGCTCATGACCTTGGGCGGTGCAGAAAAAATACTAAAGCATCTGGATAAAACGCCCTACCCGATTGATGCGCTTATGGGACGTTCATGGGAAACTAAGTTAGACTGGTACACGGTGCGCCCTGGCCTTGTACCACAAGACCGCGCTATTCAATCCATGATTGGTGATGATGTGCGTTTCGATGAAAAAAAAGATATCGAGGGAGTAATAAAAATTATATATCCCTTCACACGGGCATGGTTTAAATTTACCGAAACAATTGGTAAAAAATATTGGTATTACAAGACTTATTTTAAGGATAAAAAATATGGCAACCTCTGAAAACTACACCAAAGATTTTCCTGTTTTGTGGGAAGAACTTCACCGTAATGGCAAAGCGCTTGCGTGGAAACTCCTAAACAAAGGGCCTTTGGAAGAAGGGAAATGGAAGGGAATTATTGCTGTTACGCGCGGCGGTATGGTTCCTGCCTGTATTGTCGCACGTGAACTAGAGGTTTTGATGATCGAAACTTTTTGCATCACAAGTTACGATGTCAAAGATCAAAGCGAAACAAAAATTCTTAAAAAACCAAATAGTGTCGATAATGATGGTGAAGGATGGATTGTTGTTGATGACTTGGTCGATACAGGGAAAACCTTTGAACTCGCCCGCACACTCTACCCCAAGGCCCATTATGCCTGTATATACGTGAAACCTAAGGGGCAAAAACAGACAGATACCTTTGTCACCGCGTTTTCTCAAGACACATGGGTTCATTTTCCCTGGGATCTTGAAAATCAATATGCCACACCACTCGCGCGCAAAGATAAATAATTTTAAAAATTAAAACCTTTGTAATCATGAGGTTGGAATTTTATAGACCATAATTGTTCGTCGCTTAAATACTCATTACCAATCAGCAACGCTAGACCTCGGTCAAAACGACATACTCCGTTTTCAACTTTGAAAAGATCACTGGCCCTTATTGTTTCTTCGTAATAACTTCCATTGCCTCCATAGTTGGCAATATCAATGCGATCTAGTTTCTCGATTAACGCTTCGAAAGCCTGACTGACGAACTCTTGATCAGAACAAAAATTCATTGTCATCAATCGCTGAATGATTTCTATCTCGTCGGTGGTTACATCAATTTTTTGTGATCCAACCACAAATACCGCATTTTTTGCGTCAATTTCGACTTGGCCAATCTTGACCCTACGCGCCAAATCAAAAGACGGATTCACATTCATTCACACACCCTTTCACAAAAAATTTTCCTTTTATGCGGCTCACTTTAAATTATGTCAATAAAATTTTCTTGAAAACACTTGCATTTTCCTCCCTAATACCGCTATAACCCCCATACGAAAAGACATTCTGGCGAAATTGGCATGCCTCGAATGTCTGAATTTTAAAATAACCCTTATTTATCAAGGAGATAGAAATGCCTAAAATGAAAACGAAGAGCTCTGTCAAAAAGCGCTTTAAAGTGACAGGTAGTGGCAAGATCAAAACTGGCCAAGCTAAAACCTCTCACATGATGATGAATAAACCCCAGTCCATGAAGCGTAAAGCCCGTCGTACCACAACGATGAGCGATGCTGATGCGACAATCGTCCTCGAAAACTGGTTGCCTTATTCCCGTAAAAATAAGAGCAAAGGACCCTATAATCCTGAGCTTGATCCTAACAATGCAGCCTATAAAGGCCCAAAGAATAAGGAGGCTAAATAATGGCACGTTCAACTGGTGGAGTGGCGGCACATGCCCGTCACACAAAAGTAATTAAGAAGGCAAAAGGCTACTACGGTCGCCGTAAAAACTGCTACAGAACCGCTGTTCAGGCTGTTGAAAAAGCAGGCCAGTACGCCTATATCGGTCGCAAGCAAAAGAAACGTAACTTCCGCGCTTTGTGGATTCAACGTATCAATGCTGCAGCCCGTCTTAACGGTATGACTTATTCTAAATTCATGAACGGCCTCAAACTGGCCAATATTGATTTGGATCGTAAAGTCTTGGCGGATATTGCTGCCCGTGATGAAGCTGCCTTTGCCGCGATTGCAAAGCAAGCCGAAAGCGCGCTAAAAAAAGCCGCTTAATTTATAATCTTGTCATCCTTCGGCTTGACCGAAGGATCTGTAGAAATTTTTAAAAAGCCCTTCGGGGCTTTTTTATTTTCTGTATTCAATCTGGCCTTGTTTCAGGTAACGCATATCGACCCATCCTGATTTTGGTTTCCCGCCAAAATTGATATAGCAATATTGAAGATCAAAATTACAATTTTCGACAAAGCCACCCTCTCGTGGTTTGGCATAGGCAATGACTTGGTATCCCGCCCCAGGCCCTTCATAGATATTTAAAATATCTTGCGTGCTGTTGTAATAGGCGGTGGCAGGATCATAATGGCTTTGCCACTCGGTATTATAAATAATACCATCCTCTTCACTCTCTTCGACTTCATAGATTTTAATAATATCGTCAATTTTATAATTACACCCCGCAAGACCTAAACTTAAAAGTGCGATGATGAGGGAAAGCTGTATTCTGATAACCATAACAAGATAACCTTTCTCCTTCATGATAGTTCCTTTTTAACCCTAACGCACCATGAAAACTCACCCCTTGCAACCCTATACACGCCCAAAGCGCTCATGACGCCATTTTTGATAATAAAACCCTTCGTGTCTTTGTGTCTTTGTGGTAAAAAATCTTCTAAATTAAACACATAATAGATGACTATGACTGATATGAGCGCAAATATAGCCCAATTGAAAACCGAGCTAACCTCCATTGTTGAGGCTGCTAATGATCTCGATACTCTGGAAGCTGCCCGCGTACAGGCTCTGGGTAAAAAGGGGAAAATCACTGACCTGATGAAAACCTTAGGAAAAATGAGTGAAGAAGAGCGCAAAACTACAGGTGCCGCCCTCAACGTTCTGAAGGATGAAATTGCAACCCTGATTGCCACCCAAGAAGCTGCGCTTAAGAAACAGGCGCTTGAGCAAAAACTAGCAACCGAAACTCTTGATGTCTCTCTTTCCATTCGTCCCGAGGCTAAAGGGAAAATTCATCCTATTAGTCATACTATGGAGGAACTAACCGCCATTTTTGCGTCGATGGGTTTTAGTGTGGCCGAAGGTCCCGACATTGAAGATGACTGGCATAATTTTACTGCCCTGAATTTTCCACCAGGACACCCTGCGCGGGAAATGCATGATACGTTTTATCTGCCTGATGATCCTGAAGAAACGGGAGAGGCTGCAAAAAAACTTTTGCGTACCCATACGTCAACGGTTCAAATCCGTGCCATGCAGGAACAGGGTTTGCCTATTAAAATTATTGTGATGGGTCGCACCTACCGCAGTGATTATGATATGACGCACACCCCCATGTTCCATCAATGTGAAGGGCTAGTCATTGATAAGAATATTCACATGGGGCACTTGAAAGGCTGTTTGATGGATTTTGTCCGCGCTTATTTTGAAGTGGATGATTTGCCCGTGCAATTCCGCCCGTCCTTCTTCCCCTTTACGGAGCCTAGCGCCGAAATGGATATTGGCTGTTCTCGTAAAGATGGCGGTCTTAAAATCGGTGCAGGTGATAGTTGGCTTGAAATTTTAGGTTGCGGCATGGTGCATCCAAATGTCATTAAAAATTGTGGCTTTGATCCTGAAGAATATCAGGGATTTGCATTCGGGATGGGGATTGAACGGATTGCAATGTTGAAATACGGCATCCCTGATTTACGAACCTTCTTCGAAAGCGACGTACGTTGGTTACAACATTATGGCTTTGATCCTTTGGATCGCCCCAATAGAGCAACAGGAAATAAATAGAAATGAAATTCACATTAAACTGGCTGAAAGACCATTTAGAAACAAACGCTTCTTTACAGGAAATTACAGATAAGCTCACCGCTTTGGGTTTAGAGCTTGAAGGCGTTGAAGACCCGTCTGAAAAATACGCACCGTTCAAGGTTGCCTATGTTGAAAAGGCAGAGCAGCACCCTGATGCGGATCGTCTGCGTGTGTGTATCGTTGATACAGGAACAGAAAAAGTTCAGGTGGTCTGCGGGGCGCCCAACGCCCGTACAGGAATGAAAGCAATCTTCGCACCTGCAGGATCTTATATTCCTGGAACAGATGTTACTTTGAAAAAAGGTGTTATTCGCGGTCAGGAATCAAACGGTATGTTGGTGTCTGAACGTGAAATGGGTCTTTCTAATGAACATGACGGTATTATTGATTTACCTGCCGATGCCAAAATCGGCACACCGTTTACGGAAGTTTTTGGCCTGAATGATGTCACCATTGATATTGCCCTTACGCCTGATCGCGGGGATTGCGCGGGCGTCCGCGGGATTGCGCGGGACTTGGCCGCAGCAGGTTTAGGAACATTAAAACCTCTTGATACTTCCCCTGTTAAAGGCGGCGGCAAATCACCGATTGGGGTGAACATTACCGCTAAAGATCAGTGTCCGCTTTTTATCGGCCGCCTGATTAAAAATGTGCAGAACAAACCTTCCCCCGCCTGGATGCAGCAGCGCCTTAAGGCCGTCGGCCTACGCCCTATTTCGGCTTTAGTGGACATTACCAACTATATGTCGCTTGATCTATGCCGCCCGCTTCACGTTTATGATGCGGATTTGTTGAAAGGCGATATTCAGGTTCGCCTTGCCAAAGACGGTGAAGAATTTGATGCGCTGAATGATAAATCCTACACTACACAAGAAGGCATGACCGCCATCGCCGATGACAGCGGTATTTTAGGACTCGGTGGAATTGTCGGCGGGGTTTCTACAGGCTCCACCGAAGAAACAAAAAATGTTTTTGTTGAATGTGCGTATTTTGATCCTATGGCTACGGCTAAAACAGGCCGCATTCTTGGTATTGATTCTGATGCCCGATACCGTTTTGAACGCGGGGTTGATCCTGCCTTTGTGGACGAGGGGATTGAAGTTGCCACCAAACTTATTCTGGAACTTTGCGGCGGTGAGCCTATGGACATCGTCAAAGCAGGTGAAGCGCCCACATGGAACCGCGTGATTGATTTTGATCCTGCCTATACTCAAAAACTTTCTGGCATGGATGTGCCCGAGAAAAAACAAAAAGAAATTCTTGAAAATTTGGGTTTCATGTTTAAAGGCGACAAAGTCACCCCGCCGTCATGGCGTCATGATGTTGCCAATGATGGGTCTAGCGGTAAGGCCGATCTGGTGGAAGAAATCATTCGTGTGATCGGCTATGACGCAATTGAGGCCGTCTCTGTCCGCTCCGCCAATGCAATTTCGGTGGGCGGGGAAACTGAAAACATTGCTCGCTCTCGCAAGGCTCGCGCCGCGCTTGCCGCCCGCGGCCTGAATGAATGTGTCACATGGTCCTTCATGGGTAAGGCACTCGCCGCTTCTTTTGGTTCAAATGATAACGCGCTGACGCTAAACAACCCCATCAGCAGTGATTGGGACCAAATGCGGCCAAGCATTCTGCCTAATTTGATCTCTGCCGCCGCCGCCAATGCGGATAAAGGCAATGGCGATACAAAATTATTTGAAGTCGGCTCTGTTTTCCCTTCTGCTAAACCCGATGGTCAGCAAACTCACGCTTGCGGCGTGCGTTATGGCGCTCTTGCAGGAAAGCATTGGAGCTCATCCGAAGCCCACCGCAAAAATGATATTTATGATGTGAAGGCGGATGCTTTTGCTGCGCTCGAGGCGGCAGGCGTGCCCACCGCCAATCTTCAAACAGACCGCAGCGCCAGCGCGCATTACCACCCTGGGCGCTCGGCGACTTTACGTCTGGGTAAAAATATCCTCGCACAGTTTGGTGAAATTCACCCTGCCATTTTGGATGACATGGATATTAAATCAACGGTTGTCGGGTTTGAGGTTTTCTTGAACCAAATCCCTGAAACCAAGAAGAAAGGATCATCCAGATCCCTTCTACAGCTTTCACCGTTCCAACCGCTTTCTCGCGATTTTGCCTTTATCGTTGATGAGAATGTTGAAGTGGAACAAATCATCCGCGCCGCCCACGGGGCAGAGCGGAATTTGATTTCTGGCGTTTCTGTCTTTGATATCTATCAGGGCAAAGGCGTGGAAGACGGTAAAAAATCCGTGGCCATCAATGTGGTGATCCAACCTGTGAAGCAAACCCTGACCGATGCCGAAATTGAAGGATTATCCAAAAAAATCGTTGATGCTGTATCGTCCAAGACGGGTGCGGTGTTGCGGGGGTAAGAATAAACAACAATAAAAGATCATAAAAAAAGCCTTTCGTTCTTACGAAAGGCTTTTTAATTGATTATCGCTGATCTGCTATTTGCAACAGCATTTAAAACTCAAACAATGTGTAAAGTCCTTACCTGTATCGCGGTGATCTCCGCCCAAAGTTGCGCATGCCCAGGCAATAACAGCAGATACCAAAGAACTTGAACCTAAAATAAATGCAAAAATGATTGCAACGCTTTGTTCACGATCTGCTAAATCTGGTGTGATATCTAAAGGCCCTACCTCTGAGTCAATGAATAAAGCGACCAACGCACTAATCCCTGCTACAACAGCGACCACAGCGGTACTCGTTGCCCAGACACTCAAACCATAAAATCCGTCTCTCACTTCATTTTCGTGAGGAGTAAGATCAGGAGTACGACTACGCAACCGCCCTGCCGTGTAGCCACCCACAGCGGATGCCGCCATCTGGGTTGCTAAAATCCAAAGTCCAATCGCAATAACCGCCCAATGGGTCATCGTAACATTTGCAGATAACACAGCATCAGAGGATAGACCCACAATACTTCCAAATTGCATAAAAATAACTGACAAGGTTGTCGCAATAACCGTCCCTGCTAAAACAACACCCCATTCAAAATGATGGTGGCAATGTGTTTCGTTTAAAGTTGCCATGATAAGACCTTTCTTATGCTAAACCGATGAATGATAAAATAGCCATCACAACGACAACTAGACCTACTAGATAAATAATCTGATTCATAATTTTCTCCTTATTGTTGAGTTTCTTGCTTTGTTGTAAAGCCAACTGAATTTTCGTGACTTGGTTCCCTAATAATCACATAATAGGATTAAATTCCTTTATTATTGTCTGAAATTGTGCTATTCTACCCTTACTATCCGTTTAAATAACGGCACGGCTTTGCAGGAGACATTGCAACAGCAGACCCATCATTTTCCTTGGCCGTCATCCTTCGGCTTGACCGAAGGATCTGTAGAAAAACCAATCAGATTCTGCGATCAAGTCGCAGAATGACATAGTTGAAAATGATAAGATTGCCGCGTCACGTTGTTCCTCGCAATGACGAAAGGAAGGTGTCTCGCCCTCGCGTTCACGCACCTAGGGACATTGAACAGGACCCCCACCCCCCTTCTGACACGGAACAAAATAAAGATGGGGTATTTTCTTGTTTTATACCAAAGGGTTAGGACGGCGCAGTTTTGTTTAATTCTTCCGCCACAATGTCCTTACGGCTTAATTTGCCAATCATGGTTTTGGGAAGCGCCGTATCACGGAATTCAATCCGCTTGGGGATTTCCATGGGGGAGATTTTATCGGCGAGGAAATTTTTTAGGTCTTCGGCGTTCAAGGTACGGCCTTCTTTGCATTTGACCCATGCTTTTACAATTTCGCCGCGCTGCGCATCGGGAAGGCCTGCAACAATGCATTCTTCCACACTGGGATGTTGGTAGATGGCTTCTTCAACATTGCGGGGGTAAACATTATAACCATTGGTGATGATCATGTCTTTGATCCGGTCGACGATGAAGAAATATCCATCTTCATCCATGATGGCGATATCGCCAGTATGCAAACGGCCGTTATCCTGAAGGGTTTTGGCGTTGTCTTCGGGGCGGTTCCAATAACCTTTCATCACTTGCGGGCCACGGGCGCAGAGCTCTCCCCGCTCCCCAATGGCCACAGGCTTATGAGTTTCATGGTCAATCAGCTCGATAATTGTCTGTGGGAAGGGCAAGCCGATAGAGCCCGCCTTGTTTTCACCCACGCGGGGGTTACAACATAAAACAGGGGAAGATTCCGTCAAGCCATAACCTTCGACCACCACAGCTCCTGTTTTCTCTTCAAATTTTTTCTTGACCTCAACAGGCAGGGGGGCGCCGCCAGAAATACAATATTTCAAAGATGTCAGATCATATTTCGATAATTTTTTGTTATTGTTGATCCCATTAAAAATGGCAGGCACACCAGGGAACACTGTCGGCTTTTTATAATTGATCAGTTTGAGCGTGGCATCGAGTTCGAACCGTGGCAAAGCAATAATTTCCATGGCCTTGCGAACACTGAGATTCATAACGGCCGTCATCGCAAAAACATGAAAGAAAGGAAGAACGCCAAGCATTTTATCTTCACCCTCCTGACAACCGAGCCACATAGCCGCCTGCTCCGCATTGGCAACAATATTGGCATGGGTCAACATCGCCCCTTTGGGAACGCCTGTTGTCCCCCCTGTATATTGGAATAGCGCAATATCGTTTTCTGGATTTATATTAACTTTTTTGTAATCGCCTTGATTGTTAATTAATTCTTCATAACGAAAAATGCGTTTTGTTTGGGCAACATTGGCGAGTTCTTTGCCTTTGATAAATTTAAATAGATAGTTTTTGGGAAAGGGCAGCATATCAACAAAACTAGCAACGACCAGTTTTTCGAGCCGTGTATCAGACAGCATCTTTTCCATCTTATCGTAAAGCATGGCAAGATCTGCGGTAATCATAACATCTGTGTCACTGTCCTCAATCATATGAGCCAGTTCATTGACAGCGTATAACGGGTTATAATTTACAACTGTGGCCCCAAGACGCATACAGGCATAATAGGCAACCAAGAAAAAAGGACAGTTCGGCAGAAAAATACCAACTTTAACACCCTTTGTTACACCGATATCTTGTAATCCTTTGGCAAATTTAAGGGTTTTATCATTGATTTCAGACCAGCTTTGCTTTGCTCCTAAAAAATCAAACGCGGGTGCGTCAGGAAAGTTTTTTGCTGTATGATCCAACATCTCATACACCGCACAAGACGGGATTTCCGCGTCCCACTTTATACCTTCAGGATAGTTTTTGATCCACGGAAAATTTTGATTGGTGTTGGTCATATTATTTTCCCTAATTTGTTATTTGAAAGACCAGTTTACCGCATAATTCTTAAGGGAAAAAGAAGGACTTATATAAAGACTAGATTAAACCAGATTCTTGCTGTATTTTTATACATAGTTATTTTTTCAAAATGACGTTTCTTAAGTATATCTAATCGCAGGACATATGCCGTGAACACGGAAGCCCTCATAAAAGAACAACACGACCCGAATAGTGAGCCAGTCCTCACGCGGCTCAAATGGTTTAATTCTACTAAAGGTTTTGGCTTTGCTGTGCCTGAAGAAGATCCGTGTGATGCCTTCGTACATATCACAACTTTACAGGATGCAGGGATAGAAGAGCTCGGTGAAGATGCCCTAATTATGTGTCATGTGGTTAAGGGCCCTAAAGGCGCGCTTGTCACAAAAGTCGACAGCTTGGTAAGTGCAGGAAATGACCCAGAACCTATTACCTTCCGCGTTGAAATTTCGGATGATGAAGTTCTAGAAAAAATGACAGGAACAGTGAAATGGTACAAACCTGATAAAGGCTTTGGTTTCATTATTCCCGAAGATGGACAGAAAGATGTTTTTGTCCATAAAAGCTGTTTAGAGCGTTTAGGAATTGATCTCTTAATCCCTGGTCAGGCCGTTAAGATGACCGTACGTACGGTTGCCAAAGGACGCGAAGTTATTAAGTTCAGTTTGCTTGATTCCTACTCTCAAGAAACAGACAGCTCAGAAGAATAATCTATATTTCTTGTGATTTAGACGGCTTTATCTTGCTTATCAGCCAGTTTTTGAAACGTCCTGCCTTTTCACGGAACATCAATGCACTTGGCGTCACAACCAATGTTAGAATGGTTGAAAATGTTAGCCCAAAAACAATCGCGGTAGACAGCTGAACCCACCATTGCGTAGACGGCGCGCCTTGTGACACTGTACGGCCGATAAAATCAATGTTTAACTGTAAAACCATCGGCATTAATCCTAAGACAGTTGTCACGGTTGTCAGTAATACAGGCCGTAAGCGCTGCACCCCCGTCAACATGATAGCATCACGGACTTTCAGTCCCCGCCGAATATGAGTATCGTATGTATCAATAAGAACAATATTATTATTGACGACAATCCCCGCCAGGGCAATCACCCCAATTCCAGACATCACGATACCAAAAGGTTGATGGGTAAATAAAAGCCCCATCATTACCCCAATTGTCGACATGACGACCGCAAAAAGAATAAGAAGTGCACTATAAAAGCTATTAAACTGAGTGACAAGAATGACAGCCATTGTAAACAAAGCAATAACGAAAGCTTTTTGTAAAAAAGCCTGAGCTTCGCGTTGATCTTCATCTTCACCTGTAAAGCTGATAGTGACGCGTGGATCAAATTCACTTTTATGATCTTCCATATATTGCTTCAAACCCACCACTTTTTCATTGATGTTAATTCCTTCTTTCAAATTAGCTTTAACGGTGAAAACACGATGCTGATCAACGCGGTTAATGGTTCCAACAGCAGGCTTAGGGATACGTTTTACAAAATTGCTAATTGGAATTGATCCTTGATTTGTTTCAATGCGCACCTGATCAAGTTGATCAAGCGTTCTTTCTTCTCTGGAATGACGGATTACAATATCAACTTCATCTTCAGCCCCATCAGGACGATAATCTGTTACCTTTAGTCCATTCGTCACCATACGTACGTAATCACCGATGATTGAAATATCAATTCCAAACTTAGAAGCCTGAGCCCGATCGACCTGTAACTCCCATTCAATTCCTGGTAAGGGACGGCTATCTTCAATGTCTATCGCATCAGGATCCGATTCCAAAACAGATAAGACTTTCTCAACCGCAGGTTCTAACGTCTCTGGGAAACGGCTACCAATTTGAATTTGGATATCTTTACCTGAAGGCGGCCCTTCTTCTTGTTTTTGTGTTTCAACATGAATCCCCGCAATATTTTGTGTACGATCCCGAATTTCCTGCAAAATTTCTGTCGCAGAGGGACGTTTGTCCCAATCTTTTAGTTCAATAGTAATTTTACCAATGACATCTGCCGCGATATCTTCGCTGCCTTGCGCATCTTGTTCTCCGCTTTCGGTATAAAAAACCTTAACCCCTTCAACATCTAAAATACGGTTTTCGACTTCGCGTACAAGCTTGTCTTGCTCATATACTGAAAGATTACCACGCGCATGAATAAGAACACTTGCTGCTTTTGGCTCGATATCTGGAAAAAACTCAACACCACGGCCCAGAATTCCATATAAAATCTGAACACCGATTAGCAAAAGAACCGTTGATAGCAATATGAATCCAGGAAAACGCAACGCAAAATGCAAAATAGAAATATAAAGACGAATAGGCCCCTTTAAATTTTTTAGATCTTCCTCTGTCTGTGCTTCAGCAATAACAGAAGATGTTTCTCCTTCTTGAATTTTGGATCTACCAAAAATGGATCCCATCACGGGAACAAAAATCAAAGCCACAACCAAAGAAGACCCCAAGACTGCAATCAAAGTAATGGGCATATATTGCATGAATTGGCCGACAATTCCTGGCCAAAACAGTAAGGGTGCAAATGCTGCTAATGTTGTTGCAGTCGAAGCCGTGATTGGCCATGCCATACGCTTGGCTGCTTCTC
Source organism: Alphaproteobacteria bacterium (assembly GCA_041397885.1). GTDB lineage: Bacteria > Pseudomonadota > Alphaproteobacteria > Micavibrionales > Micavibrionaceae. The sequence continues at coordinate 194,099 of JAWKVV010000002.1, read as the reverse complement.
CGTAGGCCGCTTTTTTGTCCCACCCTTCTGAGATTTTACGATCTGCAAATTCAGTGATTACAATCGCTCCATCAACAAGCATTCCAACAGATAGAATAAGAGCAAAAAGCACAACAACATTCACCGTCAATCCCATCATGAAGATAATAAGAACGCCCGATAGAAACGAAGATGGAATAGCAACACCAACAAGGCCAGCAGCCCGCACACCCATGGCCGCAATGATTACAATCATCACCAGAAGAACCGCACTGATCATATTATTTTGAAGATCTTCAAGGCGCGTACGAATATCATCGGATTCATCTAAGGTATAAATAACTTTCACACCTTCTGGCCAATATTCTTTTTCTTTGCTGACAACGTCGCGAACAGCCTCAATCGTTTCGATAATGTTTTCACCTGTCCGTTTAACAATATTAAGCGCTACTGCACGCTCTCCATTGATACGAGCAAAATTATTAGCATCCTTGAAAGTTTGACGGATTTCAGCAACATCGCGGACTTTAATAACAGAATCTCCCTCTGTACGAAGCGGCATATCCATAATATCACTCGCCGTTTCAAAAAGACCTGGAAGTTTAACCGCAAAACGGCCGACACCTGTGTCCAAATTACCTGCAGCGACAAGTTTATTAGAACGAGCAAAAAACTGTAGAATATCCGTTCCCTTTAACCCGTAACTCTCAAGCAAAACTGGATCAACAAGAATTTCAACGAGCTCTTCACGATCCCCTGCGATTTTTGCCTCAAGAACTGTACCGATGCCTTCAATTTTTTCCTGCAAATTCTTTGCAATTTTAACAAGCGTTCTTTCAGGAATTTCGCCTGACAGTGTAACAATTAAAACAGGAAAGAGGCTAAAATTAACCTCTGTCACTTGTGGATCGCGATCAATAGTATCTGGTAGATTGCTCTTCGCTTGATCGACAGCTTTTTGAACATCATCCATTGCTTTGTCTTTGTCAAACCCTGCTTGAAATTCGAGGATCACAAATCCGCCGCCAGTATATCCTGTCGAGCGAATTTCTTTTACACCTTCAATAGAGCTTAATTCTTGCTCCATTGGACGGAGCAAAAGACGTTCAGAGTCATCAGGAGAAATCCCTTCCAGAGCCATAGAGACGTAAAGAATAGGGATATCAATATCAGGAGAGGACTCCTTTGGGATATTTTGATAAGCATAAGTCCCTGCAATGAGCAGGAAAATTAACATAGACAGGACAGTCCGTGAACGACCTAACGCTGCTTCAATCATAGATTTCATTAGAGCAAGGACTTCCCTTCAGATTGAATAGGTTTCACTGTTTGCCCTGGCACAACAAATTCTTGACCCACGGTAATTAGTTGAATGGTATCGGGCAGCCCGCCAATCCATAAATACTCAGGCGTGTCTTTGAAAAGATCAATCGGAACAAATTCAACTTTGCTTTCTGCATTCACAATTTTGACCCCTACCGTTCCATCATCAGCCAAAGACAAAATCGAAGGCGATATCTTGTAGGCTTTGTTTTCCTGAACAGGAATTTTGATCTTGGCTGTCAATCCTTCTTTAATATGATAATCCGCATTTGGCAGCGTCATTTCCATCGCAAAAGTGCGAGTTTCGCTGTTGGCAGCAGCGGCAATAAAAGTAATTTGTCCTTTGACTTCCTCTCTTGCCAAAAGTTCGGCTATCGCTTCCGTACCTTCAGCGACATGTTCCATTTGTTTTTCGGTTAGAAAGCCTGTTATTTCGATGGGATTTAGATCAACAATGTCGAACATCTGTGTCCCTTTGGATACATAATCGCCAATTTCAACCATCTGGTCATTTACAACACCATCAAAGGGTGCGGTAATGTTAATATTAGATAATTCAACACGGGCCATTTTAAGTTGGGCCTTTGCAGATTCCAATTGCGCCTGCGCTTCAGCCATACGAACACGAGAGTTAAACCCTTTTTCTGTTAATTCCTTCGCCGCGTTAAACTGAATTTGGCGCTGATTAACCAGTTGCTCCGCCTCGGTAACACGGGCTGAACGATCACGAATGCCCAGTTTTCCCAGAATTTGTCCTTTTTGAACAATATCGCCTTTTTTCACTTGGATAGAAGCAACTTGCCCATCTGTTTCGGAACTAACCTTAACCTGGCGGGAAGCCTGTGTCCGACCTGTGACCTCAATCACATCATTCATCACCTGTGCTGTGAGGTTTTGAACCCTCACTTCGGCAATGTCCAAAACTGTCCCCGTTGGAGCTGAACCTGGTTTATTTTCCGTAATTTTATCAGTCGCTTTTGGAGAACCAATGACCCCACTGGCAACCCAAACAGCCGCAATAACAGCAATAACAATGGCGATAATGATAGATTTTTTCATATTTAGTTTTCGAATGAATGACGCATTTTGTTACGTTAATTTAATATGGTGATAAAACATCAAAAATTGTGAAAAGTACAGAAAAAGCTCAATAAACAGAAAAACCGCTATATTCCATTATAGCGGTTTTACGAAGAAATCTTAGAGAAAATCTAGGCGCTTGCGACGGTTTTGACTTCCAAATCTGCGGGAGCACCAGCATCTGCTGCAAAATCCTTAGGATTCAGAGCTTTCACACGAGATGTGACTTGATAAGCAATCGCAGCATGGTTTTCACAGTAAGGAAGACCGTCCATTGTTTTGCACCCACAAAAGGAGAAATTTTCAGTTTGCGGATCACCATTCGGCCAACGGCACATCTTGTCTCTCAAATCTTCCATTTTGACCTGTTTTCCCAAGTAAACAGGAACTTTCTTCATCAGGCGGCGAGGAGCCGTGGCCGCATCCGAAACAGGTTTAACCTTCTTAGTATTTTGTTGAATAGGCGACATCCGGCTAGACAGCTTTAGGCGGTGCGCTTTCCCAATAACCGCATTACGGGTCACCCCTTCCCCCAGCTCTTTTGCAATTTCAGCTGCTGTTTTGCCTTCGCCCCATAAACGTTTTAAAACAGCTACGCGATCATCACTCCAACTCATTAGGTATCCCCCATAAACACATGATCAACTGAACGCCGTGTCATGTGATCCAAATAATTATCTTGAAAACTGAAATTACATTAGCAACGAAGTGATTCTCTGACTAGAGTCGCGACTCATAAAAAAGTCTTTATCCACAAAAACGAATTTTTTATTTGAGTTTTTAAAATTATCCCGAAAGAGGACAAAATTAAGCTCTAGGATTTAAACCCCATAGAGCGTAGCGCTCCTCATCATCAAGCCAATTTTCTCTGACCTTTACAAATAATTTTAAATGCACACGTGTTTCTAAAATATCTTCTAATTCTTCGCGCGCCATTTGGCCTATTTTTTTAATCATCGATCCCCCCTTGCCCAGAATAATTTTTTTATGGGCTTCGCGAGCAATGAAAATAGTTTGATCAATTTTAATACTACCATCATCAAATTCTTCCCAATTTTCTGTTTCCACAGTTAATTGATAGGGAAGTTCTTGATGCATCATTTTAAAAAGTTTTTCACGCGTTACTTCCGCGGCCATTAAGCGCATGGGCATATCAGTGACTTGATCTTCAGGATAGTGCCATGGTTCTTCTGGAAGCATTTTGGAAAGATGTACCAACAAATCTTTCACACCATTTCCCTTTAGAGCAGAAACCATGAAAGTAGCCTCAAAAGCGTGTATTTCATTGAGTTTTAAGGATAAATCCAATAATTCTTCGCGCTTTATTTTATCTATTTTATTTAGAATTAGAAAACACCGTTTATTTGTTTCCTGTTTTAACCGCTCAAGAATAATATTAGTTGATGCACCTATTTTTTTTGTTGCATCAACTAATAGTAAAAGCACTTCGGCATCAGCGACGCCTTCCCATGCAGAGGCTACAATTGCCTTTTCCATTCTATTTTTTTGATCTGCGCTAAATATACCTGGCGTATCAACAAAAACTATTTGAGAATTTTTATAAATAGCAATTCCAAGAACACGCGTGCGCGTGGTTTGAACTTTTGGTGAAACAATTGAAACTTTTGTTCCTACTATTTTGTTGATTAAGGTTGATTTACCTGCATTTGGTTCTCCTATAACCGCAACAAAACCAAATTTTTGTTTATCTCCACTCACGCTTCACGCGCCTTTTCTTTTAAGATTTTTGAGCATAATACGTGCCACAGTTTTTTCTGCTTGCCTTCTTGATGGCCCTTCAGAAGTTATAGGATCAAAACCTTCAACTTTAAGCTCAACAACAAAAACAGGCGCATGATCTGGTCCTTGTTTATCGATAATCTTGTATTCTGGTAAAGATAGACCACGAGCTTGAACCCATTCTTGTAACTCAGTTTTAGGGTCTTGGGGTGCCTCTTCTAAAGTTTTTATATTATCGCCCCAGAGCTTTAAAACAACCTTTTGTGCGGCTTCATAGCCGCCATCAACATATATAGCGCCAATCATAGATTCCACAACATCGGCGATAATATTTTCATTCATATGAACGCCCGAATCCTTTTCCGACTGGGAAAGAATGATAAAATCAGCAATATTATGCGCCTGCCCAATGATGCTGCAAGTTGTTCCCTGAACAAGAGCTGTATGCCTTTTCGCCAATCCTCCTTCATTTTCACCACGAAACTCGACAAATAAAGCATGGGCGATAACCAGTCCTAAAACCCGATCGCCAAGAAACTCTAGTCTTTGATAATTGTAATCATCATTGGTGCTGGAGTGCGTAAGTGCCCGCTCAAGAAGATGGCTATCTTTAAATTGGTAACCAATTATCTCTTCTAACTTTTTAAATTTTTTTTCCGTCATATATAAAATTACGAAGATTTTTCAGAAGGTCTCACAGGACCTATTTTATCCAAAATACGGCTAAATCTTATGGTTCTGGGCCATGTTAAAGGATTTAATAACTTGGCCTTCGTGTTGATTGAGAAAAATATAATATCTGCACGACCCACAAAATTTTCGAAAGGGACGAAACCCACAAGGGATTGAACCCGGCTATCTTGAGAATTATCACGATTATCCCCCATCATAAAATAATGACGGGGAGGGACCGTATAAAGCGGTGTATTATCCAGATCTTCATTGTCGCCTTCCTCGTAGATACGATGCATAATCCCACCTGGAAGGGTTTCAATATACTCCATAACGGGGCGGCGCGCAGATTCTGCGTTATCATCACTTTCTACATACCCCACAGCTTCTCGCTCGACAAGCTCGCCATTAATATAAAGACGCCCTTGAATCATTTGAATGGTATCGCCAGGCAAGCCAATTAAACGCTTAATATAGTCCGTGGATGGGTTTGTGGGTAGTTTAAACACAACAACATCACCGCGTTGTGGTTCTTTTTCAAATGACCTTCCTTCAAAATTAGCCAAGCCAAAAGGAATAGAATAACGGCTATAACCATAAGCAGGTTTACTGACAAACAGATAATCTCCTACCTTTAACGTTGGTAACATTGACCCTGATGGAATATTAAAAGGTTCGTACAAAAAAGTACGGATAATTAAAGCCAATAAAACAGCTATGATCGCTGTTTTTGCAAATTCGCTAACTTCTTGTTTATCAACCATACTGGCCTTGGTCTTATTCTGGTTTTCTGCAGTTTCCATGTCTTTTGTTCTATCCAATATTGTAAAGCTTCGCTAGCCCTTATTTGCTATATCAATGGCTTCAATAATGACTTGCGCCTGTGCATAAGGCGGTTCGTCGGTTAAACTTAGGTGAATTTGGCTTTTTTTCCCATTTGGTGTCATCTCATCCAACCGTTTGAGGGCGCCGTTATAAAGATTCAAGGTCGGCTTGCCTAGCGCATCATTTACAACCTCAATATCTTTCATAAAGATTCCCTCAATAAACCCTGTGCCTAGGGCTTTGGCGCAAGCTTCTTTCGCCGCATATCGTTTTGCGAAAGCCAATAATTCAGTTCCTGATCTTTGACGTTGTTGAGCTGTTGCAATCTCATGATCTGTAAAGTAACGGGTCTTAAAACGGTCCCCGTGAATTTTAATAATTTTTTCCAGACGGCGGATATCTAACAGATCTATTCCTGTTCCTAAAATCATTTCTTTTTATTTTCTTTTATCTCTTTACGGTGTTCTACAATATCATGAACTTTATCTGTAATAACGTGGGCTGTTTTTCCAACTTTTTTCTTTGCGGCTCTTGCCCCTTGAATCATATAATAAAATCCATAATAAAAAAGGGGAAAGGTCAGCACAGCCATGATATACCCCCCAATCAAAGTTGGTATGAATGCCGTAACCACGGAACCATGATCATCAGGGACAACAGTATTATACCCAATTAAGTCAAAATAGGTTTCCAAACCCGTCACATCAATGAAATATTTTCCCACCAGATGAGCAATCCAGATAAGAATAGGAAAAGTCCAGGGATTCCCGAATGTTGTTCCCAACACAGAAGCGATAAAATTAGCCCTTACAATTTTACAAAAAATATAACATTGAAGAATTTGAATTCCCCATGTGGGCGTCCATGACACAACACAGCCTGCTGCGAGCCCCATTGAAATATCGCGTGTGCTGTGAGGAAATCTTAAAACGCGGTGCTTAATATAAAGAAATGAACGCTTCCATCCACAAGTCGGCCAGACCATATCTCGCGCCATTAACCATAAAGGCTTTTTATGTTTTCTTTTGAAAAGCATCCTTATCGGCCTTTGGCTCTATCAACAGAAGTAATTTCTGGAGTCGCCCTCAGCGCAGCAATTACATTATTCAAATGCTTAGTGTCATTGACGTAAACATCAACCAAAATATCCCAAAAATCGATGGAACGGTTTGTAATTTTTAGATTCACAATATTTCCACCATTCTTACCAATAACCGTTGAAACTGTTCCCAATCCACCTGGTTGATTTAAGAATGTAACATTTAATCTTCCCACATGTGATTCTGGAGAATCTGGGCCATCTCCCCAAGAAACATCAATCCATCTTTCTGGCGTATCCGCGAAGGTTTCTAACGTTTCACAATCAATTGTATGGATGGTTACCCCTTTACCCGTGGTAACAATTCCAACAATCCTATCTCCTGGCAAGGGATGGCAACACCGCGCCATATGAACAGCCATGCCTGGGATAAGACCTTTAATAGGCACAGGTTTATCTGAGCCCGCACGGCGCGCAAGCGCATAATCTTTGGGATTATCACTGGACGGTTTTGCTGTCTCCGTTTTGTGCGCAGGAAAAATTGTCTTAAAAACATCTCGGGCAGAAAAGTGACCTGATCCAATATTGGCGTAAATATCATCAACTTCATCAACGCGCATCTGTTTGACGATGCCTGCCACTGCTTTTTCAGTAAATTCGTATTCTTCTTGAGCAAATATTTTTTTCAACATTGCCTGCCCGAGCATAATATATTCACCGCGTTGTTGTTGGCGAATGAAGCGCTTGATATGAGATCTTGCCTTTCCTGTGACAACAAAGCGCTCCCAAGATGGTGAAGGCGTTTGAGTCTTTGAAGTAATAATTTCAACCTGATCACCATTGCCTAATTTAGTATTGAGCGGGGCAATACGGCCATTGACTTTTGCGCCAACACATTTATCACCGACACCTGAATGAACCGCATAGGCAAAATCAACAGGTGTTGATCCGCTTGGAAGTTCGATCAAATCTCCTTTGGGAGAAAAAACAAAAACCTTATCTTGAAAAAGTTCTAACTTTGTATTTTCTAAAAAATCTTCAGGGCGTTGTTCTTGTTCAAGAATATCTAGAAGTTCGCGCAACCATCGGTATTGTTTGACATCCTTAATATCGACTTTTTTACTTCCCTCTTTATACGCCCAGTGAGCTGCAACTCCCAAATCCGCCTCACGGTGCATTTCTTGGGTACGAATTTGAATTTCAATGCGCTGACTTTCAGGACCTAAAACCGTTGTATGGAGAGAACGGTAACCGTTTGGTTTGGGTGTAGAAATAAAATCCTTAAACCGCCCAGGCACTGTCGGGTAATGGGAATGTAAAACGCCCAGCGTATGATAACATTCGGCTAGGTTATCTACGACAATTCTAAATGCCATAATGTCTGACAACTGTTCAAACGCAACATTCTTACGCTGCATTTTTTTCCAAATGGAATAACGGGTTTTTTCGCGCCCTGAAATCTCACATTTAATGTTTTCTTTTTTCATTAAATCTTCGAGATGACGAATAATCTTATCAACGACCCCGCCGCTTTCTTCACGTAAGAATTGAAGGCGGTTTGTAATACTTTCTTGCGCTTCAGGGTTAAGATATCCAAAAGCCAAATCTGATAATTCTTCCTTCATTTGGTGAACGCCGATACGTTCTGCTAGCGGCGCATAAATGTCTAGCGTTTCACGGGAAATACGGGCAGTTTTATCTGGACGATCCTTGAAATGATAAAGCGTACGCATGTTATGAAGCCTGTCTGCAAGCTTTACGAGCAAAACCCGGATATCTTCTGACATAGCCAAAAGTAATTTTCTAAAATTTTCGGCCTGTTTTCCTTCGAAAGTCTGACTTTCAATCTTCGTCAATTTACTAACGCCATTTACAAGATCTGCGACTTCCTTTCCAAATTTTTTGGTAATTTCATCAAAAGTTGCAGATGTATCTTCTAATGTATCGTGCAAAATTGCCGTGATAATTGTCGCAACATCCATTCTCATATCAGCCAAGATTAAAGCTACTTCTACAGGATGCGTATAGTAAGGCTCCCCAGAAACACGGGTTTGCCCCTCATGTTTTTTCTTTGCATATTCATAAGCAGACTTGATCTGATCTTCATCTAAATCAGGCGTATAGGTACGTAACTTTGTTATTAAATCTATGAAGAGCTGATCTTGATCCAAATCACTAAATTCCTCTGAAAAGCCTATTTTATAAGCCTAAAATTAACGTCTTCATAAAATAGCACGGTTGTACCTTAAAATCACGATCTGAATATGGTTAAAACCATAAAAAAAAGACCAGAAAATCTGGCCTTTTTATAATTCTTTTAAGGGGATAACTAACTTTTACAGATCATCCTCATCATCAACGTCCCCGCCAGCAAGATCAGCTAGATTTGACTCATCCTCGTCATCGTCTTCATCATCAGAAGCTCTCATTCTATCCTGATCGCTCATGCTGCCCCATTCTTGTTCTCCGTCCATCATATCGATAACGTCTTCGCCATCATCATCCAAAGCGATGACGCGTTGGTTATTGCGGATCAAATCTTCTTTTAATTCCTCAACATCGACGGTTTCATCTGCAATTTCGCGAAGAGCAACAACTGGGTTTTTATCATTATCACGATCAACTGTTATGGCCGCGCCAGATCCAATCTTACGAGCACGTTGAGATGCCACCATCACAAGTTCAAAACGGTTTAAAACTTTATCAATACAATCTTCTACGGTTACGCGTGCCATTGTTTTTGCCTCATTATTGGGTAAATTCCTTAATCAAGCGCCGTTTATAGGATATTGGGCTCAAAACTGCAAGCCTCAACCTTCCTTTTTGGCCAAAATAGTGGCATTCTGCGGCCATGAAACACTCTTGCCCTCCTCTCGCCCCTGATCATAATTGCTTGCTTTGCCCACGACTGGCCGAATTTCGGGCTAAAAACCGTGAAAAATTCCCTGATAAATTCAATGCCCCAGTCCCGTCTTTCGGTGATTTAGATGCGGAACTTTTGGTTGTCGGTCTTGCCCCTGGCCTAAAAGGCGCGAATTTTAGCGGCCGTCCCTTTACTGGTGATTTTGCAGGAGAATTATTGTACGGCACCTTGATAAAATATGGGTTGGCTAAAGGTGAATTTAAGGCACGCGCTGATGATGGACTACGATTAGTAAATTGCCGCATTACCAATGCGGTACGATGTGTTCCCCCAGAAAATAAACCAATTGGCCAGGAAATTAATACTTGTCTGCAGTTTCTGGATAGCCAGATAAAGGCCATGCCTAATTTAAAATTGATTATTTCGCTCGGCCTTGTCTCTCACAACGCAGTTTTGAAAGCCAATGGAGAGCGTGTTACTGCTCATAAGTTTGCTCATAAAGCCATTCACCATTTGCAAAACGGCTTAACCCTCATCGATAGTTATCATTGCTCAAAATACAACACATCAACACGCCGTCTCACAGAACCTATGTTCCATGAGGTTTTTGAACTTAGCGTTGCAAAGCTGGCCACTTAAAAGGTTGTTGCACAGGCCACAAAGGAAACTTGGTATAATCACCCATTTTTACTATTTCATAACCTTGTTTTTTAGCAATACTACCAGTCGAAGCCACCGCACATTCGACTGTAAGGTTTTTTTTGCCTAAAACTAAACCTATTTCTCTACAGGCTTCTACCAAACAAAGCATTGCTGGTGCTTTTACCCTATTATTATGCTTTCTTTTTAGTCTCTCAACCGCATCTACTATGATGTTATCGTCATTAAAATTTGCACTACAAAAAGCTAAAATTTTTTCATTGAAAGTCAGTTTTAATACAAAGTTAGTTTCAGATAATGGTGCGTCTTCGCCCACCCAATCCCATTCAAAGAAATCTTTATCGTCTCTTTCTGCTTCTAACTCTTCTAATTGCGCTAAACCGACTGCAATATTTACTTTAAAGTATTCACAAAGGAATCCCGACGTACGTTTGCACGCCGCCACAATATCTTCTTTCAATTGGTTTTCTATAGAAGCCATATGCTTCTTTACCACAAGATTTATATTATGTAAATATTAATCTTGTGGTTTAGATTTCTGGCGTTTGGTGAGCAACTTATTAAGTGCATGGATATAGGCACGGGCAGAAGCCACAAGCGTGTCTTTATCGGCGCCCTGCCCTGTCACGGTCTTACCCTCTTCCTCCAGACGCACAGTGACTTCGGCCTGCGCATCTGTACCACCTGTCACGGCATGAACCTGATACAGCTGAAGCTTTGCCCCTTCATGCGGTACAATATCACGGATGGCCTTAAAGATGGCATCAACGGGTCCATTACCTTCTACTTTTGTATGACGTTCTTTCCCGTCAACTTCCAGGCGAAGTTCAGCGGTTTGAGGTCCTTCTGTTCCTGCAATAATTTGCAAAGCTTTAAAGCGGATAGCCGCGTGATCGCGACCAACCTCATCATCAATCAACGCAATAATGTCATCATCAAAAATTTCTTTTTTCTTATCTGCCAGATCTTTAAAGCGCTTAAAGAAATCTTGAAAAGCATTATCGCCAATTTCATATCCCAATTCTTTAATTTTATCTTTTAAAGCATGACGACCAGAATGCTTACCCAATACCAACTCTGATTTGGTTAAACCGACAGACTCAGGGGTCATAATTTCATAAGTTTGTGCATTCTTTAACATTCCATCTTGATGAATACCGCTTTCATGCGCGAAAGCGTTTGCACCCACAATTGCTTTATTGGGCTGAACATTAAATCCAACTGTTGTTGATAATGTTTTAGACGCACGGGTCAGCATTTCGGTTTTAATATTGTTATGAAACGGCGCTACGTCATTACGCGTACGAATTGCCATGACAATCTCTTCAAGTGCCGCATTTCCTGCGCGCTCGCCAATGCCGTTAATCGTACATTCAATTTGCCGGGCGCCCGCTTGAATACCTGCTAAACTGTTCGCAACCGCTAGCCCTAAATCATTGTGGCAATGGACCGAAAGTCTGGCCTTATCAATATTTGGTACGCGATTCATCAACATTTTAATCTGCGCTGCATATTCTTCTGGCACTGCATAACCCACCGTATCGGGAATATTAATTGTTGTTGCACCGCATTTAATAGCGGTTTCTACACACTGGCATAAATAATCTTCTTCTGTACGGCTTCCATCTTCAGCAGACCATTCCACATCATCTGTAAACCCACGCGCAAAAGTAACGCTCTCCGCAATGGCTTCTAACACTGCCTCTGGTGTCATTTGCAATTTATATTTCATGTGAAGAGGTGACGTAGAGATAAAAGTATGGATGCGTTTTTTCTCAGCAGGCTCTAACGCACTGGCAGATGCTTCAATATCTTTTTTTGTGGCACGTGAAAGACCACAAATTGTCGAATTTTTTAAGGCTTTTGCAATTTCATTCACTGCTTCCCAATCCCCTGCTGAAGCGATGGGAAAACCTGCTTCAATCACATCAACGCCCATTTCATCTAAAAGATGGGCTATGCGCAACTTTTCATCCAAGTTCATCGAACAGCCTGGTGACTGTTCCCCATCCCTTAAGGTGGTATCAAATATGATGACCCTGTTTTTAGGGTCCAAACTGTGTGTCTGTGCTTGTGTCATAATTATTCCTTATCGTTTTCGCAGTGAATTTAAAAGATTTAAAATTTAGGCCTCTGAACGCAGGCGCACTTTAAAGCGCCTCATGCCCGTTCAGAGGGCGATAAGGAGGAGGTTTAAGAGCAGTAAATCGTTACGATTGCCTTGCATGGGACTGATTTAAGTCCATTTCTGGAAATGAGTCAATTATTTCTTGATCTCGGCTTCATCCATCTGACGGGCCTCATCGACCAACATCACGGGGATGCCTTCCCGAATAGGATAGGCCAAAGCCGCCTGATCAGAGATAAGCTCTTGCTTTTCCGCATTATACCGAAGCGGCACTTTTGTTAAAGGACAAACCAGGATTTCAAGTAACTTGGGGTCAATCTCCGACATATCATTCCTCTTCTGGTTTAGCAGGGCTTAGATCAACAATATGCGCTTCATGTCCTGTGCTTTCAATAAATTTTATGAGGTCGGCAGGTTTTAGACCAACAGTCATAGTATTAACCAATGGGTGATAATTTACAATTTCAGTTTCCATCATGGATTTATCAAGCAAAATTTTCACTTGATGCTCTGTATCATTTATAATCGAAAAAGGACAAACAGAGCCAGGACGCACTCCCAAATATTCCCACAATCGGTCAGCCGAACCAAAAGAGAGGCGATCAGACCCAATAATTTCTGGCAGTTTTTTTATGTCTACATCCGTTGCATTCTGAAGCACGAGCAGAAAGTTCTTCTTTTTTTTGTCTCTTAAGAACAAGTTGCGGCAGTGTGTTCCTTCAATTCCTGCATCTACCTTATTGCTTTCTGCTACCGTAAATACAGCTTCATGGTGATATAAGGTAAATTCAATATCTAGTTTCTTTAGACCCGCCATTAAATCATCAGGCGAGGTTGGCAAATCTTGCGAATCATTTTGGCTTATAGCAAGTTGGTTCATTTTTTATGTCCTATAATTTATTCTTTTCTTACAACAGCTTGGTATCAAAATAAAGCCATAGTTGGTCTAAATTTGTTTTTGTGACAATCCTTGTGGCATAATTCTATCATGGCGACATCTATAGCTTTAGGGGATTTAGTTTCAGACGCCGTTGTCCTAGGAACATTGGACAACAGCCCACCTCCCATGGATTTTCATGGTGATTTTCGAATTCCTGTTACACAGCCGCTACAGACAGATGTAAAAATAAACGCAGATTTTGAGTTTTTGAATAAAGGGCCGGCGCCATGATTCAACTCGCAAAAAGTGGTGATGGGCGTTTAATTATTGCAAGCAATCAACCCTTTCCTGCGGATATAAGGCGCGTTGAATATTACCGTAAACAAAAATTGTTTAATTTGGTATTTGAGGGCCGCAGTGGCGAAAGCGAGTTAATGCCCTGTGAAGTTCAGGATGATATTGCTGAAATCATCGAAAACAGTCCCGAAATCATTGTTATCGCCATGAAGGAAAAAGGCGTAGAACCCTACGGATATCTTGCTCCACTTGTCCAAATTGGTGTTTAAGGAAAATTTGCAATTTAGGCTTGATTTTAAAGCCAAAACCCCTATAAATCATCAAATCTACTAACGACAGCTATTTTGTCGTATTGAGCGGGTGTAGCTCAGGGGTAGAGCGCAACCTTGCCAAGGTTGAAGCCGAGGGTTCGAATCCCTTCACCCGCTCCATTTTAACTTCCCAAAATGTTTAAAAACGTCTAAAAACCTTGATTTTTATAGGTTTTTGTGCCAACCTTAAGTCTAAAGCTTTCTCAGGATATGCCCCCACATCGAAGATGTTTGGGGGAACAAGAGGGGGCATAAAGAATACTTAGAGAAAAATGTGCCCCCCCCCCGATGACGCTAACAAACATTCAGTGTAAGAACGCTTTACCAAAAGACAAGCCCTATAAGCTAGCCGTTGGGCGCGGTCTATATCTAGAAGTAATGCCAAACGGCTCAAAATACTGGCGCATGAAATACAGAATTAAGGCCGATGGCAAGCTTAAAGAAAAGCGCATTGCCTTTGGCGTATACCCAGAAGTATCACTCAAAGAAGCTGATGAAAAATGTACAGAGGCAAGAAAACAATTAGACCAAAATCTAGACCCGTTGGCTAGCAAGCGAGAAGCTAAGCGTAATGCTGAAATCAATTCAGAAAACAACTTTGAAGCTATTGCCCGTAAATGGCACGAAACATTTAAGGAAAAATGGACAGAGAAACATGCCAACACAGTATTACGACGCTTAGAATTAGACGTGTTCTCAGAAATCGGCTCAATGCCAATTAGAGAAATTAAGCCTTCCCACTTAATAAACCTTTTAAAGAAAGTACAAAATCGTGGTGCTTACGAACCTGCCCACCGCTTGCGCCAATACTGCTCCCAAATCTTCCGCTACGCAATTATTCATGAAATAATGGACTCAAACCCTGCCGCTGAAATCGGTATGGTACTTAAACCCGTAGTGAAAAAACATTATGCCTGCCTAGAAATTAAAGAAATACCCGACTTGCTTAAAGCCATACACTTTAACAATGCCCGCCTACATACAGATACACGCCTAGCCATAAAATTACTTATGCTCACTTTTGTAAGAACTAAAGAACTTATAGAATCCACATGGGATGAGTTTGATTTAGAAAACGCTGTTTGGGTTATACCTGCTGAGCGCATGAAAATGCGAAATGAACACATTGTTCCATTATCTAAACAAACTTTAACTATACTAAAAGACCTTAAAGAACGTAATGCAAAATGGAATTGGGTTTTTCCTGGCCACCATTCCCCTTTAAAACACATGAGTAATAATACAGTTTTAAAAGGCTTAGATCGTCTTGGCTTTAAAGGTCGTATGACAGGCCATGGCTTTAGGGCATTAGCCATGACAACCCTTAAAGAAAAATTGGATTACCGCCATGAGGTCATAGATAGGCAACTTGCACATGCCCCTAAAAGCATGGTGCAACGCGCCTATGACCGTGCGCAATTTTTAGATGAACGTAAAATTATGATGCAAAAATGGGCAGATTATATAGATGAGCTAGATAATAATAGGCATTAAATATGAAAGCTAATTCAAAAAATATGAGAAAATTAGGAAATGAAAATTCATATACCCCAGAATTTTTTGAACAACTTTATAAAAAAATTAACTTAAAAGATTCTTATACCCAATATGCTTTACAAAAAACCTTAATATTAGCTGCACAAAGATATATGCGCCGTTACACTGCTTATCAAAATGAAATTGCAGATCACGAAATTAAAAAGGAATTAAAAAAGGCTTTAAATCATATTGATAAAGCCGCAAATTCTCTCATCAAAGTATACTCATCAGGAAACTATGGAGCAGATATAGTATATAATCTTCATGAAATTATATCTGATAAATTTCCTTCATTACATAGTCTTTTAAAAGAAATAAAAAGGGGCGAAGGAACACCAATGGTTATTTGTTCGCCTGTTCGGTCGCTCGTTCTATTAGAATCAATGGCTGAGGGAATTAATTTAACTCTTAAAAAAGATGAATCACGAAAAACCACACCTAAAAGCATGGCTCTTTATGATTGGATTATGGTTATCTCTGCCAAATTAGAACCAATTATAGGACGAAAACTTGAGCAAAGTCGTTACCATAAAAATGACAATGGCGGGGAATATATTTCAAAAAAAGAAATTAGCGATTCTGAACTTCTTATGTTCATCATTCAACCATTAGATCCTAACGTCACAATTTCTCAAATAGAAACAGAAATTAAAAAAACACGTAAAGAGCGATACAATGCCCCATGGAACAATTACTTCCCTAAACTCTGATTTTCTGCGGTTCAGAAAAATTTATAACTTTTTTAAAAGAATTTTTTCTTCCACTATTTCTATGAGAAAAAATCAATTTATTTAAAGATATTTGTATCCACTCAAACCATTTTAGAAAGGATACAAATGACAGAAATAATTAATAAAGAACGATTTCTTAGGCTTGCGGATGTTATGGCTCGAACTGGTTTAAGTCGTAGTTCTATTTATCTAGCTATAAGTGAAGGAAAATTTCCTCAAAACGTCAATATAGGTCTCCGCTCCGTAGGTTGGCTTGAAAGTGAAATTGATATTTGGATGCAAGATCGTATTAATCAACGGTCGATAGCCTCTTATTCGAAGGAATAAACATGAAAGATATCCAAGGCCATATCAAACAACCCTTATTGAAGATCATCCGAAAAAAATGCCTAGACTGCTGTGCAGGTCAACACTCCGAGGTTCGGATATGTCATATTACAGCTTGCCCCTTATGGCCGTATCGTATGGGAAAAAACCCCTTTCATGAGCGTAGGATGACAGACGAGCAAAAAGAAGCTGCAACTCAACGCCTACAAGAACTACAGCTAATCTCTATCCACGCTAAAATTGTTTAGCTGTAAAGAATTATGCTTTCCACTAAATGTAAAACTTGCTCTATCATAGGGAAATTCGCCGTATTCCCAAGTCGTACAAGTCCATTGGTTAGGTGGCATGCCACATACAGCAACATCTACGCTCTTAGGCTCACCAAACATTTTAAGTATCTCGTTTGAACTCATACCTTGATGTACCTTCATAAGATTTTCGTTCGTAAATGAGGTCGGTAGAGTAGAACAAGCAAAAAGCAGTACAGATGTCAGGCTAAAAAATAATAAAGTTGTAAATATTCGCATGTTTTTCCCCATAAAACTGAACAAACTGCCCAGAGGTAAAACCTCTTGGCAGCTGGGAGTTCAAAACCATCAATCACACGACAAATGGCCGACGACCTTTAGGCCATAGCTTTGGACATAACCGCCGCTCCTAGCCATAAGGCATAAGGCATAAGAGCGGCATCCTGTGACGCACTTTTTGAAAACTGCATCACTAACGGCTGATGCCAGTCGCGTATGATTGAGAGGTTTTGAAGCCTCAGGATTGCCTAATAGCAAACCTGCTTTAATAGTGCTGTTTAATGGTGAAAAAAGCAAGCTCTTAGCTTAAACTGTTCAAACCCCATAAAGATTGGTGAATTGATATTTTTACGACTGCTAATGCAGAAAAATAAAAAATAAGTGGTAATAGAAGCGTGTGCCTCCCCCGAAGGGGGACGGGAGGGGGTCAAAGGCACAGTTACCTACTTGATGTAACTGTGTGGAGTGACACCACATTGCAGTGGTTCAGTCTTAAAACTAGGGAAGTTTGAAGCTTATGCAGATACCAGATAATGACATATTAATTTCGCTCACAGCATTAATCGTTTCGATTATTGCTTTAATCTATACTGTAAAAACATTCTGGTTAAAAAAGGGACAAAATATAAGGGCTTCTTTTACTACAACCAATAGCATAGCTTGCGAGGATGAATTTATCAGTAGCTTAACGCTTGAAAACCTTAAAGATCGCTCTGTTATAATTTTTTGGGTATATTTAAGAATTGGGCATAACTATTACATAGAAATTGAGGACTTTGAAGAAGCGCCATTAATTTTAAAACCGTTTGAAGTTTACAAAAAAGAATATGACCCCATAGATTTCTATAGTGTAAACATGCGCCGCATCAGAATGAATCAACTATTCAAGGATCAAAAGGCAAAACGGCAGATTATTTTATCAACATCAGAAGGGAAATATGTTGTTAAATCATGGATAAAACATTGGAATCCTACTTATGATTTTTTTCGAAATCACATGACCACAACAATACTTCCTATGCGCTCCTTGTATAAAGGAAAAGCATACGGTGAAAACGTAAAGTATATTATTGATTTAAAGATTAAAAAGGGGAGAGAAGAAATAATTCCTATTTATCCTAGAGAGTATGAATTTAAATGGGCTCAAGAACTTGGAATAACGAAAGATTCATTAGAAAGCAAAGATTCTTTAGAGACAATATTACGTGAGAAAATTAAAAGTGGCATACTAGGTTGTGAAGATATTGAAGTATTGGATATTGAAAGTTGGCGAAACAAAAAATATTCAGAGAAATATGAGAACATTATCTCTGCAAAGTATTATTCTTGGTTCTATTATAAAGTTATTGGAAGGCTTGCAACGCTTTTAGATGACTACAAACTCAAGAGAGAAAACAAAAAGGCTCGTAAGAAAAAAATGGCAAAAAAAGATATTGCATAAACTTTCTTGGGGGCACAAATGGGGGACTTCCTATAGTTCGAATTATATTATTTTGAACTATATCAATCCATTAGGGTTAAATTATTAATCCCTTCACCGCTCCATTTTATTCCCCCTCAATTTCGTACTTTTCGCCACTTCGCAACATTGACGTTATGTTCGGCAAGCGTTTTGGCAAAAGCGTGCCCCCCCGTACCATCCGCCACAAAGAAAATATAATCATGCTTTTCTGGATTTAAAGTTGCTTTAATTGCTGCATAACCTGGGTTAGCGATAGGCGTGGGCGGCAACCCTGTATTCTTATAGGTATTATAAGGTGAATCGATTTCTAAATCCTTGGAGAGCAGGCGACGACCCAATGGCCCCTTTCCTTCATCCTTAATTTTTCCTTTTGTAATGGCATAAATGATTGTTGGGTCTGTTTGCAAAGCGATCCCTTGTTTGAGCCGGTTAATAAAAACACCTGCCACACGTTCGCGCTCTTCAGGAACGCCTGTTTCCTTTTCAACAATAGAAGCAAGAATCAGGGCCTCTTCTTTGGTATTAAAAGGCAAATCTTCTGACCGATGAGGCCAAAGCTCCTCAATAGCTGTGGTCATTGCAACTTGCATTTGATTAATTTTTTCTTGGCGGCTTTCGCCATTTACAAAATGGTATGTATCAGGAAGGAGTGAGCCTTCCTTCGGAATAGCTATTATTTCTCCGCTTAAATCTTCACGCGCCTTTAAAAGTTTTACAATTTGATAGCTTGTCAGACCCTCAGGAATTGTGATTTTGCGGTCGAAAACATCGCCTTCTTCCATCATGTGAATGACTTCAGTCATGGAAATTTGAGTGGGAAATTCATACTCTCCCGCTTTTAAACTATCGCTAAACCGTGCCGCAATTTTAAAAAGAAGCGGCTGTGAAATAACACCTTGCTCTTTTAATGTTTCGGCAATTGCACTGACACCTTTTCCGCGCTCGATTAAGACTAATTTTGGTTCTGATAATTCAGACGGAGAAAGATAATGGTGAATAGCCACCCCCCCGATAACAGCAACGGCAGCACAACCTAAAAATAGTATTGATAAAAAGGATAAAAAAATATTTTTCATGGCGGGGATATTATAACCCCATTATTACACTTTACGCATAACTAAAGATGCATTCGTCCCACCAAAACCAAATGAATTGGAAAGGGCAGTTGTGACTTTTTTCTCTTTTGCCACTTTAGGGACAAGATCTAAACCCTGACAAGGTTCAGAGATATTTTCTAAATTCAATGTTGGTGCGATAACACCCGTTTCAATGGTCTTGATAGAGTAAATCGCCTCAACAGCCCCTGCCGCACCAAGTAAGTGACCAATCGCAGATTTGGTTGATGACATAGAAAGTGTATCAAGCGCATTCGCAAATAAACGTTTTACAGCCGTACATTCAATACCATCTCCCACAGGAGTAGAAGTTCCATGTGCATTGATATAATCAATTTCTTCAGGATTAATTTCTGCGCGTTTCAAGGCTGCCCGCATCGCCCGGAACCCCCCATCGCCATTTTCAGCAGGTGTTGTGATGTGATAGGCATCACCAGACAAACCATAGCCAATGACTTCGGCATAAATTTTTGCGTCGCGTGCTTTAGCGTGTTCATATTCCTCAAGAACAACAACCCCCGCCCCTTCTGCGATGACAAACCCATCGCGCCCTTCATCAAACGGACGAGAGGCCGCTACTGGATTATCATTATATTGTGTTGATAATGCACGTGCCGCCGCAAACCCCCCAACACCCAAAGGCGTGACAGCTGCTTCTGCGCCACCCGCGATCATCACATCAGCATCTCCAACCATAATAAGGCGCGCAGAATCCCCAATGGCATGCGCCCCTGTTGAACAAGCCGTCACTACAGAGTGGTTCGGTCCTTTATAGCCATGTTTGATAGAAATGTGACCTGACGCCAGATTAATCAGCATTGCAGGAATACAAAAAGGCGATAACCGCCGCGGACCGCGTTCTAACAGAGTCACAGCACTGTCATACATTGTGCTGAGCCCCCCGATTCCCGCGCCAACAAGGACGCCTGTGCGTTCACGCTGTTCATCATTGGCGGGAACCCAACCCGAATCCGCAATCGCTTCCTCGGCAGCGGCCATCCCATAAACGATGAATGGATCCATTTTCTTCTGATCCTTTGGTGGAACATAAAGATCAGGATTAAATTCACCGTTCTTAGGATTTTCGTCAGTGGTTTTAGGAATAACCCCTGCAACTTTAGAAGCAAAGTCGTCGACATTATAAGGCGATTCAAAGTGGGTGATATTTTTTAACCCGCTTTTTCCTGCCGTAATGAGATCCCAATTATGCTTCACCCCTACACCAAGGGGAGAAACCATGCCCATACCTGTGACGACAACTCTACGCATTATTTAAGCTTCCACTCAGCAAGAAGGAAGAAAAACTACAGTTATTAAGCTGCTGAATTTTCAGAGATGAACTTTACAGCATCTCCGACGGTTTGGATATTCTCCGCAGCATCATCAGGAATTTCAACTTTAAATTCTTCTTCAAACGCCATAACAAGTTCAACAGTATCCAATGAATCTGCACCTAGATCATCAATGAAGCTTGCGCCTTCATTCACTTTAGATTCTTCAACACCAAGGTGTTCAACAACAATTTTCTTTACGCGGTCAGCAATATCGCTCATGGGAATTCCCTTTTCTTTTTTGTTAGTAATAATTAATTTTAAACTTCTTAAGTTCGGGGCGGACTTTACCAAGCCGTCGAATGATTGCAAGTTATTTTGTACAAATTGCATCACATGCGGCTTTTTTGCAATATTTTCAATATCCTAACACCTGTGCTATGTGGATAAAATCACTAAAAACTGCCTGTGTCCCTGCCTGTTTTAACCTTTTTTCCTGCACCGCAGAATCGTGGGACGCCCCCACAAAACCGAAAACATCCATGCCCGCAGCAACCCCCGCAAGCACCCCAGTGGGGCTGTCTTCAATGACCAGACAATCCTGCGGGTTAACACCCATGTTCTGCGCAGCAAATAAAAAGATGTCTGGCGCAGGTTTACCGTTTGGAACCTGAATGCGGGTAAAAATATTTTCCTCGCTGAAATAATCATTGTAGCCCTGAAGAGATAAAGACTTCATCACGTTCGAGCGTTCCCCATTCGACGCCACACATATTTTACCCTTGGAAGAAGAAGCCTTTACCAAATCCATCGCCCCTGGAATTGGTTTTAATCCAGATTCCATTTCAATATGCACACGGTCAATGTAAGTTTGAATAAAATCTGGCGGTAATGTCAAATTATGGCGGTCTTCAAGAAGAAGTTTGATATTTGTCCAGGTTGATCCTGCAAATTCATCAATACATTTTTCAGGCGTGTATTCTGTCAGCCCAAATTCAATCAACAAATCTGAACTGACTTTATTGTTTAAATATTCACTATCAACGAGTGTGCCGTCGCAGTCAAAAATGATAAGATCGTAATTGCGCCTACCCATCAAATCATCGCCATGCCGCCATTGACATGGATGGTAGCCCCCGTCACATAGGCCGCTTCGTCAGAAGCGAGATATGCCACGGCGCTCGCAATCTCATTCGGCGCGCCCATCCGGCCCATTGGAATAGTGGCATTGATTTTTTCCTTCTGCCCCTCATCCAGCGCGTCGGTCATCGCCGTAGCGATAAAGCCAGGCGCCACACAGTTCACAGTAATGCCGCGGCTTGCGATTTCCATGCCCATCGCCTTGGTCCATCCCATCATGCCTGCCTTAGAAGCCACATAATTACACTGCCCTGGATTACCCGTTGTCCCCACAACGGAAGAGATATTGATGATACGGCCAAAACGACGTTTCATCATCCCGCGTTGGCACGCCTTGGCGAGCATAAAAGGCGCCGTTAAATTCACATCCAGAACTTCATTCCATTCTTCATCCTTCATCCGCATGGAAAGATTATCACGGGTTAGTCCTGCATTATTAACAAGGATATCAATTTGTCCCATCGCCTCTTCCGTATCTTTGACAAGTGCGGCAATACCTTCAGCATTTGAAAGATCCGCAACAATGGCGTGAACATTTGATCCTAGCTCCTTGGCCAGCGCATCAAGCTTGTCTTTATTGCGTCCAGAAATAGCAATCGTCGCTCCTTGCGCGTGCAAAGCCTTCGCAATTTCGCCGCCAATACCACCTGTCGCCCCTGTGATCAACGCGGTTTTTCCTGTTAAATCAAACATACTCTTACAATCTCCTTTGTGCTTCTGAATTTCCTGCATAGACTACGCAAAGATAAAAGAAACATAAAGCCTGTTTTTGCCCAATATAAGTTTTTGTTTTCACTGATGAATTCAAGTTACTCTTTTCGTTTGACGGGAATTGGGGGGTGGGGGTCATGATTTGTATCGTGAGTGCAAACGATCAAGATCCATCCATACAAGACTGGATTGCTTCGTCGCAAGGCTCCTCGCAATGACGGTTCTATTGTTTCAACAAACCGTCCATCACTATAGCAGAAAAACAACACAAAATAAAGGAATGTTTTCCTATAACTATTTTTATTGACGTAATCTTAATTTGGCTTCATATAACGTCTTTTTAAGGAAGGTGTGTATGAATATTGATCCCAGTGCAAAATGGAATTTGGTTGCCTTAACAGAGTTATTTGACGTTTCTGTGACCTGCAAGCATTGGCGAGATAAAACCATAGAACCCTCCTATCAATACGTTTGTGAAATAACCGTCGAAGGAATCATAAAAGGACAACCTATCATGGTAGCATCGTCTTTTGCGACTCATGGGAATTTTCAAGCCCAAAGACAAGCAGCATTTAATGCCGTAGGTATTTTGAAAGGAATGGGAATTCCTGATACAGATTTCGGCAAAGTTAAGGACAGTGTCAGCTATCCCAAAAAAGTAGGCTTACTTCAAGCCTGTGGCTTTCTTATGGGTTAACCCAGTTTTTTTATCAACTCTTCCACTTGCTCTGGCGTACCAACAGAATCACAGGCGATGTCTTTATTGATGCGTTTGACCAAGCCGTTCAGCACTTTTCCTGCGCCGAGTTCAACCATTTCTGTTACGCCATTATTGCCCATCCATAGAACGCTTTCACGCCAGCGCACCATACCTGTGATTTGATCAACGAGAAGATTGCGCAGCATATCAGGATTATTTTCACCCTTTGCAGTTACGTTCGCCACGATAGGAACAATTGGTGCCAAAAAGTTGGCAGATGCCAATGCATCTTTCATGACTGTTGCCGCAGGCGCCATCAGCGCGCAATGGAACGGTGCACTAACGGGCAGGATAACGGCACGTTTTGCCCCAGCCTGCGTCGCCAGATCCACAGCGATCTGAACGGCGGCGCCATTGCCACTGACCACGACCTGACCCACGGAATTATCATTTGCCGCTTCGCAGATAAGACCTTCACCTGCCTGCGCGGTGGCCTTATCCGCAATAGATTTCACATCATCAAAATCTAGCCCCAAAATGGCAGCCATAGACCCGACACCCACAGGTACCGCCTTTTGCATGGCCTGCCCACGAATTTTCAAAAGACGCGCCGTGTCTGACAGCGCAAGCGTGCCCGCCGCCGTTAGCGCCGAATATTCCCCTAAGGAATGCCCCGCCATGAAAGAACAAGATTTTGAAAGATCAATGCCGCCCTGCCCCTTTAATACATTGACCACCGCCATCGACACCGCCATCAAGGCGGGCTGCGTATTTTCTGTCATATTCAGGTCAGCCTCTTCCCCTTCAAACATCAGGCCAGAGAGATTTTGGCCCAGAGCGTCATCAACTTCCTCAAATGTTGTTCTGGCTTCTGGAAATGATTCGGCCAGATCTTTACCCATCCCAATAAATTGTGAGCCCTGCCCAGGAAAAATGAATGCACGTGTCATAATAATACCTTGTCGTAAATTTATACTGCGCGCAGAATGGGCGGAATCCTGAATAACGTCAAGAGGTTAGGTTTTGCTTGTCCTCCGTCAGGTTATTTTATTTCAAATTGTGCATAAGATCCGATTTTTTAATAGCGTTTTTCGCATATCTGTGTATACTAAAACTCATACAAACAGATTTTCACACGATGTGATTGACCTAGTTTAGATAAAGGCCATTGCATTTGTGTGTCCCTTGAATTCAAGGATTTCATAGAAATTTGTTTGTATTAGCGGATGTGAAAACAAAATAGAGGACTGCGTTACCAATACCTAATAACCATAACAAACCAGGGAGGTGATTGATAATGAGTTCTAAGCCAGTAAAAAAAGAAAAAGTACGTAAAGTTCTCGAGGACACGGGATTTGCCTATACTTTGAGTTGCGAAAGCCAACACATTAATTCGGATTATGCGGATTATGCGAGTACGCAGGCTTTAGCCTCTTTCCAAAGGGCATTGAAAGACCCTCATCTTACATATGATGATTTATGTGCGATCTTGCGCAAAGCGTCGAGCCGCGCCAGTTCCAGACAATGCAAAACACCGTGGTCGATGTTTATGGCCAATTATATTGCCAAACATTGTGGGGACCACCAAAACCAGGGGAAAGGCCGCCCCCATTAACAAACAGGGCCTTTAAGGATTACTAAGTTTTAACATTTTAACTCTCCTTTAGATTTCAACCCGTATCTGGCTCAAATATCTGGATACGGGTTTTTCTTTGATTTTTCGTCGATTTTCCTTGATTTATGGGGTTTAGCCCCCTATAAAGCCGCATACCTCGCTAGCTAATGAAGGCCATGGCTAGCTAATATTTAACCCGAGAGGAGACGAAAATGCCTTACTATGAGACCGTGTTCATCGCACGTCAGGATTTGAGTGATGCTCAAGTAAAAGACCTTACCGATGGATATTCAAAAATTATCACCGAAGCTGGTGGTAAAATTCACAAAATTGAAAACTGGGGACTGCGCAATCTTGCTTATCGCATTAAGAAAAACCGCCGTGGTCATTATGTATTGATCGAAAGTGACGTGGTTGCCCCTGCGATCCACGAAGTTGAGCGGACCATGCGTTTGAACGAAGATATTCTTCGTTACATGACGATCCGTGAAGATGAACTGTCAAAATGCCCTTCTATCGTGATGGATAAAACCGCACGCGATACAGGCGATGACAGACAAGATAAAAAACCATTTAGTAAAAGAGAGGCTGCATAATCATGAGTGCTACAGACGCCCCAACAACAGCAAAACCATTCTTTCGCCGTACAAAGGCGTGTCCGTTTTCTGGTGAAAACGCCCCTGCGATTGATTGGAAAGACACAAAAACCCTAAACCGTTACATTTCAGAGCGCGGCAAAATGGTGCCAAGTCGTATTACGAATGTTTCCCAAAAGAAACAACGTGAATTGGCACAGGCCATCAAGCGTGCCCGTTATATGGCGTTAATGCCGTATATCAATTACGACTCTGATAACATTCAAAGATAAGGAACAAGAAAATGGCTACACAAGTTATATTGCTAGAACGCATTGAAAAACTCGGTGCCATGGGTGACATTGTGAATGTTAAACCTGGTTATGCGAGAAATTATCTGTTGCCACAAAACAAAGCGTTGCGTGCAACAGATGCCAATATTGCCTATTTCGAAACCCAAAAAGCGGGTCTAGAAAAAATCAATAATGAAAAGAAAAAAGCAGCTGAAACCCATGCAAAATCCCTAAAAGGATTAAGCGTTATTTTAGTTCGTCAAGCCAGTGAAGGCGGTCAGCTTTATGGTTCTGTTACTGCCCGTGACATCGCCGAAGCGATCAACGAAGTGGCAAAAGAAAAAATTGAACGCAACATGGTTGTTCTTAATCAAAACTTCAAAGAAATTGGTTTGTTTGATGTTGTAATCAGCCTTCACTCCGAAGTGAAAGAAACTGTAAAAATCAACATTGCCCGTACTGAAGATGAAGCGAAGAAACAAGCCAAAACAGGTAAAGCCCTAATTGGTGAGCAAGATGATATGGCAGCCAAAACACCTGCCAATGATTCAAAAGCGGATCTGATGGAAGAAGGGGCATTAGCAGCAGAAAAAGAAGCCGAAGCAAAAGCTGCCGCCGAAGAAGCGGAAGAAAAAGCCAAGGCAGAGAAAAAAGCTGAAGCGAAGAAAGCCAAAAAAGCTGTTGCCGCTGAAGAAGAAGTAGAAGCATCAGCAGAAGGCTCTTCTACAGAAGAAGCAGACGCATAATTTCTACGCTGTAAAACAATAAAAATTCAAAACCCGCCTCCTTCGGCGGGTTTTCTTTTATAGGGAAAAACTTCATCCCCGTTATTCACAGGGGATGTGATATAATTATTTTCGAATCCCTGATGACCTATGCCATAAAATTAAGATGAATTCAGATATAGCCACTTTTCCAGCCCATAGCTCCACTCACGACCGCGAACAAAATAATCAGCGCGGCGTTTCTGGCCATGGCACCTTTCAAGAATTACCCCACAATTTTGATGCAGAACAAGGGCTGTTAGGTCTGCTTCTTATTGATAACAGTAATTTAGAGCGGATTAACGACCTCGTCCGGCCGCACCATTTTTCACATCCGTCCCATCAAAATATTTACGCAACCATTGAAAAAATGATTGAGCGCGGCCTGGAAGCCAAGCACACCACCCTGAAAGATTATTTTGAAAAAGATGAGGGGTTAGAATCTGTTGGCGGTACACAATATCTTGCCGAACTCGCCAATGAAGTTCCTTTGCTGAACAACATCAATGATTATGCGCAAACGATCTACGACCGTTATTTGCGGCGTGAAATTATTCGCATGAATCAGGATATCAATACAGAAGCCTTTAATTTTTCAATTGATAAAGACGCACAAGCCATCATTGAACAGGCCGAAAGCGGGTTATTTAAACTATCTGAATCAGGCACTGCGCAAGGCGGTTTCCAAACTTTAAAAGAGTCCGTTTTAACCGCGATTGAAATTGCCGAAAAGGCGTTCCATGCCGATGGCCATGTCACAGGAATTACCACGGGATTAAATGATCTGGACCACAAGCTCGGCGGACTTCATAATTCTGATCTATTAATTTTAGCCGCACGCCCCTCTATGGGAAAAACATCGCTTGCCGTAAACATTGCTTATAATGCCGCCAAAGCCTACGCCAATAGCGGCGGCACCCAAGGCGGACGCGTTGGGTTTTTCTCTCTTGAGATGTCGGCTGATCAGCTAGCTACGCGTATTCTTGCCGATGAAGCCAATATTTCGGGCGATGATATTCGTAAAGGAAACATCAAAGAAAGTGATTTCAGAAAATTTGTTGAAGCGTCGCAAAAGCTTAGCCAAGTTCCGCTTTACATTGATGATACCCCCGCATTGTCAATTGGAGCAGTGCGGACACGTGCGCGGCGCCTCAAACGCCAACATGGTCTTGACCTGCTCGTCATCGACTATTTGCAATTGTTGCAAGGATCTGGCTCTCGCCAATCGGAAGGCAACCGCGTGCTTGAAATTTCTGAAATTACGCGAGGGTTAAAAGCCATCGCCAAAGAATTGAATATCCCTGTGATTGCTTTATCACAGCTTTCACGTGCCGTGGAACAACGCGAAGATAAACGCCCAATGTTATCTGATTTGCGTGAATCAGGATCTATCGAACAAGACTCCGACGTCGTCATGTTTATTTATCGCCGCGAATATTATTTAAGCCGGGAAGAACCAGAGAAAAAAGCAGGCGAGGATGATGGAAAATTTAATGACCGTTATGCCCAATGGCAACAAGATTTGGGAGATTGCGCCAATGTTGCCGATGTGATTGTTGCCAAGCAGCGTCATGGCCCGATTGGCACAGTCAACCTTCACTTTGAATCTAGTGTCACAAGATTTAGTGATTTAGAAAAACGGTATGATTAATTTGAAGGACCAAAGCCAAGTCTCTTGAGTTGTCCTTGAATATATTCTATCGGCAAGGCTTGTTCAGTCATACTTGCAACCAATAATTCTGTCAGAATTTTTCTGTATGCCGCTTCGGCTATCCGTGTTTTGTCATCTGAATTTTTAACAATTTGAACTTCTTCTAAAAAATATTGACCTAGAGAATCTGTTGTTCCACCTGTTTTAATGGCATTAAAATAACTTTGTTTTTCGAAAGCACTATGCTGCCTAAAGATCTCCATCGCCTCTTCAGCAATTTTACTATTAGCCTGCTCTCCCGTTCTATTATGGGTTAAATCTGGCAATGGTTCATGTTCAGTGGAAATTTTTACTTTTCCTAACAGGCGGTCTTTAAAATATTGTGCGGCCGCATTAAAAGCACTTACCAGCCTCTTTTGATCTTCTGAAAGTCTGTTATGATCTATTTCTAACATACACATAATATATTACGGAAAATAAAAAATGCAAGATTTTTTAACCTCTAGCGCGGTTTTAACGGTTGATCTGGGGGCTTTGGCCTCCAATTATCAGATTTTTCAGGAAAAAACAGGGTCAAACTGCGCTGTAGCAGGCGTTATCAAGGCCAACGCCTATGGTTTAGGCTTAGAACAGGTGGCAAAAGCCCTTAAAAAACAAAAATGCCCGCAATTTTTTGTCGCCACCCTTGATGAAGCCTTACATTTTAGAACATTCGATAAAACTTCCCCGATTTCCGTTTTAGGTGGTTTATTTACAGGAGCTGAAAATACGTACACAGCGCACCAGATTACGCCTGTTTTAAACTCCCCTGATGATATTCAAAGATGGCAAAAACATTCTTTAATTAAGGGACAGGATAAAAATAAAAAACTTCCTGCATTCTTGCATTTTGACACAGGCATGAACAGATTAGGCCTGAGTGCCAAGGAATTTCAGGCGTTACGCGATAATAGCGAAATACTTGAAGGAATCGATGTTCAAACAATTTTAAGTCATTTTGTTGCTGCTGATGATTGGGCGGAAGGGTGGGCCTTAGAATTAACGATTGCCCAGGCAGATTTATTCGCCGATATTGCTGTACGTTTCCCACAAGCAAAAAAATCACTGGCCAATTCTTCAGGGCTTTTTCGTCACAACCACTATCATTATGACATGGTGCGCCCTGGCTATGCGCTTTATGGGGGTAACCCTACACCAGAAACCAAAAACCCGATGAACCCTGTTATTCGTCTGGATGCCCGTATCCTCCAGATTCGGGAATGTCGTAAGGGGGAGAGTATTGGCTATGCCGCCAGTCATAAATTTAAAAAAGATACGCGTACAGCAACGATTGCCTTAGGTTATGCGGATGGTTTTTTAAGATCTGGCAGTAACAAAGCCGTTGTCTATTACAACAATCAGCCCTGCCCCGTTTTAGGCCGCGTCTCCATGGATTTAGTCACAATTGATTTGAGCGGCATCAAAGGCAAACAACCTGTCCAAGGGGAAGCCATTGAAATTTTAGGACCCCACCAGTCCGTCGATGATTTAGCCAAAACTGCAGGAACAATTGGGTATGAAATTCTAACGTCTTTAGGAACGCGATATAAACGTCATTATATTTAACGCCCTAGTTATTTAAGACTTTTCAATAAGTTAGAAAAAAGCTACAAATTTTCCTATGTCCAATACAAACCCAAATCATCTGGAAACCGCGATGAATACTGCCACCTCCCTTTGTCAGGCGGTAGGGCATTCGATTTTGAGCTTTTTTCAATCTATTGGAAAAATGGCCATTTTTGTAGGAACAGCTTCGGGAAAAACGTTAACCCCACCTTACTACCCTAAATTGATGTTACGCCAGTTCATAGATATTGGATATTACTCCCTGCCTGTGGTGGGGATGACAGCTCTGTTTACGGGGATGGTCCTTGCCCTACAAAGCTATACAGGATTTACCCGGTTTAATGCTGAAGGCGCTATCGCAGGCGTGGTGGCGCTGTCTGTCACACGGGAGCTTGCGCCTGTTCTGGCTGGTTTGATGGTTGCAGGCCGTGTGGGAGCCTCCATCGCCGCAGAAATTGGCACGATGCGCGTTACCGAACAAATTGACGCTTTGGTCACCTTATCGGTTAATCCGTTTAAATATCTGATTGCCCCGCGGGTGATTGCAGGAACATTAATGCTCCCTCTTCTTGTTTTGGTGGGAGATATTATCGGGATTTATGGCGGCTATATCGTCAGTATTTATAATCTCGATTTTTCAGCAGGGAACTACATCTCCCAAACATGGGATATCCTTGAAAAAATGGATGTTATTTCGGGTCTGGTAAAGGCGGGTGTCTTTGGTTTTATTGTTTCGATGATGGGGTGTTACCACGGATTTAATTCTGGCCGCGGCGCCCAAGGTGTAGGAACAGCGACAACCTACGCCGTTGTATCGGCCTCTATTTTGATTTTGATCTTTAACTACATTCTAACGCAGGTGTTCTTCTCATGAACATACCCAAAATAGAACTGAATAACGTCAAAAAATCCTTCGGTGAGAAACACGTTCTGAGCGGCATTGATCTAGACGTCGGAACAGGTGAGTCCATGGTCATTATTGGCGGATCTGGAACAGGAAAATCCGTTACCCTGAAATGTATTTTGGGATTAATCCATCCTGATAGCGGTTCTATCAAAATTGATGGAAATGAAGTGACAAATCTGGAATCTCGTGGCCGTGACGAGCTTATGGGTAAATTTGGCATGCTGTTTCAAGGCGGCGCCTTATTTGATTCCATGAAAGTATGGGAAAATGTTGCCTTCGGTCTGATCCAGGGCAAAAAAATGGACCGTGATAGCGCCCATGCCATTGCCATAGAAAAATTAAAACAGGTGGGATTAACAGCGCAAACGGGAGATTTGTTTCCTGCTGAACTTTCTGGCGGAATGCAAAAACGGGTTAGTCTTGCCCGTGCCATTGCCACCCACCCCGAAATTATTTTCTTTGATGAACCCACAACGGGATTAGACCCCATTATGGCCGATGTGATTAACAACTTGATTGTGGATTGTGTGAAGGATCTGGGCGCAACTGCCTTAACTATCACCCATGACATGGCCAGTGCCAGAAAAATTGCCGACCATGTCGCGATGATTCACGAAGGACGGATCATTTGGACGGGACCTGTGGGAGAATTATATGATTCAGGCAATTCTTACGTTGAACAATTTATCCATGGCCGCGCCGATGGCCCGATCACGAAACACGCTAACTTCAGAGCGTAAACTATTCCTTTTTTTGGCCGTAAAGCTGTGCCATAAATAGCCCCTATGAAATGGCTTTATAATATTTTTCTGGCGTTATTTTCCCTAGGTTTCCTTGGCTTAATCGCAGGTGTAGGAATTATTGCATTTGCCATAAATTATTATGGCCGCGATTTACCTGATTATAACCAACTTAAAAAATATGAACCGTCTATTGTCACACGGATTTATGCAGGGGATGGAAATTTACTTGCCGAATACGCGCAGGAAAAAAGAATTTTCGTTCCTGTTCAAAAAATTCCCGATCAAGTGAAAAATGCTTTTTTAGCAGCAGAAGATCAAAATTTTTATGATCATAACGGCGTTGATTTTTATGCCATTGCCCGGGCAATGATCACCAATCTTCGCAACTCAGGTTCTGGTAAACGGTTAATCGGGGCCTCTACCATTACACAGCAAGTTGCAAAAAACTTTTTGCTGACCAATGAAGTTTCTTATGAGCGCAAAATCAAAGAGGCCATTTTAGCCATGCGGATGGAAAAAGCACTCAGCAAAGAACAGCTTCTGGAGCTTTACCTCAATGAAATATTTTTAGGCCAACGTGCCTATGGCGTTGCCGCAGCGGCGCAATCTTATTTCAACAAATCTTTGGATGAGCTAACGATTGAAGAAGCCGCCTATCTGGCAGCCCTGCCCAAAGCCCCGAATAATTACCATCCCGTGCGCCGAAAAGAGGCGGCTACCAGTCGCCGTAACTGGGTTATAGAGCGCATGGCCGATGATGGTTATATTACCAAAGCCGAAGCGGAAGAAGCCAAACTCAAACCTTTGGTAACTGAAAAACGGATGATGGCCGAAAATGTTGAAGCCGATTTCTTTGCTGAAGAAATTCGCCGCATTTTGAAAGATAAATACGGACAAGAAAGTTTGTATCAAGGGGGTCTTGCCGTTCGTTCCAGTTTGGATCCCAAATTACAAAACATCGCTGTTAAAGCCTTACGTGATGGGCTGAGTGACTATGATAAGCGCCATGGATGGCGCGGCCCTGTTGCGAATTTAAAATCAATGGATAACTGGGCGATTGATTTGGAGAAAATTGCCATCCCTGAAGGCATGTTGGAAAACTGGCAAATGGGCGTGGTTTTAGATCTTCAAAAAACCAGCGCCGTGGTTGGATTAAACGCCAATGAAAAAATTCAGCTGCCTCTTGAGGGGTTAAGATGGGCACGCAAATGCCTGCAAGATTGTTACGCGTTAGGACCAGAAATTATCAATGTCGATCAGGTTCTGACAAAAGGAGATGTCATCCTTATTGAAAAAACAAAAGAAGGATGGATCTTGCGACAAGTGCCAAAAGTTCAAGGTGCCATTATTGTGATGAACCCGCATACGGGCCGTGTCCTTGCCATGCAAGGAGGATGGACGCAAAGTTCTTCAAGTTTTAACCGCGCAACACAAGCCAAACGTCAACCTGGTTCAGCATTTAAACCTTTTGTCTATTTAACAGCGCTTGAAAATGGATACACCCCTTCAACCTTGGTGTTAGATGCCCCTTTTGTTTATGAGCAGTCCCCTGGGAATTTCTGGCGGCCAACCAATTATTCCAACAAATATTACGGTCCATCGACCTTACGGATGGGTGTTGAAAAATCAAGAAACCTGATGACTGTCCGCCTAGCAGATAAAATTGGTATGGAAAAGATAATCGAAAACGCCGAAAAATTTGAAATTGGCGATGATATGAAACCTTTTCTTTCCTATGCATTGGGCGCGAATGAAACCACTTTGCTAAGACTAACAGCGGCTTATGGCATGTTGGTAAATGGCGGTAAAAAAATTACCCCAACTTTTATAGACCGTATTCAAGACCGCCGCGGTGCAACGGTTTTTTCTTATGATCAGCGCCCTTGCGCCAATTGCGGGGATTTAATCCGTTGGGACGGACAGCCCACTCCTACCCCATCAGACACACGTGAACAGATTGCTGATGAAAAAAACGCTTACCAGATTGTTTCGATCATGGAAGGTGTTGTCCAGCGTGGAACAGCAACACGGCTTAAATCTTTAGGACGTCCTTTAGCAGGAAAAACAGGAACAACCAATGAATCAAAAGACACATGGTTTATTGGCTTTTCTCCTGATTTGGTCGTGGGCGTTTTTGCAGGATTCGATACCCCAAAATCTTTAGGGAAGCGGGAAACTGGGTCATCCGTTGCCGCGCCGATCTGGGGGCAATTCATGAAAGAAGCTTTAAAGGACACACTGCCCGCGCCGTTCCGTGTGCCACCTGGCATCAAAAATGTTCGCGTGAATTCCAAAACAGGCCGCATCGCAAGCGCAGGAGATCAAGACGCCATATGGGAGTCTTTTGTTAAAGGGACAGAGCCTGACCCCGATAATTATTATCAAGGCGTGGTGATTGGGGAAGAAGATCAAATCAATCCTTATGGTGAGAATCCTTATGGCTATGATAATAGCGGCGCATCAGTTTACAATGACGGCAATGTCGAAATTTATGGTCTACCTGATGAAGATAATCCAGACGATTCATTTTCTTACTTCTCCAACCGTCAAGGCGGCCCCGCCAAAAATGATAATACACGCGAGCCTGCGCCTTACGTTCCCAATGGAGAGCAGCGTACCGTCCCCGTTGAAAAACCCAATTCAAACTTCACAGGAACAGGCGGATTATATTAGGCATGGGTAAGTTTTTTTCAAATAATGATCATTATTTAAACGGTCATTTATTATTGGCTATGCCTTCTATTGGAGATCCCCGCTTTCATAAGGCCGCCATCTATGTTTGTGCCCATGATGAAAAAGGTGCCATGGGCATTGTCATCAATAATGTTTTATCTGGTTTAGAATTTGGAACGTTACTGAAAGATTTAGAAATTGAATCAAACATCACACTACCTAAACGGTTTGAACATCTTCCTGTACTTTCTGGGGGACCTGTTGAAACGGCCAGAGGATTTTTAGTTCACACAGGCGATTTTAAATTACGTGATACAATTGAAGTTCAAGAAGATATTCATGTCACAGGCACAATTGACGCCCTTACGGCCCTGACCGAAGATCAATCCCCCCAAAATATGATTTTTGCCCTTGGGTATGCGGGATGGGGCGCGGGGCAATTAGAACAAGAAGTCCGCGATAATGCGTGGCTAACCCTGCCCGCCACAACAGATTTGGTTTTTAATAGAAATCGAAGCGCTATATGGGATCAAGGTCTCAAAACAATTGGAATCACGCCTGAACAATTATCTTCTGTTACTGGTCAAGCTTAAAATATTGACATAATACTATATTTTGTGATTTGATACGCACATGAATGTCGTTATTCCATTTAGCAAAACAGCCAGAGATAAACAAAAACTGCTGAGAGAAACGCTACAACAGCTTAATTCGGATTTAGATTCCAGACCTACGTCCTGCACCCTCTTCAGCGTCGGAAAACTCACAAAATTATTCGAAGCTTTGGATATGCCAATTCCTGAGATTTTAAAGGAAGAATCAGATTGTGTTGTAATTGGTCTTTCAAAAAGTAGAGCTGAATCCTTAAGAAACAGAGCCGAACAAAAATTACTGCTTATTGCATAAGCCAAATAAACGATGGTCTTGCCAACAGCCATTAATTTGAAAATATTTTTGGGCGTATCCTTCTTCTTCAAACCCTAAGCGTAGCAACATATTGATACTGCGGTCATTTTCAGGCAGGCAGGCCGCATTTAAGCGGCGTAATTTTAAAACATTAAATGCGTAATCAATGATCAGGCTTAAAGCTTCGGTCATATACCCTAATCCTTGATAATCTTCATCTAACCAATATCCTAATGATGCGTGTCGCGCCGCGCCCATTTGAATATTATTTAAATTGACCCCTCCGATAATTTGGCAATCTTTGTGAATAAG
Source organism: Alphaproteobacteria bacterium (assembly GCA_041397885.1). Lineage (GTDB taxonomy): Bacteria > Pseudomonadota > Alphaproteobacteria > Micavibrionales > Micavibrionaceae. Next base: position 158,735 of record JAWKVV010000002.1, on the reverse strand, counting down.
AAAATAAGCACCGACTCCTGCATGACGGTTTTTATCTTGACGGGCCAAACGCCGTGCAAAAAACTCCAAGGTTAAACAATCTTTCGGCCAGGCGGGTTCATATCGTGTTAAAAAGTCTTTGTTTTTCAGCCGCACGTCAGACCATTGCGTATAATCCTTCAAACAAGGGGGCTTTAAAGTAACACGCGCGCCCCGTAAACAGCGGGATAAAACAGCACCCTGCATGGATTTACGTGTTGTTTTATGCGGCCAATCTACCTTGAATTTGAGCATAAGATTCTAATTTTTCCAAAGGCCCAAGAGCCGCCAATGTTGGTTTACTTGAGAATATTTTTTGTGCCATTTTACTGATATCTGTAACCTGCACTGCAGAAACTTTTTCTAATATTTTTTGTATATCGACTTCTTCATTAAAATTAATCAAATATTTTGCCTGGCGGTTTGCGCGCGAAAGCATAGATTCACGGCCCATGAGAATACTGGAACGAATTTGTGATTGAGCCCGTGCCAATTCTTCCTCCGCAACAGGCGTTTGAATAATTTTTTGAAGTTCGTCACAAATAACAGGAATAAGTTTTGATAGTTTATCAGGCCCTGTCCCCGCATAAATTTCAAACTGTCCATCATCCTGATAGGCGCTATGAGAGGAATAGACAGAATAAACAAGGCCATGCTTCTCACGCACCTCCTGAAACAAACGGGAGGACATCCCGCCGCCCAAAATTGTCGATAGCAACATTGCTGCGTAGTAATCAGGATGGCTTTTATGTACCCCCTGAAACCCAAGAACCACATGGCTTTGTTCAAGGTCTTTATCCTCACGATGCTCACCGCCCTGATAATCCGCTTTAGGATATTGGGTGTTTTGATTGGCTGGTAAATGACCAAACATATCCTGTGCATAGGTTAAAATCTCATCATGTGAAACATTTCCTGCCGCAGAAATAACCAGATTTTTAGGTGTATAAAAACGCTGTACATATCCTGACAACGTTTCCTTTTTCATGGCTTCAATAATAGACGCCGTTCCTAAAATGGGTGCACCAAGCGCCTGACCTGGATAGGCTGTTTCCTGATATAAATCAAAAACGAGATCATCTGGCGTATCATTGGTCATACCTATTTCCTGAATAATGACACCGCGTTCTTTTTCCAATTCATGATCGGGGAAGACAGAATGTTGTAACATATCACTGATAACTTCGAGAGCCAAACGCGCATCTTCTTTCAGCAAGTGGACGTAATAAGCGGTATTTTCCCGTGAGGTATACGCATTCATCTGACCGCCCACACTTTCGATATGTTGGACAATATCTTTAGAGGTGCGGTTTTTTGTACCATTAAACATCATATGTTCAACCATGTGTGCCACGCCGTTATGAGCCATATCCTCATGGCGTGTCCCAACATCACACCACACCCCAAGGGCGACAGATTCAACAGTGTTTACCGTATCTGTGATAACCCGCAGGCCATTTTTTAAAGTGGTTGATTGGATAGTCATTTTTTTATTTTTCTATATTACTTCTTACAAAATCCTGAACTTTGGCCAAATCATTCGGAAGTGGCATCACAAATTCTGGACGGTCATAAAGATCAGCCAAATGGGGCGGTAGGGGTGGGCGTATACCAATCGCTTTTTCAACCGCATCAGGAAATTTTGCTGGGTGCGCACACGCCAAAGCCACCAACGGTACGGAAGGGTCTTCCCGCACCTGTGAGCCCGCATACAGGCCAACAGCCGTATGAGGATCAAGGATATAACCTGTTTCCTTATAGCAAGCGCGCATCATTTGATGTGTTTGGTTATCACTACATCTGTGAGCATCAAATTCTTTATGTGCCCTGGCCATATGTTCTGCACCGATAGAAAAGCTTCCTTTGTCTTTAAAGCCTTTCATCAGTTTTTTGATACCTTCAGTATCGCGATCCAGAAGATCACATAAGTAACGTTCAAAATTACTGGAGATTTGAATATCCATACTGGGGGATAAAGAGGGTTCAACCACGTTTGTTTTCATCGTTCCTGTTTCAAAAAAACGGGTCAGAATATCATTGCGGTTTGAGCCGATAATCAGACGTTTAACCGGCAAGCCCATTTGACGGGCACAATAAGCCGCATAGACATTCCCAAAATTACCCGTTGGCACAGCAAAAGAAACTTTGCGAGACGGCCCGCCAAGCGCGACAGAAGCGCTCACATAGTAAACGATTTGCGCCATAATACGCGCCCAGTTGATCGAGTTAACCGCTGACATGTTGATATCATCCCGAAACTTCTTATCATTAAACATGGCCTTCACCATGTTCTGGCAATCATCAAATGTGCCTTTCAGCGCAATATTATGAACATTCGGCGCCTCAACAGTTGTCATTTGGCGGCGCTGTACTTCTGACGTACGGCCTTCAGGATGAAGGATAAAAATGTCAATATTTTTACACCCTTTGCACGCTTCAATTGCCGCAGATCCCGTATCCCCGGAAGTTGCCCCTACGATGGTAACGCGCTGTCCCTTTTGTTCCAGAACATGGTCAAACAGCCGTCCTAACAGCTGAAGCGCATAATCTTTAAAAGCCAAAGTGGGGCCGTGAAATAGCTCCATAATCCAGCTATTGGGGCCAATTTGAACAAGCGGTGCCACACAGGCATGATCAAAGGAATTTTGGTAAACATCTTTTAAAATGGCCTTATAAGTTGCAGGAGCGATATCATTCCCAATAAACGAGGATGTCACCATATAAGCAATATCCGCATAGGGCACACCCGCCATTGAGCGGAGTTGTCCCATGTCTAATTGAGGAAATTCTTCGGGAATATAAAGACCACCATCAGGTGCGAACCCCTGTAAAAGAACATCTGTAAACCCTTGAGGAGCCACACCGCCCCGCGTTGAAATATAATGTGTCATGGCCTATTTTAAAGCATATTTCAGCAAGCCTGTCACGATTTGATAGTTACTTTTTATCAATATAAAACCCTGTCGTGCCTTTCAGCATGGCAGGGTCTTAACGTCTTATAACAACAAGCCTCAGGCTTTACTTTTTACCGCCCTTTTTGGTACCTGGCTTGCTCGGTGATTGGCCTGGTTTTTGCGCCGCTTGGGGTTGGCCTGGTTTTTGTGCTGGTTGACTTTGCATCGATTTCTCCATCGAAAATGTAATCTTAAGCGATTACGGTCGTATCAAACGATTTGATACAGACAGGATCATACGCCTTTCATTAGGACAAAAACATGACATTTTCATTCTTTTTAAAATACGCAAGAAAGTAATATTTCGATAATAAAAACCCTGCCATGTCAAAAACAAAGCAGGGTTGAAAATATACGCCCCAAGAGGCTTTATATTAATATTATTTTTTACCGCCTTTTTTTGCAGCAGGTTTTTTAGCAGCGGCAGGCTTCTTCGCAGCAGCCATTTTGGCGGCTGGTTTCTTTGCAGCAGGTTTCTTAGCGGCGGCAGGCTTGGCAGCAGATTTTTTAGCAGCAGCCTTTTTCACAGCAGGTTTTTTAGCAGCAGCAGGTTTGGCAGCAGATTTTTTAGCAGCAGCCAATTTTGCAGCAGGTTTTTTAGCAGCAGCGGGTTTCGCCGCAGGTTTCTTTTTAGCAGTAGCCATTGGTAAGGACTCCAATTATGCAATCTTGATCGATTGCGGACGTATCAAAGGATTCGATACAAATTGGATTCTACCCTATTTTTTAAAAAAATAAATCTGATTTTAAGGCGCTTATAAACAAAAGTTTTTAGGCCGCATGAAGATAACGTTCTTCTAAATGGTTTATCAATGACGTTACGCTCAAGGGACGACCCGTAACCTCTTCCAAAAGCTCATCACTGCGCTTTAATCGTCCTTTCGCATGAATTTGGGTATTCAGCCAATTGCGGATGGGCATGAATTGTCCCTGACGCACAAGCTCTGGCAGATTTTGAATATCACGTTTCATCCGATCATTAATTTGGGCAGCCATCATATGGCCTAAAGCATAGGCGGGGTAATAGCCAAATTTACCGACAAACCAATGAACATCTTGTAAGCAGCCTTGGGCATAGGTTGTTGGTTCTTTTCCTGTAAAAGCTTTAACTTCAGCATTCCAAGCTTCGGGTAGGTCTTTTACTTTTAATTTGCCACTGATGAGCCCCCGCTCTAATTTCATACGCATGTTAATATGATAAAAATAGGTCACCTCGTCAGCATGTTTGCGGTCAATATCCGCATGAACATTGGTTTTCAAAGCGTAGAGATTTTTAGCCAACAGCGCCGTATCCCCAAATTTCTGAAATAATCCCTCAACACGAGGGGATAGATAATCAAAAAATTCAGGCATACGCCCTAATATCATCTCTATCAGAAGAGCTTGAGATTCCTGCATGGCTGCGCCTAAATCCTGACCTACAGGTTGATAACGCCACTGCTTTCGGGGCAGTCCTTGAATATAAAGACCGTGCCCACCTTCATGAAGGGTGGACTTCATCGACTCCAAAAAATTACCTGTATCAGAGGTTTTGATAACCAGACGTGTATCATCTGGTGTGCCCCCTTCAACGGGATTATGCCCCGTTTCATAAAGACCCCCGCGTTCGAAATCAAACCCCAAAACTTTAAGCAAGGACTTATTGAGCCATAGCTGTAATTCTGAAGGGAACATCCCCGAAAATGGTGTCGGTTTTTCACGTTTTGCCTGCGCTTTTATAATTTGAGGCAGTAAAACATCTAACTTATTTTTATAATCAGTGAATAGACGATCAACTTCCTTCAACCGCGCGCCTGGAATATATTCCCGCATCAAAGCCTGATAAGCCCCTTCTGGGCAATCATCGTTGTCTACCAGGCATTTTGACTCTGCAATGTCACGCTGCAAATCAATCATCTCCTGCAGGAAGCCTTTAGCGGAGTCCCAATCATTAGCTCTTAAAACTGCACGGTGGCGGCGGCGCCCTTCATAAGAAAGATGGGCCCGTTTTTCCATGAGATCCGCATCAACCTGACAATAATGTCGGTACATGGTTTCCATTTCAAAAAGATTGGCGCAGTCCCATTGATCCCAGTCTTCGGCGTGGTTTTCCTGGTGAATATGTGCTTTTTCAATTAAATCGGCAACATCTTGAGAGGCTAAATCTTCGTGCATACGGCGCGCAAGGAAAGCAATTTGACCCAAACGGCTCTTATATGCCCCTTCTGGCATCGCCGTCAGGAAATCCCTTCCCAAAGCTTCGATAATCGCATTCATACGTCCAACGTCCCGAAAACGCATTTTTAAGGTCATATAAGACTTGCAAGGATGCTTCGCATATTGCTTGGGAACGTCTTGCGGTTCGACAGGATCAGGAGATGGTAGTTTTAAGACCATCTTTTTCTTTATTATTTTAAAAGGGAGATGACTTGGCAAGGATTTAAGCCATGTCGAGAGGGAGAAATGTGAAATCCAAGATCGTATTCGTCTAAATAAGGTCATCGTCGCTCCCCAGGTTTTAACCTACTATAAACCAACCACCTTCCCATGAATAGAGCATAAAAAAACACCCGCTCCAGAAAAAAGCGGGTGTCTTAAAATTCTATCTAAAAAGACTTATTTTTTCTTTTTAGCTGCTTTTCTTTTTTTAGCTGCAGGCTTTTTCTTCGCTGCTACTTTTTTCTTAGGAGCCGCCTTTTTAGCTGCTGCTTTTTTCTTAGGAGCCGCCTTTTTAGCTGCTGCTTTTTTCTTAGGAGCTGCCTTTTTAGCTGCAGGCTTTTTCTTCGCGGCTACTTTTTTCTTAGGAGCTGCCTTTTTAGCTGCAGGCTTTTTCTTTGCGGCTACCTTTTTCTTAGGAGCTGCCTTTTTAGCTGCAGGCTTTTTCTTTGCGGCTACTTTTTTCTTAGGAGCTGCCTTTTTAGCTGCAGGCTTTTTCTTTGCGGCTGCTTTTTTCTTAGGAGCTGCTTTTTTAGCTGCAGGCTTTTTCTTTTTAGGTGCAGCTTTTTTCGCAGCTGTTGTAGCAGCAGCAGCTTTTTTCGTTGCTGTTTTACCTGCAGCTTTTTTCTTTGCTGCTGTTTTCTTTTTAGGTGCAGCTTTTTTAACCACTGCTGTTGCTAAAGCCATTGGCTTTTTCTTCTTTTTAGTAGCAGCTTTCTTAGCTGCTGGTTTTTTCTTAGGCGTTGCCATAGTTAGTTCTCCATTTTAAATTAATTTAAGTTTGAAAAGTTTATCGAGTGATAATATATGCATGGTGTTAACAAACCATTAAGAGTTAAAGTTGTTACTCGCGCGTAAATTGTATAACAAAAATGCAATTTAGGAAACCCATTTTCAATATTTCCCCAGAAAACGAAAAATGCAAATTTTCAGATACTCAAAATTTTATCTCTCTGATTCAAAAATTTGGTCTATATATGATTCATAAATATCAAAAAATTTGCAATCGAGAAGCATGAAAAAATGACACTCAGAATCGCAATCATCGGAGCAGGCGCAGCAGGCTTAATGACCGCAATTGAGGCTGGAAAAAAGAGGCATCAAGTACATATTTTTGACCATGCCAAGAAGCCCGCGGAAAAGATCAGAATATCGGGTGGGGGACGGTGTAATTTCACCAACAAATATTGCTCTTTTGAAAATTTTACTTCACAAAATCTACATTTTTGCAAAGGCCCTCTCGCCCGCTATCCCGCTTCTGAATTTATTTCTATGGTACAAGGACACCAAATTTCATACCACGAAAAACATCCTGAGAAAAAAACAGGCCAGCTTTTTTGTGATGGTAAATCACAGGCGATTATCGACATGCTTTTGGAAGAATGTGCACACGTACAGGCCCAAATTTTTCTTGAAACACCCATTGATGAGATTACCAAAGATAAGGGGCTCTTCACCCTTCAATTGAAGGGTGAAAATTGGGTCTATGACAGGGTCATTATTGCCACAGGAGGTCCTTCAATTCCCAAAATGGGAGCCAGTGATTTTGGGTATCGAATTGCCCGCCAATTTGGTCATAAAATTGTCCCTACTCACCCTGCTCTGGTGCCCCTCACATTCACTGATGAGGTCCTAAATTTTACAAAATCACTCTCTGGAGTGGCTATTGATTCGGTTTTGATTCGCTCCAAAACGAATCACTTTCGGGATGATTTGCTGTTCACCCACCGGGGATTAAGCGGCCCTGCCATCTTACAAATTTCATCTTATTGGAATGCCGGAGAGGAATTAGAAATCAATTTATTACCAGATATTGATCTAATGAATGAATTTAAAAAGACGAAAGCTGTTTCCCCAAAAATAAAAATTCATACTTTTTTAAGTCGTTATTTACCTGCACGTTTTATCGAAGAAATGCTTAATAGAATTCTTGATGATGAAAATTGTCAGAAAAATATTTCTGATTTATCTGACAAAAAATTTCAAGTGATTATCGATCACGTTCAAAAATGGATTGTGAAACCGAATGGGTCTGAAGGATATCGCACTGCCGAAGTCACACGCGGCGGCGTTAATACTGATGAAATTGATAACAAAACTTTTGAAAGCAAAAAATGTGCGGGGCTTTATTTTGTTGGTGAAGTTTTAGATGTAACGGGCCATCTTGGCGGTCATAATTTTCAATGGGCCTGGGCCAGTGGATATTGTTGTGGGAGTGAGATTTAGTTTAGAATTCGTTCTGCGTTTTTATCCAAAAAACTATGCAAAAACTCTGCGCCTGTTAATGTTAAATGCCCAGAATCAAAATAATATGGCTTTCCATCATTGTCAGCATATATGCAATTTAAATTTTCATGACAAAAAATGGGGGCAGGATCTGCGATAAAAACTCCTTGATCTTTAGTTTTTTCGACAATTTTACAAAATCAGCAGTTCGGTTTCTGTGCTCAACAATAGATAGCTTGATATCATCTTTATTGAACATTGGCCTTCGGCACACTAAATTCATAATCAGGAAGAGGTGCAATAAGAGATATTCTAATCCGTTCTTGCTTTGCAAGATTGGCTAACTCGAGAATATTTGCTGTAAATTTATCTTTTGAGTATTTGTTACTGTAATGAAGCAAAATAGTATCAACATTTAAAGAAACAGCATCTTTGATTATTTTCTGGGGAGAGAGAGCCTGTTTTATCAAAGGATCATTATCAACGTAAAAGAAAACGCCTTTATCATGGGAATTGGCTACATTCACTAATGTTGTTTTAAGTGCATCAGCGTAACTATCTCCTACAAACAAAATATTTTCCTTAAAACCCTCCCGTCCTATTAAACAAACGTCACTTAAGGGATTTAAAATTCTAAAAATTTTACCACAGCGGTATGGCGCACGATCTTCTAGACCTGCAAAAATATTTCTTTCCAATGGTGTGTAACTTCTTTGATTGAACATCCCTGCCCCCAATGCAATAATCACAATCATAAAGATCAAGGATAGGCGAAGAATATTGGTATTGAATATTTTACGGCCACGTTGTTCTACATACTGATAAGACAAAAAAGACAGAACTGCAGTCACTACGATAGCAGATAGAGCCATCCACTGATTATCAAAGCGCAAGTTCGTACCACCAAAAATTTGGTAATTCATCAAAACAATCACAGGAAAATGAACAAGATAGATGGAGTAAGAATAATCACCAATTTTTTCTAAACTTTTGACAACTCCTTTGCTTATTAAGCCGTTTTCAAAAAACTTGGGAAAACCCAATGCAATAATACTTGCTGTCAAAGTACAAATAAACAATGCGCTAAACGATGGATGTCCTGTCAGTATATCGGTATCGTTTGGTTTCAATATAGCAACCAAAAGAAAAACCACTAGCAAAACAGGCAAGATAAAGCGCAAACCATTAAGAAATTTTGTCTCTTGGTTCGTATAAGAAACATACCATGCGACAATCGCTCCCAATAAAAACTCCCAAATCCGAAACGGCATCAAGAAAAAAGATGTTTTAGGGGAAATACTTTGTATCAAGACGCAAGCGGCAAAACTAAGAATAATTGTAAGAACCAACAACCATTTCCGTTCTCGTAAAAGTGGATAGAGAAAGGGCACAATAAGATAAAATTGCGCTTCTACCGCTAAAGACCACAGATTCAGCAGAGGATTAAATTCTGAAGCACTAAAATAGCTATTCTGGTACCAAAAATGAACGTTACTAGCAAAAAATGCACTTGATAGCGCCTGTTCCGCAAGCTGATTGAAATCGGGTGGTATTAAAACACAAATTCCTATAATCAGCGTCACTATAATTGTAACCGCGTAGGCGGGTAAAAGGCGATCAATACGACGTTTATAAAAGTCAGCTATAGAACCTCGATCATATAATTTAGCCATTAGAAAACCGCTAATGACAAAAAATATATCAACGCCTAAATATCCATTTTGAAAAAACGGAGCTTGAAAGTGATAGAGCAAGACAAAAAGAACCGCAATTCCCCGTAAAACCTGAATATCCTGTCTATATTGCATGACAAAACAGAAGAATTACTTCTTATCCTTGGAATGGTCATGATGGCAGCATGTACCGTCTTCATGGTGGTGGCCATGATCTCCATGGTCATGAGCGTAATTTTCGTCATGCACATGGTCGTGAGTATGATCGTGCCCACAGCAAGAGCCATCGGCATGATGGTGGTGATGGCTGTGGCTGTGCCCTCCTGCCGTACCAAGCGGCATTGTGGTCGAGCCTTTCAACATTTTCTTAATCAAATCAAATTTTGTCATTTTTTGTTCTTTCTATATTGATTTAAACCATTTTTCATCAATGGAAATTTTTTCAATCATCTCTGTTGCAACTCCCAAATCAAATTGTTTTAGAAGTTCACAAAGACGTTCACCATCGATCAAATCAATTGCAATTGCACCATCGCGCGTTGCCTCTTCAGACGCTTGGCTCGTAAAGTTTCCTGTTGTAATGAATAACCCTTTATCAGCCCTTCCTTGTAATGCTCCTCTAAAATCTCTTATTTCTTTCGCACCAACGCTTCCTTTATATCTTTTACATTGAAAATAAACCTGAAAAGAAACAAGATTAACTCTTAATACGCCAACACCGTCTATTCCACCATCTCCTGTTTTACCTCTTACCTCAACCTTCACAAAGCCTGCTTCACGAAGTAATCTTTGCGCCAATCTTTCAAAAGCGTCTGGAGAGACTTCTTTCAAAGTATCTAATAAAGTTAACTGCCAATTGTGATCTTGAGCTTCTTCTTGGCTTTCTTGATTATTAGCTTGCAAACTCTGTGGTCCTTGACTCTTTTGACGTTGAATTTTCTTACGTTCTTTTTCTTCAGCATTAACCTGTTCGTATATTTGTTGTGTCTGTTTAAGGCTAACTATTTTTTCTCCTTGATCTTTGATAGCCCAAACGCCCCTTACTGAATTATCAATAGCATCCCCTCTCTTCAAATAAGTTCTGGCCCAAGCCAGGTAATAGTTGATTTTTTGCCTTCTTCCATCTGGCATCATATAAGACTGTTCTTCTTCTGTAATACCTTCCCTTTCTATAATTTGTTCATCTAATTCCTGTATGCTGGCCGATCCCCCGATAAATTTAAGGGCGAGTATCGTAGCCAACATCATTGCTGGTAAATCTGGAAATTTATCTTCTTCAAGATCAAATGTTTTACCCATCCCCTACTCCCACTCGATTGTGCCAGGGGGTTTGGAGGTGATATCATAGACAACGCGGTTGATGCCTTTGACTTCATTAATGATGCGGTTCATCACGCGGCCTAAAAATTCATGCGTAAAGGGATAGCTGTCCGCGGTCATCCCATCAGTTGAGGTCACGGCGCGGATAGCACAGACATATTCATACGTGCGGCCATCGCCCATCACGCCCACGGTTTTGACAGGAAGCAGCACGGCGAAAGCCTGCCAAATTTCATCGTAAAGTCCCGCCTTTTTAATTTCATCAATATAGATGGCATCTGCCTGACGTAGGATATTCAGTTTTTCTGGTGTAATATCGCCTGGCATACGAATGGCCAATCCTGGCCCTGGGAAGGGATGGCGGCGAATAAAGTCTTCAGGCATGCCGAGTTCACGGCCCAGTTCGCGCACCTCATCCTTAAATAATTCCCGCATGGGTTCGACCAGTTTCATCTTCATCCGTGCGGGCAAGCCGCCAACATTATGATGGGATTTAATGGTCACTGATGGCCCGCCTGTAAAGGAGACGGATTCAATTACATCAGGATAAAGTGTGCCCTGCGCCAAGAAATCTGCCCCGCCAATACGTTTTGCACATTCATCAAAAACATCAATAAAGGTGCCGCCGATGATTTTACGTTTTGTTTCAGGATCAGACACGCCGTTTAATTTACCCAAAAACAGTTCAGACGCATCTTCATGAATAAGCGGAATGTTATAATGGTTACGGAAGAGATCGACGACCTGTTCGCTTTCGCCCATACGCATCAAACCTGTATCCACGTAGATACAGGTGAGTTGATCACCGATAGCTTCGTGAAGCAAAACGGCCGTGACGCTTGATCCACCCGCCAGACAAACCGCAAACAACCTTAGCCTTACCCACTTGCGCGCGGATTTTAGCAATGGCCTCCTCACGGAAGGAAGCCATGGTCCAGTCCCCTGAACAGCCACATATATTATGAGTGAAGTTTTTATAAAGCTCTGCCCCGTGCAGCGTATGCACCACTTCAGGATGGAACTGTACGCCGTAAAATTTCTTTTCTTCATTGGCAATAACGGCAAAGGGCGCGCCTTCAGATTTTGCCACGGGAGAAAAACCTTCGGGGAGCTTGGCCACATGATCACCATGGGACATCCAGACTTGCTCTTTCGCACCCTTTTTCCAAGATCCTTTAAAAAGAGGAGACTCCGATGTCAGCTCAACAAAAGCACGGCCAAATTCGCGTGAACCGTCAGTTTTATTGACTTCCCCTTCAACCACGCCGCCCAGTTGTTGCACCATGGTTTGTTGACCATAACAAATTCCCAAAACAGGAACGCCCATTTCAAAAACGCAAGTGGGTGCACGGGGACTGTCATCATCTAAAACACTACAAGGACCACCAGATAAAATAATCCCTTTGGGATTATAGGCCTTAATTTTTAGCTCATCTGCGTCGTTAAACGGCCAGATTTCACAATAAACACCGCTTTCGCGTAAACGGCGAGCGATTAACTGTGTCACTTGTGACCCAAAATCCAGTATCAGGATATGGTCGTGGTTCAGGTTAACATTGGGGGTGAGTGTTTGAGATGCATTTTCCATGTTCCTATTTATACATTTGGGGATTGTATCTCAAGCGAAAATAGGGCAAATACCAAAAATCATGCGGGCTTTTTTGCACATTTTGGTTTTAGTGGCTTTTTTGGGGGGAATCATTGCCCCTGCCTGTGGTTTTCTATGGGGCGGCAATTTTAGCGTTATTGAAATTTGTACCGCCAATGGCCTAGAAAACCGCGTCATAGCCGATAGCCAAACTCCAGATGACACCGCGCCAAGCCATAAGAAAACTAATAATTGTCAATTCTGTTTCACTCAGGCGCATTTGGCGAGCCAACTTGTGCCAGTGATTATTTTTGAATCAGTCTTTTTTCAAAACGAAAAATTACGATTTGAACAATATGAAGAAAATTATCTTTTACATCTTCATAACGATTACGCCGCACGCGCACCTCCTACCTTTGTTTAAAAAACTCTACCCGTCGTTGCAGGATTTATTTCTGCAATCCTTTTAGATTACAGGGACAAGCCCTGTAATGACGAAACCAATAAACTTATTTAAACAAAGGATTATAAAATGAAAAAATTATTACTCGCTAGCGCGTGCGCTAGCATCATGGGATTGTTGCCCTTCACATCTTACGCCGACGAATATGGTTTAAGAGCGGACAGTCATGCCCCGATTGGCGTTATGGGCGACCACATGCATAAAGCAGGGGAATGGATGATTTCTGCCCGTACCATGCGGATGGAAATGAAAGACAGCCGCAGCGGCACAACACATTTGTCGCCAGAAACCATTGCCACCACAGTCCCTAACCGTTTCTTCGGTATAGCGGGTCAGCCGCCTACTTTGCGGGTTGTCCCTACAAAAATGACAACTGACATGGTCATGCTTGGCGGAATGTTTGCCCCAACAGATTATATGACCTTAATGCTCATGGGGAATTATATTGATCGTGATATGGACCATATTACCTTTCAAGGTGGTGCAGGAACAACCCGCTTAGGGACTTTCACAACAAAGGCACGCGGATGGGGAGATACCAAACTAGGGACTTTGATCCGCCTTTACGAAGATTCTATTCATCATGTGCATTTCAATGCGGGGCTTAGTCTGCCGACAGGATCTATTAAAAAAGAGGATGATGTTTTAACACCTATGAACATGCGCCCAACTTTGCGATTGCCTTATGCCATGCAATTGGGCACAGGAACATACGATCTTCTTCCTGGCGTGACCTATAGCGGTAAACAAGGTCATTACGGATGGGGCGCACAATACGCGGGTACAATCCATTTGGGTAAAAATTCTCAGAATTACACATGGGGAGATAAACACCAGATGAGTATTTGGGGAAGTTATCTGATAACCCCTGCTGTCAGTGTTTCCGCCCGCATCACAGGCGAAACCGAACAGAAAATCAGCGGCATCGATAGTCAAATTGTTGCTCCTGTACAATCGGCTGATCCTGAAAATTATGGGGGACGCCGTGTCAGCGCTGCCCTTGGCCTGAACACCGTAGTGCCCAATGGAATTTTAAAAGGCCACCGTTTTTCTGCAGAAATCACCTTACCTGTTTACCAAGATTTGAATGGACCACAGTTAGAGCGCGATCATTCAATCATGATTGGTTGGTCTAAAGCATTTTAAAAAATATAAAATGAAAAATAAAAAGCCGCTTTAATTTTAAGCGGCTTTTTTTAATCCAACTTCCTGAAAATCTAAACAGATTTTACAAGCGCATCTAGAAGGGTTTTGCCTTTTTTGGTCAAAAATAATTCTTTGCGCCGACGATCATCCTTCGCCGCCTTCACCGTGATAATTCCGTAAGGTTTACCCATCCGACGGTAATTGGCCAAAGCGCCGATCGTACGTGACATTACAGACATTGAAATTCCTGTTTCTTCTGCAATATCTTTCAAGGAAGCTCCCTCATTTTGGGCAATTTCAAGAAAAGTAATAGCCCACTGCATTGGAAATTCTGGATCAATCTCGGTGAACTCCACCAACGCGTTTTGTAGTTTGATGATTTTGGCTGTTGACATTTGATGCACTCCTCTTTGGCATTGTATGTGTTACAACAGGCTTTTTTGTCCTAATATTTTTAGGAATCCAACGACCTGACGTAAAAATAATTTGTCCGCAAGGTATATCAATAATAGTTTCGTGATGTAAACTATATTTTTGAAAAAATGGTTTTAATCCAAAATTTCTGTTGATCTCAACGGAAAGACCTCGTGTCTTTCCTAATTTAATATAAATAATCATTTCTATCTCCCCTTGTTCAATGATTGATTAAAAAGTTAATTATTATTTGCTGGATAATGAGTGGTTTGTTTCAAATAACGGTTAAACCAACATCTGAAATCTTTTCGAATGGTCCAGTAGGCCCTAACCGATTCTTGCGCATTACAGCGCAGCACCTGCCCCTGAAGATTGCCATAGATAATAGCAATCATGTCGGTTTCTTGCGCATGTCGCTTTCCCCATATTTTATGGTCTGCCAAGGCCTTTTTGCATCGCGCCTTATAATCATTTTCCATGTCCGCGAGCTGTTTTAGCTCGAAGAGTTGTAAATTTCCTGTGAGTGTTTTCATCTTAATTTTCTCCCGATTTTTTAATTGTCATATTAAATGATGACTAGGTTTTGATCGAAAAAAGATTAATCAAATCTTAAAAATGAGTTCGCCAGAGCCTATCTTTCGATAAATTTCTATTATCTTATTGATTTACAAAAACTTTATGAGTGTTTGTTTGATCCAATATAGCCTCCAGAACATGTTGCCGGAGGGCGATTTTCCGAATTTCCGCGCCAATAATTGTATAATCATCCATAAAAATAAGCGGCTTATGAAGCCCGCGAATGATAAGCGGCGCATGAGAAAGATCACAATCAACCTCTCCTAAATGGCTATAAACAGCCCCCTCTAAGGTTTTAACCCCCGCCAGATCAATCGTAAAAAGACTAGGGCAAGAGAATTGGGTTTTGCACAAATTTGCATACGTGAACAGGGTGCGAGAAAAATAAGCTCCTTCAAAATTGGCGCCCTCACAGTCTGCCTCAACAAGGCACGTGTCTAAAAAATTAGCCGTGCGAAAATCTGCATTTTGGAAATTTCCTTCGGACATATTCGCCCCATTTAAATTTGCCCCCCAAAAGCAAGCATGGGGCATTTGCGCGCCGTCCATTTCTGCACCACATAAATTAGCGCCGCGTAAATTGAAAAAGGTAAGGGATAGCCATCTTCAACTGCCATCTCGACCCCTTGCTTGATATTTGAAAATTTTCCTTCAAATAATATTTTTCCTTCCACAGATTTCAGATACATAATAAAACTCCTCAAATTTATCAATAATAGGTTAATACCAACTATTAAATTAAAATAAGTGGCAGTCAACAACTTTTATAAATAAATTAGGAAATTATTCTTTTGGGATGTCGGCAGGATTATCTGTAACACTCTGACGTTGCAAAACCGCCGTAAAGAAACCGTCCGTGCCATGATCTTTAGGGTTTAAGCGCAAATAAGGGCCAGAAACAGGACATTCTGTGCCTTTTGGCCAGATTTCTGGGATATTCAGAAGCTTATATTCTGAATGTTTTGCCAAGAATTTATCTATTCGCTCTTCATTTTCACGTGTGAATAAAGAACATGTCGCATAAACCAATCGACCCCCTGGTTTTACCTTATCCGCTACACGCTCTAGAATTTCTGCCTGCAACAAAGTAATTTCTTCTAAAGTGGGGCCATACCAATTCCAGCGCAAATCAGGATTACGACGCCACGTCCCCGAAGATGAACAAGGTGCATCCACAAGAACAACATCCATTGCATCCTTTTGACGGCGTAACCATTTACGGTTTTTATCATCTTCTAAAGACCGTACCTCAACATTATGAATGCCTGCTTTTTTATAGCGTCTGCGTCCTTTCTCTAAACGTCGGGTTGAATTATCCATGGCAAAGATAATTCCTTTTCCTTCCATTTTTGCTGCAAGGCCGAGTGTCTTACCGCCGCCGCCTGCACAAAAATCAAGCACCCGCATCCCAGGTTTAACATCGCAAACATGGGCAATTAATTGTGATCCTTCATCCTGAATTTCAACAAAACCCTTATGAAATGCCTTGGTTGCGCTCATATACGGTTTATCAAGACACCGCAGGCCTGCAGGCGCATATTTTGTTTTGACAGTTTCCACACCATCTTTGGCCAGCGAATCCTGCGCCTGTTCTACAGTTAATCTGATGGTGTTGACGCGCAAATCAATTTGCGCAGGCTCTAACATCGCTGTTAAATGTAGGACAAAATCTTTTCCAAAAATTTTGCGTAAATCATCCTCGGCCCATTCGGGACATTCAGCCTGAATAATTTCAGGCATATCAGGGATGGAAAGTTTTTGTCCTTCCAGTTTTTTGATTGCTGCACTTTCATCATTGGTTAAAACACCTGTACAGTGATCTTCATCCACAAAGCGAATGGTTAAATCGTGAACAGACATACCGTTCAACATCAGATAGGCAATAACCCGTGCTCTGGGTGCATCCTCAAGCCCGACCTTATCCAGCCACCAACCAAGCCGTGCGCTCGCGCGCACCACATCATAGACAAGCTCGACAATATATTTTCGGTCTTTTGACCCGATATAACGGCGATTTTTCATGTAATCCCGCAAGGTGTTATCCATGGGAATTCTGCTACTTTCCTGCATCTTTTGAAGCAACTCTATGGCAGTTTGTATACGGGCACTATCTCTCATAGAGGAAAGTCATAAGGGTTTTAAAGGAGAAAGAAAAGAAAAAAGCCTACAGCACCCTAAAAGCGCCGTAGGCTTTTCTTTAAAATCAATAGAGATTATTCCATAGTCTCTGATGTTTCTGGTGCATCTTCTGTTGAAGATGGCGCTTCTGTATCGCTTGTTTCTTTTTTGGAAACACAGTCTGTCGCAGGTTTTTCTTCCCCTTCTGTTGCCTCATGGTTTTCACCTGTTGCATCGTCGGTCACGACGTCATCGCTCATTGCTTCATCCGCACAATCAACCGCTTGATCAGCGACAGCTTCTGATTCCGTAGCCATTATTTCTGTTGATTCCACTACTGCTTCACCTGCATTCATATCAGATTCTTGAGCCAAAACAGAAGTTGCTCCAATCATAATCAAAGCACTCGCAATCAAAGTTAAAAAAGCCTTCATTCTTCTCTCCAGTAAAAAAGTAAGACATGATTGTCCTACGCGCATGATACTGCGCCGAATTTTTAAGAAATCAAGAGAATAAATGAAGCGTTTACTTATATTTCAACGTAATTATGGCGCCCACACATAGCAAAGTTAGTCCTGCCATTTTTTGCCATGTGATGTGGTTGGCGGTTTCCGATAAAATGCCAAAATGGTCGAGTAGCGCGGCCATCACAAGTTGCCCTGCAATCATTACAGAAATCATAGCGGCGACCCCCATATAAGGAACAACGTAGAGCGCGACCGTCACGAAGAAAGCACCGAGCAAACCGCCCGTCCACATCCACCATTTCAATCCTTGTGTTTCCAAAACCATAAATTTTCCGCCATTCATAGCAAAGCCAATGATAAGAAGAAAAACTGTTCCCACTGCGAAAGAAACAAAAGAAGCCCAAATTGGCGAATCCAGATGTTGATTTAGTTTCGCATTGATAAGTGGTTGATAGGCCGTCATAGCTCCCCCAATAAAGGCTACAACAGGGAATAAAACTGCAAAATTCATATTTTTTAAGCTTTCATTGTTATTAAAACAGCAATGGCCAATAAGACCATTCCGCAAAATTTCTGCAAATTAATAGGGTGAGGTGCTTCGGATAAAACTCCAAAATGGTCAAGTAATCCTGAAACAATTAAAACTGTACCTGTTGCAATAACAGCTAAAGTAGCCGCTCCCAAATGCGGTACAGCAAGCAAAGAAAACGTGACGTATGTTGCACCTATCAAGCCACTTATAAACATCCACCACTTAAGACCTTCTGTTTCAAGTGTCATAAATTTGCCGTTTATAATAAGCCCTAAAATTAATAAAATAATTGTGCCCGACGCAAAGGAAATAAAAGAAACCCATATGGGTGAATCTACATGTTGGTTAAGTTTTGCGTTCACTAAAGGTTGAAGCGGCGTCAAGCACGCCGCAAATATAATCAAAAAAGGTGCTAGAGCTACAAAATTCATTTTTCTAAAATCTCCGAAATATTGCGCCAACCATAACATAGCTCTTTGGCTTTTGTTGGGCCAAATTCAACCATTTTCTTGCCCACACGTTGCCCGCCCATTTTCTCATAAAACCCGCGCCCGCGCATATTTTTTTCTAAAACCCAAAGACATAAGGATTGATGTTTTTGAATTATTAAATCGCTCACCGCTTCTTTCAACAAGGACGTTCCTATGCCTTGTCTAAAATTTTCAGGAAGTAAATAAACTCCATAAATTTCAGATGAATAGAGCGGACGAATTTTTGATGTCCCTGGTGGCGGCGTGCGTAAAGCTCCATAAGAGATAAAACCGACAGGCTTCCCCTCTTTAAAAGCCAAAAGATGGGATGTTGTTTCATCCAACAACCATTCTCGCCATTCTTCTGTACGGCTATCTACTGTCTGAGCATCAATATATCCTTGATCGATAACCCCGCCATACGCCCCCTGCCACCCCGCGACATGAATAGATGCAAGAGCAGGAACATCCTTTTCTGTTGCTTTATGTATAATAAATGTCATCTCTTGTATTTTTTTAGGTTAGTGCTAATGATAGCGCGTTACTATAACCCAACCTGAAAGAGGGAAGAATGAATAATTTAAAAAATAATCCTGTTATCTTGGCGATCGTTGCCATCGTTGTTATTGCACTGATCGCTCTTGTGGCCATGAGAAAAGATAATAATGCTGAAACTATTGCGACAATGGAAAGCATGAGTGAGAGCATGAATGAAATGGGTGCTGCTATTCAAGAAAACACCGAAGCGGCCATTGAAAACACACAAGACGCTATGCAAGATGCAGGTGAAGCCATTCAGGATACTGCTGAAGATGCGGCTGATACCATGAATGATGCTACTGAAGCCGTGGAAGAAAAGGCAGATGAAATGATGGACAGCATGCAAGAAGCTCCCGCCAAAGAACAAATGCAACCTGCTGAGTAATTTTAAAAATTATAAAATGTAAAAAAACCCTGCAAATTTTTTGTAGGGTTTTTTTATACTCAGTTCTCTGTTCTATAATTTGCTTCACGCGTGATGGTGACATGCGTAAAAAAAATATTTCTTAAATCCCGCCCCCGTCATGCGAACAAATCTTGAATTCTTTTCTTCATCTCGGCAATCGTGCTGCATCCTGTGATCTATAGAGGCACGTAAGCCCCCAACCATCTGGTGAATAATGGCATTGACTGTCCTTTGTAAGGAACACGGCCTTCGATGTCACCTCTTCAAGTACCAACTTATTTGAATCCGTAAACATGCCCGAAGTATCTTTCGACGAGCCCTCCAACCATCGCCCTGACAGACGATACCACGGTAGGATTTATAAAGAACGCTCCTGATAGAGAATAATCTCTCCTGGTGCTTCATCTGTGCCTGCGGGCAAAAGCAGAGCCTGTATCATGGCGCAATCTGCCCCTGCCGCAATCAGCTTCCTTTAGCATAATCACCTGAATATTTAATTCCACCATCGGCAATAACAGGAACATTATTTTTCTGTGCCACCTCAGCAACATTCATAATCGCGGGAAAGTTGGGGACACCCACCCCTTGCCACAACACGTTGCACAGATAGAGCCAGGCCCAATCCCCACTTTCAAGGTGCATCCGCTCCCGCATCAACAATCAAAGCTTTGCCGCTTCACCTGTTGCGTGAATATTCCTGCATACCTGTATCACCTTTATCGCCGCACATTTTTTTGACGCGAGAGACCGCCATGTCAATTACACCTTGAATGGCCATGGGCGGTATCGACAACACCCTCCACGTCAATTTTTGCTGCGGAAGAAGCTCTCCTCTACACGGCAATATTGCTTTCACCCGTACCTAATTGCCGCGCCCACGACGAACCGATCTTGAGAATCCAGCGCATTTGGAAACGCGCGGGCCTTTTCAATATCTTTCACCGTAATGTTACATAGTCCTGTACATCTTTCTTGGTCATCGACAACCAATAATTTTTCAATACGGTGTTTATGAAGCAGTTTTTTAGCCTCATGTTTATCAACCGTGTTGTAAACTTTGACCAAATTTTCTGATGTCATCAACTCATGTACAGGTTGATGAGGATTTTCAGCAAAGCGCACATCGCGGTTGGTCAAAATGCCAACAAGCTTGCCTGTTTTTTCTTCGGTAACTGGAAATCCTGCGAAACCGTAACGCTCCATCATCTCTAGCGCATCAGCCAAAGTAGCGTCAGGAGAAATTGTAATAGGATTGACCACCATACCTGATTCATACCGTTTGACACGGCGCACCGCTTCGGCTTGTCCCTCCACATCCAGATTACGGTGAATAATGCCCATCCCTCCATTTTGCGCCAT
Organism: Alphaproteobacteria bacterium; assembly: GCA_041397885.1. Lineage (GTDB taxonomy): Bacteria > Pseudomonadota > Alphaproteobacteria > Micavibrionales > Micavibrionaceae. The sequence continues at coordinate 138,050 of JAWKVV010000002.1, read as the reverse complement.
CGCGATGGCCATTTCAGCTTCCGTCACGGTATCCATTGCAGACGATAAAAGCGGGATATTTAAATTGATAGTTTTTGTCAGGCGGGTTTTGATATCCACACCATCAGGAAGAACGCTTGAAGCCGCAGGAACCAACAAAACATCGTCGAATGTCAGGGCTTCTTCTAGGATTTTTTGGGAATTTTTAGTCATGGCGCAAATCCTTCAATAAAATACGTTGATTTGCAGGGCAGTTATACGCGGATTTACACAAATGTAAATGAAAAAAGTACTTAAAATGAGGTTAAAAACACCTTATAAGCCTCCCATGCTTACTATTTTCTTCAAAGGACTGTTTTTGGGCGCCTCGCTGATTATCGCGATTGGCCTGCAAAACGCTTTTATTCTACGTCAGGGAATTAAACGCGTTCACGTCCTGCCCGCCGTTCTTACAGCCATTCTTGTTGACGTGGTTCTTATTGGCGCAGGCGTCTTAGGGTTTGGATATTTGATTGAACAGCACCCCGCCCTTATCCAGTGGGTCACATGGGGCGGTGCGGCATTTTTGTTTTTCTATGGCGCAAAATCATTCTACAGCGCCCTTAAGCCTGGCCATATGGATGGCGAACGGGCCAAAGGCATGATAAAGCAAGGCAGCGCCAAGGAAGTTTTCCTGATTTTGATTGGAATCAGCCTGCTGAACCCCCATGTTTATTTGGATACGGTCGTTTTGATTGGCGGTTTGAGCGCCTCTTACGGTGAGATTGGAAAATATTACTTCGGCGGCGGCGCGATGGTAGCGAGCTTTATCTGGTTTTTTGCCCTTGGTTATGGTGCAAGGCTTCTCACCCCATTTTTTGCCAAAGCCAAAGCATGGCAAATCCTCGACACTCTCATCGGTATAACCATGTGGGCAATAGCGGTGAGTTTGGTAATTAAATAAACTTTTACGCCGCCATAGAAATCGCAGGACCTTGTGACAATTTTCGTGGAGCAAATTGTACGATTTGTGTTTCTTTACGACTTGCTGTCACACCAATAGGTTCAATCTCGCCTTTGGGGTTTACAATGATGACAGGTGCGCTTTTATTTATTTGTTGCAGAATGTCCGATGTAACATCGTCCACAGATTTACGATCACCATAATAAATCATTACAATTTTTTTTCCACCAACACGGCCCATCACTGTTTCATATTCAGCGGCATTTGAGATACGGCCTGCAATTTCTTGTAAAATAATATCACCCGCGACATGACCATAATCATCATTAAAGAATTTAAAGTCTTTAATATCAAAACGAACAAGCGTGACTTGATCCCCTTCGTTATTATAACCACCGACGGCGCGGCCTTTCTTTTCTAATTCCTCTTTAATACCTGCAATGTTATTCAATCCCGTCAGCGCGTCTTTCATCGATGGATTTGACGCTCTAGAAAAATCAATATTGAGAATGGTTTTGCCTTCCAGAATTTCACGCGCGCTAACCACACAGCTTTCTGTATTTAATTGCACACATGTTTCTGGTTGTGCGTAGGGTAAAGAAATGGGTGTTTCTTCAAGTGGATGACTTTGATTTAAATCAACACCTGTTCGGCGATTAGGTAATTTCGCACAAAATTTTCCATCCCCTTGGCTTTCTCTAAATAACTCCCTCAATATCCCAGCATTTTCAGGAATATTCTTGATGACTATTGTTCGTCCATCTTCTTCCAACGATACATGATGTGGTTTTGTTTCTGGACTAATAGATTGCGCCCATTGATGCCAATCCACTTGCGTTGTCAATCCTTTACCAGAAATTGAATATTTTTCTCCGCTAATATGCTGCAGCGTTACGGCATGTTTGGAACGTTTGGAAGGACTTGCTTTTCTTTCCTCCATGCGTTCTTGATGTTCTGCTTCTTCTTGAGTCTCTTTTTTTCTGTACTCAGCTTCTCTTTTTCTTTCTGCGGCCGCTTCTTCATCCCATCGTTTTTGTTGTTTTTCTAGGCGTTTTTGAAAATATTCTGCTTTATTGGTTGATTCCCATTTTTTATTTACTTCTTGAAGGCGCTCTAACAGAGATGATGTTTCCTCATCATCTCTTCCGTAAGACTTTAAAATATTCATGACATCATTGATATGATTTGTAGAGCATCTTACATCATCTTCTGTTATCACTATGGGTGATGAATCAGAAACAATAATAAAATCTTGAGGCTTTTGAATGGCGTACTCTGCGAGCTTCACAAAATATCCTTTAAATCCTTCTACCAAATCAGCAGGTGTTGTTTGATCATCACATAAAGGACCGATAATCTCTCTAAGTTTGATTGCCTTAATAACATCGGGATGTGTATTGAAGTCTTCGCGCCCTCTTGCGCAAGATTCTTGAAGAACTGTATCGCTTAAAAGTTCCGATATGGGTCTGTCAGAGGGCATGCTTTTTAAGGTGTTTAAAAGTTCTTTATGCGATGAAAAATCGATACGCCCTTTTTGGATTTCATTTTGGTATTCATTGTCACTTGCAGGAAATCGGGGAAGAACAAGCTGACCTTTTAGAGAGGTGCGTAAATCATCAATATTGATGTTACTTGTTTCACCTATGATGGTGTCCATACGCCTCACTGCGCTTACAAGACTTTCAAGGATCTTAAAACTCGGTAAACTGACCGCGCCTGCCTTTGCAACAGCCCCTGCAGAAGCCGCCGCCGAGACACCGCCTGTGGCAACAGCGCCTGCCGCGCCAGCGCCCGCTCTTAAAAAACCACGGCGAGATAAACCACGATGAGACAATTTTTCTGGTTTCTCTTCAGACATTTCAGCTCCTTTTTACCCTAAAAAGTGGTGAAACATTATATTAGAATTATAATTATGTCAAATAAATTGCGCCTCTTCTCTTGTTTCACGTGAAACAAAACAAGAACATTTAACCTGATTTATCCTCTAAACCCCTGAGCAATAAGGTAGGTTTCGGCGGATTCCTTGCGGCTCGCAGGGGGTTTGATATGTTTTGTGGTTTTAAAATCCTGCTTCATCTGCGCCAAAAGGTCATTTTCCGTGCCGCCCTGACGCACCTTAGCAATAAAAGTGCCCTCGGGTTTCAAAACCTCCTTGGCAAAATGATAGGCTAGTTCAACAAGCGCCATAATCCGTAAATGATCTGTATTTCTGTGGCCAATCGTGTTGGGCGCCATATCCGAAATAACCAGATCTGCCATTTCCGATCCCTCATTCATTTCCGCCATCGCCGCGCGCAGGCGATCTGGGGCATCATCATCCATGAAATCCATCTCAATCAGCATCGCCCCTTCGATAGGATCCATCGGCAAAATATCTAGCCCCACAACTTTACATCCTTTTTGCGCTGCAACTTGTGTCCAGCCCCCAGGCGCAGCGCCCAGATCCACAACCATCAAATTCGGTTTTAAAATATCCAGTTTTTCATTGAGCTCAATCAGCTTATAAGCCGCGCGGCCGCGATATCCTTCCATCTGCGCCTTGGCAACATACGGGTCATTCAATTGGCGCTTCAACCACTGGGTTGATGAGGTTTTGCGCCCTTTTGCAGTTTTGACCCTTTCGGCTTTATCTCTGGTTGTCCTTTTTTTCGTCATATCGTTTTTATAGGCGTTTAAAGCACCATGATAAAGGTGGAAATACAGAAAGCGACAATAAAAACCGAGATCGCTGCTGCAATGTAAATGTAAGGATCACGCTCCCTTGAAAAGCGTAACAGCCCTAATAACGCAATAATAAAAATACCATAAACCCAATAGCCGCGATAAAGGGCAGGTAGGCTTATGAAATGAAGAAAGCCATTGTGAAAGCCAATATCATCCATCAATTCCACCTGCAGGCGTAAACTGATAATACAGACCATAATAAAGGCAATGGCCTTCAGGCGCTGTTTTTTACGTACGATCAGAAATGACAGAGGAATCCAAAGCAAATCTAGCCAATTTAAAACAATATCAAACATTTTTACTTTTTAACCCTTTCACGCGAATTCACTTTGATAAACGCCCTGATACAGCCATAATCTTTCGCTATGATACATCAAATGAAAAATATCTTAAAAACACAAATTTTATATTCTTTGACTATCTCTTTATTTTTAGTAATAGGATTACCACGGTTTGCACAAGCACAAACCGTCATCCGCGATAGTGAAATTGAAGCCTATCTATCGGAGTGGTTTACCCCCATTTTTAAAGCCAATGATATGCAGCCCAATCAGGTCAAAATTATCCTTGTCCAAAGTAACGAGATTAATGCCTTTGTTGCGGGTGGTTCGAACATCTTTTTCTACACAGGTCTTATTGATAGAACCGATAATCCTGATGAGCTTATTGGTGTTATGGCGCATGAATTAGGACATATTTCAGGAGGCCATCTTGTCAGAGGAAGAGCCGCGATGGAGCGTGCCTCCTACGAAAGTATTATTGGCACCATTATTGGTGTAGGCGCGGCCGTTGCCACAGGAAATGCGGGTGCGGCAGGGGCAGGATCGCTCGCTGCAAACTCCGTTGCCGAAAGACGATTTTTATCCAAGGCCCGTACATTTGAATCAACGGCAGACCAAGCAGCCATCAAAAGCATGAACCGTGCAAATATAAGTCCTGAAGGGCTTATGACCTTTCTTGAAAAACTGGAAGGCGAAGAATTTTTACCCAATTCCCAACAATCAGAATATATTCGATCCCACCCCCTAACACGCAACAGAATTGAATCGGTACAGGCCGCCGTTGAAAAACCAGGTCAAGATTATCCTCCTGTCTCTGAAAAATGGACAGACCAGCACGCACGTATGAAAGCCAAGCTCATGGGTTTTATCAATCCCGAACAAGTCGCCTGGAAATATGACGACAGTGATCAATCCGTTCCCGCAAATTATGCGCGGGCTGTGGCCTATTATCGACAAAACCAAATTGATAAGGCGCTTAACAAAGTAAACGCCCTTATTTCACAAGAGCCAAACAACCCATATTTCTATGAATTAAAAGGCCAGATGTTATTTGAATTTGGACGCATTAAAGAAAGTCTTCCTGCCTATCAAAAGGCGATTGACCTTCTGCCGCAATCAGGATTGATCCGCACGGCGTTGGCCCATGCACAAATTGAAAATGCAGGCGATCAACCAAAATTGCTTAATGAAGCCATTGAAAATCTAAACCGCGCCGCACAAGATGAACCGCGCTCAACCGAAGTTCAGCGTCTTTTGGCCACAGCCTATGGTCGTCAAGGCAAAGATGCCTATGCCCGCCTACATTTAGGGGAAGAAGCCCTTCTGCAAGGAAAAATGGATTATGCCAAGCAGCAAGCCACGACTGCCTTAAAAGGCTTACCAGAAAACAGCGCGAGCGCCCTTCGGGCCAAAGATATCATTGCTTTCGTTGATAAAAATAAATGATTTTAACAAAGCTCTTTGCACTTAATCCGCATTTCACGTTACAATGGTAAAGTCATTTTTAATATCTAACTAAAGGAAATTCTTATGAATCGTTTTTTACTCATCTCTTTGAGCCTTCTTGCTGCGCTTTCTTTCACAACAACAAATGTGAGAGCAGAAGAATTTACAGATGCCCAAAAAGCGGAAATCAAAAAACTATTTGATGAATATCTTGCCGCAAGTGGTGAACAAGTTTTAAACAGCGTGAATAAATATCAGGCCGATCTGGAAGAAAAGCAGCGCGCTGAATCAGAAGTAAAAGCCAAAGAATTTCTATCAACTTTAGATACATCGAAACTACCCATGGCAGGAAACCCCGAAGGGGATGTGACCATGATTGAATTTTTTGATTTCAATTGCGGATATTGCCGTAAAGCACTTGAAGAAATTCAAACCGTTTTAAAAGATGATAAAAAAGTAAAAATTGTTTTCATGGACATGCCTATTTTAGGCCCTTCTTCTTTAGAAGCTTCAAAATGGGCATTGGCTGCACATAAACAAGGAAAATATTTTGAATATCATCAGGCGGTTTTAACACATAATGGTCAAAAAGATGATGCGTCTTTAGAAAAAATTGCAAAAGATGTGGGTTTAGACATTGAAAAACTGAAAGAGGATAAAGAAAGTCAGGAAATTTCTGACACTATCAACGGCCATATCGCACAAGCGCAAAATCTTGGTATTCGTGGAACACCTGGATTTATTATTAATGGACAGGTTTTCCCTGGATACATTCCTGCGGCACAAATTGAACAAACAATTGCCGAGGCGCGTAAAAAATAAAGACAATAAATTCATATGATTTACTTTTTTAGAATTGCCGTTTTTGTCCTGATCTTGGTTGCAGGATATGCCTTATTTGGTATCGGCAATTTTAAATGGATGTATCATGCGGTTAATAATCCGCAAGCTGAATTTTTAATTTCAGGCGACAAAAACTCAGACATTACCTTTGTTGAGTTCGTAAATTATAGCTGTGGTCATTGTAAAAATCTTTACCCTGTGATTGAAGAATTAAAGCAGGTTCGAAAAGACGTGCGTTTTATCATCAGACCCATTCCTTTCCAAGAAGTCACTGAGGAGAAAGCACCTTACATCGCTATTGCTGCAGGATTTCAGGGGAAATTTGAAGAATTTAATAAAGCCTTTTTAGAGTATCCTGAAGAAAAAATACCTGATGATTTTATTAAAGAAACAGCAGAGCTTTATGGTTTGAATTACGAGAGGCTGATTAAAGATAGTGAAAGTGAAAAAGTAGAGGATATTCTTACCCATAGCATGAACGCGATGCAGCATGCCGCGATTAATTCTGTTCCAAGCTTTATCATAAAAAATAAAATTTATATTGTGACAAATGACGGTATTCCTGACTTAAAGCAGTTGCTGAATATCATCCCTACATCAAAAAATTAAAGAGATAAAAATGAAATTTTTAACTTCCCTGTTATTGGCTTTTTGCCTAATGATGACCGCAGGTTGCATCAAAGAAAAAGATGATAGTGAATCACAAGCCATGATAAATGTGAGTGATGCGTATAGCTTTGCTACCCTGCCAGGGATGGCTACAGGGGCAGGATTTATGGTGATAGAAAATCTTGCACAACAAGATGATACCTTGATTTCTGTGAGCAGTCCTGTTGCAGAAATAAATGAGATTCACCAAAATCATCTAGATCCTGATGATGGAACCATGATGATGCGCAGACTTACTTCTGTTGATGTTCCTGCAGGAGGAAAAGTGGATTTTGACCCCAAAGGATACCACATCATGATGATAAAATTAAAAGAGCCCTTAACAATAGGGCGTAATGTTCCTGTCACTTTAAGCTTCAAAAATGCAGGGGATATTTTAGTAGATATGACGGTTATCTCCCCTGGAACAACGTTTGATCATACGGGTCATCATTAAGACAAAAACGATGAAAAAAATTCTTATTCTCAATGGTCCTAATTTAAATATGCTTGGTCAGCGCGAGCCAGAGATTTATGGCACGCTTACCTTAAAAGACATACAAAATTTGTGTGAAAACACCGCAAAAGAAAACGATGTTGCAGTAGATTTTAGACAAAGCAATCACGAAGGTGAATTGGTTGAATGGATACAAAGTGCTCTTCATGATTTTGACGGGCTTATCATTAATGCGGCTGCTTATACCCATACCTCCATCGCCATTCACGATGCCCTAAAGATTTTAAAATATCCCATCATTGAAGTTCATCTTTCCGACCCTGATACCCGGGAATCCTTTAGACATCATTCTTTTATTGCCCCTTTAGCGACAGAAATTATCAAGGGCAAAGGCGCGCAAGGTTATGCCCAAGCCATTGAAAATCTGGTTAAACTTATAAACCTATAAATTATGTCAATACCTTTGTTGTTTTGACATTTTGGCGCAATTTCTTTACTAAGAAGTCTTGAATTTATTTTAAGAATAACAACATAAGCGGTAGAGTATCCCCATGAAAATTGACTCAAAAGCCATTAAAGAACTGGCAAAAATCCTCGACGAAACAGGTCTAAACGAGATTGAAGTTGCCGAAGGCGAACAAATGATTCGTGTCAATAAAGGCATGATTATGGGAGGCACTGTTGTACAGGGAGCCCCAGCCAATGCGGTTATGCCTTCTGATCCGACCGTTCCGCAAGCTGCCAACACAGCAATGCCAGATTCAAATGTTCATGACCATCCTGGCGCGGTAAGCTCTCCAATGGTTGGAACAGCCTACAATGCCCCCTCGCCCGATGCCCCCGCCTTCGTGAAGAAAGGGGATAGCATTAATCAGGGTGATACCCTTCTAATCATTGAAGCCATGAAAGTTATGAATCCTATCAAGGCACATAAGAGTGGGACAGTGACACAAATACTGTTTGAAAACGGGCAGCCTGTCGAATTTGGCGACGTCCTGATGGTTATTGAGTAAGAACACATAGAAAAAACAAACATGTTCAAAAAAGTCCTCATTGCCAACCGTGGTGAAATTGCCCTTCGTATTATTCGCGCCTGCCGTGAAATGGGAATCCAATCTGTCGCTGTCCACTCCACTGCCGATGCCAATTCTATGGCGGTACGTTTGGCCGATGAATCTGTTTGTATTGGTCCGCCCGCAGGAAAAGACAGCTATCTGAATATTCCTTCAATTTTAACCGCCGCGACGGTTACAGGGGCAGATGCCATTCACCCAGGATATGGATTTTTATCTGAAAATGCTCAGTTCGCCCGTATGGTTGAAGAACATGGCTTTACCTTTATTGGCCCCAAACCCGAACATATTGAAAGCATGGGCGATAAAGTCACTGCCAAAAAGACCGTTATGGCGTTGGGGCTTCCTGTTGTCCCTGGTTCTCCTGGTGCGGTAGAAAGTATCGAACAAGGATTAGAGATTTGTGAAGAAGCAGGATTTCCTGTGCTTATTAAGGCGGCTTCTGGCGGCGGCGGTAAAGGAATGCAGGTTGTGCGTAAAGCCGAAGATTTTGCCGAAGCCTTTACGACGGCGCGCCGTGAAGCTGCAGCCAATTTTGGTGATGATACTGTTTATATTGAAAAATACCTTGAAAAACCCCGCCACATTGAAATTCAAATTTTTGGAGATACCCATGGCAACGCCATCCATTTGGGAGAACGCGATTGTTCTATCCAGCGCCGTCACCAAAAATTGGTGGAAGAAGCACCATCCCCTGCCCTAAGTGATAAAGAACGTAATGCCATTGGATCATTAGCCGCTGACGTCATTCGCAAAATGGGATATCGCGGCGCAGGAACTATCGAGTTTCTATATGAGAAAGGTGAGTTTTTCTTCATGGAAATGAACACCCGTATTCAAGTGGAACACCCTGTGACAGAAATGATTACAGGAATCGATTTAATCGCCGAGCAAATAAAAGTGGCTGCGGGGCTGCCCTTGACGATTAAAAAAGAAAATATCCGTCTGCGCGGCCATGCCATTGAAGTGCGGATTAATGCCGAAGACCCAAACACATTTATTCCATCCCCTGGAAAAATTACCCAGTTTCACGCCCCTGGAGGCTTAGGTGTGCGTTTCGATAGCGCCATTTATGGGGGGTATTCCATTCCACCTTATTATGATTCTATGGTTGGAAAACTTATTGTTCATGGGCGCGACCGCGAGGAAGCTATCAAACGGATGCGCCGCGCCATTGTTGAAACCGTAATTGATGGAATCAAGACAACTTTGCCACTTCACCAATGGATATTCTCTGAAGAAGATTTTGTAACAGGAAAGTATAATATTCATTGGCTTGAGAAAAAATTAGCTGAGAAGAACAAGTGATTGGTTTAAGGTGAAATTATGTTCACCAGCGCCACCCCAGAATTAATATTGGAAGCATACCGTCAAGGTATTTTCCCGATGGCGGAAAAAGCCACAGATGATCATTATAATTTCTATCGTCCTATTCAACGTGGTCAGCTATCCATTTTAGACATTCACATTCCTAAAAAATTATTGAAAAAAATAAAGCAGCACCCTTATGAGGTACGGATTAATAATGCTTTTTCAAAAGTCATTGATGGATGCTCCCGCGTTAAAAAAGGGCGGGAAAGCACATGGATAAACCCCATCATCCGCAATGTTTTTATAGAGTTGCATCAATTGGGTCATGCCCATAGCGTTGAATGTTGGAAAGATGGTTTGTTGGTTGGCGGGCTTTACGGCCTTGCCATTGGCGCAGTTTTCTGCGGTGAAAGCATGTTTTCCACTGCCGATGATGCCAGTAAAATTGCCCTTATTCATTTATGCGCCCGTCTTCATAAAGGTGGATTTTCAATGCTAGACACGCAATTTATTAATGAGCATTTAGAGCAATTTGGTGTTTATGAAATTCCACAAGAAGAGTACGAACAAAAAATAAAAACGCAGATGAAAAAACCTGCCGATTTTGTTTTAAAAAATTTAAGCGAAGACGTAATTATCACTGACTATCTAAAATTTAGAGATGATCATTCATAATGATCATCTTCTGTTACAACTTCATCAATAATAGATTCGATTGATTTATCAGAAGATTGAGAATTATCAGATACGGGTTCGGATTCTTCCATTTGCACTTCAGAGTCTTCAGGCAAAGCCTTTTCTTCCTGAGTATCAGAAGATGTTTTTTCCTCAAGATTTGGTTCTTCTGAAGGTTGAACAACAGGTTGTGGTTTAGATTTTCCTACACCTGTACATTCCAAAACCCACACATCATAGACAGGATGATCCATAGCAGAAAGCGCGGGAGAAGATGCAAACATCCACCCTGAAAAAATCCATTCTGATTTATCGGAATTTATTGGAACCTCCCAGATTTGCAGAAATGCTGCACTTTCTGGCTTATCAAGCGGATCAGATTCACGGCAAGATTGAACCTTAATGAAAAGCGAACCAAATTGAATCGTCTCTCCCACTTTCACTTCCAGAGTATTGGTACGCGCGGTTGCTTTATCCAACGTACGTAATTTAACAGCAGGAAAATCAGCCATTTCTGCGTGCGCAGAAAGACAGGGGAATATAGAAATGAGTAAAACAAAAGAGAGAAGAAAACGAATATTCATTTATTCGCTTTTCTCTTTTTCTTTATCTTGCATGCTGAAAATAAACTGACCCAGAAGTTGTTCCAGATTTTGCGGCGCCTGGGTGTATTCAATCACACCACCTGGTTCAATCATCTCTTCAGACGCACCAGGTTCTAGTTGCATATAAAGTCCGCCAAGCAAGCTTTCACTGGAAATGAACGCCGCCGTGTCATCTGGCAATTGATATTGATTGGCGATATCTAAAGAGACTTCAGCCAAAAAATTATTATTCAATTCAATTTTTGAAACAGAACCCACCTTCACGCCACTAATAACAACTTTATCACCAACGGCCAAGCCACCAACGCTTGAAAACCTTGCTTTTACTTCGTAGCCGTCAGACGATCCCACGTTGGCCGAAGAGTAGCTATAGGCCAAAAACAAAATTGCAACGGCCAATACAACAGCTCCTAAAACGGTTTCAATTACATTGCGCTTCATATCTTTTTCTCCTTAATTCCTTATTCAGGCGGTGTCCACGCCTCATAATCTCCAGTTGCCTTGTCACGTTTCCCCCCTTTTAAAATGTGACCTGGGGGGCGATAAGCTGCTGTTGTTCCTGTTAAATTAGGATGATGGGGTTTCTGCCATTTGCGGCGAAACGACTCCGTATCATTACTTGGCACGATATCGGTTTGATGATGCATCCACCCGTGCCATTCAGGAGGAATTTTTGTCGCCTCTGGCGTTCCATTATAAATAACCCAGCGGCGCTCGCGCTTATACCCTTTGCGGGGTTTCGCCTGATAGTATTTATTTCCGACAGAATCCTTGCCAACAAACTTTGCGCCGCTAAAAATCTTAACGGATTGCATGTGCACAGGGGATAAAACGCCCAAAAAGCTAAATAAGCCCATAATTAACCTTTTAAATTCTTTTCGCTGCACTAGAAATGGCGTAAAAAGGCTTAGAAATCAAGAGGAGATCAAATTATGAGCAATGTTATCGCCAATCTGGAAGCCTTAGGCTTGAAATTGCCAGAAAGTGCGCCGCCCTTATTCAATTATGTACCGTACGTCACCACGGGCAACATGGTGTTTGTGGCAGGACAAGTGCCTATCGGCGGAACACGTGATTATAAGGGGAAAGTCGGCGTTGATATTGATATGGAGACTGCCCAAGAAGCGGCCCGTCAATGCGCCCTTAATATCCTGCGCCAAATCAGCGATGCTGTTGACGGCCATTGGGACCGCGTGGTGAGATGTGTTAAATTAGGTGGATTTGTTAATTGTGGCCCTGATTACACCGATATGTCACTGGTTATTAACGGTGCGTCCGACCTGATGGTCGCCGCCTTGGGAGAGGCCAAAGGCAAACATGCGAGATTTGCCGTTGGTGCACCATCTCTTCCCGCGGGCTTTGCCGTTGAAATTGATGCCGTTTTCGAAATAAAGGATTAAAATGATAGATCAAAGAGGCAGTGCCATTATCTGGATATTAATTGCTGTCGCGCTTTTTGCCGCGCTGACATATGCTTTTAATAGCACAAGCCGAACAAGCATGAGTTTTTTAACCGATTCACAGGCCGAAGCCTACGCCAATGAAATCATAGCGTATGGGAATGAAGTAAAAACAGCCGTTAAACGCGTTCAATTGCGCAGCTGTGATGATGATGAAGTCAGTTTCGAAAATAACATTATTGCAGGCTATACTAATCCAAATGCCCCAACAACAAACACATGTCATGTTTTTGAAAGTGATGGCGGCGGCATAAGATGGAATACCCCGAATTCAGCAGCCGTTAGTGGTGGCGGCAATTTTGCTTTTGCAGCGTCTAATGAGATTGATGGCATTGGGAGCACTTGTGCTGCCGCAAACTGCAGTGATCTTGTGCTGTTTGTATCGGGTGTCAATGAACAAGTTTGCCTGAATATCAATAACGCCCTCGGGGTTATTAACCCTGCGGGAGCACTGCCCACAGATACAACATTTACGCAGGCACCGCAATTTATTGGTGCCTATTCCTATGTCACAACAATAGGAGATGAAGCAGGCGGTGTTAATTTATCAGGGCAGAAAGCAGGTTGTTTCAGAGAGACAAGCTCGGGTAATAATATTTACTATACCGTTTTAATTTCCCAATAAATTAGTCAACCGTTTCCTTATCACGTTCGGATTTTTTCTTGTCTGATTTTTCAGGCTTGATTGTGAACTTTAATTCATCATTCTTATAATCAATTTTTACAATTCCACCATTTGTTAGTTTACCGAATAACAGTTCTTCAGCGAGCGGCTTCTTAATTTTTTCCTGTATGATCCGCGCCAATGGACGGGCGCCCATGGCAGGATCATACCCTAGTTTTGCCAGATGTTGGCGGGCATCATCACTAAGCTGAATTGTAACATTTTTCTCTGACAATTGCGCTTCGAGTTGCGCCATAAATTTATCAACGACCTTCGCCACTGTTTCTGGTTTTAAGGCCTTAAACGGCACAATGGCGTCCAGACGGTTTCTAAATTCTGGTGAGAACATTTTATTGATGGCGTCTTTATCTTCATCAACCCGCACTTCACGTTCAAATCCAACAGGCGCGCGGGCAAGTTCCGCAGCCCCCGCATTCGTGGTCATAATCAAAACAACATTCCTAAAGTCAATTGTTTTGCCGTTATTATCCGTCAACTTGCCATAGTCCATGACCTGCAAAAGAATATTATAAATATCTGGATGCGCCTTTTCGATTTCATCTAAGAGCAAAACACAGTGCGGATTTTGATCAATTTTATCTGTGAGCAAACCACCTTGTTCAAACCCAACATAACCTGGCGGTGACCCAATTAAACGGGCCACAGCATGGCGTTCCATATACTCAGACATGTCAAAACGCGCCAGCTCGATCCCCATACTCATCGCCAATTGTTTAGCTACTTCGGTTTTTCCGACCCCTGTGGGACCAGAAAAAAGATAACATCCAATTGGTTTATCTCCATCGCGCAGACCCGCGCGTGATAATTTAATGGCGTCTGCCAATATATCAATGGCTTGATCCTGATCAAAAACTAGAGTCTTCAGATCCCGTTCCATATTTTTAAGAGCCGATTTATCATCTTTGGTTAAGGCCTTAGATGGGATACGTGCAATGACGCTGATGACATCTTCAATATCATGAAGATCAATAATTTTCTTGCGTTGATCCGTAGGAACAAGCATTTGCGCCGCTCCAACCTCGTCAATAATATCAATAGCTTTATCAGGAAGCTTGCGATCCCCAATATATTTGGCAGAAAGTTCTACAGCCGCTTTTAGAGCTTCGTTTGTATATTTTATCTTATGATGATCTTCAAAATATCCTTTAAGACCTTTTAAAATTTCTATGGCTTCGTCAATTGACGGTTCTGCCACATCAATTTTCTGAAACCGGCGGACAAGCGCACGATCTTTTTCAAAATGATTGCGATATTCTTTATAAGTTGTAGACCCTATACAGCGCAGCGTTCCGTTAGAAAGACTGGGTTTTAATAAATTAGAGGCATCCATTGCACCGCCCGACGTTGCCCCCGCCCCAATGACGGTATGGATTTCATCAATAAATAAAACAACGTTGTCTAATTTTTCAAGCTCACTTAAAACAGACTTGATCCGTTCTTCAAAATCACCACGATAGCGTGTTCCTGCTAACAAAGCGCCCATATCCAAAGAATAGATTGTGGCATCAGCCAACACCTCTGGAACTTCGCCATCATTTATTTTTTTGGCCAACCCTTCTGCGATCGCCGTTTTTCCAACTCCTGGATCACCAACATAAAGTGGATTATTTTTCGAACGGCGACAAAGAATTTGAATGGTACGGTTCACTTCTTTTTCACGGCCGATTAATTTATCAATTTTACCTTCACGCGCCTTATCATTTAAGTTTTTGCAATAAGCTTTTAACGCTTCTGTCCCTGTTTTAATGCCTGATGCGTCTTCTTCACTTTCTTCTGTACCTTTTGGCGTAACAGGAGTGGGGTCAATTCCTGGCACTTTTGCAATACCATGGGAAATATAATTCACGGCATCAAAGCGGGTCATTTCCTGTTCTTGAAGGAAATAAACCGCATGGCTTTCACGTTCGGAAAACAGTGCGACAAGGACGTTTGCGCCTGTGACTTCTTCACGGCCAGAAGATTGGACATGAATAGCTGCGCGCTGAAGAACGCGTTGAAAAGCCGTTGTTGGTTTTGCCTCGTCTGCATCATCATTTTTCAAATAGGTCAGTTCATTTTCTAAATATTTTTCTAGCGCTTCTTTTGTTTTATCTAATGACACGCCGCAAGAACGAAGAACAGCCATTGCGTCTTGATCATAGGTCAATGCCAACAATAAGTGCTCTAATGTCGCATATTCATGTTTACGTTTTGTTGCTTCTGCAAGCGCTTTATGGAGTGTTTGTTCTAAATTACGTGAGAGCATGTTTTATTCCTTCTCCATTGTGCATTGCAAGGGTTGTTCATTGGCACGGGCAAAGTCCATAACTTGCGCCACCTTGGTTTCAGCAACCTCATAAGTAAAAATGCCACAAATGCCTACCCCGCGGCGATGAACATGCAGCATAATATCGGTAGCTTCCTGACGGGATTTATTAAAGAAATTTTCCAGAATATGAACCACAAATTCCATCGGCGTATAATCATCGTTCAAAAGTAAAACCTTATACATAGACGGTTTTTTTGTTTTCGGACGCGGTTTGACGAGCAATCCCGTTTGGCGCTCATCTTGAGACTGGCCTGAATCCTGATGGTCACCGCCCCCTTGGTAGTCAGGAGGGGACTGGTTTTCATCATCGCTCATCTGGAAGGTAAAATTATCTGTCATTGTCCTTGAAACTCATTCTCGTCAGAAAAATTGCAGTTTCATCATAGCGAATAGAGGTAAAAAAGCAATTAAAGGCTCGATTATCAAAAATTTGAGAAATGGTCATTTTTGTTAAAAAACAGGCTCAAATACTGGACATAACAGGAATTTGGCCATAAAATTGTAAAAGGTCGTCAAAACCTGGTCCAAATACAAAAAATTAAATGAAATTTAAACTTATATTAAGTTATTATAGTTAATGGGTTTTTCATTTCTTGAAAGACGCTCGAGAGTTATTGTTTAAACGCATATTCTTGCCTATATAAAGGAGAAGCCGTGCTGAGATTTTTATCTTTTCTGTGTATCTGTTTACTGGTTCTTACCGCCAGTATTTCTGATGCCACGGCCAAATCGAAAAAGCGCAAAACTTCTCAACCCAATAACAAATATGCCTCTATCGTGATGGATGCTGATACGGGAATGATTTTGTCGCAGCGTTATGCCGATAAATCTCTACATCCTGCATCTTTAACAAAAATGATGACGCTTTTACTAACGTTCGAGGCGCTAGATAACGGCTATGTACGTAAAACAGACCGTGTACGTATTTCTAATCATGCGGCGAGCATGTCCCCTAGCAAGTTAGGGTTACCCGCAGGATCGAGCATTAAGCTAGAAGATGCCATTTACGCGCTCGTCACAAAGTCTGCCAATGATATTGCTGTGGCCTTGGCAGAACATTTGGCAGGATCTGAAAGAAAATTTGCGCAGCAAATGACAGCACGGGCACATACAATTGGTATGAATAAAACAACTTTTAAAAATGCCTCTGGTCTTCATGATAAAAATCAGGTCAGCAGCGCCCGCGATATGGCAAAAATGGCACGATACATTCTTCAGCGCTATCCCCATTACTATCGCTATTTTTCAACAAAAAACTTTACCTATCGTGGTGTAAGCTATCACAACCATAACCGCCTGATGGACACCTATAAAGGAATGGACGGGTTTAAGACAGGCTACGTGAATGCATCAGGATTTAACCTTGTTGCTTCCGCACGCCGCGATGGACGTCGGCTTATTGGTGTTGTTTTTGGCGGCAGAACATCAAAATCCAGAAATGACCATATGGCTGAAATTTTGGATTCTGGCTTTAAAAAAGCAAGTACTATTCGCATTGCCCACAATACACCGCCGCCCCTTCCTACACCAAAGCCTGTTTATAGTATTTCATCATCAGCACCTGTTGGGACATCGCGCGCTTCTGCGCCTGCTTCATTTACATCTTTGGCTGCTCTGGAGAGCAAAACACAGATTATTGCGAACGCATCAAACAATAATTTTAATCCTAATTACGCTGCACTCAATGAAACCATTCAAAATGGCAAGTTTGGAGAAATGGCAGGAGAAGGTGATGTTGATCCTGCCGTATCAAAACGTTTAGAAACAGGATTGATTGCCATTGCCGTTCATAAGGGTGAATATCAACCGAACCCCAACCCTGCAAGTGCCGTTGAACAATCTTTAAAAGATGTTGGACATGCTATGGTATCAAAAATAGGCGAAGATCGCGGGCAAAATAATTCTGCAAATCCTGCTCCCTTACTTCCCCATCCTAAAGACGTAGTGGGTAAATGGTCTGTTCAAATTGGTGCTTTTAATACCCGTGTCGCCACAGATGAAGCCTTAAGAAACGCGCAAAAGAAACTGCCACCTGCTCTATCAAAAGCCAGTATGATGAGCGTTCCCTTACGCACAGAAGATGGGATTATCTTCAGAGCACGTCTTGGGGGGTTATCACAACAAGAAGCCCAAGCAGCCTGCACCTATTTTAAAGAATGTATGCCTATTGCCCCTGTCAGCACCCAAGTGAGTGCGCAGTAAAAAATAAATCATGATGATTAAACCTCAATCTCATTCACAATCTGGCAATATTCTCATTTACATTATTGGCGCTATCTTTCTACTTGGCCTTCTAATTATTGTTGCCAAAGGCTCAATCACGCCAGGATCAGGGATTGAGCCAGAAAAATTATTAATCCGTGTTTCAGAAGTTCAACAATACGGAAGAGAGTTGGAACAAGCCATCGCCTATATCATGACCAATGGTCATAGCGAGATTGATATCCGATTTTCCCACCCTGATGCCGTAAGCACCTATGGTGACATCACCAATATCCCAACCAGACAAATTTTTTCACGCGATGGCGGCGGCGCAACTTATCGTCCTGCCCCAAGCGATATTCAAACGGTCGCAAGCGATTGGGTTTTTAGCGGAGAAAACCGTGTTATGAATGTGGGGGAGACTTCAGGAACAAATCAAGACGCCGAAATCATCGCTTTTTTGCCCAATGTTGATGAAAAATTTTGCCTTCTGATTAATGATAAAAATGTTATCACCAACCCCGCAGGAGCCCCACCGCAGAACACGGGAAATGTCGATATCACAACACCTTTTACAGGAACACTTCAACTGAGCAATACAATTTGGGATTCAGGAACAAGCTATCTGGCAGGGAAAACCGAAGGTTGCTTTGAAGGAAGCGGAACCCCCCCTGCAAATACTTTTCACTATTACCGCGTTCTGTTGGCACGATAATTTTCAGAGAGAAATACTGATTATTTTGCTTTTTGCATTTCAGCATAATTTGTTGGCTTAATATTCAATGTTTCTGCCCCTTGAATATAATATTGCCCTGACTCAACTGTTAGTTGATTCGCCTCTGGGCCCAAACCATTGAATACACTTAATGTGATTTCTACATTCGGTTGCCCCTCTATCATAGGCGCATCGCTTTCTGACTTTATATATTGTGCGTCATAAGCAAAAACGTAAGCCCCTTCTGGCATATCCGCAATAGCATATCCAATATGACGCATACTCTCCCGCAAATCATTATCAATGTTAGCGTAGAATGTGGTCATGGGTTCTGGTTGTAAAATATAAACTGGTTTTGGCGGCATCCCTGCGCGTGTCGTGATGCGTGTTAAAAGGTCATATACAGCATCTCTAAATTGTTCGGCCTGCACTGAATCCATATAGCGGCGCTGCTGCTCTGTCACTTTCTTGGACGCTCCAGGAGCAGGCGATTTAAATTCCTGCTTATGATAAGTATAGCCACTTGGGAAGGCGTTCGGATGCGCACAAGCCGAAACAGCCAGAACAGAAAAGCCTAATGTTAGAAATCTAAAAGATTTTTTGTGATATAGCATAGCGATAGATCCGTTAAGTTAATCCTTTAAAGCGCTATGATTCTATCAGTTTCGCTTTATGCCGTACAGCAAAAGACTTAAAAAATACCGACGAAAACTTGTAACCCTTATTTTGACGCGCTTTTAGCAATAATATTTGTGGTGCTATATCCATCATAAAGCGGCATAATTTCAACTTCACCGCCATAAGAAAGAACAACACGGCCTTCTGGAAGATCGTCAATGGTATAATCGCCCCCCTTCATCAAAATATCTGGCTTTAAAGAACCAACAAGGGCGCAAGGTGTATTATCCTCTCCCGTTTTTTCAGCGCCAAAAAATACAACCAGATCAACAGACCCTAAGGCGGCAATAACTGTTGCACGAGCCATTTGATCATTAATAGGGCGATTTTCCCCTTTTAATATTTTAACAGACTGATCATGGTTAATTCCCACAACCAGGCGGTCACATTTCTCCCGCGCCTGATGAAGGTAATTGACGTGACCATAATGCAAAATATCAAAGCAGCCGTTGGTAAAACCAACTTTCAAACCACGGGCCTGCCATTCCCTGATTTTTTCTTTGGCCTGTGCTTCACCCGCAATAGCCGCTATACCGTGAGTTTTTTCTATAGTCTGTTTACTCTGAGATTTTTCAAGCGCCGCCATCATTTCCTGATCACGGATGATTGCCGTTCCCACTTTTGCAACTGCCAATCCTCCCGCAATATTACCTATATGCCCCGCTTCTTCGAGAGTTGCCCCCGCCGCAATACTGGCAGCAATAGCCGCAACAACAGTATCTCCAGCGCCAGAAACATCAAAAATTTCCTGTGCCTGTGTTTTTAAATGAACAGGTTTTCCTTTTTTAGAAACAACACTCATTCCATCTTCGGAACGGGTGGCAATCACGTTTTCAATTCCGCTTTGTTTGATCAAAACATGCGCTGCTTTTTCAATATCTTCATCACTTTTAACCGCCATGCCTTGCGTTGCATCAGACAGTTCTTTTCGGTTTGGTGTTACAATTGTTGATCCTTTATAAACGCTATAATCTTTGGCTTTTGGATCAACAACCACAGGGATTTTATTTTTTTGCGCGAGCTTGATTAGCTTTGAAATTGTTTCTGGAAGAAGTGTTCCTTTACCGTAATCTGAAAGAATTAGAACTTTACTCTCTTTTATAAATTCTTCGGCTTGTGTTAGAAGACTCTCCTGAACGGTTTTTGACATCACCAATTTGCTTTCTTGGTCCACACGCAAAAGCTGTTGGTTCTGCGACAAAAATCTTGTTTTTAAAACAGTGGCAGATTCTGCATCCTGTATAATGCCTTGTATCTGGCCCTTATGATTTTTTACTAAATCGATAACTTCTTTTGCGGCTTCATCCTGCCCCACACGACAGATGATCTGGCAGATACAGCCCATCGCCTGAAGATTGGCAAAGACATTTCCTGCTCCGCCCAACATTTTATCTTCACGGGTGGCGCTCAAAATGGGAATTGGCCCTTCAGGCGAAATTCTGGTGACATCCCCATAAACGAAACGGTCGAGCATAATATCGCCAACCAGAAGGATTTTTTGGCCTTGAAACCTTGCTATTAAGTCTTTGTAATTATTCATAGTTTTATCTTCTCTTGGGGCTTCTTTGCCCCTTTCATCCCCACAATAGCCTGTTTTTGCAGTTTTTTGACCAAAAAAGTTACAATTAATAGAAGGCATTAGCTTTTTAGTAACTTTTTAAGACCATAATAGGGGTAACGGGATTTTTCCCATTTTTTATGAATTAGGGGTTATTTTGACAAATCGTCATAAAAAACATCGTGGTATCTTATCAAGCCTGCAAAGCCGGTTGCATAAAAACCGCTTGGGTGAGCTGTTGGTCCTCGATGGTATTTTGTCCCCACAACAATTAAAATACGCACTGCAAACAAGCCGTGAAACAGGAGCACATCTTGGTGATTTCCTTGTCGCAGATAATTTAGTTTCACGCGGAACAATTCGCCGTACCTTGATTGAACAATTTACGTTGCGCTGTTTGATGACAGGTGTTGCTCTTTTCATTTCCATGGGCTCTATGGGATTTGCCAAGCAAGCCCGCGCGGGACAAATTCAAGATGCAACAGCACGAATTTCTTTGGTGCAAACATCATTTGAAAATGCCGCCCATTATCCAAAACTTTTTGGTTCCACAGAAAAACAATCTACATCGTTGAAAGCTTTTACAAAGTGGACAGATATGTTCAAGCGGTTTAATGCCTCTCTCAATTCTTCTAGTAGCACAGGAGAGATTGCAAAATTCAAAAGAGATTTAGAGGACTTAAAAGGCTTGCCTTTAAATAAAATGGCAACGCGCGTAAATGACCTAATGAATGCCAAACGTTATGTCTCTGACAGTGCGAATTACGGACAGAATGATTACTGGGCAACACCGATAGAGTTTTTTAAACGCGGCGGTGATTGTGAAGATTATGCGATTGCGAAATATACCGCGCTACGAGCCCTTGGCGTTCCAGAAAGCCGTTTGCGTATTGCGATTGTACAGGATATGGAGAAAAATATTCCGCATGCTGTTTTGATTGTCTATACCGATCAAGGCGCTGTTGTTTTAGACAACCAGATTAAAAAAGTTGTAAGCGCTGATAATGTCAGACATTACAAACCAATTTTTACAATCAACCAAAATGCCTGGTGGTTACACACAGCTACCAAGAACAATGTGACTGTTGTTGCGTCGAGCAGTCGATAACTCTTTATTTTACTTCTGCAATTCTAAGAACATTTGTAGAGCCACTGACACCAAAAGGTACCCCTGCCGTCAAAACAATTTTATCGCCCTTTTGTGCATATCCTTTTTCCTGAACAACCGCCACGGCACGATCAACAGTTTCAGCAAAACTGTTCACATCTGTAATATGAACCGTGCGCACCCCAAAAGACAGCATCAAACGCCGCGCCGTAGCAATATTTTGCGTAAGACATAAAATTGGAACTTCTGGACGTTGGCGCACCGTGCGCAAAGTTGTTGAACCCGTTGTGGTATAATTCACAATGATAGCCGCCTGTATATCATGAGCCACATGTGTTGCCGCCACCGTTATGGCATCCGAGGAATCTGTTTCTGTTTTAGGATGATCTGCATTCATAATGCGGCGATAAGCGTTATCCCCTTCTGTGCTTTCACAAATGCGGTTCATGATCGAAACCGCCTCCACGGGATATTTCCCCACAGCCGTTTCCGCCGATAACATCACAGCATCCGCCCCATCGTAAACAGCTGTTGCTACATCTGATGCTTCCGCGCGTGTGGGCCGCGCATTATCAACCATTGATTCCAACATCTGGGTTGCAACAATCACGGGTTTACCTGCATGACGTACACGGCGCACGAGACGTTTTTGAACCGAGGGCACACGCTCAGGCGGAATTTCAACACCTAAATCTCCGCGTGCAATCATAATGCCATCGACAATTTCGATGATGTCATCAATTGATTCAACTGCCGAGGGTTTTTCAATTTTTGCAAGCAGCGCGGCACGACCCTTAATCAATTTTTTAGCTTCTAATACATCTTCAGGACGCTGCACAAAACTTTGACCAATCCAGTCCACGCCCATACCAATAGCGGCTTCTAAATCAATTTTATCTTTTTCTGTAAGAGCAGGAATCGGCAAAATAATTCCTGGAATATTAAATCCCTTATGGTTAGATAGTTTTGAACCACTGATAATTTTTGCTGATAGAGAATTCTTATCCTTCCCTGTAATTTCTGCGCGCACCTTTCCATCATCAAGCAAAATTTCATCACCAATTTGCATGGCCTCAATGACTTCAGGGTGGGGAAGTTCCACGCGTGTTTCATCACCAAGTTTGCTATCCAGATCAAAACGAAAATCTTGTCCCTCCATCAGATCAACTGAGCCATTTGTAAAATTACCGAGCCGTAATTTGGGCCCTTGAAGATCTGCGAGTAGCGCAATAGGACGGTCAAATTCTTTTTCCAAAGCACGGGCCGTTTCAACATTTCTGGCGTGTGCTTCATGAGAGCCGTGCGAGAAATTCAGCCGAAACATATCAACACCTGCCTCAAACAATGCCCGCATCATCTCTGGTGATCCTGATGCAGGGCCAAGCGTAGCAACAATTTTAGTCTGGCGATAACGGCGAATCATTTAAATATCCTTCTTTTTAAGCACCATATCATATTGTTTTTATTCATGAAATAAAGTTACTCTTTTCGTTTGCTCTAAAAATGGGGGTGGGGGTGGTTGGAGACCTCTTTCCGTCACCCTGCGACTGGATCGCAGGGTCTTTTGAATTTGGCCAGGGATCCTTCGGTCAAGCCGAAGGATGACGGGAGGGGTGGGGAGGATGACAGGAAAGACAAGACTATGAACAAAGTGATAAAACCACGAAGACACAAAGGCACGAAGGAGTTTATACCCCTCACCTGATCTCCTTTCAGTCGATCGCCCTCTTCCTTCCGCCGTCGTGCTTGCGCGCTATGGTGTGACAAAAAAGGGGAAGGGTGTCGTGTTTGTGGGATGAAGGTCATTGCCTACTTTAACATACGAACAACATAAAATAAAGGAATATTTTCCTATAAATATTTTAATCAAAACTATCGTACCAAACCGATTCGGGCTTCTTTCCCCCTCAATTCTAATCCCCTCACCCTGCAATGTCACCTCTGAGCGACAATCAATTTTAATAATCTTTGAAATAATCTTTCTTTTTAAAATTTTTTCTAAAATATTTTCCATTTTTTTTGCAGGGGATAAGAGTCACAAAATTCTTAAGCCCCTAAAACGCCTGATTTTTTTGCCTGTTAATTGGTGGCAAACAACAATTTTTGGGGGCGGGATAAAAAATTTTTATTCTGGACAGAACCACGAGATGTAGTATCTTAATAGATATTACACCGCTAGGGGTTGTGGTTAACATATTTCACGTATCCACAACCAATCACAGCAGTTATACAAAAATTACCAACAAAATTACCCACAAATTTGGGTCGTTTTTGTTGTCACGTTGACTAAAAAATATGAGCCAAAAGGGGAAAATAAACATGTTTGACTACGCACAAATTGAAGGTGGTAACCGCATTCAAATCGACCGTTCACGGGACGCCAATCTCACCAAGTTCGGGATTGAAACCCTATACGACCGGTACTTGTTGCCCGAAGAAGCCCCCCAAGATTTGTTCGCCCGTGTGGCCATGTATTATGGCGATGATTCCAAACATGCGCAGCGCCTTTATGATTATATGTCCAAACTTTGGTTTATGCCTTCCACCCCTGTTCTTTCCAATGGTGGCACAAGCCGTGGTTTGCCAATTTCTTGTTTCTTAAATGAAACACAGGATTCTTTGGAAGATATTGTTTCCCTTTGGAATGAGAATGTATGGCTTGCCTCTCTGGGCGGCGGCATTGGGTCTTACTGGGGGAATGTGCGTTCCATTGGTGAAAAAGTAGGCCGCAACGGAAAAACATCAGGGATTGTTCCGTTCATCCGTGTGATGGATTCCCTCACCCTTGCGATTTCTCAAGGATCGTTACGCCGCGGAAGCGCCGCGATTTATCTGCCCATCTGGCATCCAGAAATTGAAGAATTTATTGAAATGCGCCGTCCAACAGGTGGTGACCCCAACCGTAAAGCACTCAACCTTCATCACGGTGTGCTTGTGAATAATGCCTTTATGCAGGCCGTTGAAAATGATGAGCAGTGGGCCTTGCGTTCCCCGAAAGACAATGCCGTGATTTCCAAAATTGGTGCGCGTGAATTATGGATTCGCTTGCTTACTGCCAGAATTGAAACAGGCGAGCCTTACATTGTTTATATTGACCATGTGAACGACAATATTCCTGACCATCATAAAATGGCAGGTCTGAATGTGAAGATGTCAAACCTGTGTTCAGAAATTACATTACCAACAGGCCGTGACCATTTGGGTAATGACCGTACTGCCGTGTGCTGTTTATCTTCCTTAAATCTGGACAAGTTTGATGATTGGCAAGATAACCCGCAATTCATCGAAGATGTGATGCGCTTCCTTGATAATGTCTTATCAGACTTCATTGAAAAAGCACCCGATAGCATGAAACGCGCGAAATATGCGGCCATGCGGGAACGCTCCGTTGGTTTAGGGGTGATGGGATGGCACAGCTTCCTTCAATCCAAAATGATCCCGATGGAAGGCGTCATGGCGAAAGTATGGAACCGCCGTATTTTCCAACATATCAAGCGCGGTGCGGATGATGCATCCCGCAAACTGGCCGAAGAACGCGGCGCGTGTCCTGATGCGGCAGACTATGGAATCATGGAGCGTTTTTCCAACAAAATTGCGATTGCGCCAACGGCTTCTATCTCCATCATTTGTGGTGGATCTTCTCCAGGGATTGAACCCAATGCGGCCAATGCCTACACGCATAAAACATTGTCAGGATCTTTCCCTGTGAAAAACAAATATCTAATGGCGATACTGGAAGAACGCGGACAAAACACCGATGATGTGTGGAGCTCCATCTTCACTAATGAAGGTTCCGTCCAACATCTGGATTTCTTGAGCGACGAGGAAAAAGACGTTTTCAAAACCGCGTTTGAAATTGACCAAAGATGGTTGATTGAACATGCAGGCGACCGGGCACAATTTGTTTGCCAAGCGCAATCCTTAAACGTCTTCCTACCTGCCAACGTCCATAAGCGTGATTTGCACGGCATTCACATGGAAGCCTGGAAGAAGGGTGTTAAATCTTTATATTACTGCCGTTCAAAATCTATCCAGCGGGCGGAAAGTAATGCCTCATGGCTTCGGACTCGCGAAAGCGAAGGGCGGGAGCCAGAGCTGACGGCAGAACCTGCAAATTACGAGGAATGCCTAAGCTGTCAGTAATTTCTCTACAGAATTTAAAAAGAGCCGCAAGGCTCTTTTTTTTTACTAAAACTATCTTGCCAATTTTTCTATATGCGGCAAATACCCAGCGCTTCCAGGAAAAGGCGGCTGCATTTTGTTTCCACTATCTTCATTTTGTTTTTCAAAAGTATAAACGCGGCATAAGAATAAAAGCTGATATAAATCTAAAGCTTCTTGCTCTGGCAACCTTTCATTCACTTCAACATAGCCGCTTAAAAAGGCTTTGAAATATTCTTCACGTGGGCTAAATCGTCCCTCTTTATCTAAACTGATCCATAATTTTAATTTAGCGAAATCTAGCGCAGGATTGGCAATGAAAGTATTATCCCAATCCAGCAAGTAACCTTCTTTTACATTTAAACAATGCAAATCATTGTGGCATAGTGCCATAGGCATAGATGACAATGATTCAAAATTAAAACAACGATTCAATTGAATCGGAATTAATCTCTTTATCTCATCTAAAACAGCCTTTAAATGCTCGGAAGGAGATTGATTTATATCTTCGTTTAAACGTCCTGCGAAAGATAAATTAAGACCATGTAGAAAACCTATCTGCTTTCCCA
Organism: Alphaproteobacteria bacterium; assembly: GCA_041397885.1. Classification (GTDB taxonomy): domain Bacteria; phylum Pseudomonadota; class Alphaproteobacteria; order Micavibrionales; family Micavibrionaceae. The sequence continues at coordinate 111,621 of JAWKVV010000002.1, read as the reverse complement.
AATGATGCCATGCTTTTATTTGATTAGAGTCTGAAATCAAAGAACCTTCAATATACTCTTGTAAAGTCCAAGGCACTCCTAGTTCTTTTACACCGTATCTAAATATCTCTGGTAAACCCTCAACTTTAGGCGCGGATTTGCCATTGGCAGTATGCTCTAAAGCTTGTTCAAGCACAGCTTGGTTATATTCGGGGTCATGAGGCTTAGCCGCATACATAAAGTGAGCGATAAGAGGTTCTTTAACAAGACCACGCTCATAACGAAAAAATTTTTCGCCTGTGCGCACTCGTAGAACTTGTTTTCTATCCTGCCTTGCAAAGACGATTATATCATTTACAGCACCTTGATTTGTTGAGATTATTTCTACATCTCTTTGAAAACCAATTGCCTTAAGCATATTATATGCTCTGTCATTATCACTCTCTTTTACCATGCGGATTAAATAATTGCATAAAAGTAATATGTCAATAAAAATGTAACCAAACTTAACTCAAACCGAATTACCTCTTATGAACAATAAAAGCATTAAATTCTTGGCTATGGCAGCGATAAGCGCAATGGCGCTTTATGGCGCAACCGCCATTGCGATGGACAAAAACACCGAAAATGGAGATATGATGGCTTCAGAAACAAAAAAAGAAATGTCGACAGACCACCTAACCGACTTGCAAAAGAAGGTTACCATGGAAGGCGGCACGGAAGCACCGTTTCATAATGAATATTGGGACAACCATGAGGAGGGTATTTATGTTGATGTCATTAATGGCGAGCCTTTGTTTTCTTCTACTGACAAGTTCGATTCAGGCACAGGTTGGCCAAGTTTCACCCGCCCAATTTCCGAGCACATGATTGACGAACACCAAGACACCAAATTTGGCATGGTACGTACCGAGGTTAAATCAAGCGCCACCAACGCCCATTTAGGCCATGTTTTCAATGACGGCCCCAAAGAAAGCGGCGGCCTGCGGTATTGTATCAATTCCGCCTCTATGCGATTCGTCCCTAAAGCCGACTTAGACAAAGAAGGTTATGGCGAATATTTGAAATTATTCGAAACCCAAAAATAATCTCTCGCCCCCCTCTATCAAACACCAGTAAAACTGTGTAATGATAGGCGTAACGAGGGAGCGGTTGTTTTGGAAGAGTTATTATCATCACACCTTATGGAACAAGAATTATGGATGTGGCTGGTTTTCACCGCCGTTGTTTTAGTCCTTTTAATCATTGATTTAGGTTTCCTGCACAAAGACCAACATGAAATAGATGTTCGGGAGAGCTTTATTCTTTCTGGCGGTTATATCACAGTCAGTGTGCTTTTCGGATTTTGGATCTGGCATGTTCTGGGCCAGGATAGCGGCCTGGATTTCTTGACAGGGTATGTTATTGAAAAAAGCCTGTCAGTCGATAATTTATTCGTGATGTCGATTATTTTTGCAGCGTTTTACATCCCGCGCAAATACCAACACAGGGTTTTATTTTGGGGTATTATTGGCGTTGTTGTCTTGCGCGGATTAATGATTTTCCTAGGCGCAGCGCTTGTCCATCATTTTGAATTTATATTATACATCTTTGCGGCTTTCTTGATTTTCACAGGGATTAAACTTCTGTTGATGAAAGATGAAGGTGACCACGGCAAAGACGTTCAAGATAACCCCGTGGTGTCCTATATTTCCAACCGTTTTCATGTTGCACCGTTAGAGGGACAAAAATTCATCGTCAAACATGCTGATAAAAAAACAGGAAAAATGGTCTGGGCCATCACCCCTTTATTACTCGCCCTGATTACTATCGAGCTCGCCGATGTTGTTTTTGCCATTGATTCGGTCCCTGCCATTTTTGCGATCACAACCGACCCTTACATTGTCTATACCAGTAATATATTCGCCATCTTAGGATTGCGGGCACTATATTTTGCTCTATCCGCCATGATCGAACGATTTGCCTATCTGAAATACGCAATTTCAGTGATTCTGATTTTTATTGGCGCCAAGGTTTTCATCACCCCGTTATTGGGATTAGAGAAGTTTCCCGCCAGTATTTCCCTCAGCGTTACATTGGGACTTTTGACCGTAGGAATTATATATTCCCTTCACAAGACAAAAAATGGTGAAAAACACAATATATAGTATTTCATTATCATGAAACATACTATATGATGAAATTCTATTCTTTCACGGGATAGGACAAATTTTCACAAAAATCACATTTTGAAAGCTGTGGACGAATCACCAAAAGGACTCGGATTCAGGGCTTCAAAACTCAATTATAAAGACAATAGAAGTACAATTTACGAAGGAGAAACATCATGGGAACCGCCCGCGAAGCCAAAAGAGAGGCTATCAACGATCTACACAAAACAAATTCGCGTCTTTTACAAGAACGCCACATTTATAAGCCGTTTTTGTACCCATGGTGTTATGAAGCGTGGTTGACGCAGCAACGCGTTCACTGGCTGCCTGAAGAAGTGCCGATGGCCGAAGATATTCGCGACTGGAAAAAGAATTTGAACGAATCAGAGATTAACCTGATGACACAGATTTTTCGTTTCTTTACCCAAGCTGATGTGGAAGTAAATAACTGTTACATGAAACATTATTCTCAGGTTTTCGGCCCTGTCGAAGTACAAATGATGCTCTCCGCATTTTCAAACATTGAAACGGTTCATATTGCCGCTTATTCGCATTTGCTTGATACGCTCGGCATGCCTGAAGTCGAATATGAAGCCTTTCTTCAATACAAAGAAATGAAAGATAAGTTTGACTATATGCAGGATGTATCGATGGAAAGCCGCCGTGACATTGCCAAAACAATGGCCATGTTTGGCGCCTTTACCGAAGGTCTTGCGCTGTTTGCATCTTTCGCCATTTTGATGAATTTTCCCCGTTTTAATAAAATGAAGGGGATGGGGCAAATTGTGACATGGTCTGTACGGGATGAAACTTTGCACTGCTTATCCATGATTAAGTTGTTCAACAGCTTCATCAGCGAAAACCAAGACATTTGGGATGATGAATTAAGAGCAGAGATTCAAGAATGCTGTGAAATTACTGTTCAGCATGAAGACGCCTTCATTGATTTGTGTTTTGAGATGGGTCCGATTGAAGGGATGACCCCTGAAGATGTCAAACAATATATCCGTTATATTGGTGACCGCCGTCTGCAACAATTAAACATGAAACCTATCTATGGTGTTGAAAAAAATCCACTGCCCTGGATGGATGAAATGTTAAACGGGGCAGAACATGCCAACTTCTTTGAAAGCCGGGCCACCGAATATTCCAAAGCATCAACCCAAGGATCATGGGAAGATGTTTTTGCAGAAAAAGCCTTCACCCCAGATGGTGATGGATCTGGCGAAAAAGCCGCTGCATAGTTTTTTATACTAGGTATTATCTGAGTCTCTCTCGCCGCCCTCGTCAAACAGGGCGGTTTTTTTCATTTTCACGGTTTTAGGAAGACGTCAAAGAAACTTTATCTCTTTCCACTGCGTATTATTGTAGAAAAATGATTATTTTTTTGATAGACTGGTTTTATAAAGTGGTTGTTCAAAAAACCATTTCGGTCATTCACTCTAACAAGGGTTCTCCTTGATTTTATTTAGACGACGACACATTGATTTTGAGATTGCGGGCGTTATTTGCCGCCTAGCTCAGGAAGTTTTAGATTTTTTTAAGCCGCTGATTTTTGATGCGGCTTTTTTGTTTTTTAACCCCAACTGCCGCGGGCGGTTTTATATCCGCCTAACGCCCTAAAAAAGGAGTCTTCCATGTCAAAGAAATCCAAAAAAAGCAATCGCAAAGAAAATAACGTGATTAATCCTTTCTTTGATGAAAATGGCGGCCCCAGACGAGAAACATATGGGTCAGAATGGCATCCATTAGATAGTGAAATTGATGGTCGCCGTGATAAAAAATACGTCAAAAATATCAAACCACGGTCTGAAGGTCAGGCCGAGTTAATGAAGGCCATTGATGAATATAATCTAACGTTAGCCGTCGGCCCTGCAGGAACAGGAAAAACATATCTGGCCATTTCCAAAGCGGTTGAAGCCTTAGAAAAAGGACAAGTTGAGCGAATCATCCTTTCTCGCCCTGCCATGGAAGCAGGCGAATCTTTAGGATATCTTCCTGGAGGATTAGACGAAAAGATGGCTCCCTACTTACGCCCACTTTATGATGCGTTAGGTGACCGTATGGGTGGTAAAAAAGTACGCCACTTATTGGATGATGGAACGATTGAAATTGCTCCTGTAGGATTTATGCGTGGACGAACACTCAATAATTCTTTCATTGTCATTGATGAAGCGCAGAACTGCACCTATGGACAACTGAAAATGTTACTCTCACGCCTTGGGTGGCATTCCACAATGGTTGTTACTGGTGATCCTGATCAAAGTGATCTTCTGGACGGGATGTCTGGCCTAGATGAAGTTATGCGCCGTGTTGATCCGCTTCCCAATATTGCTGTCTGTCGTTTGGGTGCGGAAGATATCGTTCGTCATCCTTTGGTAGCGGAAATGTTGACGGTTTTATAAAGCCGCGCTTTTAAAATAGTTTATCCTGCGGTATAAAAGCCGCATGATTAAAAATAAAATTTTTCGCTTTACTCTCCTCGTGGTAATCGGGCTGGCAATTGCTGGCTCGATTGCTTATGTGCAAATCTCCTCAGATGCATCAAAAAAGCAAAAATCTGTTGTGGCCAGTGATTTTGGCGGACCTTTACATCTTGTCGATCAAAACGGAAAAATCTTTACCGACAAAGATTTTGAGGCAGGACAATATCGTTTAATTTATTTCGGTTTTACCTACTGCCCTGCCATTTGCCCAACAGAATTACAGCGCATGAACACTGTTTTGAAGGATTTGGGTGATAAGGGAGAGAAAATTACCCCTTACTTCATCACAGTCGATCCAGAGCGTGATAACGTCGATGTTATTAAAAATTATATCAGCCTTTTTCATCCGCGCATGATTGGTTTAACAGGAACACTTGCCCAAATTGAAGAAGCCAAAAAATCATACAAAATTTATGCCGCAAAAATTAAAGATGAGACTATGAGTGATTATACAATGGACCACTCTTCCTATATTTATTTTATCAACCCAGATAATGATCTGTTAAGAATTTTTAAAGCCAATGACTCTACAGAAGATATGGTAAATACCATTGAACAATATATAGAGTAAGATTGTCAGCCTTCCTGAAGTATGAGACTATGAACGTAACTGTTTATTTCTCATCTCTTTTCTTCAGGAGTTTCTTATGACGATCAAACATATTGCTTATTCTCTACTCTGCTCTTCTTTTTTATTCTCTGTAACACAAGCTGCACATGCTGCAGGGTTTTATATTCAGGAACAATCCGTCAAAGGATTAGGGTCAGCCTTTTCAGGATCTACAACCTCCATTGAAGATGCGTCGACAATTTATTTTAACCCTGCGGGAATGACAAAGTTGGAACAAGCACAGATCAATGCAGGTGTGCATTTAATTGTACCAAGTGCCGATTTAACGGATACAGGATCAACATTAGGCGGCGCGCCTGTGACGGGTGGCGATGGTGGAAACCCATACAGTCCAACCCCTATCCCCAATCTTTATGCCGCTGTTCCCCTGAATAATATGATTTGGGCAGGGATAGGTGTCAGCGCCCCCTTTGGCCTAGGCAGTGATTACGGTGATACCTGGTTTGGGCGTTTTGATTCAACACAAACTGATTTAACAACAATTAATATTCAACCTTCTGTTGCTGTTAAAGCCAATGACTGGCTTTCTATTGGTGGCGGCGTTGATATTCAATATGCCGATGCAGAATTAAAGTCAGCCGCACAAATTGTAACGGCAGGAGAAAGCAAGTTAAAAGGAGATGACTGGAGTTTAGGATATAATATCGGAGTACTGGTAAAACCTTTACCGCAAACCGAGTTTGGTGTTCATTATCGCTCCGCAATTGAGCATACCCTTGATGGACGGATAAGTCTGCAAGGAACGGGAGCGGGAACATTTGATATTCCTGGAACCGCCGATTTAAATTTACCTGATATCGCAACATTTGGCGTTGCGCACGATGTTAATGAAAATTTACGATTAAATGCACAAGTCACATGGTTTGGTTGGAATAATTTTCAAGAAATTCGGGCAAAAAATGCTGCAGGAGGTACTGTTTCCAACGTTACGCAAAATTATTCAAATACCACAGCCTTTGCCGTTGGAGGGGAATATGACCTGAATGATACATGGACAGTGCGGGCAGGATATCAATTTGATGAAACCCCCACGAACGACCAATTCAGAACTACGCGAACACCAGATGGTGACCGAAATTGGTTTAGCGGCGGCGGCACTTACAAATTAAATGAAAATATAGATTTAGATTTTGCTGCTACCTATATTCATGTGGGTTCTGAAACAATTAATGTTTCTGGCCGCAATGCCTTGGGAAATGCTGTTGTAAGAGCCAATACAGGCGGTGATATTGGAATTGTAGCCGTTGGTTTGAATTACAAATTCTAAATTTTTATAAAGAAATGATTTTTAAAAACCCGTTTTTTTGAAAGCGGGTTTTTTTAATCCTCAATGATAGAATTAAGCTTCATAGCAAGGCCCATAGAACCTTCAACTTTCAGCTTTCCCATCATAAACGCCAAAGTTGGGTCTTGTGTGCCATCCATCATGGCCTGGAAAGTTGCGATAGAGCATTTTAAAGTGCAATCCGCCTCTTTATCTTCATTTGAAACTTCTGGTGGGTTTTGTGTTGCATCTACAAAAATGACCCCGTCATCTGCAAAGTCAAATTTTACCTTCGCATCTAAACCAGCGGCTAACGCCATTTTTGATTTAATTGCTTCGGTAACGTTTTCTAAAGACATGCTCTCTCTCCTTTTCTTATATTGCTCAAGATTACATAGGCATATTATCAATTAACCGGGTTTTGCCAAGATGAACTGCCGCCAATACCCTATTCGGATTTTCAGCTCCAAAAGTTTCGCTGTTGCGTTGAACGCAATAATCCACTTTATCAAACCCACAATTAAGAAGTAACTGTGTGGCTTGTTTTTCTGTTACCATATTCTGCGCCAACTGAACTAAGATTTTATTCAGCTCAATTGCTATTTCATATTGTTCTTCACTTAAGTATGCATTGCGTGATGAAAGTGCCAAACCATTTTTATCACGCTGCGTCGGAACGCCAATAATTTGAATTGGAAAATCAAGTTCGTGGGTCATTTTTTTAATAACTTGTAACTGTTGAAAATCTTTTTCACCAAAAAGAGCAATATCAGGTTTTGCCAAACGGAACATCCGTGCCACGACCGTTGTCACACCATCAAAGAAATGTGGACGAAACTCCCCTTCCAGTTCTTCGGTGATTCCATCGATATGGACATCTGTTTTCGTACCGTTAGGATAAATATCGGTTGTTGAAGGCAGCCAAACAGCCTGAGCGCCTGCGTTTTCAAGTTTTGCTAAATCCGCCTCTAACGTGCGGGGGTATTGATCCAAATCCTCATGTGCAGCAAATTGTGTAGGATTGATGTAGATATAAGGCAGGCAGATATCTGCTTGTTTTAACCCCTCTTCCACCAGAGCAATGTGCCCCGCATGAAGCGCGCCCATGGTTGGAACGAAAGAAAGAGTTTTACCTTTTATAGATTTTTGAAAATTTTTTAGATCAGAAAGAGTTTTAAGCTGTTGCATTTTATGCTGCGCATAATGGATGATTATGATGATAGCGAGCAATGGTAGATTCAGCATCTAGAGCAACATCATCGCTTTCACCATTTGTTTTATAAACGTTGACTGCTTTTAAAAGTGCCATATGTAATGCGTTACTTTGGCGTTTGAACATTGAAACATTAGATTGCCTATCTATTTCATCTTCTATTCTTTCCAATGTTGCAACACCAGAAAAAGCGCCTAGAATCATTGCCTTCAGAACAACTTCAGATTTTTTATGATTCTCTCTTCCTAAAAATAATGATTTGTCAAAATTGTCCAAGCAAGCTTGTGTACTGAGTGCAACTCTTTCAAAAGCTTCGTTAAGTTTAGAGAGAGGGGCATCTTTTATAAGCGTATAAGCGCGTTTATCTCCCCTTTCAAGAGCCTGTGAAATCTCTTCTTCGGTTAAATTGCGCTGAAACATAGAAAAACCCTTAAAATTCGTCTTCGCCGTGGGACATTAAACTATCTGCACCTGCCATGATAGCCTTAAAGTGCCAATCTGCCTCTGGTAACATGCGAGAGAAGAAAAAACGAGCGGTTTTTATTTTTGCTTCATAGAATTTTTTATTATTACTGCCCTCCGCTATTTTTTTAAGCGCCACTTCAGCCATTTGTACCCACATAAAACCAAGGGAAACAAGCGCAAACATACGCAAATAGTCGACCGAAGCAGCCCCAGCCTCTGTTGGATCTTTTAAGCCTTTCTGGGCAATAATAGCTGTCGATTGTTGTAGCTTCGCAAAAGATTTTGCCAGAGGTAAAATAAATTCCTGCAAATCAGGATTTGCCATGTTTTTTTCAATATATTCGTTCACAGGATGGAAGAAACGGCGCAAATACCGTCCCATGTGAGCCCCCATTTTACGCCCCACAAGATCAAGCGCCTGAATGCCATTTGTGCCTTCATAAATCATCGCAATACGGGCATCACGTGCATATTGCTCCACACCATATTCCCAAATATAACCATGACCGCCATGAATTTGCATAGCCAGTGAGGAAACTTCAAACCCCATATCGGTCTGATACGCCTTCACAATCGGCGTTAAAAGGGCGACAAGGTCATCGGCTTTTTGGCGCTCATCTTCATCTTGATGATGAAGCGATATATCAAGATTTTTACCAACCCAGTAAGATAGCGCCCGCGCCCCTTCACAAAATGCCTTTGACGTCAAAAGCATACGGCGGACATCTGGGTGAACAATAATAGGATCAGCAGGCTTATCAGGGGCCTTTACCCCATCAAGAGCACGCATTTGCAAACGATCTTTCGCGTAAGCCAAACCGTTTTGATAGGCCACTTCCGCAATACCAAGTCCCTGCATGGCAACCCCCAAGCGGGCAGCATTCATCATGGTAAACATGGCCTTCAGCCCTTTATGTTTTTCACCCACAAGCCAGCCTTTGGCGTTTTCTAAATTCATAACGCAGGTGCTAGATGCTTTAATGCCCATTTTATGCTCAATAGAGCCACAATGGATGGGATTACGGATCATGCCTTCTGGTAAAAATTTGGGAACAACAAAAAGGGAAATTCCCTTCACCCCTTCTGGAGCATCAGGAAGTTTAGCCAAAACCAAATGAATAATATTTTCTGATAAATCATGTTCCCCTGCGGAGATAAAAATTTTAGTTCCTGTTATGTTGTAAGAGTCATCTTCATTGGGGACGGCCTTCGTGCGGATAAGCCCCAAATCTGTTCCACAGTGCGGTTCTGTCAAACACATGGTGCCTGACCATTCTCCTGTAATAAGTTTAGGCAGATAGGTTTGTTTTTGTTCATCTGTCCCATAGTGATGCAGTGCCTCATAAGCCCCTTGCGAGAGACCAGGATACATTCCGAAAGAAAAATTGGCAGAGCAGATCATTTCCTGCATCACCGTATTGACCGTCATGGGAAGCCCCATACCGCCATATTCTGGATCTGCCGATACCCCGCACCATCCGCCTTGGGTAAAGGCATCATAAGCTTCCTTAAAACCCTTGGGCGTTGTGACGTCACCCTCTTTAAAAGTACATCCTTCCGCATCACCGCTTTGGTTGATCGGGAATAGGACGGACTCACAAAGTTTTGCCCCTTCTTCTAAAATTTGATCAATCAGATCAGGAGTCGCTTCTTCAAATTTTTCAATTTTCGTTAGTTCTGCAATATTAAGAACATCATGAAGAACGAACTTAATATCTTCCATAGGGGCGGTATAAACAGGCATTTAATCTCTTCTGATAATTTAAAAAATAGGTAACAATATTATAAGCTTAATTATGAGGGTTTTCTATGATTTATGATGTAAATTATTCCTTCAACCATAGATCAATATGATCACGAACTTTGTCCTCATCGGCATTTAAAATCTGTTTTTTAGCCTTTTCAAGGGCTGAATTTTCATGGCCTGCGATGGCCTGCCTGATATGATCAAGCGTTTGTTCACCAATTTCCGCCCGTTTTGCCGCCATATCGGCCTGAGCCTGGCGTAAGATGGCTTCACGGCTTGGTTTTGCCTCTTTCGACTTCTTTTTCCAGAACATAATTCCCCCTTTATAATCTGAATTTATATTATCTCAGCGGCATTAAAAGATTCTTAACCTGAATGAGAGAAGCTATAATGCTTAAAGATTTAAAATTGCATCTATCACATATTAAGAGGGTCTTTGATTATGAATGAAACTGCACCATTGAAAACCGTATCAGAACCAGCGGCAGGGTATAATGACCTGAAATTCTATTTCGCCAACCTGAACACCATGTTTTCTATCCGTAATACATTGGCCATTGATATGATGACCGCCATGCCTGCAGGGAGCATCGCCCGCCGTATCAAGGATATTTCATCCATCACAAAACGGATCTATGCCGAAACAACAACACCGACCGTTACAAATTTATTGGATAAAGTCGAAAATGAAGCCGCTAAACATCCAGAAAACTGGAATGAGTGGGACAAAGCCAATTTAAGAGAGATGCGCCGCATTCATTCGCATTTATCAGCGCTTCCCCCTGAGCTTTATATTTCCTCCGTACAGGTCGCCAATGAGGGGCGTAAAATTCATGTGCAGGCCTTAAAACAAAATGACTGGAAATCTGCGCAACCGTATCTTGAAAAAGTTATTGATCTTTACAAAAGAATTTCAGAATTAAAACAAAAGAAATTTAATACACCAAGCCCTTATCGTTCCCTTTTGATGGGATATGCCAGTGATATTTCTGACCGTCAAATGGATGATTTATATGCGAGTTTACTTGACCCGTTAAAAACCATTTATGACAGCGCATTAGCAAAACAAAAACAACAGGAAGACCCTCTTCCTCTGGATGGTGATTTTAGCAAAAAAGACCAAATGTGGCTGAATAGAACTGTCCTTGAGATGATGGGGTTTGATTTTGAACGCGGAGGTCTGTATGTCTCTAACCTTAGTCCAATGACAGGCGGAAACCCCGATGATGTCAGGATTTTGGTACGATGTGGAGACAGTAACAGTTTTCTTGATTCGCTAGAAGACACCCTTTATCAAGGCGCGCGCGGCCTGTATTACCAAAATTTACCACAAGAATGGCATAGCCAACCTGTAGGACAAGACCAAGGCGCCATCATGATGAATGCCCTAAGCCAGCTTTATGAAACCATCATTGGCCGCACACCACAATTTTTTGATTTTATTTCTGTGCGTGCCGAAGGCGTATTCAGACAATTTAAAAACAAATCTTTTGAGCCTGAAAATCTTTATCAACTTAAAAAAGTTATTAACCCAACAAGTATCCGAAATGATGCGGATGAATTAAGCAAAATTTTCCATGATATTTTAAGATACCGAATGGAACGTGATTTAATTAATGGTGGTCTTGAGGTTAAAGAAATTCAAGATCGTTGGAATGAAGAAAGTAAGAATCTTTTGGGGACAACGCCTAAAAATTCTGCTGAAGGTATTCTGCAAAATCCTGATTGGTTTACAGGACGATTTGGATTTATTCCAACCAACACATTGTCGCATATTATTGCCGCAGAGCTTCATGACAAGCTATATAACCAGATTGAAGACCTTCCCAAAAATATTCAAAAGGGAAGCTTCGGCAGTATCGGTCGTTGGATTAAGAGCAATATCCATGATGTTGGTCATTCAAAAGGAACATTTGCGACAATGAAGGACATTCTAGGCCGTGAATTAAGCCCAGATTCCCTTTTGAAACACTTGGAACGTCGTTATTTAAGCGATAAGCGCTGATTTCTTGTCATCTTATTGTTTTTTATGTATTCTTCTGCATAAGTATAAATACTTACAGACAATACATATATAAGGAATTCCATAATGATAACTAAATTTGGATCAAAAATAGCCGCTTTTGCGCTTGTTTCATCATCTGTCCTCGCTTTAAGCGCCTGTAACGGTCTTCCAACCTGTAATGATGAATTGGATGAGTGTAGCCGTGGTAGTGCCTATACTGAGGAACGCACGGTACAAGCCAATAAGAAAAAAGCTTATGTACAGCCTGCGCCTGCACCAGAGCCTGCGCCAGAGCCTGTGGTTCAAGCACCACCTCCGCCTGCGCCAGAGCCTGTGATTGATGATACGCCGATCATGCAAAGTGCGGAGCCGCAATTCACAACAATTTCTAAATAAAGTTTTAAACGATAAGAATTTAAAAACGGGGCCTAAAGCCCCGTTTTTTGTTCTCTAATTACGTAGCGGTTTTCCTGTTTCTAACATATGTTCAATCCGTGCCTGTGTTCCTTCGTGACGAACAAGTTGCATGAATTCTGCATGTTCAAGTTTATAGACATCATCTTCATGAAGGGGGGTTGTCCAATCCCCTTTTGCACCGCCTGTCAGGACAGAGGCCACCGCACTGGAAACCGTCACATCATAAGGTGTTGCCTTGCCTGATTTTCGCAAATCTGCCACAGCCATATCCAGCGCCAGTTTTCCTGAAGGTCCTGGCACAGGAATAGAGTCAATAGGCTGCGGCGCTTGATAGTTTTTAGAAAGTTCGATTGCTTTTTGTTTGGCGTCATAGAGCAAACGATCACGATTCATCGTAATACCATCACTATCACGCAGATATTTATATTCTTTAGCCTCTTGGGCAGATTTTGCCACGGTAGCCATTGCGATTAATTCAAAAACCTTACGCACAGCCCCCATGGGTGTATTTTTGGGTGAAAACCAAAGACGTTTCCCGCCTGTAGCTTTATCGTAATCTTTGCGTTCTTGCTCTTGATAGCGCAGAAGCATTTCCTTACACCCTCCCCATCCAGGAATAAGCCCCACACCCACCTCTACAAGCCCTGTATAGGTTTCAGCATGGGCTTGCACATGATCAGAATGAAGAAGGATTTCACATCCCCCGCCCAGTGCCATACCGCTTGGTGCAGACACAACAGGGAATGGCGCATATTTGAGCGCTTTATAAATTTTCTGTCCGCCCACCACAAGTTCTTCAATTTGTGCCCACATCGCAATATTCATCGCAAAAATTGCCAAGCCTAAATTTGCACCTGCAGAAAAATGGGATCCTTCATTGTAAATGACCATGGCTTTATAATCACCAGATCCATCACCGATAAGTTTAATCGCCTGTTGATAGGCCGCGAAAACCTGATCATCCAGCGCATTCATTTTCCCTGTAAATTCAACACAAAGAACACCATCGCCAATATCCCAAACCGAGGCGCTAGCGGTCTTAATAACGGGTTCATGAGATAATTTAATGTCACTGAGCAAAAGGACCCCTTTGGCGCGCTTTACATCATGATATTTTTTATCTGTACCAAACGCCTGTAATTTACCATTTTCAACACGGTAGAAAGTCCCATCCCCCACAGCGTCCAACAGCGGCGGAACCTCCATTTTTTCAGCGCGCAATTTATCAGCAAACCATTTAGGGCCGAGCTGATCAATCATCTCAAACGGGCCTTTTTTCCAATTGGTACCCAGACGCATAGCCTCATCAACACTGGCGATATCATCAGCAATTTGCGGCACAAGGGAGGCCGCGTAAGCCAGCGTCTGACTTAATACTTTCCACGCATAGTGACCACCAATGTCATCCGTTTCAACAACGGCGCGCAAACCTTTTTTTCCTGCACCAACAGAAGCAAGTGTTTGTTTTTCACTTTTACGATACTGACTTTCATCAAATTTTTGGGGATTGAGATCAAGCGTCTGTTTTTCTTTACCGCCAGAAGAGGCATCAGGGTTAAGACGATAAAACCCACCTTTACCTTTACGGCCGTTATACCCCGCCGCAATCATTTCCTTCACGAAAGGATAATCCTGATAAATTTTTATATAGGCATCATTTTTGGGCAAACTGGATAGCATAGAATTGGCCAGATAGGGCATCAGATCTACCCCAACCAGATCAATCAGCCCGAAAACAGCGGTTTTAGGAACACCGATGGGTTTTCCCATGACCGCGTCTGCCACCTCCAACGGGACTTTATCTTCTACAGCCACGTTCAACGCGGTCTGCATCCAGAACACAAGCAAGCGATTTACAATAAATCCAGGGGTATCTTTACAAAAGACAACTCCCTTCCCAAGACGCACATCACAAAATTCTTGAATTGTTTCGACCGCTTTTTGATCTGTGTTCTTACCCGTTACAATTTCAAGCAGGCGCATATAACGCGGCGGATTAAAAAAATGTGTGATCATAAAATCTTTAGAAAAATCTTTTGGTTGGCCGTCAACAAGTTTAGTGAGCGGTATTGTCGATGTATTGGATGTAACGATCGAGCCTTTTTTACGATGTTTTTGAATTTTTTCGTAAGTTGCATGTTTGATTTTTAAATCCTCCAAAACAACCTCAACGATCCAGTCACAATCTTTTAGTTTTTCAAGATCATCTTCTAAATTGCCAACCTCAATCAATTTGGCATTTTTCTTGGACATGAAGGGTGCAGGATCAGCCTTCAACATTTTATCAATTGCGCCTTTGGCAATGATGTTTCGGTCTGGCGCATCTTTAGGAACAATATCCAGCAAAACCACTGGCACCCCAGCATTGGCAATTTGGGCGGCAATTCCGCTACCCATAACGCCCGCACCAATCACGGCAACTTTATTGATTTCAGTCATTCTTTTTCCTTTTGGGGTTCCTGATTTTTATAACAATTTTTAATCCAATAATTTTTAAGATAAGGAAGAGACAGCGTTGAAAGAAGATAGCCGCCCGTTGGAACAAAGGCCCCCAAAATCGGGTTTCCAAGCCCCGCATATCCCATATAAAGCGCCGCAATACAGTAAGTCACAAGGGCAATAAAAGCGCGGCGCGGCGCCGAAGTTTCCCACGCTTTATCTGCCTCAACTCGTTTATTGCGTTCTATGATTTTTTCAAATTCGGTATCGTTCATCAAACAGATTCCAAAATGATTGCTGTACCTTGACCGCCGCCGATACACATGGTCGCCAAACCTAATTTTTTCTTTTCACGTTGAAGAAGGCTTGCCAATTTCCCCGTAATCCGCGCACCAGAAGCCCCCAGAGGATGCCCCAGAGCAATGGCGCCGCCATCAAGGTTAAGTTTCTTTTGGTCTATTTTTAGATCATGAATGACAGAAAGAGATTGCACCGCAAATGCTTCGTTCAGTTCAATAATATCAATCTTATCAATGGTCAGCCCTGCACGGCTTAGAGCTTTCTGCGTCGCAGGCACGGGACCGATCCCCATAATATCAGCGGCGCAGCCCGCCACCCCAACAGAAACAATGCGCGCCATAATAGGAAGTTTATGTTTTTTGGCGTAGGCCTCAGACGCCACCAAAACAGCCGCCGTTCCATCTGTTAAGGGAGACGCCGTTCCCGCAGTAACCGTCCCGTTTTCATCAAAGGCGAGCTTTAATCCTTCTAAAGCTTCCTTGGTTGTCCCTTCACGAATACAGCCATCTTCACTTACCCCATCAATGGGGACAATTTCATCTTTAAATTTGCCTGCTTTTTGTGCACTGGCTGCTTTATTTTGTGACTCTACCGCAAAATTTTCCTGCGTATTGCGATCAATTTTATATTTCTTAGCCAAATTTTCAGCCGTTTCCCCCATGCCAATATAGGCCGCAGGGCAAACACCCATCATGTTCGGGTTGGGCATGGGATTAAATCCGCCCATGGGAATACGGCTCATCGATTCTACGCCTGCGCAGACAAACAGTTCCCCCGCACCCATTTGAATATACCCCGCCGCCATTTGAACGGTGGTCATGGAAGAACCACAGAAACGGTTAACCGTTGCCCCCGCCACAGAATTTGGTAGACCCGCCAACTGGGCCACGATTTTGGCGATGTTAAAACCTTGTTCAGCCTCAGGAAATGCACAGCCCATCAAGATATCTTCAATATCTTCAGGTCTAGCCCCCGTTTCTGCAATCAACGCCTTAATAACAGCCGCCGCCATATCATCTGGACGGGTTTTTGCCAGGGCGCCCTTGCCCGCAAAAGTAAAAGGAGAGCGTTTATAACCGCAGATCACAACAGGGGTTTGCATGGATGAAGCCTTTCCGCAAATGAGAAAATGAAAATTCGTAAAAAATTACAAAAATACTATATATCGTAAGATTTTAGAGGTCTACCAACTGTTCATAAATTCTTGAATAATTAGACATAATCTTAGAGAATCAATAGCAATTATATTTTTGACATCCCTGTAAAAATAAGGCAGTTAAAGAACTGTAATTTTAATAAATATTTTTTTAAGGAGTTTCCCACCATGTCTAAAGGTTTAAAGCGCATTTGTATGAGTTGTGGTATGCGTTTTTATGATTTGGATAAAAGCCCAATCATTTGCCCAGGTTGTGAAACAGAATTTACAGGCGAAGAAAAAATAAAAACACGTCGTGGACGCGTTTCTGCGATTGCGGAAGAGCCTGTAAAACAAGCCCCTCGTTCTTCTATTGAAGATGATGAAGATGAAATTGATGACATCGACCCAGATGACGACATTGTCAGCCTAGATGATGTTGACGAGGACGATTTAGATGACGACGATGAAGATGCGCTTGGCATTGATTCTGATGATCTGGACGATTTAGATGAAGACGACCTTGATGATCTAGATGATGAAGATCTGGATGATGAGGACGAAGAAGACGAAGACGATCGTTAATCTTTAAAAATTTTCTGATATTGATTTGGTTTATTAACCTGACGGCAAAATAGGGAATTTTGCCGTTGGTTGTCAGCGTCATAAAGACTGCGCTGCGTAGGATGTATCTTATAAAGGCGTAAAATACGCTCGGCTTCGCTGACCTGACCGCTATTGATCTGTTTCATTAAGAATAAAGCCGCCATAAACGCCCGATACGCTGAACGCTCCGTTATTTTAACGCTCCGCCCCTGCGTCCTGATATCTGACATATATAAATATTTTGATGTATTTTCTTCAGGTCTTTCATGTAGCACGAAAGACAAAACGGGATATTCCCGACTTTCATTGTAAATATTGTAATCCCATCCTTCAATGCAAACAGCATAGACAAATTTACGGTCATTATTCTTATGATAAGTTGGAATGGGATCAATATGATAAGAAAGCCCTGTTACGCAAGCCGATACAGGATCTTTTAAAATCGACTGCCCATGAGAAGCTTCAATTTCAAAGAATTCTTTCCAACCCTTCGGGGGCCAAGAAACGCCAAGCGTTTTGAACAAACACATATTCCTACCCTGTTTATGGTCAACCGCTTTATAGATGGTTGACTACAACTTATTTTTATTGATTGAGATTAGTAGACACCAAAAAGAAGAAAAAATCAAGTTTTTTGTAATTTTATAACTTTTTGATAAAGCATAACCAAGTACAGCAAAACGAAATAAAACATATATAGTTCTTCGACTTCACTGAATCTGGCAAAAATATTAATATCAAATATTTTAAATGTTTTTTCCAATATATGAGGAATAATAACAAAACCTGCAATAACCCCTAATAAAGGAGAGGGCATAATAAAATCTAAATTTTGAGGAAGTTTTAGGTAATTTTTTATTTTCAAGAATGGCGCAATTAATCCACCAAAAACAATTCCTATTAAAAGAATTAACCTTGGTTTTTGATCAAACCAAGATGATGTATTATGTAAGTTTGTTTCTTCTTGATCATTAACTTCTTTCCAATATTCAGGCGTCGCCCAATCCCAGATATGTTGTCCCCAACTGATTTCTTCTCCCGCTACATAGAAACAACATATCGCCGCAAGACCAAACCAGAAGTTAAGTAATCTATTTTTTAATTCAGTTTTAAAAAAATACAAAAGGCAAACAACAAAAGATAGAACAAGAATAAAAAATTCTATCAATTCGTGTGGCCCATTCTCAGAATGAAGTCTTGATAAAATTTCACCCGAAAGAGTAATCTCCAAAACAATTTGAATAGCCATTGTGATAATAGGAATCCACAGCCAGTATATTTTAGAAATTCTCTGTTCCATTGGCTTTTTTATTCCACCGTGACAGATTTGGCGAGGTTACGCGGTTGATCAACATCCGTTCCTTTTGCAACAGCCACATGGTAAGACAGTAATTGCATGGGTATTGTATAGAGAATAGGAGCAACGAAAGGATGAACATCACCCAATTCAACAGACCAACTTGATAAATCCTTCATTTTGGAAACCCCTTGAGCATCAGAAAACAGCATAATTTTTCCGCCGCGGGCAACGCTTTCCTGAACATTAGACATTGTTTTTTCAAATAAAGGATCATTCGACGGTGCCACAACAACAATAGGCACATGATCATCAATTAAAGCGATCGGGCCGTGTTTCATTTCCCCTGCCGCGTACCCTTCTGCATGAATATAAGAAATTTCTTTTAACTTCAGCGCCCCTTCAAGCGCGATAGGATAAAGAGAACCACGCGCAATATAAAGCATATCACGTGCTTCAAATACCTCACGAGCAATATCTTTGATCTCACTATCATGATTTAAAACGGCAGATGCAATTTTAGGAAGTTGGCGCAGAGAATCCGCATAATCTTTACGCGCGTCTTCTTTTATCATGCCGCGTTTAAAAGCAAGCGCCAAAACAAGACAGGCCAGTGTCGTTAGCTGTGTTGTAAACGCCTTTGTTGATGCCACGCCAATTTCAGGCCCTGCAAGCGTATGGAGAACCAGATCAGATTCTCTTTCAATTGTGCTTTCGATTGTATTCACAATAGAAAGGATTGTTTGATTTTGTTTTTTGCAATAACGGAGAGCCTCCAACGTATCTAACGTTTCTCCTGACTGTGATACAAAAATACACACGCCGTCTTTTGGAAGCGGGGCTTCACGGTAACGGAATTCTGATGCGATATCCACTTCACAAGGGATGCGAACAATTTGTTCAAACCAGTATTTCGCCACCATACAAGCATAAGATGCTGTACCGCAGGCGATCAACGTCAAGCGAGGAGCCCGTTCAACAGCTTCAATAACATTATCTGGCAGCGTAATTTCACCCGTCGCGGGATTAACAAAAGAATTGAGCGTATCACCAATAACGGCAGGTTGTTCATATATCTCTTTCAACATAAAGTGTGGATATTCACCCTTTCCTGTTGTTGCACCTGACTGGGCGGTAATGCGGATAGGCCGTTCAACATTGTCGTTATCAGCAGTATAGATACGCACAGAATTTTTATTCAGTGTCACGCGATCACCATCTTCTAAAAAAGAAATCTTTTTAGTTAGCGGTGCAAGAGCGTAAGAATCGGAGGCCAAAAACATTTCTCCATCCCCGTAACCAACGGCCAAAGGAGTTCCTTGACGCGCACCAATCATTAAATTGTCCTCACCCGCAAAAATAAGGGCCAAAGCGTAAGCCCCTTCTAAGCGTTCAAATGCCTTATCTGCGGCGGCTTGCGGGCTTAATCCCTGAGTTAAATAATGAGTCACTAGATGCGCGATAACTTCTGTATCTGTTTCGGTTTCGAAACGACATTGATGCTGCATTAACTCTTCTTTAATCTCGGCGTAATTCTCAATAATTCCATTATGAACAACAGCAACTTTTTCTGTGGCATGAGGATGTGCATTATTTGTCGTTGGGCTTCCATGTGTTGCCCATCTTGTATGGCCAATACCAATTAATCCATCTAAAGGATTTTCATTTAATAATTTATCAAGGTTATTCAATTTACCTTCTGCGCGGCGGCGGTCAATTTGTTTGTTATCATTAAGCGTTGCAATCCCTGCAGAATCGTATCCACGATATTCTAAGCGTTTTAAGCCTTCCAGAAGCTGTGGCGCTGCCGCTTTATTTCCAATAATTCCAATAATTCCGCACATAATTAATCTTCTTCTTGGTTTTTTTGTTGTTGTTTCATTTTTCGATATTCACTGGCCCAACCCAAGTGATTTTCTTGACGGGAACGTCCGATAGCCATAGCGTTTGCAGGGATGTCTTTATTGATATTCGATCCTGCCGCAACGATCGCCCCATCGCCAATATCCGCAGGGGAAATGATGGTTGAATTTGAACCAATAAAAACTTCTTTACCAATATCTGTATGGTGTTTGAAATATCCGTCATAGTTGGCAATGATTGTCCCTGCGCCAATATTAGATTTTTCACCAATTGTTGCGTCTCCAATATAGGATACATGTTTGGCCTTCGCCCCTGCTTTAATGGTTGAACGATTAATCTCTATAAAGTTTCCAACACTTGCCTTTTCTTCGATAACAGATTTTGGCCTGATGCGCGCAAAAGGCCCCACTTCTGCGCTTTTTTTAATTTTTGCCCCTTCAATATGCGAAAAGGCATAAATAGTGACGTTGTCTTCAACAACAACCCCAGGTCCAAAAACAACGTGAGGTTCAATCACAACATCCTGGCCGAATTTCGTATCCCAAGAAAGCGTTACAGACAACGGATCAATCATTGTGACGCCATTTTCCATGGCCGCTGTACAAAGCATGTCTTGCGCCAAAATTTCATGCGTTGCTAATTCAACACGTGTATTGATGCCCCATGAATTTTCCATGTATGTTTCGACAACGTGAGTTTTAAAACCATCTTGCTGTGCAATTTTGGGAATATCCGTTAGATAATATTCTTTTTGGGCGTTCTGGTTGGTCAATTTTGAAAACCACTTTTCCATGTGCTGCGCAGGAAAACAAAAATTTCCTGCATTGCGCAGGGTAATGTCACGCTGTTCTTCTGTGCAGTCTTTTTCTTCAATAATACAATCAAGCGTCCCATCAGAATTTAAAACCATACGTCCAAGGCTTGAAACAAAGTCCTGCTCAACCCCCATAACTGTTAAACCATCATGAGAAACCATGTCCTGAAGAGCGTCCAATTCTACAAAAGGCTCATCCCCCAGAAGAACAAGAACTTTACCCTGAAAATCTTTTAAATATTCAAGGGCAGGCTTTACCGCATCTCCCGTGCCGCGCTGTTCTTTTTGAACAACTGTTTGATGGGGCGCAACAGCTGCTGCCAAATCATTCTGCTCTGGAGCAGTGACCACAATAATCTTTTCAGGATTAAGTTTTTCTGCGGTTTCAATCAACCAACTAATCATAGGACGGCCCGCAATCTTATGCATGACCTTTGGCAAGGCAGATTTCATCCGGGTGCCTTGACCCGCCGCCAGAATAACAATTGCAAGAGGTGATGTTTTAGATGCTTTTTTCATTCTTACAGTTCTAAGCCAAAACCCGCAGAAAACAAGTCACATCATGTTGCAAAAAGTGACATTTCCCTAGTCTTTTAGGGTCATTTTTTTGCCAGCGCTCTGATAATCTGTCAGGTGCATAAACAATGTCCCATAATCAGTTTTAACCCTGACTTTTACGGGAACGGCCACTTGCCCTTCCTGTACCTTGGCAAACCACACGGTGGGCATTGTTCCGCGCTCACGCCCTTGTTCCTGTATAGACATCCATCCACGCGGTTTTTCCCGCCATTTCCCCGCCACGGGTTGAACTTCTACAGTGCATTCAATCGCAGGTCCTGTATAAACGTTGTAACGTGAAGATTGAAGTTCCACTTTCTTTTGTTCTTTGAAAACCAATTTAAAACGTCTTTTGCCGTCAAAAATATCCGTCTCTCCTTCGCACTTGTTCTCGGTAGAGATCAATTGCATTGTATTTAAAGTAGCGGTTAAGAGGTCACTCGTTTTTTTGGTCAGAGCCTCTTCAGGTTTTTTTTCTTCTTCTTTCTTATTATCTTCCTGAACGCTATAACTTACAAAGCTTCTGTCTTTTTTATAGCGGTAAGATTTTGTTTCTTTTTCATCTTTCCAGGTTGTAATGGCCTGATGAAGTTCTGGATGGTTTATCTTTTCCCCTTTCCATCCTTTCGTGGTAAATATCCCTTCCCAAGGCGCAAGCTTTCCAAGCATACCGTAGGTTTTGGCCGTTAAAGCCACATCATAACGATCAGGAGCAGACATATCTGTTTTCAAATGTGCCTGCAGAGCATGAATACCGCCCGCATAGACATCATATTTCATTTTTTGAAGATTTTTGCTTTCTTCTGCCGCCTGCGCCAAAGGAACAGAAATAATCATGAAAAATAAGATGGCTAAAAATTTATTCATGTGTCCTCTCCATATTTATAATCATTATATTTTTATAATATTTATGTATCATCATATGACGAATTACCAATTTGTGCTAAAACTTTCCTTATGTCTACCAACCCGTTTAAAGCCGCAGGTTATCTTTTTATGTCTTCTTTTAAAAGAATGATGGATGAAGATGGTCTTATGGTGGCAGGACACATCTCATTTACCGCATTTTTGTCACTTTTTCCTTTTTTGATCTTTCTGGCCGCCCTGGCAGGTCTTTTAAGCAGTCCTGAAGATGTCCCTAGAATCATTGATCTCATGTTCCAATTTATGCCCAAAGAAGTGGCCGAAGCCATGGCCCCTGCCGTTCATGAAGTGATTACTGCAAAACCTGCAGGCCTGTTAACTTTCGGGTTTTTAGGTACGTTATGGGCCGCCTCAAGTGGTGTAGAATCTTTACGTATTGCCCTTAACCGCGCCTATAAGATTCAAAAAAAACGCCCTATGTGGAAACGGCGCCTTCAAAGCCTTATTTTCATTTTTATTGGCGCCCTTATTATATTTTTCATGTCTTTGATGGTTTTGTTCGGCCCGATTATCTGGAATATCGTAGCACCTATATTAAATTTTGGTATTTTTCAGGAAATTGTTTTTGATATTTCACGTTATCTATCTGCTCTTTTTATTTTGATCGGTGCATTATTAATCTTGCATCGTTTCTTACCGCATAGGGAGCAAAACACGGATGTGCTCATACCAGGTATTTTATTTACAAGTCTTCTTTTCATGATTGGCGGAACCTTATTTTCTGCCTACATCGCCAATTTTGACAATTATAGTGTTACTTATGGTTCTCTCGGCAGTATTGTCATCACATTAATTTTCTTTTATCTCACGGCAATTTTGTTTATCTTCGGCGCATATTTAAATGCAGAAATAAAAAACAAAAACTGAACAATATATATGCTTATTACACAAATTTTGATCGGCTGTTTTATGATTGGCATTACTGTTGTAATCCATGCTGTTGCATTGGACAGGTTGGTGGCTTTTTTAGAAAAATTAGGTCCGTGGGCATATAAAAGCTTTCAAAATCTATGGGAAATCCCCTTGATGGTTTTGACAGTATTAGGTGTTTTTCTGGCCCATGTCATACAAATATGGATTTGGGCCATTTTGTTTTATTACCTATCGCCTGCAGCTCTCCCCACCTTTGAATCTGCGCTGTATTTTTCAACGAGTAGTTTTACCACTGTTGGTTTTGGAGATGTCTATTTGAGTGAAAAATGGCGACTGTTAAGCTCCTTCGAAGCCGCAAACGGTTTTTTATTATTTGGATGGAGCACCGCTTTTATATTTGAAATCATCTCCAAACTCTATAAAGATGAAACCATCAAAAAAAGATAACGGAAATTAAAGGCAATCAAGATGGAAGATATTATTAATCAGGCGTGGGAAAATCGTGACCAAATCAATACTGCAACGAAAGGTGAGGTACGCGATGCTGTAACTGAGGCATTAAATGCTCTGGATTCAGGAAAGGCGCGCATTGCTGAAAAAATTGATGGCACATGGCACGTCCACCAATGGCTTAAAAAAGCCGTTCTTTTGTCTTTCCGCCTAAACGATATGAGCGCAATTTCTGGTGGGCCGCATGGATCAACATGGTGGGACAAGGTTCCATCAAAATTTAAAGGGTGGGACGAAGACGCCTTCAAAGCCGCAGGATTTCGCGCCGTACCACACGCCATTGTCCGTCATTCAGCCTACATCGCCAAAGGTGTCGTCTTAATGCCTAGCTTTGTGAATTTGGGCGCGTATGTCGATGAAGGAACCATGGTTGATACGTGGGCCACCGTCGGATCTTGCGCCCAGATTGGCAAAAACTGTCATATTTCTGGAGGGACAGGTATTGGGGGTGTTTTAGAACCTCTGCAAGCAGGCCCTGTTATTATTGAAGATAATGTCTTTATCGGCGCACGATCAGAAGTGGCCGAAGGGATTATTGTTGAAGAAGGCTCTGTCATCTCTATGGGCGTTTTCCTCGGCGCATCGACCAAAATTGTCGACCGGGAGAGCGGAGAGGTCCATTATGGCCGTGTTCCTGCCTATTCCGTCGTTGTTCCAGGCACGTTACCAGGTAAAACCCCAGAAGTACCCAATTTGGCCTGCGCAGTGATTGTCAAGCGGGTGGATGCCAAAACACGCTCCAAAACCTCGATTAATGAGCTTCTAAGGGACTGATTCAACAGGATTAAGTCAAAAAACCACGAAAACCCAAGATTTTCTGGGGCTTTTGTGATATGATCGGCATACTTCCATTTTGTATAATTTTTCATATTTTTGTTGATTTTCTGCGGAATATTGGGTTAAAAACTAATCTTTGTCATAAGATGGAATTTTAGCGTGTTTATTATTGACCACAAAAATCAATTATTGAAGGAGGGATTATTCAATGAATGATCAACAACCTTCCTTGCCTTTGCACTTTCATCGCTCCACTGGGAACTTACATGATTATAAATTAAAGGTTCTGGCGAATATTGGCTTGCTTATTGATGGGCTAAAAAATACGAAACCAAAGCCAGTGTGAATACACCAGATGCTGAAATTGATATCCAGAAAAAATTCCGTGAATTTCTGATTGGTTGTGAATTTCATATGGCACTTTCAGACTTTGACGATCTT
Source organism: Alphaproteobacteria bacterium (assembly GCA_041397885.1). Classification (GTDB taxonomy): domain Bacteria; phylum Pseudomonadota; class Alphaproteobacteria; order Micavibrionales; family Micavibrionaceae. The sequence goes on along the minus strand of JAWKVV010000002.1, from coordinate 86,727 downwards.
CTTAATGAATCAGAAAAAACCACGGGATGATGGAACAACGGCATGGCATCATCAATTGAGCCAAACTTTAATGTTTTTGTCTTTAGTCAAAGATAAGACAATAACCTTAGATATGTTGGAAGAATATGGTGGCTTAGAAACAGCAGTCAGGACTTGCCTAAGACATGATTCAATAGAAGATTTTGGAAAAAGTTTTGAACAATTTGAGAATGAACAAAAACAAAAAATTGAAGAAAAATATACATCACTCTTTAAAAGAGGAATAAAAGATATAGATCAAAGATGGTTAGAAACAGAATATAAAAACCTTTCCATCTTAATGTCTAATCTAAAGTTAATGACGAAAAAAATTTCGGTTCTCGATGATCAAGGAAATCCTCAATATCGTCCTGATGGCCGTTTGATCAAAAAAGATTTGTTTTCTGACATTAAGGCCTATATTCACAATATGTTAGACAACAAAGATGCTTCGCCAGTTGTATGGATTTTAAAGACATTCGATGGAACGCATAATTTGAGCACCATGCTAGGTGCACCCAAATTTACATCACAGCGCCGATTGAAATACTGCAACGAACGTGAAGATATGTATGGCGGAAGAGACGCGCTGCCAGAACGAGCAATGGATAAATGGCCTTTATTTAGAACAGCCATTAAAAAAGCAGACGATTTAATGGGAAGCGTCTTATTCGGAAATATTAACTATTTGGAATATGTTGATGAAAAAGCGGCCTATCCAAACGATGAAACAAAACACAGGGAAGGAAAACCACTTTATGAATCAGGAATGAGTAAATATTTATCGAGAGCTCTATCCTTTGATCTTCCCCGAGGGTTAAGTCCGATTCACACTTTTTTAGACACAATCAAAGATATAAGTAATTATCATCAAGATCCTTCGATACAACGAAGATCTAAATTATTTTGGGAACAGTCTATAACTCCTGCCCTTAAAAAATATTCCGATCATTTCAAAATTATTCTAAACTTTTCCTCAAATTCAGCTTCTCATGGAACTCCGCCTAAAGCTGCTCGGTCTCCACAATTTTTCTAGTATATCCTCTTCTTAATTCTTTTCTATTCTGCTACTCTCTCCTTCATGATTGATGTTGTTGATTTAACCCAAAATCTAATCTGTTGTGCTTCGGTAACGCCAGAAGATGCAGGCGCACAAGCGGTGTTACTTGAACCCCTAAAATCTATGGGATTTGAGATATTTGACTTACCCTTTGAGGGGCGCGGATCTTATCCTGTGAAAAATTTCTTTGCCCGTTTGGGCGCAGGCACACCCCATATCTGTTATTCAGGTCATACTGATGTTGTCCCCGCAGGAGCTGATACAGCATGGCGTTATCCACCCTTTGAAGCCTCCATAGATAATGGTGTGATGTATGGCCGCGGCACATCCGACATGAAAGGTGCCAACGCGGCCTTCGTTACAGCCATTTCAAAATTTCTGGAAAGTCATGAAGATTTTAAAGGTTCCATCAGTGTGATGATCACAGGTGATGAAGAAGCCGATGCAATTAACGGCAGCCAGCGTATTTTAGAATGGATGAAAGAAAACAACCATATTCCCGATATGTGTTTGGTGGGAGAGTCATCCAACGTCAAAGAATTGGGCGAAGAGATTAAGATTGGCCGCCGCGGCGCCATTTCAGGTAAACTAACCGTTACAGGAAAACAAGGACACACCGCCTATCAACATTTGGCAGACAATCCTCTGCCCCGTTTAGCGGCAATGGCCAGTGCCCTAAACGATATTGAATTTGATCAAGGGACGGAGCATTTTCCACCCACCAATTTAGAACTGACCACCATTGATGTTGGCAATAAAGCCGACAATGTTATCCCTGCCGCAGGATTTTTAAAATTCAATGTCCGTTTTAACACACATTGGACAACCGAAAGTTTAGAACAAAAAATTCGTGATACGTTAGACACGATAACAAAAAATTATGCTTTAGAAATGGAAGGAAATGCCAATCCTTTCATCACTACGCCTGGGCCGTGGACACAAAATGTTTTTGATATTGTCAAAAGACATACGAATCGGGAGCCAAAATTATCAACAAGCGGCGGAACATCCGATGCCCGATTCGTTGCCCAATATTGCCCCGTAGTTGAATTTGGTCTGACCAATGAAACAATTCATCAAATTGATGAAAACCTTAAAATCCCAGACCTTCATAAGCTTGTAGAGATTTATGCCGATATTATTGAAAATACAATTGGCTAAATCTTCATATTTCTGACAGTTTTTTTCACAAAAGAAACTTTTTTTGGAACTATTTTGGTAACAAATCATTCCTATACTACGAAGCATAGATTGAGAAATTACTAGTCCTCAAAACTATTTTTTCTCTCTTTTGGACCCAAACTTTCCCGCATGTGGCTGTCGCCCCCTAAATCAGCCCATGCGGGTTTTTGATATCTGGTTTGGGATTTTATTCGTAATCTATTCTGACCAAATAGAGACCATCAGGCGGTGCCGTGGGGCCGCCAGCGGTACGATCTTTTGCGTCTAACGCTTTTTGCACATCCTGTACGGACCATTTACCTTCACCAACAAGGGCAAGCGTTCCAACCATATTGCGCATCTGGTGATGAAGAAAAGACATGGCCTGAACATGGAACAAAATTTCCTTTCCGCCAAAAATATCAATGGTTTCGATTTCAAAAGAATTAATCGTCCGCACGGGAGATTTTGCCTGACATTCCGTATCACGAAATGTTGTGAAGTCATGCTCTCCCACAAAAATTTTTGAAGCCTGTCGCATGGCATCAATATCAAGAGGACCTTTACGCCACCAAGCACGGCCTTCATCCAAAGCCAAACGATGGGGGCGATTAATTATCCGATATGTATAAAGTTTATTTTTTGCATCAAAACGTGCCTGAAAACTATCGGAAACTTCTTCCGCATGAACAACAACAACGGGTTGAGGCAACAAATGCGCATTCAACGCCTTTGCCAAATCATAAGCCGTTAAAGGGCGCGCACTTCCATCTGCATATTTATAATCCAAATCAAAGTGAACAACTTGACCCTTGGCATGAACGCCTGCATCTGTACGGCCTGCTACAAAAATTTGAATATCTTGCTGACAAAATGCTTTAATTGCCGCTTCAATAATGCCTTGTACAGTCGGTTGATCTGGCTGAATTTGAAAGCCTGCGTAAGGCGCTCCATCATATTCTATTGTTAATTTCCAGCGTGTCATGAAAAAATGTCACCCAATTTAATATGATTACCATTCATCGCCGTTTGAATATCCATTGATGTTTTATTTTCAGGTTGAATCATTTTAAGTTTTAAGACTGTTCTGTTTCCACAAGAAATCAAACCATTTTCAAAAATAGTTCCTGATTTTAACTCAGTTTTGTAGTTATCAATTTCAACTTCTAAAATTTTTAGACGTTTTTGATTTTGATTAAAACACCATGTTCCTGGCCACGGGTTAAGAGCGCGCACTTGACGATCAATCTCTTTAGCGCTTTGCGTCCAATCAATATGCCCGTCCTGTTTTGAAAGCATTTTCGCATATGTCATTCCTGTTTCAGGCTGCGGTGTTTTTTCAAGCACCCCGTGTTCAGCTAATTGATTGAGACAAGGTATAATCATCTGCGCCCCGAGATGAGATAAACTATCATGCAGTTCAAGGCATGTTGTGTCAGGCGTAATGGGCGTTTTTTCAACGGCAATCATATCTCCTGTATCGAGCCCTACATCCATTTGCATGAGCGTTATACCTGTTTGGGTATCTCCCGCCCAGATAGACCGTTGAATAGGCGCAGCTCCCCGCCAACGCGGTAAAAGAGAAGCATGAATATTGATGCAGCCATATTGCGGTGCATCTAAAATTTTTTGCGGCAAAATAAGGCCATAGGCCGCAACAATAGCAACATCAAGATGAAGATTTTCAAAATTTTCAATATCTTCAGAATTTTTGAAATTCAACGGTGTACGCACCTCAATTCCCGCTTTTTCAGCGCATTGATGAACAGGAGAAGATTGAAGTTTTTGCCCGCGGCCTTTGGGACGGGGGGGCTGCGAATAAACACAAACGACTTCATGATTTGAAGCTATTAGAACCTCTAATGCTTTCACAGCAAAATCTGGCGTTCCCATAAAAGCAATGCGAAGCGGTTTAGTCATTTTTTGTTACAGCACTTGTGTATCTTTTTGAAGTTTTTTCATCTTCCTTAAAATCATATTGCGTTTAAGACTAGATAAATAATCAATAAATAATACGCCATCTAAATGATCTATTTCATGCTGAACACAATGAGAATCAAGGCCATCAAATTCTTCTTCATGGGTTATGCCGTGTACATCTTGAAATTTCACGCGCACTTGTGCAGGGCGGATCACTTCACCATATTGTTGAGGAATGGAAAGACATCCCTCTTCATAAACTGATTTTTGTTCCGAAGACCAAATAACTTCAGGATTAATGAGTGCGCGCGGGTTTTTTACTATTTCTTCTTGACGCTGACCGCTTTTATACCCTGCTTCAATTGTTTGAATACCATCAATCACAGGGCCATGTACCCATGCCCCTTGAGGAACATCCATCACGAAAATACGGTTCAGTTTTGCTACCTGATTGGCCGCCAGACCAATTCCTGCCCCCCATACATTGTATTAATCATTTTACTGATTTGGGTTTTTATATCGGAATTAATTTCTTCAACAATATGCGCCGTTTCTTTCAAAACGGGATCTGGGACTTTTATAATTTCATACTCATCATTAGGCATAGCGCGATGTATCCTTGTCATCATCTTCTTCCACCATCGTGATAGGACGAGATGTTCCTTCTAATAAAGTAGGTGTTTCTATCTCTTTATCTGTGGCATGCAAATCTTTTAATTTTCGGGCGCTTACCAACACGCGTGTTTCCAGACTGCCTATAGCCTTGTTATAGGCCGATAACGCTGAATTGATTCCGCCGCCAACTTTTCCGAGATGGCCTGCAAAGGCGCTGACACGGTCAAAAAGTTCACTCCCCAATTTAGAAATTTCCTGCGCGTTTTTAGCCATAGCCACCTGCCGCCAGCTCAACCCTACAACCCGCAAAAGCGACATCATGAGCGTAGGAGAGGCAATCACAACATTATTATCCGCGGCGAAATCAACAAGGTCGGGATCTGCCGATAGTGCTGTTGAAAAAATATTTTCTGAAGGCAAGAATAAAACAACAAAATCAGGACTGTTTAACTGTTCCCAATAAGATTTACCCCCCAACAATTTAACATGAGAGCGCACAGCTCTGGCAAGGCCTTGACGAAATTCATTATAATCCTGATCCCCCATATTTTGATCAAGACGATTGATAAATTCAGTGATGGGCGCTTTCGCATCTACAACAATGTTAAATCAAGTCACCGCAAGTAAATAACTGCGTCAGGACGCAGTCTTCCTCCTCAACATTCATGGATACTTGTGTGTCATAATGAACACCCTTCATGAGGTTGGCCTTATCCAAAAGACGTTCGAGCACAAATTCACCCATTTTCCCTGCGCCGCAGAATTTTTAGGAGCCCCTGTCAGCTTTGCAGTTTCCGCGATAAATTCTGAATATCTTCACGAATGGCTTTGTCCGTCCGCTTAACTGCTCTACCACACCATTGAGTTGAAGAAGATGTTTTTGAACAGGTTCAACCATCGCCGCAATCGCTTGTGTTTTCTTTTCAAGTTCATGCGCGTTATCATTTTGGGCAGATTTTAATTTTTCTTGCGCAATGGTTAAAAAACTCTCTGAATTTGACTGCAGGGTTGCATTTGCCAACGCTTTAAAATGTTCGTCCAATCCTGCACGCTCTGATTCAAGGCAGACTTCCAACCCTGCTTTTGTGCCTTTAAACTGCCGACACGCCATAAATAAAGCAGCAGACCGAGTAACAGCCCGATAACGGCTCCCAATATCAGGGACAAAGGATCAAGAGTAGAGGATCCCAAATTTAATTTGGTCAAATCTATGGTATAATTCATAATGAACTGAGAATAGACCAAGAACATGGCCACTTACAACGTTTAAGGCGATTTTAATGAAAAAAAATATAACCTCTGATAAAAGCTGCAAAAACGCAGGAAATGCGATGATTTATATCTTGATCGCGCTTGCTCTATTCGGATTTTTGACCTTAACGCTCACCAAACAAAATAATCAGGCCGACAATCAGGATTTAAGTGAAGAAGTTGCAAAGGTTTATGCCAATGAATTGATTGAATATATCTCTAGCACACAGCAGGCCCTTGATATGATGCTTTCAACAGGCGCTGAGATAGGTGATCTAGACTTCGTCAAGCCTACAGAGGCTGGATTTAATACTGCGCCCCATATTTATAAGCTTTTTCACCCTCAAGGAGGAGGGCTGAATTACCAACAAAAATTTAATGAAGCCATCCAAAATAGTCCTGCCGCTGTCTGGGACATTAACAACAACATCAATGTTCAATGGACTCCCACAACAGCAAATGATGTGATTATAACAGCCTACTTCATTAAAAAAGAGGTTTGTGAAGAAATTAATAGAAAGATCACGGGATCAACCGCCATTCCTATTACCGCTAATCCACACGCCGATTATTTTCTTTCAACAGGAACAACGGATTTTGATACAACAGAATGCGCTGCCTGTAATGGCTATGCAACGCTTTGCGTTGAAAATGATGCAAACGATAATTACAGTTTTTACAGTATTATCGCAGCGCAGTAATTGTTGCGCGACATTCGGCAATGCCTTCATTTTTAATTGAACTTGTATGAATGAATTCAGGATGGGCCGCGGGGTGTTTTTTAAGACAGGCGCGTAACCCTTCTTCAATCTTCTGCATTTCTGCTTTTCTGGATTTATCACATTTCGTTAAAATAATTTGATAAGAAACAGCGGCATCATCAAGCATTTTCATCAATTCTTCATCGGTTTCTTTCAAACCATGGCGACCATCTATTAAAATAAAAACGCAGCGTAAATTGGGACGCCCTCGCAAATAATCAAATATCAGTGCGTTCCATTGATCTCGCTGTTTTTTAGAAACTTTGGCATAGCCATATCCAGGCATATCCACCATATAAAGAACGCCGCCTAAATCAAAAAAATTTAACTCTTGCGTACGGCCTGGTGTATTGGAGGTTCGCGCCAATGAATTACGTCCTGTAAGGGCATTGATAAGAGAAGATTTACCAACATTAGAACGCCCCGCAAAGGCCACTTCATTTCTATCTGATGCAGGAAGCTGTTCAAGATTTGCAACACCCAAAACAAAGTCACAAGGCCCCGCAAAAAGAAGACGGGCTTCTTCTAATTCTTCTTCAGAAAATTTTTGATCATCACTCATCGCTTCGTGACTATTTCTTTTTCTTAGATTTCTTTGGTCTTGGTTTAGATATTTTTTTGTCTTTATTCGCTTCTGCGAGATGAGCATGTTCTAAACCTAAAGCATCCTCAATTTCTTCTTCGACAAGAGCGGCCTCAACATGAACGCCTTCAATAGGAGTTGGTTCTTTTTTGCGACCTAAAATATTACCTATCAAATCAACCTCCACACCCATACGAGTCATAATGATATATTGCTGAATGGCAGAAAACAGGTTGTTGAACGTCCAATAAATAACCAAACCTGCCGCAAATTTTGCCAAAATGAAAGTTGAAACCCATGGCAATAATCTAATCATATCTGCCTGTAATTTATCTGTTGGTGGCGGTGACAATTTTCGCTGAATAATCATGGTAATCAGCATAAAACAAGGCCACGCCCCAATCATCAACATAGCAGGCGGTGTCCATGGAATCAGCCCGAATAAATTAAAAACCGTTGTTGGATCAGGTGCAGATAAATCTTGAATCCACCCGAAAAACGGAGCATGGCGCATCTCAATCGTGTTGGAAAGAACTTTGAAAAGAGAAAAGAAAATAGGAATTTGAATCAAAATAGGCAAACACCCTGCCATTGGATTTACTTTTTCCTTTTGGTAAAGCTTCACAAGTTCTTGTTGCAGTTTTTCTCTATCATCTTTGTATTTTTCACGTAATTCACCCATTTGCGGACCGATTGTGCGCATTTTTGCAAAAGACTTAAAAGACGTATTCGCCAAAGGAAACACCATGATCCGCAGTAAAACCGTGAGCATAATGATGGCCACACCAAAATTTCCGACAAATCCATAGAAGAAATTCAAAATCCAGAAAATAGGTTTGGTTAAAAAGTAAAAAATTCCAAAATCAACGGCCAAATCAAAATGTGGGATATTCCATTGATCTTCATATTTTTCGAGCAGATTTAATTTTTTCTCTCCCGCAAAAATATGAATTTCGTTTTCAACCATCCCTCCTGCAGGAGCAGTCATAGCAGACCCCGTTAAATCAGCCTGATAAAGATCTTTAATCTTTTCAGTTGCTCCTTTTGTATAAGAAATGCGAAACTTGGTATCAGTCCCTTGAGCAGGAACAAGCGCGGTTAACCAATCTTTTGATGTTAAAGCAACCCACCCTTTAGAATCTGTTTTTTCTGTTAAAGGTTCTTTCGCCATCTTGCCGTAAGTGGCTTCATACAATTCATCCCCAAAGTAACCAATAGGTCCTTCATGGACAATATAACGGCCTAAAAACTCTTCAGGAATGCCGCGCTGCGCCACAAGAGCATAAGGAAACAAAGTAACACTTTGTCCCGTATTATTGATAACCCGCTGAATAATTTTAAAACCATAGTCTTTATTCAGGGAAATTACTCTTTCAAATCGCAAACCTGCGCCATTATTCCATTCAAGCGTAATGGGATGATCAGCGGCGAGCTTATCCCCTGCCACCAGACGCCAAACCGATTTATTATCAGGTGTTTTGATGTTCTTATCAGCACTGACCCAACCTTGTTCAATATATTTTGGATGTTTTGATCCCGCAGGTGACAGAACAACAGCATTTTCTGTACGGTCAATTGTTTTAAAATGTTCAATTAATAATAAGTCATCCAGGCGTGCCCCTACCAAGTTAAAGGACCCTTTTACAAAATCATTGGTGATATGAATTCGGGATGATTTGGTTTGCACGAGAATGTCTTCACGGGGCTGTTCTGTTTCAACAACCATACCACTTTGTTTTTGCGCTGTGATTGCAGCTTGTTGCTGAACAGCCTGCGCCGCACGCATTTGATCCATTCTGGGTTTCAAAATAAAATGATCATAAGACATCCACAAAATGATCGATAATATTCCGAATATAATCAGATTACGCATATCCTGAGGGTGCATTTTGTCTTTTTGCTGCATCGAAAATCCTATTTTTTGTTGGGGCGTTTATAACCGATCATCGTGTGAGGCGCAATCCTTAGACTTCAAATGCTTTGCTGGGAAGGGAACGGGGTCAATCATATCGCCTTTATAATAGGGGTGGCATTTAAATATGCGAATAATGCCTAACATCAGCCCCTTTATAACGCCGTGAATTTCAATGGCCTCTATCATGTACGCCGAACATGTCGGATGAAAACGACAATTTTGTCCAGTGAGCGGGGAAAGCAAGAAACGATAGGTCTTAACCAGATTGATCAGAAGAAATTTCATTTTTATCAATTCCTAGTTTCTTTAGACACCAGATCAAATCGTTCTTTAAGTCTTCAAAGGGTCTTTCATCACTGCCCTGACGCCCAATTAGAACAACATCCAAATTCTGTTTGGCATAAGCAGGGAGAACCTCATGAGCAACGGCCCGAAGCCGACGTTTAATGCGGTTACGCATGACAGCCAATTTGCTGACCTTTTTACTAACCGTCAGACCATAACGAAAACCTAACTCTTGGTTGGGGCATATTTCAATAACAATACCTTTGGATATCCATTTCTGCCCCTGTTGCTGAACACATAAAAAATCAGACCGCTTTTTCAAGCGGCCTAACAATTTTATTTCTTCTTTTCTTGCAACCATAATCCCAAGCTATATCAGCCTGGAGCGCTACTCAAGATTTATGCGCTAAGACGTGCACGACCTTTGGCACGACGGGCATTAATGACACGACGACCGTTTTTTGTTGCCATACGGGCACGAAAACCATGGCGACGGGCGCGAACTAGTTTACTGGGTTGAAATGTACGTTTCATAGGGCTCTCCGCTCTTCTAAATGCTATAAATTCTTAATTCTGGGCGTTTTATACAGATCAAAATCAATTCTGTCAATTTTACTTGTTATTAATACTTGCGATTTAAGGTTAAAATGTCATTATAAGGAAGCATTTACCCTCAATATCAGTTATTTAGGGTTATTTTTAGAAAGTTAAAGGCAAATATCATGTATATGGATGATAAGTGGAATCCCGTTCAAGGCGAAGAACTTGCAGGCTTTTTGGAACAAATTAACCCCATTGGCGATAAATACAGCGTTACTCCCACTACGACCATGGTGGAGTGGCGTCCTTTGCCATTTTATGATCAAGTTGCCCTGATCCGTGTCAAAGACCCCGCCTGGACACCTAAAAACCTGTTCATTTATTATCTGACAGATCAGGGTAATTTATACTGGCTCAATGGGACATCCCCTCCTATTCATGAGGTCAATGCCAAAGCTCCGATCAAAATTACCGATGATAACGTTCTGGATTACTTGCGGTTTTTCTGCTTCTTTGTCCGTGGAGAGGAAGGTCCCTTCCTGATTGCCGAAAGCATGGAAGATACCTATGTTCCCAAACAATTGGATGACAAGACCCGTATGGTTATTGAAGGAACGGTGCGGCCTGCCACTTTTGAGGGCAAAGATACCTCTGGAAACTGGCTGTGCGATGCCGTTGTGTATTATTCCAATGCGCTGTTTATTGCCAATTTCTCCGTCCAGCCAAGCGGGATGATAGAAATGTTGGATGACGAACCAATTGCTGCGGATTTACCTGTTAAAATTGATGCGCCTGTTTCCTAACGGAACATTCAACTAACCTCTTGTTTTTAAATAAATATTAACCCTTATTTTGTATTATGATACGGAATAAGGGTAATCTTAATATAGCGGAAATTTTTATTCCGCATTTAGCTTGTGTTACAATGAAAATAAGGCAAGATTTCAGGGGTTTAGAGAACATGAAAAGCAAAATTTATAGCTTAATCAATAGACAAAAGCAGATTTTTCCTGCTTTGCTCTTGGCGCTCGCTAGCTTTGTTTTTACAAAAGAAGCAGCTGCGCAGCAAACTCTGGGCACCACTATTATGAATTTGGTTAATGGGTCAGCCGATGTTCCTGGTGTTATTATTGGTTTTTCTTACTTGATGGCCATCTTTTTTGGCATCATGGGAATTATGAAGCTTAAAGAACATGTTGAGAATCCCAATAGCGTTTCTTTGTGGGACCCCGTCAAAAGATTTATGGCGGGGGGAGCGCTCTTCGCCTTTCCATCAGTTTATCATGCGATTGATAACACCATTTCCAGAGGTTTGATCCGCATTGCAGGTTCTAACTTCAATACAGGTGGTGTTTCTGGTACAGGTCTCGATGCCTCGCTTGTCTCCTTGATGCAGGATATATGGCGTCCTTTACAATATTTATTTATTGCTTTTGGATATTTGGCAGGAATTATCTTGATATTGATCGGGATTTCCAGACTTCTCAAAACCGAACAAGAAGGTGCCCGCGGTCCCTTAGGATTTGGCACAATCATGACCTTTTTGGTCGGCGGCGTCATGTTATCACAAACAAGAGTTATGGCTGCGTTTGTTACATCTATGTTTGGCGGTAATGCTACAAATAATGCTACACTGGTCTATAAAGCAGGGATGAGCAATACAGCAATTGGACATTCCGAAGCGGTTATCGGCGCCATCATGTCCTTTGTTGCTATCTTAGGATGGATTAGTTTCATTCGTGGGTTTTTTATCATGCGAGGGGTTGCCGAAGGGAATTCGCAAGCCTCTGCCATGGCAGGATTTACGCATATTATTGGCGGCGCGATTGCTGTAAACCTCGGCGGATTTATTACCGCAGTTCAAAACACGCTTGGTATCACCAACTATGGCTTAAAAGTCAGTGATGCGGCGCCATATATTCTCGATACAGTTACCGCCTTTGTCTAAATTATAAAATTATTTTGTTACTCCAAAACTCTATGTTAGGAGTAACTATCATGAAAAAAACAAGCGCAGATGTTGTTATTATTGGCGGTGGTTTGGCGGGCCTAACTCAAGCGTTAATCTTAGGGCAAAATGGCGTATCTGTTATTTGCCTTGATAAAGAAAAAGAAGAAGCTCAATCCCATTCCGCGGTCAACCTCAGAACAACTGTTATTTCTTATGGATCTCACCAGTTAATGAAGGCCGCAAAAATCTGGAATTCGCTAGAGCCCTACGCTTGTCCCATTCAAGATATTCATGTCAATGATGGTAATTCTTCTCTTCTTTTACAATTTAACCTGAAAGAAGATGTTGACGCATCAAAAGCAGAAGGATTTGGATGGGTTGTTGAGAATTTTAATATAAGAAATATCCTTCTATCTGCGATAAAAGAAGAAGAAAATATAACTCTTATCCATGGCCAATCCGCCCAAAAATTTGAATGTTCAGATCATTTTATTTCTGTTCAAACAGACGAAAATAACAAGTATGAAGCTTCTTTAATTATTGGTGCAGATGGCCGGCAGTCTTTTACAAGACAATCCATGCATATTGAAGCCGATGAGCACGATTACAAACAACGAGCCATTGTGTCGATTGTGACTCATGAAAATAATCATAACAACATTGCTGTCGAAAATTTTCGATCAAATGGGCCTTTTGCAATTTTACCCATGCTTAATGATTCCCATGGAAATCATCGCTCTTCCATCGTTTGGACAGAAGAAAAAGGAACAAAAGAATCCATTATGGATTTGGACAACCAAACATACCTGATGGCTTTAAGACAGCGTTTCCCACAAAGATATGGGCAAATCATTCAATCCACTGAGCGTTTTGCCTACCCCTTAGGATTGATACATGCCCATCACTATATAGCGCCCCGCTGCGCCTTAATTGGTGATGCTGCCCATGGAATTCATCCCATTGCGGGACAAGGCTTAAATTTAGGATTAAGGGATGTTGCAGAGTTAACCGATTTAATCTTACAAGCGCGAAAGGAAAATTCTGACTTTGGATCAAAAATTTTACTCAACATTTATCAAAAAAATAGAATAACTGACAATCGTTTGATGATTGGTGTAACACATAATTTAAATTCTTTATTTTCGAATAACAATTCGATTGTAAAGCTATCTCGAAAAACAGGTTTAAGTTTTTTTGGAAAAATAAAACCTGCAAAAAAAATAATCACCAAACAGATGATGGGGCTATCAGGACATGTTCCCAAAATTATCAAAGAAGGAAAAATTTAAAAACGGATTTGGCCTCTGCTGGGCAAACTAAGATCAGGATCTTGAGAGATAATAACCGCAGGGGATTGAGAACGGTTAAACAAATCAATACTATCTTTCTTTACTTCGTAAAGCCTACCCTTACCCGCCACACGTTCTTTTTCTGTTATGTCTTTGATATAATTAAAGAAAACACGATCTAGCAGAATATTATTTTGGGCATCGTTTTTAAAAGAACACTCCGTCATTTCAAATTGATACTGACCAAAGCCATCAATATACGTGAAGTATATTCTGACCGCCTTCGGATATTGTTCGACAGATGTGTGTTTAATTGTTTCAGGAAAAGGAATCTGCTGCTCCAAAAAAGCGCTGCATAAACCATATAAAATAGTTCCTTTTCTGGGCGCACAAGATTGAAAAATAATGACAATTATAAATAACAATCCAAATATAACGCTGCCTGTAATAAGGCCTTGTGTTCCAAATAATTTTTCTTTTAAAGAGGCGAGATTATTTTTTTTTAAGCCGTCATTCATTCACGGCCTCTTTTGATTCATCTGCCTGAACATTTTGATTTTTTGCTTCTTTGATGTGTGCCCGTGGATCTGTTGGTGGTGGCGCTTTATCCAGTGTCGTCTTACTTGCTGTGACCAATTCACCTACAATAGAATCAATAACCGCACTTAAGGCTGCGGAACGTGTTTCACCCTTTTCTGCTAAATCAATAATACGGCGTTTAATTTCGCCGCGGGCACTACCGCCAGGGAAGTTTGCAGCCAGCATTTGACGGGCACGGTGCGCTCCTAAAATATCATAAAGACGGGAACGAATAGCAACGTCTTCCGAAGAAGTTGATAGCGCCCAAAGCTCAATAGGGCCCAAGGTGTTATAAAGATGTTGTTCATACCGGCCATCAACCGTTCCTAAAACAAGCAAGGCAGGCGCCCCGATGGCCTTCGGACCTGTCAATTTGTGACGAATAACACTTCTCGCCGTTTCTGATAAACCGAACCGATCACGAATATTATCGACAGCCTGATCTGAAATTGCTGCCCCTAAAACCCAAACACCTGTAGCCAAGTCGATCATGTTGTCGTCAAAGTCATCTAAAAGTTGTGATGACAGTGCAATTTGAACACCCCGTTTCCGGCCCTCACGAACATCCCTGATCACTTGCGCCCTTACTGAGTAAGACCCATTGGTACGGTGAAACTCGTCATAACAAAGACGCTTTGGTGTCTCCATAATATCTTGAAGTCTCAGCTCGTGCCATGCTCTATATTTATCGGGGATAGAGCTAATCATCTCAGGACCGATCCACCAGTTACTCACCATGATACGGCGAGCAAGCATGTACATAATAGCGGTTTGTCTATCCGCTGTGTCATCCCCTTGAGGAGAAACATCCATCAAGTCTAACGCACAGATACGCGCCCGTGACACATCGAACTGCGTTACTCCTGACAAAATAGGAAACTCCCGAATAGCGGATGTAATCATCCGTTCAAAGGCATTGATAATATTCTCTGTCGTCATTCCCACAGATGTTTGTTCTAATAAAGACCGAATTTGGGGACGTCTGGACGCCGTCACCGCATCAGACAATGTTGGTGTTGTATAACGCTGCGCCTTAATCGCCATTTTAATTTCGCCTGCATCATAAAGACGATCCACAACATCCCACCAATATGGATCAACGGGTAAATGGATATTGTATTTTTGAATGGCTTCATCAACTTCCTTATCAAGACGTGCCAGATAAGGCCGAGGTTCTGCATTCGCTGCAGAATCATCACGCCAACGAAACATTTCATCAACAACAAGACCTGCAAGCTGCTGAATACCGTCATACGGACGTTCTGCCCCTGGCGGTGTACAAAGCAATGTCAAAAGCTCAACGAGATAAGCCCGTTCATCAATCAAAGGATAACGACATCCCAATTGAGTATCGAAAGGATTTACAGCGTATTCCTGCGTCATACGCAGACGATAATGTTCCGCTTCATACTGTCTTTCTTCTGGCAATCCTTCTTTAATCAAGGAAATCATCCCTGCCGATGAAGGGCCGATATCAATAATAGCGATATAAGGTAATTTTTGTATCCCTGGGCTGAGACAGCACGCCATATTAATAGAGTTCATCAAAACAGATTTACCCGCCCCAGGTTGCGCGAATATCAAATCAAACCATGTTGTGGTAACGTTTGTGCCTGTTTGATATGGCCATACCTTTCCATCTGGCGTTCTAAAAAGCATTGCGCCTTTTTCAAAGGGTGAAGACGGCCGTTGCCACGGCATCAGTTTCATGACTTCATACATTGGAGCAATAGCGGCGGGCGCCGTTCCTGAGCAATGAATCCCCATTGCCGAAGACATCACAGAATCCAAAGGATCTCCTGAAAACTCACTAACCTGACAGTATCCCCAACTTTCAACCGCCTGAACCAAATTAGAAAGACGATCTTGAGCGAGTTTAATATTATCTTGCGGCGCCCAGGTTGCCATCGAAACCCGCAAACGGACAACAGGTTCTTTACGGGCAAGGCGCTGTAAACCTTCTAAAGAATATTTAATCTGTTTGTTTAGGGCGTTTGTAACACCCAAAATTGTTGCAGCAAAGGCGCGTAGGCCAATACTGTACGCCCCACCTCCTTCAATCAAAAAGGAAATACGGTAGGGGACTTTGGCATCGAACAAACGATTGAGCAGCATCGGAAATGGACTAGGATCCATTGGCGCTAAGGTAATATCAGCACCACCCCAAATTTTGTCTCCAATCCGAACCAAGGATTCATTAATGATTTGTGCATCAGCCAGTGCCAATTGCTGTTTGAGTGGTGGCCACAAAATGTCAGATAAATCATTTTTACTCATCGGTGCGCGCGGCGGCATCACATCACCTGGTAAGCACGCCTGCCAATTTTCATGCGACTTTGATGGATATAGATTGTTTTTAACCGCTCTGAGACCATCATGCACATTCAAAACCTCACCCGCCATTCCAAGCTCGTCAATTGATGACATGACAGAAGCGATAAAACTTCTATGACGCGTTCTTAAAGCATCAATAGCCGCAAGAGGATACTGTGCCTGACCTGCATTAACCCATTTTTTATTGCGGGATTCTTTGATAGCACGACTCATCTCATTTTTGGTTAAGATCGACGGACGCGTCCATAAAACAAAATAACATTCTTCATAAGATAGATAACGGGACAAGTGACGAACGCGTTCGTCAAAAATATCGGCAACGGCCAAACCTGTATCAATCGCTGTCTGGCGCGATGGCCGCATCAAATCTTCCAAATGTCTTGAGATACGTTCAGGGTCACGCACAAAATAAACCTGACAGGCATGCCCCTGACGGTCAAAACGTGAACCAATTTTAATCGTCGCCCCCTCAATCAAATGGGCGTACTCCTCTTCCCCCACCAACTGTCTGTTTCCGTGAATACGGACATAGGTCAACAAAGACCCATCCGAAGCAGCCAGAGTTTCTTCATTATCTGACGTTTCTAAACGGATATAGCTTTCCAAGGATTGCTTCATCGCAACTTGGAAAGGAGAGAGAATTTTATCTAAAAATTTCATAAATTAAGATTTTCGTCCAAATAAATACCTTCAATAAGGTATTATACATTAGGCACAGAATATAGAAAAAATTGCAATTTTGTTGGGTAATCAACAGTTAGAACAGGGAAATAACGGGCAAATTTAAAATTTATGCAGCCTGTGAAATTTCAGCATAAAAGTTTTTCCACTTATTTGGCACTTTCCCTCCAAATGGCCCATCTTTGGAACGCCAGTATGCCAAAATCTGGGGAAATTGGTTAAATTCCAAATCACCTTCCTTAATAATCCGGCGATCCAGAGGAAAAAGGCGAATACCATCAAGCTTTTTTTCCCGCATAGCATATTGCCGCGGCCCTAAGAAATCCCGCATAACCATGGATAAGACGTATGGATCGTCAGTTTTTAAGCGCGCTTTCGCCTCTTCACGGCGCTTCATTAGAACCTCCAAGGCCTTCTTCGCTGTTTCGGCCATAGAGCCTTGTGAAATACGTGCAACATAGATAGCCCGTGCAATATGGTGTAAATCCGCCTGTTCTATCTCTGGCAGCCAAATCAAAACCCCTGAGCGCATTTCAGCCACTTTTTCCAGATCAAAACATTGATGGCAAAAAATACAGGCCGTTATCAGATTATTGGTCTGTATGTTACTTTCATCTCCATCAATGCAATGTACGTCTTGATATTTTTGAGCCGTAAAACCACAAATCTGACAGACATGATTATCACGCGTCAAAATTTTCTGCCGAACTTCGGCAGGTAGGGGAGTTCTTATAAAATTCTCTGAAAAGACTTGAGCACCGCGCGTTTCCTGCGCGATGCCCAATGTAATAGAATGCTTTTTTGCCATACGGATTAGTTAAGAGTGTAGCTTGTACCCACTTTGTTAACAGTAATCGCAGCAGGACCGGCACCAGCACCAATACTTGTTTGCATTGCTTCGTATACGATAGGAAGGGCAAATAATCCGCCACCAGCCATCAAACGAATAGCGCCGTGTTGCAGTGGTGTTTGTGTTGGGTTTTCAACGTGGTCTTTGATTTTCAAGATACCAAGAACACCAAGAAGAATACCAAGCATATATGAAACACCAGTCAAAAGTCCAGGAATGGTCTGAATAGATGTTGTAATGTTCGTCGCAATTGTACTCAAGTCTTGCTGCGCAGAAGCACTATCTGCCCCACACATAACCCCTGCGATTGCAATCGCACTCACTTTTAAGCTTTTTTCTCTCATAAATTTAATCATTTTAGTCTCCTTTAAAAAAATTTAAACTCTTCAAAAAATTCTCGTCCAGTTCACCTCTAATATAAATATACCTTATTTTAAAACTTATTGCGATTTTCGCCGAATTTTAAAAACAGATATATTCAACTAGCTATAATTATATTAGAACACAATTTAGACAAACATGTCAAATTTTTGACACATTTGAAAAAATATATTATTTAACATATTGATTTTAAATGGATTTTTTTGCCTCTATCTTGTCATGATTTGTGTCATAAAGCTGAATTCTTTGAAAAAACCACCCTTTTTATTGAGTAATTTTCCCTGAAGTCCCCTGCACAATCCACCGATTTGAAACATAAGTAATACTCGTAATACGACCAATACCAGACAGATCATCCCCCACTGTAACAGGGGTCAGTTCTTTCTGCCCTGCTTTAGAGACCCAAGCCTTGCCAGGCTGCGCCGCGCGCAGTTCCCATGTCACTTTACTATTCGATGAAGAGGGTTTGGAAGTTGCCACTTTGGGAGCAGGATCAGCTTTCTTAACTGTTTTCACTGGTGCGGCTGGTTTTGTTATAGCTAGATTAGCCACCTCTTTTTTCAAATCTTTGACGCTTTTAGAAATCGTATCAACTTCTGAATTATTGGCCTCTTTAACTTCAGCCATTTGCGATTCAACGCGATCAAGACGGCTTACAATCATATCTAGTTTCTTTTCAATTGTTGTCATATCCGCCGCTGATAAAGCAGGGGTCGCGCCTATACTGACAGTTTCAGTCTTCGTATCAGGCTGTGGCGTTGTTATAACCATTTCTTCTACAACGGGGGCAGCCTCCTCTTTTGAGGTTTCCTCAACTTGAAGACTTTGTTGCAAAGAAAGAGAAGGCTCCGAAACCTCTTCCTCTTCAATAATAATTTCATCTGCTTTTGAATCGTTTGTGTCCACTTGCTCCATTGGCTGTTCCAAAACAGGAGCTTGTGTTACAGGGGGTTCCACCGCCGCGACAAACTCGGGACTTGTTTTAGTTCCCATCTCTTCAATGTCGTCGATAATAATTTCATCTTTATCTTCTTGACCTTCTGACACTTGAGAAATAGCAGAGGGCATAGGCAAATCTTCGCCCCCCTCAACAGAATCTAAAACTTCTGGATCAAATAAAAATCCGCTTTTATTTTTTTCTTCCTGCTCAGATAATTTTTTCTGCTCTATTGTCGCAGCGTCTTGACCTTGGTCTTCACCTTGACCAAAAATGGGCCCGTCTGTTGCCCCGCTCATATTAAGAGCAGATGCAAATTTGGTTCCAGTACTCACGGGTTTGGTTGTCATCAACTGATATCCAAAAACGCCCAAACCCAAAACAACGGCGCCACCAATGACAATAGTATTAAAACTTAAGCCCGCTTTCTTTTTTTGTTCTTGGGGTAGTGGCTCAGCATCACCAAATTCTTCTTCATAGGGGTCTTCCGCCCACTCTCCTTCTTCAACATCGCCAAAATCATCATACTGATCATCAAATTCAGCATCATAAGAATCATCCATTAATTCTTCATCAAAGCCAATCTCTTCATCTTCTGGATTTTGCATTTCTATCCTTAAAATTACTGTTGTTGATAGTTAAAGGGGGATGAAAGTTGCTGTAGAACGCGCTCACGCTCAAACGCTTCCTCTTCTTGTTTTTGCAACAACTGCGGTGTCCCCACAACAGGTGATATAAACAATATGCCTATAGGGGTCCCTGCTCTTACACGCAGCAAAGGTTTAGTGTCATCTGCGATTTTTCCTAAGATTTCACCAATCTCTTCCCCTGCCTTTTCAATCCCCGAAGCCACTTCTTGATCATTTGTTGTGTTCGCGTTAGATGTCGTTGTCGTTGTTGATGTCCCGTTAATGGTGATTGTTGTTGTCCCTGAATCAGCAATAGCTTCTGTAAAACCTTCAATAAATTCTGCCGCCGCAGGCAACAAAACCCTCGTAAAGTAACGTCTGTCAATATCTGTCACCACTCCTGGTAAAGTGGTGTTAGGGTCAATTGCAATCCCTTCAGCAGCAAAATCAATACCATCCAAAACAACGGTGTTAAAATTTAAAGTCAAATAGTGATCCGTTGACTGGAACGTACCAATCATGCGACCCCCCTTTAACGGGCCTGAAACAATTTGCGCCAATATAGGTCCAGGCGCATCTGTATTCGCCTCGGTAATCATTTGTGCATATTCAATTGTACCTGCAGGCACAATAATATTTAAATCCTGATTACCATCGCTATTTGTAATCTGCTGCTCTGCCACGGCGGCCATTTCTAGTTTTTTGGCCAATTTTTCCTGCTCTTTTTCTGCCAAAATATCGAGGTAATCAATACCACTCACTTGCTTCACAATCGGACCATTAAAATCCTGAGCATCTAAAATGGTTGCCATTTGTTGTGACATCGCTTGTGACATCGCATTAATAGCAGGTGTTCTGGTGTCAACAGGAGGAGGTTCAGGAACTTGCGGTTCAACTTTCGGCGCCTGTATTTGTTGCTGTGCAATTCTTTCTTGCTGCATTCGGCGCCAACGTTCTAGAGGATCTTCCTCCTCTTCTTCTTCAAACTGCAATCCAATAACCCCTTTTGGTGGATCAATAGGTGTTGGCATTGCACTGCCCTGACCTCGCACAGCTTCTTCCGTTCGTCTGACCGTTTCTTCCTCAACGGCCTGTCTCATTGTTTCTGAAATCTCAGCCTTACCTGGTGCTTCTGTAACATCTTGCACTGGTGAAATTTGTGATTCAGGCAAAGTATCAACTTCACCGCCAAATAAGAATATTCCCCCAAGAAGAAATATAACGCCAAAGGCGATAATCCCGATTTTAACAATAGGGTTATTGCGCCATAAATCACCAAGAGAGCCTTTTTGACTATTTAAATCATCAAAACCGCCATCATCGAAATCATCGGTATCAAAATCATTTTCGATGTCATCATCACTCATCGAGCAAATCCTTTCCGATTGTCAAATTAGCACGGGCAAATCTGCCATTGTCCGATAAAAGCAAAACAGGGGTCTCATTCAAGGTATAAACATTCATTCCATCTGCTGAAGAAACAGATTGATCCCATCCTGGTGAAAGCAAAGTCAAAGGTGTACGAACATATGTTTTATTATTCAAACTATATGCAGTTGTGCGGCCATCAACACCGCTAACTTCCAACTTTGTTGCACCATTTGGCGGCACACCATCCAAAACAGCCATCAAGGTTGAATCGCCTGCTACACGCTCACTTCCTCCATCAATTAACTGTGCCTGCGCAAAAGGACCAAGCTGCGGAATACGCGCATCCACGCGATACTGAACCTCATCTTTGCTCGTAGAAAGTGAAATGGTTACAGGTGTTTGAAGCTCCAATAGACGAATCGACATATTTCCGTAGGCTGCGATCGACATAGGGGTAATGCGAATAATGTGACTACCTTCCTCTGGCTCAACCACTTCGAAATCACCTGCCCAACCCACATCCTGAATAGGCCACGGCGCACCTGTTGCATCTAAAATATTCAACGTTGTGATATGCCCAGTTGCCGTTTTTAAAACCATTGGCGCAACACCAGGATCTAAAGAAATTGTTTCAACTTTTACCTCAGGCGTGGGAATCCCATTGATAGGCTCTTCAGCGGCCCGTCTTGTTGTATCATATTCACGCAAAAGCTGTCTGATATTTTCTGGGCGCAAAGGAAACAATCCAGTGATTGCTGCATCAAAAGCTTCCTGACGAATTTCTTCTGCCAACTCTTCTTCGGATTGTTGTATAACACCAAGTTCATCAACAGACATTCTTAGACCAGACTGATCAGCGTCCATACCTGTATCTTCTACACTCAGCCGTGTTTCAGCCACATCTGGTAATGCGCTTCCATCCTTGCTTTTCCCAGTTTCAAGGGCGATTGGGCTTTCTTTTTTCTTTTTTGATGGCGTTTCCATCAACGCTTCATTTTCTTTTAGAAAATCATCCAAACTCAACTCATTTTGCGCCAGAGCAGGAGCTATCCCATAGCACGACAATGCCAGAGCCGACAGCGTGAAAACCCTGAATCCTTGTGACAGTAATTTACTCATGTCTTTTACAATCATTCTTTGAATACTTAACCTTTAACTGCAATCCACTGTGCTATCCCAACACCGTTGGGGCTTTCCAGACGCGGAACACGAACAACAACCAGCGTCACAAGCCAGTTTTCCGAACGTGTCAATGACCCTGATTGATAAGACAGCACCATCGGAATTTGAACAATCCATTGATATTGGCCGTTTACAACCCCTTCAGACTGTAATACAGGAGCCCCCCTTGGCGCAGCCGTAATAACTTGCGCATTTGATTCGATCGATTCGATAATACGGGCACTTTGAAGCGCATTCGTAAAGCTCTCCCATCCCCGTTTCGTAAAGTTTCTGGAAGATTCTTGCAGACGGCGGCGATAATCACTGAAACCAAATGTCATCGTTTCCGTTGCGGCCTGAGCCACCCACGACATCAAGGCAGGATTACTTAAATTCGGCTGGCTAAGCGCCACCATAGGAATCAATCTCCCATCTTCCGTGGTTGCAAAATAACGGTTTTCTGGTTGATGGACCTTAATGACAAAAAACATCGCCCCAATCAGGCCAACAATAATAAAGCTTTGAATCACAGACACTCTCAGCGCTAAGCGATACCCATCACGGTAGTACTCGTTACGCAAAACAACATTCCCTAAACCGCTTGTACTTTCGGCATCAGACTTCGTTTGGACGACTTTTTGACTTCCGCCACGCACTGGAGAACGCGGCGCCGGCCGTGATTGTCGTGGATTAGCGATTTTGTCCTGTTGTTGTTCTGTCATAATTTTGATGAAATAATGTTAATTGAGTTAATAATGCCTTATATTTTTATCAAAAATCTTTTGTAAAAACTACTTTCTATCAACATTCGACCACAAGCAAGGGATAAAGCGCAAATTTAAACATCCTACCCCAAATTTAAGACATATTTTTTGATTCGTGCGTTTTGGTGTTAGAGTATGATAAAATTCTAGAAGTGAGTTTCATTTTATGGCTAAAGCGCTATTTTAGGGGCAAAAATAGACAATATGAAAATTGTAAATTTGTATCAACATATTGATATTAAAAGAATTTTTATAATTCTTTTAATATTTTTCTGCGTTATCACCCCTGTGAACGCTCAAGCGCAAACACCAACACCGCCAAGCGCGGGAACGCAAATTGTCACAAATTTACTGAATGGGTCAACCACCTTAAACCAAGCCGCAACGACCTTCAGTCAACAGGCCAATATCCCCCTTGCGAGCGCACAGCAAATTCTACAAAATGTCCAAAATCTACCTCAAACAGCTCAAACCGCGGCAGGAAACTTGGTTAATTCTGTTATACAACAAACCCTGCCTCCCAATGTTGCGCAAACTCTATCGACGCTTAATACTTTAGGGCAGTTGGCGAATGCTGGTAGCATTGGTGCGGTATTTCAAAACCCGCAACTTGTTTCACAACTACAAAGTCTTGTCCCCGCACAGCTTCAACAAACAATCAGCACGGTCACGGGACTAGTGAGCACAGCTCAAGCCTTACAAAATATAAACCCTCAAACTCTACTGAATGCTGTAACCGCGAATTTATCACAAAATCTTCTTACTTCATTCGCCTCTACTTTTTCTGGCAATCAACTTGTACAGAGTGTTCTCACTGGGGGGTTAAATATTAACCAAGCCGCAACCTCCCTTGCACAGCAAGCCAATATTCCAATCGCAAGCGCACAACAAATTTTATCAAATATTCAAAACTTACCTGCCGCTGCTCAAGCAGCAGCAGGAAATTTAGTGACTTCGGTCATACAGCAAAATTTACCGCCTAGTATTGCGCAAGCATTATCAACAGTACAACAACTTGGACAGTTAACGAGTCCTCAAGCTATTGCCTCCCTATTTCAAAATCAAAACATTCTTTCGGCTTTAAACGGGATGAACCCACAACAAGCTTTGCAAGCAATCGGAACAATAACGAACCTAGTCTCCAATATTCAAAACTTGCCTGCCGCTGCTCTGGCCGCAGCACAAACCGCTATTTCTAACGCCATTGCCTCCACACTACAGTCCGTAGCTCCTGGTCTTGTTAGCGCTTTAGGGGGACAAGCCGCTGTTGCAGGGCTTATCGGATCATTGCTAGGAGGAGCCCCAGGAGCTCCTTCGACTGGTGGTAGTTCTTGCACGCCTAACTGTGCTCCTGCCTGTCAGAATTGTGCGCCTTTTATTCAGCGAAACCACCAGATTATTCGCGCCCACGTAACGGCAGAATTTGAACAATATCGTAACTGGTTTGTGAATAATTTTTTCATGGACAAAATTGCCCCTGCTCTAGGACTCATGGCATCCGAACTCACCGCAACGGGTATTCAGAAAATTCAAATCATTGGAACATTTTTTGATGCCAAACATCAGTTGGAAACACAGAGACTGTTCCAAACATTAACAGCACAGGCCCATAAAGATTATCACCCCAGCGAAGAGATTTGTAAAATTGGAACGGGTACACGCTCCCTTGTCACATCGGAGCGTAGATCTGATCTAACACAGGCTGCCTTGGCCAACAGAATGATGGATCGACAATTGTTAAGCGGAGATGCTTTGTCTTTAGAAGGTGAAAAATCAGACCGCGAAAGTCGCCTTGCTCTTTTCATCAATAAATATTGTAACATGGATGATCATGCAGGTGGTTTGCAGCAACTTTGTCAAAATGGAAGTGCAAATCCTAACCAAGTTAACATGGATATCGACTATACAAATTCCATTGAAAACAAACTTACACTTGAGCTTGATTTTACTCAAGGTGGATCTGCGCCGCCTGCGACAGATGATGAAGAAAATGTTTTCATGTTAAGTAGCTATTTATTTGCGAACGAGGTTCTGCCTTCCATCTCAGGTGACTTAATGACTTATCCTAACACAGGTCCTCCTGGCACTAATCCTGCAAAAGACAACGCAAATTATTATCAAGAAATACGCGCTATCGCAGCAAAACGTAGCGTTGCCCAAAATAGTTTTGCGGCGATTACTGCCCTAAAAGCAGAAGGAGATAGCGAAGCTGCTCCTTTCCTTAAAGCAATATTGGCAGAAACAGGCATCAACCCCACGGACATTAATGACCGTCTAGGAACTAACCCCAGTTATTTTGCGCAGATGGAAGTTTTAACAAAAATTCTTTATCAAGATCCTAACTTCTACACAAATCTAATTGATAAGCCTGTTAATAATGAACGTATGGCCGCCATTCTTGAGGGAATAGGTAATATGCAAGATCGTGACATTTATGACAGCATCGAAAGAAGTAATGCTATTTTGGCAACACTCATTTCTGTCATGAGTCAAAAAGAGCATCAACGCATATATAATGATTTGAGAAACGTAAAATGAGGAAAATAAGAAGCATGAAAAAAATCCTCATTTTAATGTGTTGTCTGGTTTTGGTTCCTATGAGTACCAAAGCACAACAAACACAGCCAAATCCTACAGGCAATCCCACGGCAAATCTTTCAGGACAACAGCTTGTCCAAGGGCTTTTAAGTGGTAATCTTAATCTCAATCAGGCCGCTACAAATTTTAGTCAGCAAGCTAATATTCCAATTGCTAGCGCACAACAAATTTTACAAAATATTCAGCAGCTACCCCAGGCCGCCCAAGCTGCTGCAGGAAACCTGGTTAACAATGTTATTCAGCAAAATTTACCCCCCAACATTGCACAAACACTATCGACATTTCAGCAATTAGGACAACTCACCAACATCAACAATCTTAGCCAGATTTTTCAAAACCCTCAGTTACTTGCTCAGCTACAAAATCTAGCTCCTGCGCAATTACAGCAAGCCATAGGAACCATAACAGGATTAATGGCAACGGCACAGGCACTACAAAACTTAAGTCCTCAGGCAATCATGAATGCTGTTATGTCAGCTCTTCCTGCTTCTCTTGTTAATCTTTTAAGCGGGGTTTTAAATTTAAGCAGTTTCTTAAATGGTCTTTTTGGCGGTGGTGGTGGCATTCTCGCAGGATCTGCTGGACCAAGCGGTTCTTATGAAATTTTTCCTGCTGTTCACAACAGAGGACCTGTGAGCAAAAGCTGTACCCCTGTTTGTAACTGTTCTACTTGCCGTCCCACGATTGAAAATAATCACGGCACGATTCGCGCGCGCATGACGGATAGTTTTATTACTCACCGCACATGGCTTATTGACGAGTTTTTTGTCAAACAAATTCTACCCGCTATGGCCCTGATGACAGCGCAGCTCAACACTATGATGATGCAACAAGCATTCATTATCGGAACATTTTTTGATGCAAAACATCAACTGGAAACGCAGCGTTTATTCCAACAATTGATGGCCGAAGCACACAAAGATTATCAACCTAGTGAAGGAATTTGCGATATTGGCACAAATGTAAGATCTTTGGCGGCCTCCACTCAAAAAAGCAAAATGGCGCATGCGACGTTTTCTAGCCAACTTTTAGCACGCAGTTTGCGTAACGGCGATACGGCTGCGGGAAGCGGTGAGGATGCGGATGTTAAAGGCCGAATGGCTTCGTTTATTACCAATTACTGTAATCCTGCAGACAATTCCAATGGCTTGAATCACTTATGTTCACGAGGGGGAACCAATGCGGCGCGCTATAATAAAGATGTTGATTTTACAAATACTCTAGAATCCAAATTGACCTTGGATATTGATTTTACAGGGGCTTCTGCCGCGACTGGAACTCCTGATGAAGAAGATATTTTTGCCCTCACTTCTAATTTATTCGGTCATATTCCTTTAGATAGTATTTCTGGCGATCTGTTGGCAGATAACAACGGTTTCCCTTACACAATGGCTTATAGATATCTGGATTTAAGGTCTCTTGCCGCTAAACGAAATGTTGCCCAAAACGCTTTCTCAGCGATTGTTGCGGACCGCGCCAAAGGCGATCCAGAATCTGCGCAATATCTTAAAAGATTGGTTGCTGATTTAGGTGTTCCTCAGGCAGATATGGATATCTTTTTAGGGCAAAACCCCAGTTATTTCGCACAAATGGAAGTTTTAACAAAAAGCATTTATCAAAATCCTGTATTTTACACAGAGCTTTACGATAAACCCGCCAATGTTTTAAGGAAACAAGTTGCGCTTGCCGCTATTCGCTCTATGCAAGAAAGAGACATGTTTGAAAATCAACTTCAAATAGAAAGTGTTTTCGCAAGTATCGGGGAAGAAATGCTAAGAGGTGAGTTTGACCGTATAGAAGCCCAACTTATCTCTCTTGAAAGTGAGGGAGATCAATAATGAAAAAAATAATATTTATAATTATATGCTTTTTGACACTTGCCTGTTTTAGCCCGTCAAGTTTGGCGCAGCTAGGAAACTGTTACCCCTCAACGTGTCCTGTTAACTCTAACTGCGTACAGGTTTGCAATAATATAGTGACAACATGTCAAGATTTGTGTCTGTGTGTATCGAATGCCGAAACAGGTAACTCGAGCAATTCATCGACTACTCTTGGTCATATTACGGAAGAATTTAGAAAACATCGTCTGTGGATGGATCGAGTTTTTTTTGGCGATGCCACAAGCGGGGATCCCCCTGGCTTACTCGCCGCGATGCAGCTGATGACCGAGCAATTAACAACGTCTTCAATGCAGCAAGTGCAAATCATTGGGGCTTTTTTTGACGCCAAACATCAATTAGAAACTCAGCGTTTGTTCCAGCAATTAAGAGCGCGTGCGCAAAAAGATTATCACCCAGACCAGGAACTCTGCGAGTTTGGGACAATGGCACGTTCTTTGGCTGCTTCAGAAGAAAATTCGAGATTAACTTCTACTGTTTTATCTAAACGCTCTCTTCAACGCCAACTTTTGTCGGAGGACACGCCCTCTTACTATGGTATAACAAGCGATGAGGAAAATCGCCTTATCCAATTTGTGTTTAAATATTGCAACAAGAATGATAACGCGGGCGATAATAACCAAAACTTAGCGTTACTTTGTACAAGAAGCCAAAACAGAACTGATTTATATAATAGAGACATTAGCTATACTTCCTCTATAGATCTTCCCGCGACACTGGACATTGATTTTTCTGCGAACCAACCCAACGCCACGGATGATGAGGAAGCGGTTATTGCTTTAAGCGCTAATCTTTTTGGACACCGCTTATTCCCCTTTGTTTCAGCAAATAAATTCATTAATCCAGATGGCACACCCAATTATGATGCGGCGGCCCTTGCTTATTTAGATGTCCGTGCTTTACTTGCAAAACGTAGTGTTCTTCACAATAGCCTTGCTGCCCAGGTCGCTCTGAAAACAAGTGGCGATCAAGGTGCGCAACCGTTCATTTACGCGATGATGAGAGAAATGGGTGGTAGCGCCATGACAGTTGCAGAAATTAGAAACGCCATTGGTGATTATCCAAGTTACAACGCCCAAATGGAAGTTTTGACTAAACTGATTTATCAGAATCCAGAATTTTATAGCGACTTGCATGTAGCGCCGAGCAATATCATGCGTAAATATATTGCCACCCTTGCTGTTAATCTCATGCAAAAACGTGATCTTTATTTAAGTTACCTTAGAAACGAAATGATTTTAGCAGTGATGTTGGAAACTGCATTACAAAAAGAACAAACGCGCGTTAAAAACGAGGTCGATAAGATTAAATAACGGATATGAAAAAATTTATATTTAAAACAGCAAAAAATATAAAAATACTAAGCCTCATTGCTTTGGTAATAGGTTTTTCTTCATATGCCCTACTCAATAATCCACGAAAAGCGGAAGCTTTATTTGGAGGGCCAATTTGCTGTCCTTGCCCCACATGTAGAGATGCTCTAGTAGAGTGCAGTAGAGATGTTTGCGCTTGCCAATCGAATGCCGAAACCACTGTTACTATTCGACATATTACTGATGAATTCATTCAACAGCGTGAATGGTTGATTAAAGTATTCTGGGAAGCACATCTTCTTCCTGCCATGATGTTTATGACAGAGCAGCTGACTGCCGTTATGACACAACAAATGATGATTTTGGGAACATTAATTGATGCAAAACATCAATTAGAGAGCCAACGTATACTGCAAGAACTGCAAGCCCAAGCACATAAAGATTACCAACCAAGCGAAGGAATGTGTCGCTTTGGAACAAACACCAGAGCGTTAGCTGCTTCAGATAGAAATGCAACCCTTACACAAATTGCCATTTCATCTCATGGGACGCAAAGAGACCTCTTAAGTGGTGATTCTATTTCTGCAGGAGGACAGCGAGATTATACGCGAAGCCGTCTCGACCAATTCAAAAACAAATACTGTAATGCTGCTGATTTTGGAAACGGAATGACCCGCGTATGTAACAGTTCAGGCTCTACGCAAATTAACCGCGATATTAACTATACAAATACCGTTGACCAGAAACAAACATTGGAAATTGATTTTAGTTTGAATAATGTCACACCTGATGAAGAAGATATTTTGGCCTTAAGTAATAATCTTTACGGTAATGATGTCCTTCCGCGTATTCCAGAAGATAAAATGGCGCTCCCTAACGGTACAATTATCCCAAAAGGCGCGTTCCCTTACATGAAAATACGATCCTTGGTTGCACATAAAAACTTAACGCTCTCCGCTTATGCTGCTCAAGTCGGTAGAAAGTCACAAGGAACAGATACAGTTGAACCCTATATTCAGGCTTATTTAGAAAATATGGGGCTGACAACAACAGATATTGCAGAGCTTATCGGTCCGCGCCCAAGTTATGACGCTCAAATGGAATTTCTAACAAAGACGCTGTATCAGACACCCAATTACTATACAGAGCTATATGATAAGCCTGTTAACGTGGAGCGCAAAATTGCAGCACAAAGCGCGATTGATTTAATGCAGCGCCGCGATACCTATAGAGATTCCGTTATTACGAAAGCAATTATTAGTGGTTACTTGGATACAATCCTTCTTAAAGCTGAGGAAGCGGAAAGAAGCAGAAGAGAGGTATGAAATCACAAAACCCTCTTCTCAGCATTCCCGCATTGAATTAGGAAAAGTATAATGGATAAGTTGAAACAATATAAAAGATTAATTGGTGGCGGTTTCATCGTCTCTTTTGTTCTTGCTATTGTTTTATGGTTTTAATTCGTGAAGAAAAACTTTCTGCCCCAAATGAAAATAACAATTACCTAGAAAAATTTACAAGTTTTGATCAGAAAACAGAAATTCAAACAAACTACCACGGTCATGGTATTGATCACTCTTTTACAACAGTGGTGAAAGCAAATGAAGAAACCTTATTCAATCACGATAATCTACAATTTGTAGAACCTTATATCGTAACTTATAAAATTAAAAATAATGATGAACGCTACATTGATATTGAAGTCGTCAACACCAATCAAAATGTTAAAGTGGCTTTATCAGGATTAGAGAAATCCACCCTTGTTGTTTTGAAAAATCCTGACATCCCCATGAATATACGTCCCATTACTGCGGATTGGGCTGGCCGTCTTGAACTCAGCATGGCAAAACAAACTAATTCTTCCAACTATTGTATAGAAATACAGAACGATATGACGCATAAAACAATCTGCCATAACGGTAGAGGGCAGGTGACGTTATGATGCGTTTATTTTTAATATTATCATTCATTGTTATATTTATACCTTCTTTCGCATTCGCACAGCCCACTGGTGGATCTGGCGCGGGAACAGGTCCAAGCGGCGGAACCTGTAATTTAACCCAATACAAAAACTCTATCTGTCAGACAGAATCAAACTGTTCTTACACAATTGCCAATAGTATTGGTGCTACAGGGATGTATCAGTTCATGCCAACCACAGCTTCAGGGCTTAATGCTTATCAAAATGCCCCCGCAAGTTGTAAACAGTGGGTGTTTCTAATCAGGGATTGGCAACAAACGCCTGTTCTGGGGTGCAAGAAGCCATGATGGATGAATTCACTCTCAAAAACCTTGCATATCTACAGAACAACTGTCCTGCCGCGCACAAGGGTCAATAGTGGTTATGTGGTTCAGGGTTATAATTGGGGAGAACGGAGAGTTCTGTAATGGTCAATCAACCGTTCCTGCCCTGTACTTGGTCTGGTCTTTTGGAGGAGCCCATCTTGGGGGGCGGGGGTTTATTTGTAAAACCATTAGCGAACAGTGCTTCAGGAACACAGTCAAGTGGTGATGTCGATGATGGTGCAACAAGCCCTTATTTTATGTTTGTGAACATGGGGGTTACCTGTTCCTAACGCTCAATGTACCTCAATCTTATTCCACAGGAGGGGGAGGAACAATCTCTCCAGGACCAATTACACTTGGACAGGGCCAACACCTTCCGCTGGAGTTGGAACGAATAATTCAATTCTCTAGCTGACCAAATCAAATATATTTGGGTTGCGGCATTACAACAAATGACCGTTCAGTTAACAACACTCATGATTCACCAAATAGAAATGATCGGCGAATTTTTAGATGCCAAACATCAATTAGAAACCCAGCGCCTCATGCAAGAAAAAACAGCGCAGGCACATAAGGACTATCATCCTTCTGAACAAATGTGTGAAATTGGGACTTTTGTTCGTAACTTAACAAATTCCCAAAGACGCGCAGACTTAACACAGGAAGCTCTTGCCCGTTCTATGTTAGATCGCGCTCTAGCAAGCGGAGATGTAAAAACATTTTACGAAGGATCTGATCAAGAAACCAAGAAAAGAAACTACATTAGCACGTTCTGTGACATAGAAGATAACCGCAAAGAAAATGCACAGCTTTGCGGGTCAAGTGGCGCTCCTAATCAACAAAATGCCGATATCAATTATACCCAAACAATTGATATGCCGCTGACCATTCCTTTGAATCTGACAGATAATCAAGTAACGCCTGAAGAAGAAAATCTCTTTACCTTCTTAGATTATATTTTCATGCAGGATGCCTTCCCGTGGAAAAGTGCTAACACAACAACTTTATATAGTTTTGTAGGGCCCTATCAGGATATGCGATCATTGATTGCCATTCGGGGGGTTGCACAAAACGCCTTTGCTGAAATTATTGCCAAAAAGACTGAAGGGCCTGATACCTTAGCCGAAAGTGCAGGACCTTATATGAAAGCTCTTCTACAGGAAATGGGCGCAGCGCCTGCGGATATAGAGGAATTAATGGGCGAAAACCCAAGTTATTACGCCCAAATGGAAATTCTCACCAAGAAAATTTACCAAAATCCTGAGTTCATCATTAATTTGTATGATAAGCCTGCAAATGTAAAGCGTATACGTGCCGCAGGGCAAGCCATTAAAACGATGCAGGATCGTGATATTCATGAAGCCCTTGAGCGTCGTATGATGCTTATTTCAGCCTTAAAAGCGCTTCAGGATCGCTATAAACAGCAAGATCTGATCGTTCGGGAAGTAACACCTGTTCTAAACAGTCCTGCAGGCGAACCTGATGTTACTTTGCCATAATATTAATTTCTAAACTGGCACTGCGCTTGCAATTCTATTCCTAGATTGTGGAAAACGGCCCTAAGGTCTCTTGGCCTTTGATCGTTCACTCAAAAAGAGGAAAAGAATGACATTTCAAGCACTTAACACAGCTATAACAGGTTTGCGCGCCGCTCAGGCACAGCTGAGTGTGATCTCCAACAACGTCACCAATGCCACAACACCAGGCTATAACAGGCAAATTTTGCCACAAGAAACGCAACTTTTGCGTGAGAGCGGTCAAACCGTCGGTGTTTTGACAGGGGCTGTTATTCGTACTGTGGATATGAATTTACAAAGGGATTTATGGACACAGATCAGCGCCGCAAGCATGCAAGATGTCCAGGTTCAATATTTGCAAAAAATACAGGATTTCAATGGTCCCCCAGAAAAAGAATTTTCGATTGCTGCCAAAATTGCACAACTTCGCGATTCTTTCAGTGCTTTATCTGATATTCCTGATGACGTGCAAGCTCTCCAAGCAACTTTAGACCAAGCGCATATTGTGGCTGATAAGTTTAATGATTATTCCGCCCTTTTGACACAGCTTAGAAACGATACACAAGGGGATCTTCAAACTTCGGTCAACAGAGTAAACAGTCTTTTGGAAGAAATCACCAATATTAATATCCAAATTCGCGGCGCAGAAAATTTTAATAATTCGGTTGCAGGACTTCAGGATGAACGTGATATCGCGATCAAGGCCTTAACTGAAGAAATGGACATTACATTCTTTGAAAGATCCGACGGCGTTTTGGTTGTTCAGACAAAAGAGGGAATGCAATTGGCAGGAGATTATGCGAATAGGCTAGATTTTGAATCTGTTCCCCTATCTGCCAATCAATACTATCCGAACAGCGCGAGCGGTCTTATTGTTGTGAGTATCGCCAATGGCCGCGAAACCCGAACAGATATCACAGACCGTGTCATTGGCGGAAAAATTGGTGGGTTATTGACTTTACGTGATGAAACTATCCCTTCCTATCACGCCCAATTGGATGAACTTGCCTATCAGATGGCCTTTCGTTTTGAAGCCCAAGGGTTAACGCTTTTTACAGATCAATCAGGCAGTATTCCGTTGGGAACAGCGCCTGATCCAACGACTTTACCACTTCCAACGCCTGTTCCTTATGTTGATTTTGCGCGTACAATTCGTGTTAACCGAGACATTGATAACGATATCACCCTCCTGCAATCAGGAACTTATAATTCTGATATCACTCTTCCTTCTGGTGATAATTCAGTTATTCGCCGTGTTTTAGAATTTGGCTTTGGAGATATTAACTACCAAGAAGCTATTGGATCTTCCGATTTGGTCAATATAGGTGTAGCAGTCGATTTACAAGAATGGCTTGGATTATATTCAACAAACAAAGTTATTATGGGTGTTGATTTTTCATCTTTCTCTGAAATTGATGACGGAATTGCAGGTACAAATGATTTAATTGAATCTGTTTCAAGTGCCTTCCCTGGATATCCTGCAAACGATGAAATTCAAATTACTTTTGAAGAGGTCCGTGGAGTTGGCTTTGGTCCTACAACAATCAGTTTGGACTTGAGCAATGCACAAGCAAATTTTCCTATTGGTCCAGGTATCAATAATGCTCTAGATCAAATTATTGCCGAGATTAATTCTCAAGCTGCTTTGGCAGGTTTAACGCCAGATCAAGCCATGGCTACTACTAATAATTATGGACAACTCGTCATTCAAAGCCGTGGAAACGTAACAATTGCGGGGACAGGTTTTGCCAACGCAATGGGGACAACAGCGCTAGATGTTTTAGGTATTGCCGAGGGCACTTTCGTAACCGAAGATCCTAATTTTAATGTTCAAATTGGTAATGATACTCCCGTAAATATCACCATTGAACCTGGTGATACCTTTGTAGAGTTGCAAGCTAAATTAGAATATAACACAACGACTGGTACAGGTGTGCCTGGCCTATTTGTTGATATTGATGCCATCACAGGATTCTTAACTCTACGCCCTGGGGTAGATGACAGTAACTGGGGGCCTTTAGATACTGCACCTTTATTTGGCGGCGATATCAGAATTACAGGCGGGCCCTTCGCGACAGATACTGCCGTCAATGGCTTCCCAGATAATGTGAGCATTGTCGGTGCGTTATTTGGTAGCTTTAGTGCAGGACCACCTGTGACAGAGACATCGCCGATTTCAACAGCAGGATACAGCTTTGAAATTACAAACGGATCAGGAACCTTTACGAATATCCGTAACCATTTTTTAGGGCCGAATGCCGCCATTTCAACAGGTATTTTCAGCTCATCTAATCTTATTGATTATGCTCAAAAAATGATTGATGAAACATCACAAGATTATTTACAGGCACAATCTGCTTTTGAAAATGAAGATACGCTTCGCGGCATTGTCCAGCGACAATTTTCAGATGATTCAGGCGTTAACATTGATGAAGAAATGTCAAATTTAATTGTTGTTCAAACAGCATACGCCGCAGCAGCCCGCGCTATAACAGCGGCAGATGAAATGTTTCAAGAACTCATCAACGCATTTAGAAGATAAAATTTTTTGATTTAAAGGAGTCTATAAAAAATGACTGGAATTTCAAACTTAGGACAAGCTATTGACCAAATTGCGCGTTTAAAATCACAGCAAATTACGCTGGATACTTTTAGCACCCAAATCGCAACTGGAAAGAAAACGCAGCAATTCTCTGGTTTGGGAACAGATATTTTACGGTCTCAAAGGGCGCGGGCGGATATCAATAAGCTAGAGCAATATACAACCAATATCAAAAACGCGAGCCGCAGAATTCAGTTAATGACTAGTGCCATCGAACAAATTTCTGGGCAAGCAAACAATATCTCTGCAGCGTTAACAACTCTCAAACAAGGCGGAGAGCTTCCTGAATTTACAACAACACAACAACTGGCTTCCGATGTTTATGATTACATCATTGACCTTATGAATCAAAAAGATGGAGAGCGTTACCTTTTTGCAGGATCAGATTCCAGTGTTAAACCCATTGATGATTTAGGTTTATTTGATTCTTATTTAGGTGAATTCGTTCCCGACCAAACTGATATAACCAATCCCCCTCTTGTAGCTTCTGGATTTATTGGTCAGTGGGGGGATGGAACGATCACAACAGACGAATTTATTGCCGCCTATAATGGGGTTAATGAGAACGTATTGGGATATTCCCAATCTTTAATCAGCGGCTCTACAGGGGATGTGCGCGTACGTGTAGATGAAAACTCTGATTTTGATTACACTCTACTTGCCAATACACCAGGCATGAAAGAGCTTGTTATTGCTCTTGGCGTGTTGAAAAATCTTCCTCCGCCAGAATATGCTCCAGGCGCCTTAAATGACCCAACAGCAACACGGCCCGTCGATGATGTGCCTCCCTATCCTTCAACTGAAAAACAGCAAAATTTTTATGCCGTTTTCAATGATTTGGCCGCCACCATTGCTACGGCTGTCGATAAATTAGAAAAAGAAGAATACAGACTTTCTCTCGTTGAAGCACAAACACTTTCAATTAAAGAACAATATACCTATCAAATTGATGCATTTAAGAGCACCGTTGCCGACGCAGAAGATGTTGATTTAACTGAAACAGTTGCAAAAATTCAGCAACTGCAGATTGGATTAGAAGCTTCGTTCAGCGTAACAGCTTTAATCTCCAATCTGACACTGGTTAATTTCTTAGGACGATAAAAAACCCATTACAGTTTTTGCATTGGCTGAATGGTAATATTTGTCCCTTGGATGATAGCTGTCATGTTTTGCGGGCGCAGCATGTTATTAAGCACCACGTTCCAAGGTTCTCCGCCTTCCCAAGAAACTGCAACGCCTGGATCAACATCTTCAGCAAAACTATGAGTGAAGCCCTCTGGAATGACCTGAGACAGTGCTAAAGCCAAAGGAAGATCGCGCCCAAAACCAATAGCATGAGCATATTGTACTGGCGTATCTGATATGGTTGATGATGGAGCGTAATAGGCCTTTTCAATTTCATATAAAGGTGCTGGCTCTCCCCCAGGAATGGGCGTCAAGCCACTGGATGCTGGCGTTGGTGGCGTTGGAATATTCACTGATCTTTGAATAGACCGTTTCCCTTGATAGGCCTTAACACCTGTTGTCATGTTGTTGCCCAATTGAACAGGTCTTAAATTACCACCTTGTTCAACTAGAGCTACATCTGTCAAAGATGAATCTGTGATTGGGTCATTCATGTCCTGATTTCTTAACGGGTAAGGATTAATATAAAGTCCTGATTTTGGTTTATCTGACAAGTTTTTCACTTGCTGAGGAACAGCGTTTTGAACTTCATAAGAAAAATCATTTTGAGGCGGCATAATTGCCATCGGTTCATTTTGAACAGGTTCCATCATCACAGGTGGCGCAGGATAAACAACAGGATCTTCGATTGTCATTTCATGTGAAATAATAGGTTGAGGCGCCGCACGTTCTTGCTCTGCAGGTGCAATCCATTCAAATCCCGCATAAGCAGGCCCTGAAATTAAAAATAAAGTGATAAGCATTCCAAAAAGCACACGAAACATCGTTTTTACCCTAGCTAATATTTATTGAATAAATCAAAAACTAAGCGGTATGTCGCCAAAAAACAAGCTGAAATCTTATTTACTGCCCGTAAATCATCCAAAATCAACAAAACGGCGGCGGCGGCGTGAAACCCAGGCAGGACGGCTTTGCCCGTTCAGCCAGGATCGAAATGCCCGCAAAGCGGACGGAAAAGTTAATCCCCGTTTTTCAAGGGCAATAAACAAAACGGTACTTACAACCGTCAAAAAAACTGTAATAGGTCGAAAATAGACAAGTAACAATGCAAAAGGAATAGCCGCCCGAGCATCAATATTCAAAAAGCGGACAGGACGCATAGAATTTCTCCAATGCCAGTTAGCACGTTCCTCAATGGTATCTTCTAACTGTCCCATATGATATCCCTCTTTCGCTTTGTATCTTTCTCATTAAGTATAGCTTAAGCCCCCGATCCTGTCGAACTTGAAAGCATAATATAAGTTCTACGATCAATATCGCCTTTTTCAAAAAAAATCTCGGCACTACGCGCCATTGTTCGTCCATAAAATGGTACCATACGGCCAATTTCCGCGGGCCAGTCTTTAAAGTCCATATCCATCAACTTATCACGAACGGTATCATCAAAACGCATCCATTCCCGCACGCCAATACGTCCCCCTGAGGCTTTTTTAACCAATGTTTGCGTTACAACAAGACGAACAGATTCCATTAGAGCATAAGCCCTTTCCGATCTTTCATTCGGTTCAAATGTTGAAACCATACGTTGAATTGTTGATGCAACGCCCATTGTGTGCGTCGTTGTATAGACCGTGTGGCCTGTCTGAGCGGCTTCAATGGCGGAAGATATTGTTTCTTTATCACGTGCCTCCCCTACCAAAATAATATTTGGCTTACGGCGCAATGCATTACGAACGCCATGCGCAAAATCTGGCAAATGCCGCGGTATTTCTGTTTGAGATAACAAAGATCGTGGCGATTTAATAGCATCATACACATATTCAATCGGGGCTTCGTAACAAACAATTTTACCGCATCCCGTTTTTCGTTCCATCAACATGCGGATACCGCCCGCCAATAAAGTTGTTTTCCCAGATCCTGTCGGCCCTGTAATAATCACCATTCCCTGCCTTGGGTTCCACGAATTGATGATATCCTCTTCGACGTTCAAATCCGCCATTGTAGGCGGTTCGTTCGGTAAAACCCGCATAGTAATTTGTGCGGAATCGCGCCCCCGTGATAAGACAGCCGTGATATTGACGCGAAAACGAATGCGCGTATATCGATCGGGTCTTATTTCATAAGACAAATCCAGATCATTTCCTGAAGCAAGACGAGCTGAGGCCTCTGGCCCATAGATACGATGCAAAAAAACGCCCATATCAGCGGCATCTAAGGGCCTAAAGGTC
Organism: Alphaproteobacteria bacterium; assembly: GCA_041397885.1. Lineage (GTDB taxonomy): Bacteria > Pseudomonadota > Alphaproteobacteria > Micavibrionales > Micavibrionaceae. Next base: position 48,124 of record JAWKVV010000002.1, on the reverse strand, counting down.
GCTGGATAAAGCGTTCCGTAAATTTCATTGTAAACAGGTCTATCTGTTTGAATAGTAATATCAGATGAATTTTTTTTAACGCACCACAGTAAAAAATCATCAATAATATCATCAATAAACCGTGGCCGTTCATTCGGCCAGGTTTGCGCAATATTATCTTTACCTTTAAGAAGACTTACCGGTTTGCGGGCTGCCATTCTTTGTATCCTGTTTGAAGTTTTGGAAGCTCAGTAATTGAAACAGCACGATCGCCTATGCGCATTTCATTGCCGCCGCCCGTTACACCACGATCAACTTGTAATGCATAGGGAGGAGAGACCATTCCCTGAACAAGAAGAGAGCGATACCGCACCATTCCTTGGTAATCAGCAACTAATTTATTCAAATCTGCTTGAAAAATATCGTCGGCTTGACCAACACCCATATCCCAACCTCGGCGAACAAACTTTTCCCACAACGCCCGTTCTTCTGCGTTACTGGGTCTTAGAATATCAGGCGGCGGCTCTACTTCGCCCCATTCCCGTTCAAGATAGGTGCGCCATGTGCGCGCCGTACTAACAATTCTTGCATTTTGGCCAATATTTAAAACACGATCTGCAACAGCAGCTTCTACTCCCTTATTATCAATAAGCATCGCATCCATTGCTTCTGAAATAACAGGGGGTTCTATTAATAATCCTGACTGAGCAGGAATCAAAAGCTGGCGGAAATCAAAAACTTTATCAAGATAACCTGAGCGTGTTTCTATTTCATTGCGAATGTGCCACGTCCGCCAAGCCAAACCACCGCGCGCGCCGTATGAAAAAGCGGCTTCTTTTTGCGCTTCTTCCTTTATATCTGGCAAAAGAGAATTGGGACTGTCTACCAATCGGTTTTCTTTAGGGATATTGATAAGTTCTTCTAAATCTGCAGGACGATCTTCATCAACACTTGCCCAAGCGGGACAACCTACGAAACTCATCAACACCAACGAAAAAAATATCAGTATACCTTTCATGATGGGGACTTACCTCCCCAAACCTGTCACGGGAGCATAATGCAATTCGATCATTTGACGTGTACTATCAACCTTGATGTCGGCACGCACGCCAAGTTGTAGCCCAACATCTCTTAAAATATCGATCACAGGCTCATTCTCAACATCTAGATTAACTGTTAATGGAACGGGTGGTTTATCCCCAACTGACAAGTAAGTATAACTTGCACGATCTGCAAGTTTTTTAACAAGTTGTTCGGCGGGGCCATACCAAGTAATCGTCATTGCGCGTGTTAATTCTGATGGTGCATTGTGAATAGGTTCAACTGCAACAGCAGGGGCGCGTGATTGCTCAACCGCTGCTAAAGTTTGAAGCGCGTTCGAAGCCTTATCAGCAGCTTCAGCCAACATTAAAGAAACTTTATCTGGATTCGCTACAACCTGTGGGTCACGTTTGCGCGTTGGGTATTGTGTACAGGCTGTTAATGAAAACATCCCCACCATAAGGACAAACAATAAAACACGGTGATTGATTATTTTAACATCTTCTATTTTCATTATTTAAATGGCCTGTCCCTAGTTCCGAATCAACGGTTAATAAAGCCTAGCTTAGGGCATTGACCGTTTTATAACAAGTCAACAGCGCCCAGTTATAGGCAAAGTTTTTAAATCTTATTCAATAGCTTAGCGCGTTGTCTCATCCCGAAGCAAACCTTTTGCCCGCATTGCCGTTACAACCCTGCCCTTATAGGGGCCTCCAAAGCCTGGCGTTCTGGAATGATAATGGGCAATGGCCTGAGACAAATTACCTGTTTCATCCATGTGATTACGCAAAATCCAGGCAGCAACCCCCATATTGGTGCAAGGATCATCCTTAATCCAACGCAAAGACGTATTGTTGCTAACCCCCCATTTTTTGGCCATTTCAGGCACCCATAGCGTATTGATCTGCATCGGGCCTAAGTCATAAGATCCGTTATCATTAGGACCCACAGCCTGCCCAACTTTACCGCCTTCTACCTGATAAATCCCAACCAAAACAGCAGGAGGCACAGAGTAAGTCTGTGCCGCCAACATCAAACAGGCTGCTAAAATTTTATCCATATGAAATCATACCCTTTAATTACTTTGTTCGTCCAATTTATCTGACTTAGGCCGCAGAATCATCTGCTTTTTGGCTCCTGGTTTAAAAAATCCCATTGGGGAGGAAGGAGAAGACGAAGCTTCTGTAGATACAGCAGAGTTTTCAGCTTGTGGTACAGTTTGTTGGTTTTCAACGGGTTGAGCTGCCTGCTGCGTACCTTCTGGTTTTTTGAAAAACCCCATCGGCGAAGAAGTTGATGATTCTTCAACCTGTTGTGTTACAGGTGGTATCGCCGCAGGCTTGATAGGAGATGGTTCCTTTGATTGCACACCAACAGTTGACGATGAAACGCCCAAAATTGCCTTTATCATCGCTGTACGTGTTTCAAATGCTTCCCACACAGGGTCTAGAGATAATTCCGCCCGATTGTCAGGATTTTCGTTTGGTGTTGATCCTGCCAATTTCTGCGTTTGCGCCCGGTGACATTGGGCGTATAAATTCGCAAGTGCTTTTAAGATAAGAAGCTGACTGAATTTGTCTTGTGTTTGGGCAGATTGTGCTAAATCGTTGGCTTTATTTTCCAATTTTGCAGCAATATCCTGAACCAGTTTTATTTCACTTTGTCCAAAGGGAAACTCAGCCACAGCAGCAATGACAGGTGTCATGGCCTGCATAACAACGAGTGAAGTTTGGGTTTTATCAAATAACGGAGAGTGATGATCTATTGTTGATAATCTTGATTTTCCTTCTTCGGCAGCAGAGAAATTTTCAGCAAAAGCCAAAACAGACTCTAACGACTTAATAATTCGCTTGATATCCTGATCTTCTGGAACATGTTCGTTTTGTTCATAAAAATCTGCGATTAAGGGCGCGGCCAAAGCGGCCAAGGCAAGCCTTGTTGAATCTGCCTGCGCCTCATCTTCCCGAACGGTTAGGGATCCATTGAGCGATATACTGATTTGAACCGCCTGCCCTAACATTTGTGCCATCAATTTGGCAGATTGTATGTCTGTATCTTGCCCTTTTAGGGGTACGGCCTCTATAGCGGCAGCCAACGGCGCGCCAATTTTTTCCAATAACTGAACGGTAAATTTAGAATTTTGAGCCATAATGGAAAGCGTACACTTAAAATCAAATTATTTTATAACAAAGCCATCTTATAGGATTTTTATAATCATTACAGCCTAATTATCTTAGCGGGTCGGTAAATCCGCCAGAATATCTGCCATATTTCCTGCGCGGCCACGGATAATCTTCACTTTCCCGTCTTTTCCTCGATAAATGGTCAAAGGCGTGACATCAAATTTCCAGGCCTGCATCAATGCCAGATTTTTTTGGATACCTTGTGTGCTTGTCCCGCTTTTAGCAGGTAGAGCTGATGTATCGCCTGCTAAGTGATTATACCAACGCTCTTTTGCATCGGGCGCGGCAAGCAAAAACGCCGCCTGTGCCAAAGTTTCTTCACGAAAACCTACAGGAATGAGACGTAATTGAACCAGACCTTTTTCAATGTAGCTATCTTTTAAATCTTTCATAAATTCGTGACAATGCGGACATTGTGGGTCCATGAAAGAATAAATAACGGGCACGTTCTCAGCACCAAACTTAATCCAGTTACTGTTTTCAACATCTTGAAACATCCGTTCTGCGGGGGTTTTATACTCAAATGCCTCGTCAGTCTTTTTCATGGCAGTGGCTAAATCTTCACCAGGTGGCTTATCCATTGCCAAAAAATCAAGAACATCACCACTTTGACTTTGCAAATCCCGGACTTGTTCAACCGTAGCCATTGTACCGTCCGCATCAAACAAAAGCCCCATCAGAAAACCTTGCCCATCTGGTGTGACGTAATAATATTGTTCCTGCCCCTGGAAGATTGTGACCCAACCTTGCATACCGTGGCGCGTTCCCAAATACCGCGCCTGCGCGCCCTTATCGACCAGGATTTGCAGCGCATCAGGTAAGGCAGGAATAGCTTCCTGAGCTTTCGTAGCCACTGGCAAAGCCAAACTGATAATAAAAGTTGCAATTAATATTATGAAGCGCATGGCGGTCTTCCCTTTCCAGATATGGGTCAGATTATTCAACTTATAAGTTTTATTGTAGGCCATCTCAAAAAACAAATCAAAAGATGCCTTTTTCAAAGCATGGTTTGTCATGAATATTATTTTTAGGTAAAGTGATGCCAACATAAAACTTTCGGAAGGATTATATTATGGAATGGTTAGCCCCTTTAGGTATTCTTGGCGCTCTCGCGGTCACAGTAATCAGTCTCTATAACCGTCTGGTGGCTTTAAGGCAAAATCGCAATAATGCTTATGCGGATATTGATGTCCAACTTAAACAACGTTTTGATCTTATTCCTAACCTCGTTGAAACCGTTAAGGGATACGCAGGACATGAAAAAGATGTTTTTGAAAAAGTTACAAAAATGCGGGCAAAAGTTTCTGATGCCAATAACCCAGAAGAAAGATTAAGCGCGGAACAAGCCCTGGGCAAAGCCATGATCAATGTGATGGCGGTTGCTGAAAATTATCCTGAATTAAAAGCCGACCAAAATTTTCAACAATTAATGGCAGAACTTTCAGATATAGAAAATAAAATCGCGGCAGCCAGACGTTTCTTCAACAACGCAACATCCGAATATAATACAGCAATCCAACAATTTCCTGCCAACCTGATCGCGGGACCTTTTGGATTTAAAACGGAAACCTTTTATGAGGTTGAAGATGCAGAACGTGAAGCGCTTCAAAAAGCACCAGATATTAAGTTTGGAACGTAAAACACGGTAATGGCAACACCCACCACTGGACTCCAAACTTATATTTGGAACAACAATCTGAAATCGATTGGCTTGCTGAGTTTATATCCTTTCCTGATAATGGGAATAGTTTGGGTAGCAACTGCTGTTATTGGTTTCATGAGCGCTCCTCGCGCTTCTTGGGAAACTGCTAATAGCTTGGCATCTTCAGCACTCTCCCAATATTGGCCTATCATTTTAACAATTGTCCTTGTCTGGTTTTCTGTAGCCTATTTTTTTCATACAAATATGATCCGCAAGATGTCACACTCACACCCCGTGACACGCAAAGAAGAACCTGAGCTTTATAACCTTCTTGAAAATCTTTGTATCTCAATTGGCATTCCTATGCCTCGCCTAGAAATTATTGAAAGTCATGCCTTAAATGCTTTTGCAAGCGGTATTGATCAAAAATCTTTCAGCATCACGGTAACGCGCGGCCTTTTACAATCTTTAACCAAAGACGAAATTGAAGGTGTGTTGGCGCATGAGCTTACCCATATTCAAAATCGAGATGTACGCCTTTTGATTATCACGATTATTTTTACAGGCATGATTGGCTTCGCCGCGCAAGTTGTCTGGTCACAATTACGTTACGGCCTTTGGATTGGGGGGCGCCGCTCCAACAATAAAGGAAATGGCATGATTATTTTATTTGCCTTATTGATTATTCTTTGGATTGGATATTTTGCAACTCTATTCACCCGCTTTTCTTTATCACGGCGTAGAGAATATATGGCCGATGCAGGCGCCGTTCAAATCACACGCAATCCTGATGGAATGATGCGGGCTCTCATGCGCATTTCGGGCAAAGATCAAATTCCTAAAATTCCTGGCGACATCACCATGATGTGTATTGAAAATCGCGCTCCTTTTATGGGGTTATTTGCAACGCATCCCCCCATAGAAAAACGTATACAAGCCCTTTCTAGTATCACAGGCTTTCCTGTTCCTGAGCTACCCCAACTCAGAAAACCTTTTTCTGCGCCGCGCGCATCGCGAGATGATGTTATCTCACCACCTTTAACTTTGCGAAATAACTGGACAACCCGCCAACGGTTTAAAACGCGTAGAAATCAATCCAATCCTTGGTATTAGCTGTATTGTGGCAAAATCATGGAATCGGACGAATTTTGTCCTGTTTTCATTGATTTTCTTGTCACCATACAAGATAATAGAGCGAATAAACTGTTAATGTTTTAAACATAAAAGGAGCAATAAAGACAATGGAACCCAATCAATTTGGAACAACTGCGCAACAGCGAAGCACCACTTATATGGATGCGGGATTGCGTAGACACATGAACAATATTTACGCGAAAATGTCTGGCGGCGTTTTGGTGACAGCACTTGTCGCGTTGGCTGTCGGCTCTTCTGACACTTTGTTACAATTGTTTCTGGGCGGCCCCCAACGTTACCTCGTCATTTTTGCGCCTCTTGCTATCATCTGGTTTGGTTTTAGACCCGATAGAATGAAAGCATCACAGTTGATGATGGCTTTCTTCGGTGTTGCTGTCGTATATGGTATCAGCTTTGCTGCTATCGCGGCGGTTGCCACGGCCAACCCTGCTTTCGCCATTGCCGTTGCAAAAGCCTTCTTCATCGCAACATCGATGTTTGCGGGACTAAGTGTTTTAGGCTACACCGTCAAAAAAGATTTAAGCGGTCTACAAACTTTTCTTAGTATGGGGATCATGGGACTTGTTGCCTTTAGCGTCATCAATATCTTTTTTGGAAGTGATATGATGTCTAATCTCATCGCAGGTGCAGGAATTGTTTTATTCTCTGGCCTGACCGTTTGGCAGACACAAGATATGAAACGTATGTATTCCCCAAATATGCCTGCTGAGATGGCTAATCGTATGGGATGGGCCGCCGCGCTTAATCTTTATATTAGTTTCATTGCAATGTTTCAGTATATTTTACATTTCTTGAACCAGCGCTAATTTTATTTGAATAATCTTTAAAACCCGCTGATTTCAGCGGGTTTTTTTGTTTCTTGTGACCAACATTCAAATCTTGACCTTTAGTGTCAGCAATTTATAATTCTTCGAATATTTTCATAAACTTAACAAAGAAAAGGTCTAAAAATGTTCAACGAATTTAAAGCTTTCATTGCCAAAGGAAATGTCATGGACATGGCCGTTGGTATTATCATCGGTGCCGCATTCACAGCGATTGTTAACTCCATGGTTGGTGATCTTTTGATGCCTATTATCGGCATGCTTACCAACGGTATTGATTTTTCAAATCTGTTTTTTGCTCTCGATGGAACTTCCTATGACTCTTTAAAGGCTGCCGAAGAAGCTGGTGCGCCACTTATCAAATACGGTGTTTTCATCAATGCGGTTGTAAACTTCTTAATCGTCGCTTTTGTTATCTTCATGTTAGTCAAGCAAATCAATAGATTAAAAGCAAAAGAAGCGGCCGCTCCTGCTGTCCCTCCTGCAGATGTAGTGCTTTTGGGCGAAATTCGTGATCTTTTGAAAAAGAAATAAGCAAAAATTCGCTATAATTGAGAAAAAGCCTGAGGTAATTTCAGGCTTTTTTTGTATCTGGACTTTATTACTTGAAAAACAGCGATAAATTCTCTAATTATCCTTTTCAAGGCGGGGCCGTAGCTCAATTGGTAGAGCGCTTGCATGGCATGCAAGAGGTCGTCGGTTCGATTCCGATCGGCTCCACCATCCTCCTACATTTATCTCAATGCAGAATTAATTATGGTAATTATAAAAATTATCTGGTATAAACCCCCTCAATACTGAAAAACCTACCAGAGATAAAAACTTACAGAGATCTTTAACGGGTTTTTTGAAACAAAATTATATAGAAATAAGTGATTTTTGTTTAATTTACGCCTAAGATACCCAGGAATTTTCAAAATCCTGAAGGAGCGATAAAAATGCCAAAAAACAAAATACTTATTCTGACTTTATTTATAGGAACATTGGCTTTAGGAGCCTGTTCAAACACTTTTAACGGGGCTGGGCGCGATATTGAAGGCGCAGGAGAATGGATTCAGGACACATTCTAACCTTGTTATAAAAAACGGAGATGAACATGACACGTATCATATTCTTTTGCATGGCTATAGCAGCCTTATCTTTTGTTGTTGTTCCCATTTACAATGGCATTTCGGATGAACATACGGCACTTACACAGGTTTCCTCTGCGCCGATGCCAGATGAAAACACTTTGAGCTTCGAAGAAATTTACGAAATGGCGGAACAAAATAACGTGATTGATCCCGCTTCACTGAACGAAATTACTCCCGCAGCAGGCGAAAACACTGAAGATCAATTCTCTTCTGCATTTAGCGGACAAGAAGACAGCGCTCTAGAAGATCAGCCACAAGAAAAAATCGAAGCAGAAACTTCTTTTTAAGATTCTACTAAATCTATCATTAAATAACTTATGGATAGTCTGACTGACTATCCACTTATTGTCTTGTATTTCAAGGCTTGTCGCTTTGAAATGGTTTTATGATTATGGATCCTTCTTTTCGTTATTCAGACAAGCAATCTGCGTTTTTCTGGGTTATTGCTACCGTCATTCTTATAATAGGTTTTTTTGCACCACGCACTCTGGCTTTTTCAACAGGTTTGGTCGGCGCATCTTTTTTCTTTGTCGCCTATTTTAAAAACCACAAACTTCCTGTCCCTTCGAAAATAGAAATTGGTTTGTTTGGAACATTGCTCGCTTTATGTTTTTTGAGTGTTTTTTGGTCTATGAATCCTGATTTTTCCACGACAAAAGCCGTTAAATTATCTTACAGCCTTATTCCACCGCTGCTTCTTTTATCTGTCAGCCGAAACATCCTTCCAATGGGCGAAAAACAGGCTTGGATTACACTGTGTAGTTTTGTATTGGTCGCAGCCTTATTTTTAATTTCTCAAGAAATGACACAATATAGTCTCTATAAATTTTTGTTGCAGGAAGATTATATAGAACGTTCAAAACTCAACCGCACTTATATCGTTTTCACTTTTGTTTCTTTAATAACGCAATGGTTTATTAAAACACGTGATATTTCTAAACAAAAAAAGATTATCTGGTCACTTCTTATTCTTTTTATTTCTTCCTTGTCCTTGTCTTTAGCAGAAAGCCAAACTGCACAACTTACCTATCTCTGTGGCTTATTTTTCCTTTTCATCTGGCCCGTCAGATGCAAAAGATTAGGAAAACTACTCTTTATAGGAATTATTGCTCTATCCCTTATTTTACCTTGTTTTATTAAACCGCTAAAAAACTCTATTCCAGAAGAGGTTCTTCTTCAGGGAATTTTAGCCCATGCCAGTATTGTACACCGTTTCGAAGTTTGGGACTTTACTGTAGAAAAAATAAAAGAAAATCCATTATATGGACATGGTCTTGAATCACAACGCTTCATGAAATCTGATCAATGGATGAAACATCAAAATGCGGATTCTATACTGCATGCCCATAATATTATTTTACAAATATGGATTGAATTTGGATTCTTGGGAATTTTACTCGGTATCGCCTTCTTGATTTTCTTTTGTAAAAAAATATATGGTGAAGAAGATCTTCACAGACGCAAATTATTCCTTACCGTCTTCACAGGATGTTTTTGCTGTGCAATGACAGGATATGGTGTCTGGCAAGGATGGCAAATTGGCCTGTTTTTTATGATAACCGCCATCGCTATTGCCTTAACCAACATCAAGCCAGTAAAAACAAAACCCTAAATTCCTTTTGGCATTAAAAACCAATATTGGCCTTTTGATTTCATCAAACCTGCAAGATGTTCTGCCTGGCTTCCATATCCCCAGAAGAAATCACCCCGTACAGCGCCTCTGATCGCGCCGCCTGTGTCCTGCGTTATCATAAGGCGGCTCATAGGCCGTTCTGTTTGGGGGTGGGCGGCATTCAACCAAACTGGCATTCCATAAGGAATAATTGAATGGTCAACTGCTAAAGACCGCATGGGTGTAAGGGCAACGCCTTCCGCGCCTTTGGGTCCTTCTCCTTGAGTCTCAGAAAAGAAAACGTAAGATTTGTTGGTCGTCATAATCTCCTGCGCTTGATCAGGGTGATTGACGAGCCATTCACGAATACTTTGCATTGAAACATTATCCTTGGAAAGTGCTCCACGCTTCACCAATTCACGACCGACCGCATAATAGGGATGGCCATTTTGTCCTGCGTACCCCACCCGCATTACAGACCCATCGTCCATTGCCACAACACCAGAACCTTGGATCTGTATAAAAAAAGCATCAATAGCACTATCAACCCAGACAAGTGCTTTGTCCTGCGCAGAAGGTAATTTACCAGAGACAATTTCCGCATGCGTTTCATAAGGCTTTAAATTTCCACCTTTGACACGCCCTGCGATACGCTGACCCTTTAATTCTTCACGAAATTGTCCTAAATCAACCATCACAAGATCATCTGGGCGCAGCCGTAAAGGATATTGGTATTTACCACCTTTTGTTCGTGATCCATTTAAAGATGCTTCGTAGTATCCTGTAAATAATCCTTCAGTATCACTCCCTGCCTTTGCACTATAAGGTGTAAAATTTTCTTCGAAGAATCTACGCACATCCTGCGTTTTTGTTGAATTTATTTTTTCAAATTTACGACAAGCAATTTGCCAGTCCTGCACTTTGCCAAACTGGTTATCTACACCAAACAAGCTTTGCGAATCCTTGTTTAAAATCCTTTTACAGCTTCGGCTATAAGCCTGACCTAAATCCCTAAAATCTTCTGTATCCCAATGTGGCAGCGCCGCGTAAGCGACAGGTTGTAAGGTAAGTTTACCTTCAGCTTGAGAGACAGTTTGCGTCGAAGTACCTGCACATCCGCTTAAAAGACCTATCGCCAAAGAAACAAAAATAAAACGCGAAAAATTAGATATCATTTATTTCTTATCATCCTTCATATTTGATCCTGCATCAGGAATAGGCGTTTTATGATCCTCAACTTCGTCATCCCGTGTTTCATACAACAACCATTCAGGTGTGGAGGATTCGATGTCTTTTCCAAAAACCCAAACATCGACCATCTGAGTGATTTTATCAGGATCGCCAGAAATAATATCACCTTCTTTGTTTTTAATAAGGCAAATTTCACGCGCCGTAAAACGTACCGTCAACATCAATGTGCTCTCTTGTAATGACGCCTCAGTGATATCTATTTTCTCAACCGATAAAACTTCTGTTTCTACAAACTCTTCGCGCTGATGACGATCTTTAATTGTGCTTTCAAAAGCATGATAAACAGGATCATCAAGTAAATCTTCTAACGTGTCCAAATCGCCATCAGCAAAAGCCTCAATAATCATCTTGAAGGCTGTTTCAACATTTTGGGCAAAATGACTCAGATTGAAGTTGGGATGTTTTTTGGAAAGATCAACCAACAAATTTTCTGTCGTCTTGTTATCAATACGCACATTGCGGGGTAAAATAAAAGTTATGCCTGCCAAAGCATCCAAATTCACCACGTTACTCGTGTTATTTTTGTCCATAATTTTCAACGGCATTTCTTCTTCTAGAAAGGTTGAGGGGCGCGATTCTTCATCTTCATCGCGTTTGCCCAAGATGGATTTTAACCAGAACACCAATCCAGCGGCGATTAAAGCATAAAGAAGAAGGTCAGCAGGCATCACATTTCCTATTCAAAAAAGCGGGTTTATTATTTCACGACTACTGTTTATAAAGCACATAGAACAAAGAAGAAAGAGACGACAAGGCAAGCAATGCCCTTTTTAATATTATTTATATTGGTCCCTTTAGCAGAAGTGTACGCATTCATCACCGTAGGCGGGGAAATTGGCGTGCTCAAAACATTATTGCTCTGCGTTTTGACGGCAGCAATTGGCGGGTTCTTAGTGCGTCAGCAAGGAATTGAAACTTTAATGAAGGCACAACATTCTATACGTACGGGCACCCTTCCTCTGGATGCACTTTTTGATGGTATTTGCCTCGTGATTGCGGGTGCTTTACTTCTTACGCCTGGGTTTGTTACAGATATGATAGGGTTTAGCCTCCTTATTCCTGCGGCGCGGCGCGGCCTGCGACAAATTTTAACAAAATATGGAAAATTTAAGGTTTATACAAATACAGAATTTAACCAAAAAAGACCGAATAAAGATGATATAATTGAGGGAAATTACGAAGAAATAGTGAAAAATCCTGATAAAATAGGCAAAAAATAGAAAAAATCATAAAAAAACAGCATAAATTTTACAAAAAACCCGAAGAAAGTTGAAAAATGGCCAAAAAAACCGACAAAAACGATGAAAATTCAGCAAATGATGAAAATATCGGCACTGTGCCACAAGCGCCCCTTCTCATTCACAAGCAATATTTGAAAGACATGTCGTTTGAAAATCCAAATGCGCCAGATATTCTACAGCGCGTCCCTGACCGCCCTCTAATGGATATGAATGTCATGCTTGATGTCCAAAAATTAGAGCATGAAACCCATGAGCATTATTACGAAGTCACCCTAACCTTGAATGCCACTGCCAAACGCGAAGACAAAACCATGTTTTTGGCAGAAATTGTCTATGGAGCGGCCGTTTCCGTCCATGGCTTAGAAAACAAAAGACATCATCCTTTGCTATTTATCGAAGTTCCGCGCCAAATTTTTCCTTTTGCGCGGCAGATTTTAGGAAATATCACACAATCTGGCGGATATATGCCACTTTTGGTCAGTCCTGTTGATTTCCAAGCCATGTATTTACAGCGCTTTGCACAAGAAAAAGCCCAAATACAGGAAAATGATCAAAACACCCCGCAAAAAACAGCCTAATAATCTTTTCATTCCAAAGGCTTGATAGGCTTTCCTTTCCTTTGAATTATGATACACTTATCCACATGCTTCGTTCTGAGGTGTGTGTTTGCGTGTAAACAGTAATTCTATAAATATTTCAAAGATTTAACATTCTCTCTTGGTGTATAGACCTTGTTAACCATTGTCGTGATACCATATAAGAGCAGAATTTTATTTTCAGGGGGCCAAGTTTGGGGTTTTTTAGATTTTTTTCTAAACCAGAAAAACAACCATTGCTGAATTGTCGACGTCAAGAATCAGGGAACGTGTTCTTGATGCTTTTTGGTGCGGTCGGCATGGTCGGCTTGCTTGGTGCAGCGTCCATGACTGTGATGAAAGGTCCTGTGCGCACCATGTCGCAAGTGACAAAACGCACCATCGCAGAAAATTCCATGATTGCAGCAGGTAAACTTTCATTAATTTCTGCCGCACAGAGCCCAACAGCAGACTGTGATGGTGATGGCACAGTCGAACCTATCCAATTTACAGTAGGGGGAACTATTGCTGGTGGAGGATTAATCCCGTCGACTGTTGGTGTTTCAAAACAAGACCCTTGGGGAACGGAATACGGATATTGTACTTGGGATCACGGGACAGATAATGATTCAAGTTGCGGCGGATTCACAAATTTTAGAAACGGTGTCGCAGGTATTCCTGATGAATATGTTATTGCAATTGTATCTGCAGGACCTGATAGAGTTTTCAACACAACCTGTAATGACTACACTGGACCTAATACTACACTAATAAAAACACCAGGATCTGATGACCTTGTTTTAGGATACACTTACAACGAAGCAGGAACGATTGCTGGAGGACTCTGGATTGACGATGGAGCAGGCGGCGCAGAAATTGCGCGAACAATCACTGTTGAAGACGATAGTGGTAATGATCAATTTATGTTTAATCCTATTTCTTCCGCTCCAGTTTTAACCATTGGTGATGGATTAGGCGGGCCTGGAACGGGTCAATTCCCCAGTATTAATGTTGATTTTTTAAGTAGTTACAACAATGCCGCCATAGATATCACAAGTGATGTAACGTCAATTGGTGACATCACAACAACAGGAAATGTTTCTGGTGCTGACTTGGTGGCCTCTGGCTCAATCACTTTAACAGGTACTGATAATATTATTTTAGGGGCGAACTTTTTATCAGGTGATGGCGGTGATGAAGGGATTAGTGTTGATGCCACAGGTAATGTAACTGCCAGCAATGATTTAACTGTTACAAATAATTTTTCAGCCAACGCCCTTTCTTCAACAACCACAACATCTGTTGGGACAGATTTAAGTGTGGGTGGGAATTCAACCTTAACAGGAACATTGGGTGTTACAGGAAATACAACATTAGGTGTTTTATCGGCAGGTGCTTCAACGCTTGATTCATTGGCTGTTACCAATAATGCAACAGTTGGCGGAACAATTAAAATCGCTGATGGAACTTGCGGTGTAGGTGATGATGGAAAAATTCGTTATACTGTTGCAGGAAATGTAGAATATTGCGAAAGTAGTGCGTGGATTGCCATGAACGCAATCGCTTCCCTTGATGATATTGGCGATGTAAATATTTCTGGTATTCTTGATCAGCAAGTCATTGCATGGAACAATGTTGCTGGAGAATGGCAAAACGTTGATCCAAATTCAGTTGTTACAATCCCTTCTGAAACCGACCCTCAGGTTGGTGATGTCACTGGTACTGGCCCGAATAACTGGTGCTTAAGTGATGGGACGAAAATTGAATGTACAGGCTCCCTCCCTGGTGAAACTGACCCACAAGTCAATACTTTAACAGGTAATCAGTGGTGTTCTGCCAACGCCGCAGGGACAGCGATTGACTGTACCAATGCCCCGCCAGGCGGCGCAGGGACATCTGCAGGTTATTTAACTGATGCGGATGCTGATACGCTTGTTCAGGTTGAAGAAGGGCTAGATGATGACACCATCCGTTTTGATACTGCAGGAACAGAGCGTATGGTCATTCTTCCTACAGGTGAAATCGGTATCAATGATGCCACTCCTGTTACAAGTCTTCACATTCTGGATACGGATCTCCTTGTCGATGCAGGTGATTACAGTCCCGCCACCTCTTTATTAATTGAAAATGGTGATGCGACAATTGAACTCGCCAGTGATGATGTTGGCGCTTCTGGTTCCAGTATTGATTTTTCTGAAATGTCTGGCGGCGCCATGGTTGATAAATGGTCGATCATGCGTAGAACATCTATTGCGGCGAGTAATCCAAACGGAATTGAATTCCGTTATGGAACAAATATTGACGGTACTGCCAATAACCGTCTGATGTTTTTAACAAATACAGGAAAACTTGGTGTTGGCGCCGTTCCTGATCCCTCTGCCATTGTCGAATTTAGCTCTACAGATACAGGTTTCCTCGCGCCGCGCGTCAGTGACCCTTCCTCTGCCATTGCCGCCCCTGCAAACGGTTTGATGGCCTATAATACTGTCACAAACAAATATCAATTCTATGATGGCGGCAGTGCTATTTGGCGTGATATTGGGGAAGGGGCTATCCCAACAATTCCTGCTGACTCTATCGACTGGGATGACATCATTGATGCCATGACCTTGGATGCTACTACCACCATCGACATGGATACCAATGTGGCTGACTTAAACTTTGACAGTGATACTTTCGTCATTGATAGTTCTGCCAACGCTATCGGCCTGGGCACCAACGCCCCTGATGCCTCGGCTGTGCTTGATATCACTTCTACAACACGCGGCTTCTTAGGACCTCGCATGACCACCGCGCAGCGCGATCTTATCGCCGCCCCTGCCACAGGTCTTACCATCTATAACACCACCACCAACACCACAGATTATTTCGATGGCACCATCTGGAAATCTTTTGCAACCTCTTCTGCCACAGCCAATCAACTTGCCGATGCGGATGGCAATACTCTCGTCCAGGTCGAAGAAGGGGCTAACGATGACACCATCCGTTTTGATACAAATGGTGTGGAGCGTGCTGTGATTGAGCCTGACGGTGATATCGCGTTTGATACGGATACACTTTTTGTTGATGCGACAGGCGATTCCGTAGGAATTGGAACGTCAACCCCAAGCGCAACAGCCCTTCTTGACTTAACATCAACAACCCACGGTCTTTTACCACCGCGTATGACAACTGTTGATCGTGATGCCATTGTTGCACCCGCTACTGCATTAACAATTTTCAATACAACAGATGGTAAATACCAATATTATGATGGCGCTATCTGGCAAGACATTGGGTCTACCGCTGCCATTCCTGCGGACTCTATCGATTGGGATGATATCACCGACGCCATGACATTGGATGCAACAACCACCATTGATATGGATACCAATGTGGCTAATTTAAATTTTGATGCGAATACCTTTGTTATTGATAGTGCTAATAACAGAATCGGTATTGGCACAAATACCCCCGCCTCATCTCTTCATATTGGCGACACAAGTTATACTTTTGCAGGTGGCGCATTATCCTTCGGTGATGGAGATACAGGAATTTATGAAAGTTCTGATGATAATCTCAGATTTTATTTTTCTGGAAGCAATAGATGGTTGATGACGGCAACTGGAATTTCAACAACTACGGGCACTGGCCCTGCTATTGCGACATCAACTCCTAATTTCAGACCAAGAAACGGCGATAACGATACTGGTTTAGGGCGAAATTCCGCTGCTGCTGGAATAGGCGATGATGATTATCTTGTTTTGTACACTAATGGTATAGAACGATTAAGTGTTGGATCGACTGGAAGTACAATAATTAGTGATAACGCACTTGCTGCAACCGCCATATATGCTGATGCTTCTTCGGTTTTAGAGTTAAATTCAACCTCTCGTGGCTTCCTCGCTCCCCGTGTATCTGATCCTTCCGTTGCCATTGCTGCCCCTGCGACAGGTTTAATGGCCTATAACACTGTGACCAATACCTACCAATTCTATAACGGTGCCACATGGCAAGATATAGGAACAGGCGCTGTCCCCACCATCCCTGCTGATTCTCTGGACTGGGATGATTTTACAGACACCATGACTTTAGACGCCACCACCACCATCGACATGGATACCAATGTGGCTGACTTAAACTTTGATAGTGATACCTTTGTCATTGATAGTTCTGCCAATGCCATCGGATTAGGAACAAATGCCCCTGATGCCTCAGCTGTGATTGATATCACCTCAACCACACGCGGGTTCTTAGGACCCCGTATGACCACCGCGCAGCGCGATCTGATCGCCGCTCCTGCCACAGGTCTTACCATCTATAATACCACGACCAATACCACCGATTATTTCGATGGTACGATCTGGAAGTCTTTTGCAACTTCTTCTAACACCGCTCTAGAGCTTGCTGATGCAGATGGCAATACCCTTGTTCAAGTCGAAGAAGGGGCCAATGATGACACTATCCGTTTTGATACAAACGGCACCGAAGTCATGACTATTGATCCGCTTGGCGCTATCAACATGACACAAGATCTAACCATTGGCACAACACTCGATGTCACGGGCATTACCACTCTTGTGGATGATCTTATCGTTGATACCAATACTCTCTTTGTTGATGCCTCTGGCAATAATGTTGGGATCGGTACAGCTGCTCCAGATGCTTCTTCTATCCTTGATCTAACCTCGACCAACACAGGCTTCCTTGCTCCACGCGTAAGTGATCCAACATCCGCCATTGCCGCGCCCGCTACGGGCTTGATTGCCTACAATACTGTCACTGACCTTTATCAATTCTATGACGGTACCGCCTGGCGGGATTTCGGCTTCGGCGCCGCCGTGGTCATCCCTGCTGATTCCATCGACTGGGATGACATTACAGACACGATGACCTTAGACGCCACCACAACCGTTGATATGGATACCAATGCGGCTGATTTAAACTTTGACAGTGATACTTTCGTCATTGATAGTTCAGCCAATAGCATTGGTTTAGGAACAAATGCCCCTGATGTCTCGGCTGTGATTGATATCACTTCTACCACACGCGGTTTCTTAGGTCCCCGTATGACCACCGCACAGCGCGATCTGATCGCCGCCCCTGCCACAGGTCTTACCATCTATAACACCACCACCAACACCACAGATTACTGGAATGGTACGGCATGGGTATCTTATTCAACAAATTCAAACACAGCTGTTGAACTATCTGATGCGGATAATGATACGAAAGTCCAAGTCGAAGAAAGCGCTGACGAAGATATCATCCGCTTTGATATAGCAGGAACGGAGCGCATGGTCTTGAATGGCGATGATCTCAGAGTCACTGGCGCAAGCCCTGAATTACTTTTGGCAAGAACAGCAAATACTGATGTTGCTGCTGTTTCTCATATCCCTTCTGGAGCCTTAAATGCATCTAATGTTATATGGGTCACTGGCCTTCAAGACAACACAAATAATTATGAGATTACAACATGGAATGGAACAACCGCTACAAATCGCTTACTTGTTGATAACACAGGCGGTGTTTCCATCGGTCGAGCCACTCGCTGATGCCTCAGCTCTTTTAGAACTTGAATCTACTAATCGTGGCTTCCTTGCGCCGCGCGTGAGTGACCAACATCTGCTATTGCCGCTCCTGCAACGGGCTTAATGGCCTATAATACTGTTACGAACCTTTATGAATTTTATGATGGTACGGCCTGGCGTACAGTGGGGTATGGCTCAACACCCGCTCTTGCGATTAATGATTTAACAGATGCTGCAACAGATTATGTGACAACAAACAATATGTTCCTAGGTCAAAATGCAGGTGGTAGCTACGGTAATTCTGACACAACAAATATAGCTCTCGGTCAGGATACCTTATCTTCCTTAAATGACAGCGCTGCCCTTAATAATATCGCGATAGGTTGGCAGGCGCTTATGAATAACACCAGTGGCGATAATAATGTGGGAATAGGACGCCGTGCATTAGTAAGTACTTCTTCGGGAAGTAATAACATTGGTATCGGCACAAACGCACTGGACTCTGTTACAACTGGTACAAATAACATTGGTATCGGTACAAACGCACTCGCCACAGTAACAGTAAACAGTAGTAGCATTGCCATCGGCGCAAACGCATTATCTTTAGCAAACGTCGTCAATGGCAATAATGCTTTCGGAGAATCTGCACTACGTCAAACAACAAGTGGTGAAAACAATACAGCATTTGGAAGAAATACTTCCCGTTATAATACAACAGGTAATGCAAATTCTGCCTTTGGTAGTGCTGCCCTCAAGAAATTGTTCTCGGTAGTAATAACGTTGCCATGGGATATAACGCTGGACGCGGTGTTTCTGGATTAAGTGACACCGTTTCAAACAATGTGTTTATAGGCTACCAGGCGGGAACTAACATTCTAAATGGCGCTGCTAACAACCTATTCCTTGGATATCAAGCAGGAGACCTAACAACTACTGGTACAGACAATATTATCATCGGGTATGATGTTGACCCTTCGAGTGCCACAGCTTCTAACGAACTTAACATCGGCGGAACAATTTTTGGTGATCTTTCGACAGGTCATGTCGGTATTGGAGTAGCAGATGTTACCGCAATCGATACAGATGCGATTTTGGAATTAGATGCAACCGATAAAGGTTTCCTTGCGCCACGTGTTTCTGATCCAGCGTCTGCCATTGCTACACCTGCCACAGGTATGATGGCGTACGATACCGCGACTAGCCGTTATCAATATTATGATGGTGCAACCTGGCAAGATTTCGGCTTTGGTGTCGGTGGAGATAATCTTGGTAACCACACAGCGACGCAAAAATTTGGCTATGGGTGGGTTTATCATTAATAATACAGGAGCAGGTAGTAATGGATTAGTTTTCTCAGGAGGCAATCGTGTTGCTGCAACAAATGATGCAGCTGGTAGCATCACACACCCATTTACCGTAATTAATCAGTCCGCATCTAATGTTGCTGGAACAGGAGTAGGGATAATTTATCAAGGCGATGGTGGTGCGCAACTTGGGACTTTGGAATTTTCAAAAGAAAATGGCGTTGATAACAATGAAAGTTATTTTACTCTATCAACTCGGCTAGCTGATGTAGTCTCTGAAAAATTACGCGTTGATAGCTCTGGTGCCTTAGGAATAGCCACTGGTGGAGCTATTGATGCGAGCGCCATTGTACAAATTGATTCCGCTGATCGTGGTTTCCTTGCGCCGCGCGTGAGTGACCCAACATCGGCTATCGCCGCCCCTGCCACAGGTTTGATGGCGTATGACACTGTAACAAATCGCTATCAATATTACGATGGTGCAACATGGCAAGACTTTGGCTTTGGTGTCGGCGGAGATAACCTTGGTAACCACACCGCCACAACAGATTTGGATATGAGTAATAACAATATCGTAAATCCAACAATGATTAGCTTTAATGGAACAACGGGAGCAGCCGCCCCAACGAAGTAAGATTTTTTTGAGTAATAATTGTGTAACACTGACAAAGAAAAAGGAAATAAATTTGATAATTAAGGAAATCTTATGATGACCCGAAAGAATTCACGCCTGATTAAAAAATGGCAAATGCCATCTATTGCTGTCTTATCTGCAATTTTTATGATATCGGGCAATAATATGGCGCATGCGCAATGTGCTAACCCCGTGGGCGCATCAGGTGATCAAATTTATAATACTGACTTTTCGGTGATGCAATATTGTGATGGCACAGATTGGACCGCGATGCGCGGTGACAATCTAGGAGATCACACTGCTACACAAAATATTACAATGGGGACAAATTACATCAATAATACAGGTGGAAGTACAGCAGGTTTAAGGTTTTTTGGAACTGATACCCCTTCTTTACAAGGAACAAGTGCGGCTTCTATGTTTGGGATAGATATTCGAAATTTATCAACTTCCAATACTGCGGGAATGGGGATGCAATTCAGTTTTGCTGATGGAAACTCTGCCCAGTTGGGGATAATGGGTTTTGCCAAAGAAAATGGCGTCAATGACAACGACACTTACTTCAGTCTGTCGACACGTTTAAGCGATACGGTATCTGAAGTTTTACGAATTGATTCTGCGGGTGACTTCGGTATTGGCACAGGTGGGCCTGCTAATGCTTCTGCTATCATGGAATTATCTAGTGCTAACCGTGGTTTCCTTGCCCCGCGGGTGAGTGACCCCACATCCGCCATCGCTGCTCCTGCCATAGGCCTCATCGCCTACAACACCGTGACTGACCTTTACCAATTCTATGATGGTACCTCTTGGCGGGATTTTGGATACGGTGCTGCTGTGGCTATCCCTGCGGACTCTATCGACTGGGATGACATCACAGACACCATGACCTTAGACGCCACCACCACCATTGACATGGATACCAACACAGCGGATCTTAATTTCGATGCGAATACTTTCGTCATTGATAGTTCTGCTAACTATGTAGGTATCGGGACATCCTCGCCACTTGTTAATCTTCATATACAATATGACGATATTGGTATTGGGGCTGGAGAATTTAACGGTTCAACAGATCTTTTGGTTGAAGGCATAAATACGCATGTTGAAATAAGCAGTGATTCCACGGGTACTACGGGTAGTGCCCTTAATTTCACAGAAATAGATGCAGGTACTGGTAATTTGGTTGATAAGTGGACTATTGTCCGCGAAACGACAAATGGTACTGGTAATGGTAATCTTAATTATTATTTCGGGACCAATAACTCATTTGGAACTAACCCTTTAAGATTTATTATGACGAGCACAGGCCAGTTTGTCGTCGGTAATTCTGCAGACGCCTCTGCTAAATTACAGGCCAATTCAGACAGTCAAGGCTTCCTGGCACCGCGCGTATCTGATCCGACATCCGCCATTGCCGCCCCTGCCACAGGTTTGATGGCCTATAATACAGCCACTGATCTTTATGAATTTTATGATGGGACTGCATGGCGTACCTTTGGTTATGGCGGTCCAGGTGGAGGGTTTATAGATGATCTTGGCGATGCCTCAACAGACTATGTCACAGACTTTAATATGTTTATGGGACAAGGGGCGGGAGCCTCCATCGCCGCTGGCGGACAAAACAACCTTGCCATCGGTCAAGATGCAGGAAATGATATCACAACTGCGAGCGATAACATCTTGATCGGAAAGGGTGCTGGCTCGTTGATTACAACTCTAGGAAATAATGTCGTAATCGGTACCGATGCTGGTCCAGATGCGGGGGGACAAAGTGTAATTATAGGAAAAAGTGCTGGTGGAAATTCAACTGCTTTACAAAGTATTATTATTGGGGATTTTGCTGGATTCACATTGGGTAATAGCAACACTGCTATAGGACGTGAAGCGCTTTATTCAAGTAGTAGTGGCGGGGAATCAAACGTTGCTATCGGTCATGACGCGGGACATGGCCCAGGGTACAGCACAGGCGATCCTGATAATAATGTCTTTGTCGGACGCACAAGTGGATATAATATAAATGACGGCGATAATAATGTCTTTTTAGGCTATCAAGCAGGAGATGCCACAACAGATGGTTCAAGTAATATCCTCATAGGTTACGATATTGATGCCTCTGCCGCCACAGCGTCGAATGAATTGAATATCGGTGGAACAATATTTGGTGATTTATCAACCGATCGTGTGGGTATCGGTGTTACTGATACCACAGCCATTAACGCCTCTGCCCAATTACAAATTGACTCAACCTCTCGCGGTTTCCTTGCCCCGCGGGTGAGTGATCCAACGAGCGCGATTGCCGCGCCTGCCACAGGTCTGATTGCCTATAACACCGTGACCGACCTCTATCAATTCTATGATGGAACATCATGGGTCAACTTTAACGCAGGGGGAACGGGATTATTTACCGACAATACCACCCATATCACCCGCGAAAATTTTCACATTATTAATACTGGACAAACATCCACCACCGCAGGTCTTGATGGAGATGGAACACGCTCCTTTTATGATCCAAACAAAGGAGCTCTACGTGGAGGAACAATCAATGGAGGCGACGCCGCCTGGCAAAACGCCAATATTGGAACAGATTCTTTTGCTTGGGGCATAAACACAGAAGCAAGCGGAGGATTAAGTCATGCTTCTGGAGCCAATTCCCTTGCAAGTGGTGTGTTAAGTTTTGCCCATGGCGGCACAGCTTTGGCCACTGGATTTAATAGTATTGCCTTCGGTGGTGAAGTTTTGGCTGGAGATGGAACCGCGCAAACAAATCATGCAACTGCAGGAAAAGGAAATTTCTCTGTTGCTTTCGGATTGGGCTTGGCTAGTGCTGGCAATAATCCACGTGTTTCTGGAAACCAAAGTTTTGGTATTTTCTTTGGAGATCAAGTGAATGAAGACATCACCGCAACAAATGTTTTGGCTTTAGAAGGTGGATCTTTACTCCTTTCTAACGATTCTGGAACAGCTTGTGACGCCGCTAAACAAGGGGCGCTCCGTCTAAACGCCACGGGTGATGGCCTTGAAATGTGTGATGGCGCAGGAACATGGGCCGCTTTCAGCGCCACTGTCGCCGACATTAACGATATTGGAAATGTTGATACCTCTGGTGTCGTGAGTGGCAATATATTGCAGTACAACGGAACAGATTGGGTTGATGCGACTGTTCCTTCTAACCCTCAATATTCAATGGTTTCAGGATGGCCTGACGCAATTGTGTGTACAAACGGTGCCACTGTACGTGTTCTAGATTTAGAGCAATCAACAAGCGGCGGGGGTGCAAGTTACCATTCAACAACGACAGGTAATTCTTTCAATTATATCGATTACGATAATTCAGGAAATTACGTTGGACAAAATGGCTTTGCGGCCTTTGACTGTGTCACCAGTACCTTATCTATTGCTTCTCTCTATTCTGCAGGAAAAGCCTTTAACTTTATTGGCGGCGCAACCGTTGCGGATGACACGCTTGATTGGGACAAATTTGTTGACACCATGACACTGGATGCCACAACCACCATTGATATGGATACCAACACGGCCGATCTTAATTTTGATGCAAATACTTTTGTGATTGATAGCTCAGCAAATGCTATCGGAATGGGGGCGGCAACACCTGATGCTTCCTCTATTCTTGAATTATCTAGTGCTAACCGTGGTTTCCTTGCCCCGCGGGTGAGTGATCCCACATCCGCCATCGCCGCGCCTGCCACAGGCTTGATCGCCTATAACACCGTGACTGATCTATACGAGTTTTATGATGGTACGGCTTGGCGCACCTTTGGTTATGGTGGTCCAGGTGGAGGGTTTATTGATGACCTTGGTGATGCCGCAACAGATTATGTCACAGACTTTAACATGTTTATGGGACAAAATGCAGGTTCTTCTATCGCCGCAGGGGGGCAATATAATCTTGCCATCGGACAAAATGCTGGTGATGCGATTACAACTGGTGATGAAAATATTGCTATAGGTTATGACGCGGGAACAACCATAACCACGGGTGAAGGAAATGTATCAATAGGACATAATGCAGGGGCAGCTAACGCTACAGCTTGGGACGTAATTGCCATCGGTCGCAATGCTGGACAGAACATGACAACATCTAGTTTTGGAGGGCCAATTTTTATTGGTGGAAATGCTGGACAAACGTTGACGGGCGATACGACTGGCGCTATGGCGATTGGGTATAATGCATTATCTGCTGCAACTGGCAGTAATGCAACTGGAACTGTAGCGATAGGTCAGGCTGCTCTGTTTGGTGCAGGCACAGGGGTCGGTGTTCAGGATAACACAGCTCTGGGTAAACTTGCAGGCGGCTATTTTAGCGATGGATCAGAAAATGTGTTTATAGGAGAGTCATCAGGCGTTGGTGTGCCAGCGTCTTGGGGTGGTTCAAATAATGTTTTTGTGGGTCGAAATATTGGAGCTGCCCTTTCAGGAACATCTTCAAATAATAACGTCTTTCTAGGTCATGGAACTGGCG
This sequence comes from Alphaproteobacteria bacterium, assembly GCA_041397885.1. GTDB lineage: Bacteria > Pseudomonadota > Alphaproteobacteria > Micavibrionales > Micavibrionaceae. The sequence continues at coordinate 23,557 of JAWKVV010000002.1, read as the reverse complement.
CAACCCTGGCGTTAGGTGGTAATAATATTTTAATTGGACAAGGGGTCGATGTTTCTGGTGCCACGGTATCAAACGAACTGAATATCGGCGGGACAATTTTTGGTGATTTATCCACCGATCGTGTCGGGATTGGTGTAACAAATGCCGCGGCGATTAACGCCTCTGCCCAATTACAGATTGATTCAACTTCCCGCGGTTTCCTCGCCCCACGGGTATCGGATCCGACATCCGCTATCGCTGCGCCTGCCACAGGTCTTATCGCCTATAACACCGTGACCGATCTCTACCAGTTCTATGACGGCACCGCATGGCGTGATTTTGGATATGGCGCAGCGCCCACTATTCCTGCTGATTCTATCGACTGGGATGACATTGTTGATGCCATGACACTGGATGCCACGACGACCATTGATATGGACACCAATTCAGCAGATCTTAACTTTGACAATGCAACATTATTTATTGATAGCTCTAACGATAGTGTAGGTATAAACACATCCTCCCCTGCAGGAGATTTTCATATCGATGAACCTGGTGGGAATTTTACAACCTTTCGCTTAACAAATTCTCCATCTGGAGCAACATCAACCGATGGTTTTGTTATGGCTTTAAATACAGCAGACGCTGGTCTATTGGTTCACGAAAACTGGCCACTGACCTTTAGCACGAATACGACTGAACGTATGCGTATTGATGCTAATGGTAATGTCGGTATAGGCACAACTACTCCTGCTTCTGAATTACAAGTGATTGGCGATGTTCAGGTTTCTAACTTTGTAAAATTTGATGGGGTGGCAGGCAATGCCCCAACCTATGATATTCCATCTATGGTCTTAAACGACCTGACGAATGTTAGTGTCGCCTCGCCGAGCACAAATGAAGTCCTCACCTTTAACGGCACCAGCTGGGTCGCACAGGCAGCAGGAGGATCAGGCCTATGGACCGATCTCACAGGAGGACGGATTCATTATGGCTCTGCAGGGACGGAACAAGTTGGTATTGGTACAAATAACCCAGGTTACACACTTGATGTAAATGGGGATATTAACATGGTGGGGACAGGAACATTCCGTGTTGCGGGTGAACAATTTGTTAAATATTTTCCTTCTACAGATGATTCTTATAACAGCCCCTCCATTGCTATTGGAACAGGCAGTGCCCATACGAATTTAGGGGCAGGCGCTGGATTTAGTCAGTATTCAAGTGCCCTTTATATTGGAACAGATGCAGGATCAAACGTCAACACCACGGGAGGGCAAGATTTACAACATGCTATTGTAGGAAATTTTGCAGGCGCTTCTATCACAACGGGAAGCAGAATTACAGCTTTAGGATATAATGCGGCATCAGGTGTGACGACGGCTGGAAATATTGTTGCCCTCGGTGATAATGCCGCCCAAAATATAGATGGTTTTTCAATCGCTATTGGGTCTTGGGCAGGTGGAAACAGTACAGGGCAAAGTGAAGTTTTTATAGGAAATGCCGCAGGCGCAAACTTAACAGGAGATTCTAACGTTGCCATCGGAGATAGTGCAGGCGAGGGTATTGGTGCGGGATCATCCGCATCAGATAACGTCTTTATAGGATATTACTCAGGAAATGCTATTACGACAGGGGATAATAATATTTTTGTTGGATCGCAATCAGGGGATGTTGTCACAACTGGGTCAAATAATATTATCATTGGTGATAATATAGATCCATCAGGTGCAACTGTTTCAAACCAACTAAACATCGGTGGAACAATTTTTGGTGATCTGTCTACAGATCGTGTCGGGATTGGTGTAACCAATGCTACGGGGATTGATGCGGATGCGTTATTGCAACTCGATGCCACAGATAAAGGTTTCCTCGCCCCGCGCGTATCAAACCCCACTGCCACCATCGGTGCCACAGCCACAGGATTATTGGCTTATGATACATCGACAAGCACTTACCAATATTATGATGGGACTGGCTGGAAATCTTTTGCAACAACATCTGGCGGGGTTTCCGACGCCGATAACGATACAAAAGTTCAGGTTGAAGAAAGTGCCGATGAAGACATCATCCGTTTTGATACGGCAGGAACAGAGCGTATGGTCATTAATGCAAGTGGTTTTGTTGGAATTGCAAATAGCTCTCCTTCTGTTGAGCTCGATGTTACGGGCGATATTGAATATACAGGCACCATTACGGACGTTTCTGACATCCGTTTAAAAACGGATATCCATTCTTTAAGCACTGATGAGATGATCAAAAAGATCGCCCAAATTGAAACCTATTCCTTTAAAATGAAGGATGATGAAAAGGGGCGTGTTGAAATGGGTGTGATGGCGCAGGATCTTGAGAAAATCTTCCCTGAACTGGTGAAAACCGCCAATGACGACATGGGCACCAAATCCGTCAATTATATGGGTCTCATCGCGCCGATGATCGAAGCCACCAAAGCCTTAAAAGCGCAGAATGACACCCTTTCTGTCCAAATGGCGAGCCTTCAAAGTGACCGCGCACAAACACAAGCGTCGTTGGAAAGTCTGAATAAACAAGTCACGCTTCTCAACAAAGCTTACTTGCAAAATAATATGAAGGAAGCGTCCTTTGCCTCCCCCTATCTTTGGATGATGTTATTATTTGGTTTTATGGGCGGTGGATTCTTTGTGTGGATTTTGGGTTATCGCCGTTTTCGTCAATCATAAGAAGGGGTAGACTATCTTCATGTTTCACCGTCTTTCTGTCATGAAAAATAACAACCGTCATTGCGAGGAGCGTCAGCGACGCGGCAATCCAGTTTCGTGGGAAAAACCTATGGATTGCTTCGTCATTTTATTCCTCGCAATGACGCTGATCTTAGTGTTCTCCGCCCCTGCCTTTGCCGCCTGTGCCAACCCCGTCGGGGCGGCAGGGGATATGACTTATAATAATACTGATTATGTGATGCAATGGTGTGACGGCACCAACTGGAACGGCGTGGGAAAACCCCTCTATATCCCCAATGCGGTAAATTTTGATGGTACAAATGATTGGTTAAATATAGCAGGAGCATTGACTGGTGTTACAGACACAAAATTGGTAACGGGTAGTTTTTGGATTAAACGTTATGAAACAGCAGATCAATTCAGTGTTATTCATCTAAATGCAGGCGGTGGAGAAGAACGTTTTAGAGTTTTTATTGACTCCAGTGATAGAATGCTAATTCTAGCTGAACAAGCAGACCCTACGCGTGAGCTCTCTTCCCAACTAGCCACTGTTTTCAATGATACTGGAAAGTGGCATCATGTTATGTTTAGTTTTGATATGTCAGATACTGGTAAACGCTATGTCTATGTTGACGGTGTTGCTGACGCGACAACTTATTTTAACTATGTTGATGCAACTATTAATGCATCAGGGTCAACGGATATTCGAATAGGTGGAAATTCGACGCAAAAATCAAATACTGACTTTGCAGATTTTTGGCTCGATTTTGGCACTTATCTCGATCTCTCTGATGTCAATATCCGCCGTCAATTTATTGACGCAAATGGCTTTCCTGTGAACCTCGGCACAGATGGGTCCCGCCCCACAGGATCGCCGCCTGATATTTTCCTGTCTGGCGCGACAGCGTCTTGGCACACCAATAAAGGTACAGGCGGCGGCTTTACCGAAAATGGTGCACTCACTGATGCTATTACTGACCCAGGTGATAATTTTGGTCCCACAGGTAATCTTGTTGGATGGTGGAAACTGGATGAAACATCAGGCACTACTGCTGCCGATAGCTCAGGCAACGGGAATAACGGCACCATGCAAAATGGACAGGACGCAACAAATGATTCCGCCGCAGGTATCATAAATAATGCCCTTGATTTTGACGGTGTCAATGACGGGGTTTTTATTGGTTCTCCCGCCGCAGTCGATGAAGTGTTTAACGACGGCGGCACTATTGCAGCATGGGTTTATTATGACTCTTTTCCAGTAAGTGGTCACCGTATCATGGATAAAGCGGGATCTTTTGGTTGGCACTTAGCCGCAGGTGGGGGAACGATTGGTTTTGGACGGCGTTTTACGGGGGTAGACGGGGACTGGTCTTCTTCTTCAGCTGTCATTAATTTAGGAACATGGCACCACGTTGCCCTTACCTACAACGACAATGCGACAACAAACGACCCTATTATGTATGTTGACGGTGTTTCCGTTGGGGTAACTGAAGTTAATACACCAACAGGGTCTGCGAATGTTGATACTTCTGATAATTTAATCATAGGAAATAGAACTGGTTATGCCCGCCCTTTTGATGGGCGCATAGATGATGTCAGGCTTTATAAACGCATATTAAGCGCGGCAGAAATTCAAGAGCTCTATGACACAGGCTACCCTTGCAAAAACCCAACAGCGCACCGCGATGGCGACATGACCTATAATACAACCCATCACGTGCCGCAATATTGTAACTTGCGCGAATGGAAGGCCATGGCCCCTTCCGCGGGCGATGGCGGCGCAGGATGCACCAACCCTGTTGGCGCGGAAGGGGATGTGGTTTACAATTCAATCTCGAACGTCATGCAATATTGTGAAGGTGATACATGGCGCGCCATGGGGGTTTATAATTAGATGATGGACTTTTCAACCATGAACGTCATTGCAAGAAAATTTTTTATTGTGGCCTCAGGCGCCCCTAATATTTTTTTGGCGCGCTACGGCCGCATCTGGAAACTCTATCAGCGTAGGTCGCTTGCGACCCTGAGCGTAATAAAAATGCTCGTAATGACGTTTGCCTTCATAATATTTTCCTCCGCCGCGCATGCTGCCTGTTCCAATAATGAAGATGGACAACCTGGTCAGGATGGTGAGATTGAATATTTTACCGCCACGGATGAACTTAAATATTGTGATGATACCAACTGGATTGATATGGTCGAACCGTGCACAAGCGGAACATCAAGTTGCGGTGGGAACCCCGATGAACGTCTTGTCTTTCTTCTTCCTGCACAGGCAGGAGATGGTCGAATGGGTGGAATATTAGGAGCCGATGCTAAATGTACAAGAGACGCGTATATTAACGGTATAAGAGGGGTTTTTTATGCCTGGCTTGCAGATACAAATTCGGCCTATGACCCCGTCAACCGTTTTGAACATTCTACTAAACCTTATAAAATGGCAAACGGGACACAAGTAGCTGATGATTGGGCTGATCTTGTGGATTGCACAGGATCTTGCTTGGACAGCGTTATTAACCGTTATGCAGATGGAACTGCGGAAGGTCTTGGCCAACGAGATGTATGGACAAATGTTAATACGGATGGCTCCGCTATCAGTTACACGGCGGCTGATAGCTGCAATGGTTGGACACAGTTAACAGGAAATCCCTACACAGGGGATGATCAGTCGACAGGGAGTAACTGAACAAATTATCGTAAAACAGTTGTATGTAATAACAGCCTTTTTACCTATTGTTTTGAACAACAAGGCACTCATAAGATAGCTCTGATGGGACAATCAACAGTATCACAGAGCCCAGATACTGACGATGTACGGGAACTCGCCGCCTGGGGTAGTTATGTTTACGTCATTTCTAATGGAAATAAGTCACTTGCTTCTATCGACGCAAGTGACCCCATTACCTCCATGAGCGTTGCAGATACATATGTTGATACGACAAATTTATCCGTTCCACGGGGTATTGCTGTTGATGGTAATTACGCTTATATCGCCTCTACAGGATCTGACAGTTTAACAATTGTTGATATTAGTGACCCCACAAATCTGGTTGCCCCTTCTGGCGGTGCAAGCGGGGTTTTAGTCGATGGAACAGATTTAAATGGCGCTTATGGAATCGCTGTTCAGGGCGATTATGCTTATATTGTAGGTAGTGCTATGAATCAAATGACAGTTGTTGATGTCAGTGATCGGGCGACCCCTGTTATCGCGGGTGGGGGCTCTGCCACCGTTGCTATCACAGGCGCTTCCAAAGTTGATGTTTCTGGTAACTATGCCTATGTTGTTTCAGCCTCAACAAATACATTAACTGTTGTTGATATCAGTAACCCAGCCGCTCCTGCTATTGCAGGGTCTGGTTCTGGTGTTTTAACAGATGGTACAAATTTATCTTCTCCGATCTATGTCAAAGTTCAAGGAAATTACGCTTATGTAACGGCTAATGGTTCTAACTCACTTGTCGTTGTTGATGTCAGCAATCCTGCTGCACCTGTTATCGCCAACAGTGGAAATGCTAAAGTTGTCGAAAATTATTATTTGGCTGGTATCAGCGGTCTTGTGGTTGATGGTGATTTTGCCTATATCTCCACACTTACGAATAATGTCATTGGAACGATAGACATATCAGATCCTTTAAATCCTTTTCTAACAACGGCATCACATCACAATTCTGTATACGCTACAAACTTACTTGCTCTTGCTAAATCTGGTGAATTTATATTTTCGAATGTTTCTCCCTACGACCGAATAGACTCTTATGAAATCATTCGAACGGGCTATATCACAGGGACAGCTTGTACCCAAGCAGGTGAATATTATTATGATGCAACCAATAAAACCATGGTTTGGTGTGATGGATCTAGTTTAGTGCCCATGTCAGAATCTGGTGGCGGCCTTGGCGGATGTACATCCCCTACAGCGAGTGAGGGCGCAATGGACTATGACAGTGCAGGAACTGTTTTCCGTTTTTGTGATGGCGGCAGTTGGGTTGATATCGGTAAATAATATTATGCTCGCAATGACAGTAGAGAATTAATTTTTCCAGATTGGGGCTTTTAAATCTTCCAACATTTTATCATGCGCTTGCTGTTCTTCTGCGTTTATTTCAAAAATTCTTGCTTCTCTGAATTTACGCTCTGCCATTACAATTTTTTCGGAAGATATTTTTTTCTTTTCAGGTTCAATTTCTAACCCGCGCTGACGACCGCCTAAAAGCTCCAGATAAACTTCTGCAAGAAGTTCGGAGTCGAGCAATGCGCCGTGCAATGTTCGTCCTGTATTATCAATGTTAAATCGTCGGCATAACGCATCCAGACTAGCAGGGGAGCCTGGAAATTTCTTTCTGGCAATAATTAGCGTATCGACGACGCGTTTAGGCTCAATCGCAGGAAAACCAAAGGTTTTCAGCTCCGCATTGATAAATTTCATATCAAATTCGGCGTTATGAGCAATTAATTTTGAATCTGTGCCGATGAATTCGAGAAAATCACCGACAATTTCACCAAAAGTAGGCTCGTTTTTAAGTTTTTCTAACGTCAGGCCATGCACAGCAACGGCTTCGGCGGGGACATCGCGCTCGGGATTAAGATATTGGTGATAGGTACGCCCCGTTGGAATATGGTTTTCCAATTCCACGCAGCCTATTTCCACCAGTTTATCACCCGTGGCGGGGTCCATCCCAGTAGTTTCAGTATCAAAAACAATTTCACGCATATTATAACTCTATCTTAAGTCGTCATTACGAGCGTAGTGAAGCAATCCATGAATTGGAAGTAAAATTCAATAGATTGCCGCGTCACTTCGTTCCTCGCAATGACGCTTTCATTATAATTCAACACTATCAAGCCATTCATTAAAAAATTTCGTCCGCTGTTTATCAAGCGTATCTATATTTTTAATAGTTTGCTCCCGCAAGGTTGGTACATCAAGCCCGACCTCTTTCAACTCACTTATTCCTAAGGCGAGCCATAATTCAATATTGGTTCTGGTAACTTCTGGATGGCATTGAAGACCTAAAGCCTTCTGGCCATAGGCGATCGCTTGGTTTTGGTACAAGTCGGATGAAGCAAGCAAAACCGCCTCTTTCGGTAAATCAAACGTATCACCATGCCATTGCATCATACGGGTATTGCTTGCGTCCAAATGCATCATTGGCGTGTTTTTTCCATTATCATTCACGTGAATGGACTGCCAGCCCACCTCTTTTCCTTGTTTACCTGGATAGACTTCTGATCCCATTGCAGCCGCCATCAATTGGCCGCCCAAACAAATTCCTAAATACGGCTTTTCGGCCTGAAGACGTTTTTCGATATATGAAATTTCATCTCTTAAATAAGGAAATAAATCTGCCTGATAAACTCCCATTGGACCACCCATAAAAATAGTGAGATCATGCGCCAAAGGATCAATATCTTTAACCCCATCTTCATAAGCTAAACGTAATTCTATGTCTGCGCCGCGCTGTTTCAGCATTTTTTCAAATGCACCTGCGTCTCTTTGGGACTTGTGACATAAAATTAAAGTTTTCATTTTATCTCCTGTAAAATATTTTTAAGTGTTCTAAAACTATATGCCATTCCCATTCCTGTCGACACAACAAAATCAGCGCGTTTTTGTTTTTCAACATCAGAAAGCTGTGACTTTAAAATTGCCTGAAATTTTTCTTCGCTCATCCCCTGCCGGTGCAAGACTCTTTGGCGTTGGATATGATACGGCGCTGTTGCCACAATCGTATAATCCACGCGGTTTTCCGCGCCTGTTTCAAAAAGCAAAGGGATATCTAGAACCACAAATTCCCGCCCCAGTCTTTTTTGTTTTTGAATGAATTTTTTTTGATTCTGTCTTACAATCGGATGGAGAATCTCTTCTAACTGTTTTCTTTTTTGTGGATTGTCAAAAATAATCTTTCCTAAAATATCGCGCTGAATGAGATGGTTTTTTTTATCCCAGCTCTCAGGAAAAGTGAGTGCAACTTCTTCAAAAGCTTCTCCCTTCGGACTTAACGCATAATGCACAATTTCATCGGAATTATGAACGGCACACCCCAGACGTGATAACATGCGCGACAAAGTCGTCTTGCCCATGCCTATTGATCCTGTAAGGCCTAAAACAATCATTCCAAAACCAATTTCTCTAACTCTGGCGTTACATAAGGGAAAGTTCCCGTCCATGCTTCAAAGGCAGGACGTGCCTGATGTAACAACATACCAATACCTGTGACAATATCATTACCGCGCGCCTTGGCTGCGTTTAGTAAATCTGTCATTAAAGGGGCATAGACGATATCACAGACTAACGCTTCTTCTGGTAATCCGTTCAAATCTATCTCTAACGCAGGTTTTTGGGTCATACCTAAAGATGTAGAATTTACCAAAATATCTATATTTTTCAATATGTTATTGCGTTTTTCCCAGGGTTTAATCTCTATTTGCGCTAGACCTAAATCCCGCAGCTCTTCGGCCTTTTCTATTGTGCGATTAACCACAATAATGCGCCCTATTCCTTCTTGAAGAAGACCGTAGATAATTGCCCGCGCGGCGCCACCCGCGCCTAAAATAAGCGCTGATTTATTTTTAAAATCAAAATCTGGTTGGTGTGTTTTTATGTTTTGAATAAAACCAAACGCATCTGTATTACGGCCATAAAGTTTACCTTCTTGAACAATGACGGTATTGACGGCACCGATCATACGGGCCGTATCATCAATTTCATCACACAATTTTATTATATTTTGTTTATGGGGAATGGTAACGTTGAATCCATCATAACTTTTTTCTAAAAGTTGCCTTATACCATCTTTTAAATTTTCTGGCACGATATCAATGGCATCATATTGCCCATCAATATTATTTTGGTTCAGCCAATAATTATGAATCAAGGGGCTTTTACTATGTTGAATAGGATGGCCAATCACGCATGCTTTCATGATAAAACCCCTTCACTTTCCAAAAAGTTTAAAAGCGGTAAAAGTGGCATACCCAAAACTGTAAAATAATCACCTTTTATTCCTTCAAAAAGACGAATTCCTGCCTCTTCAATCGCATAACATCCAACGCAGGATGTTAGGGTATTATCTGCAATTTTACTATATTTTTCAATATCTTGCCTATCCATAGACTTCATTTTCAGAATGGCTGTTTCTGTTTTATGCCAAATTATTTTGCCAGCCTTGGCCACAGCCACCGCAGACGTTAAACAATGCTCTTTTCCTTGAAATTCTAACAGTCTATCTATTGCCTCTTCCTTCGTTTTTGCTTTTGAATATATTTTTCGATTCATTGATAATAGTTGGTCAGAACCAATAATATAATTGTTTTCAAATTTTTTAGAAACGAACAATGCTTTTTCTTGCGCTAAACTTAACGCGATATTTTCTGGGCTTGCGTTTTTATTTTGTAAGTTTTTAATTATATTTTCTTCGTCAAGATTTGCGGGATAACTCTCGAAATCAATACCCGCATTTTTTAACATATTTTGTCGTGCTTTACTTTTTGATGCCAGAATAAGAGACATAATTATTCCTTTTCTGTCTCTGCCGTTTTACGCACCTTCCCTTTATGGCGCTGTAAAAGAGCATAAATTTCTGCGGTGGTTTCTTCTACGGATTTACGGGTCACATCAATCACAGGCCATTTATATTTGGTAAATAATCGGCGTGCCTGGCGAATTTCCTCTTCAATTCGCTCCAAATCTAAATATTCATTTTTATCATAATGTTTATGCTCTCCTTCTGCATGTAAGCGGCTTCGACGAAGGTTTTCTAGACGTTTAGGAGATTCTGTCAGACCAATAAAAAGGGGCTTTTTAAACGTCGTAATTTTCTCTGGGAACGGCACATTGGGCACCAATGGAATATTGGCAGCCCTAACACCACGCCGTGCTAAGAAAATACAGGTTGGTGTTTTGGATGTCCGTGAAACGCCAACTAAAATAACATCGGCCTCTTCAAGGCCATCAATATTGCGCCCATCATCATAACTTAAAGCAAAATCAACAGCATCTATCCTGTCAAAATAGGCTTCATCGAGAGAATGTTGCAGCCCAGGAACGCCCTTACTTTGCAATCCTAAATAAGACGACATTGTCCGTAGAATAGGATCAAGCACGGGCATACATGGTACATCCAATTCGGCGCAGGCATTTTGTAATTTGCGGCGCAACGCTTTATCGACAAAAGTGAAAAGAACGGGACCAGGATGTTTTTGAATATCGGCAATCGCTCGGTCTAGCTGCATTTCAGAACGGATCATCGGCCAAAAACGCTCGGTCGGGTGAATGCCTTCGAATTGTGATAGAGCCGCCCGCGCCAATCCCTGCAGGGTTGTACCCGTGGCGTCTGAGACCAAATACATATGAAAATCATAGATTGGGGTTTTAGAGCCTTTTTTGTCTGATTTTTTCGCTATCATGCCCCTATCCTAAGGGCACAAAACGCCCTTGAGAAGGGGAAAATCATAAATATGGGGGCTTTAATCTGCTTTAAAGAACTTCCGTGCGAGAGCGGCATCACGAAACGGAATACCATCGACATAAGTGACTTTGGAATCATATACAATCTGGAATAAATGCGCCTGGTTAATCGGATCATTCAATCCACTAAAAAAAGGATCGCGTGAAACGGTTTCACCAAGCTCTTTTAAATACACTGTGCCATCTGGCAATGCTGAAAGATTTTCAAAATCCAGGGCACTGACATTCTTATCACCAAATTTAAGAGCCTGATCTCGCATTGCAAAATCCATGTGTTCTAACGAACTGTGGTCCAGCGCATCAATTCGCGCATTGTCGCTATACCATTGACGGAAAACATGGGCCATTGCCATACCATTATAAAGGGCTGTTGGATAACGCTCTAAAATATTGGTCAGCACCTGCGCCATATCACTGTCTTCAGATCCCAAAATATGACGCCAAATATCATTATATCCTGCGCCGCGTAATTCCCACCCAATGATGGTTGAAACTGAATCTGTGTCGGCGGCGCGGGCGCGCTCTAACATCATAACCGCTTCTGGTTTGAAATTCTTTTCAAATGCGCCCCATCTATTTTCATGCCAGATATCACGTAATGCCTTTCCAAATACGCAAATCAACGCTGTTCTAAAAAAGCTTGAGCGCCCTAATGACGGGGCTTCCAGACCATAATGATCCAATTCAATAATCTTTTCTTCTGCATCTAAATGAAAACCATTTGTGCCTAAATCACTGAGGCAAATCCGCCATCCTGTTTTTTCTGCTTCTTGCATTAAGGCATAGCCTAGCGGGCTTTCACTCATTAATGCGCTCGCCCAACACAAAACATCATAATCTGTTTCAAAAATATGTGGGTAGGCCTCTAAATTCACATATTGTTTTGTTTCTAGGGGACGTAAATCTTTCAAATCGTAAATATCGCCATTTTCAAGATCGAATTCGCGAATGCCTTGAATAATGGTTTTTGATGAACGAAGTTTTAGATCCAAATTCTTCTCGCTCTGCCTGTGAACAGAGCGAGGTTTTGTTAAAGGACTGAATCTATCTGATTTCATATCAACAACTTCACTCTCAAGATAAAACTCCTTCACGGGGCTGCCTGTTCTTTCCAAAGTGCACATGAACGACATTGTTCCCTTCGGATTGGTTTTTTCCCCCGAATATAGATTGGCGTAGGTCTTCTTTGGCAGCGGCGGAGAAGTATTCTTCATGGTTGGTGTCCTCAATTATGTCATTATTGTAGGTCTGTTGAATGCCAGACTCTTTGATAAGATTTGAGGATTGCAACTCTTGTTCCGTTTCGCTGAATTCGCGCTCGAACTTGATAAACCATAGGAAATTGGCATTAGAACGGTCACGTACATCTGTGAAAATTGGGTCATTCATGATCATCTGGGCATAAGGGGCCAGGTAATTTTTGCCGTAAGGCTGCTCCCCCAAGGCGCAGATCAAGTCTATGGAAACCATACGAGAGGCTTCCGTGCTATCAAACACATAACCACGGTAATCGGCGAGCATCGCCTGAATAAGTTTTTTGTCCTGTTGGCGACAACGTTCGGATAAAAACCAGGTTTCAAAAACCGCGCTAGCCGCCTTTCCATTGTTCAATGTTCTAAAATCACTTAAGGCCTCACGGGCAAGCGCACGTCCTAAATCTGATAAAGGAGAATTTTCAATCCGTCGCCAAAGAGAAGCATGACCGTTTAGTTTTAATTCCCACGCACTGCGGATAACCGCTACGGACAAATCTGCCAGTTGGGCACGGTTAATTAAAACCGCTTGATCTGGGTGAAAAGTCAGTGGATGAACCAACGCCCCTTGATGGTGTTGCCAGTGGCGACGCAGTTCTTGAACAGCCAATAAAATTTGATCATCCAAATCAATATCGGCGCGAACAAAAATTTTACCTGCTTTTTTATCATATGCGGCTATTTCAACTTGGTCACTTAGCTCAACTTTAATGCCGTTTTTTGCAGCGAATTCCAATAAAGTCTGTGCGTACCGACTTTGATTTAAGGTTTTTAGAATGCGGGACAAAACCATGTCAGGGTCTATTTCAACAGACCCTTTTGTTATCACGTGACTATCCATTAAAAACTGTTTTTGAATTTCGTCTTCGTTTCTTGAAAATTCTAAAGAAACCCGCTCATAAGCATCAATTTTATTTTTAAGCGCGAGCAGTTCACTTTCTAAGATATTGGGCTCCGCTTCATCTAAGGCATAAAATGTTTCTGAAAAATTTTCATCGTCCAAAAGGGCATCGTCATCAAAACTGATTTCTTCATCCATATAGAAAAAAGGTTGATCACTAATCATTGTGCATTGCACAGGTTGGTGATTGTTTAAACTATACGCCATCAAAAAACTTTTTGGCTTTTTGAACTTTTTATTCGGCGTTTCAAAATTGATGTCGTTACCCATTTTTCTCTCTTTTATCCAATTGCTTGGAGCCCCGTTTTTTAAATTTGTGACAAACCAACGCTCCCTATGCACTGGTTACATCTTTATTATGGGGGTGAAAGAGTTAACAACTTCCTACCAAAACAGGGTAAAAAACAGAAAAAATAGAAGTTTTTTGTTAATTTTTTCAATAGGTTAACAAAGTGTTACCGAAAATTAACCATAACGCTAATTTTGGTAATAATTGTTTAATTTTATGGTAAATATTTACTGCCCGAAAGTATCATCTAAAACAGGGATATCTTCGACTAAAAGTTCCTGATTGCTTAGAGAAACATCGCCCTGCGGACTGACCATGATATCAGATTCAAACAATGAATCTTTAAAGATAATACTGGCGCTTAAATAAAAATTATCATCCTGTTTTTCGGACTTTAGGGTTAGCGGGAAGACCATTTTCGAAAGGGCGCGTTTGCCTGCAGGGGATGGGTCCTCCTTCCAATCGATCTCATCAATATTTTCGACAATCAAAAAACGGCCATGGCGACCGCGAACATAATAAAAGAAAAACCGCACATATAAGAAAACAGACTTTTCATCCAACTGTACAGGACAGGTTTTGTTTAAATTATAAATTGGCTCGTTTGTACCATTCAGAATATGAATTTGTTTTTGAGTTCCTTCTTTGTATAGGAAAGAAACCCGCCGTGGCGGGTTAACGTCATAATCCGTAACTTCAATCAAGTCATATCCTTCATAAAAAGGGATAGAATGGCTTAAAATCCGCGCCATAGAAGGATCAAAAGGCGATCCATCTAGCAAAGGATTAAGGTCATCGAGTATCTTTGCGGCCGCACCATGTTCTATTTGGGTGAAGGAGTCATCAAACATTATTTTCGTCTCTAATTGTCACTCTGATAGTGTCAACGAAGCCGAATCGATTCGCAAGAAAAGATTTGGGCTTATCAATTTATTTTCTATATCTCGAAAAAATCTAGTGATGTTCACGCTATAATCCTGTGGGTTAATCATGTGTAAAACACGGGAATAAAAAAATGGGCTTTTTTGTACAGTTATAAAATTTTATTTTTGACTCTATCAGGTCTGTGTAAAGGATAATTTTTTTGAAATGACATCTTGGGGATGAAGAATAACGACTCCAAATTTTTCTTTCATATTTTTGTTATCTGTCATGTGTATAAATTTCTGTATAAGTTTTAATCCCCGATTCACACATGCTCTACTACTATCAAAAACCTTTTAATAATTCTTTTTATATTTTTGTTTTTCTGCTTAAGTGCTGACCATGAATGATAAAAATAGAAATAAGATTTTGCTTGGAACATTAGCAGGTGAACAGACAAAACGGCCTGCTTTTTGGTTTATGCGTCAGGCAGGACGCTATCTTCCCGAATACCGTGAATTACGCGCAAAAGCAGGGGGTTTTCTGGATTTAGTTTACAATCCAGAACGCGCTTCGGAAGTTACAATTCAGCCTATTCGCCGCTTTGGCATGGACGCTGCGATTTTGTTTTCTGATATTTTGGTCATTCCTCAGGCGTTGGGGCAAGATTTAAGATTTGAAACAGGGGAAGGGCCAAAATTAAACCCTATATCTGGAATTGAGGATTTAAAAAAACTTAGCATTGATCAAATTGATGAAGCTTTAAACCCTGTCTATGAAACGGTAAGATTAACGCGAAGCAAATTATCCGCTGAAGGGTTTAATGAAACTACTCTTATCGGTTTTGCAGGATCTCCATGGACAGTAGCCTGCTATATGGTTGAAGGGGGCGGTAGTAAAACTTTTGAAAAAACAAAAATTTGGGCGTATCAAAAACCAGATGAATTTCAAAAACTGATAGATTTACTGGTCGAAGCAACCATCCACTATCTTTCAAAGCAGATTGAGGCGGGAGCAGAAAGCTTACAGCTTTTTGATAGCTGGTCTGGGGTTTTAGATGCTGATAATTTTGATCGTTGGGTGGTTCAGCCAACCGCTAAAATTGTTGGGACGATCAAACAAAAATATCCGTATGTCCCTGTTATTGGTTTTCCGCGGGAGGCAGGGGATAAATCCATAAAATATGCGCAAAAAACAGGGATTTCTGCTATCGGGCTTGATTTTTCAATGTCGCCCGAATGGGCACGGGATCATTTGCAACCTCTTCTTCCTGTTCAGGGAAATCTTGATCCTGTGGCTTTGTTATCAGGCGGCACAGCCCTGGAAAAATCAGCAAATCATATCCTTGAAACACTGGGGAAAAAGCCTTTTATTTTTAATCTTGGGCACGGGGTGATTAAAGAAACACCACCAGAAAATCTTGCAAAATTATGTGAGATCATTAGAAATTTTAAATAATGGATCAGAATAAAAAAATAGCTGTTATTTTGTTTAATCTTGGCGGGCCTGACAGCCGTGAAAGTATCAAACCATTTTTGTTTAATTTCTTTATGGATAAAAACATTATTCGTGCGCCAATTTTTATCCGTTATTTTTTGGCAAAACTTATCTCCATTCGCCGGTCTAAACGTGAAGCAGGGAATAGTTACGCTGAGTTAGGCGATAAATCTCCACTATTGGAAAACTCTCTGGAACAGGCGCAGGCCTTGGAAAAGTTGCTGAATGCCCAAGGGGAGGATGTGTTTAAAACCTTTGTTTCCATGCGATATTGGCATCCTATGGCGGATGCAGTGATGTTGGATGTGCAGGAATTTAACCCTGATGAAATTATTCTACTGCCGCTTTACCCGCAATTTTCTACAACAACGGCACGTTCTTCTTTTCAGCAATGGGATAAGGCCTGCACAAAATTTAATTATCACAAACCAACAACAACCATATGTTGTTATCCCTGGGACGAAGGTTTTGTGGAGGCCTCTGCCGAAAATATCAAACAGATCTACCGTGAGGCACAGAAAAAAACTGATAGACCGCTGCGCCTGCTTTTATCTGCCCATGGTCTGCCTGAAAAAATTATTCAGGATGGAGATCCTTATCAGTGGCAGTGCGAACAATCAGCCGAAAAAATTGCCAAAGCAACAGGGATAGATAATCTGGACTGGCAGATTTGTTATCAAAGCCGCGTCGGACCTTTAAAATGGATTGGCCCGTCAACGGAAGAGGCGCTGCAAAAGGCGGCCACTGATAAAGTTGGTGTGATGATTTTGCCGCATGCTTTCACGCAGGAACATGTAGAAACCCTTGTGGAGATTGAAATTGAATATCGTGAGCTTGCCGAAAAAATGGGTGTTCATGATTTTTACCGTGTGCCAACGGTGGGGACATCTGCGGCTTTTATTGACGGGCTAAGCGATCTGATCTTGCGCCATCGGGGGAAGGGCCGTATTGTTTCGCAGGAAGGCCAGCCTCTATGCCCTTCGCATTTTAAAGAATGCTGTATGCGCACGCAGCGTCAGGCAGATCGGAAATAAATTTATGCAGGATTTTATCGGACAATATTATCACTGGATGAAGGCTTTGCACCTAATTGCGGTGATCTCATGGATGGCGGGGATGCTTTATCTGCCGCGGCTTTTTGTTTACCATGTCGGGGCGCAAAAAGGTTCTGATCTTTCCGAAACTTTGAAAATTATGGAACGTCGCTTGCTGCGTTTTATCATTAATCCTGCGATGATTTTGTCTTTCGTCTTTGGTGGATTAATGATTTGGGCAAACCCTGATTTACTTCATCAGCCCTGGATGCATGCAAAGCTGACAGCCGTTCTTCTGCTAACCGCAGTGCATGGTTTTTATGCGCGGTGGCGGAAAGATTTTGCGGCGGATCGCAATATCCGCAGCGCTAAATTTTATAAAATCTGGAACGAGGCGCCGACGGTTTTAATGATTGTCATTGTCATCATGGTCATCGTCAAACCGTTCTAGATATTATACTGTGGAAGATGCTTGTTTGCTGCGCGCAGATAACTTGAAGCAACGCGGTTAATTTCTTGCAGGATTCCTGCGCTTTCTGGAACATTGTCTAACAAAGCCGATAAATAGGGCAAGATATCAGGTATGTGAAAAGACATTAAAGCTGAATCAATTCTGATCCCATCATCTGTATCAACTGACCAGACGGAAAAATAAATTTCATCATCTACGCTCTTCATTCTGCGAATATCGGAAATGAATTCTTGTATTTTTGAACGGTCTTTTACTCCAGCGCTTGGATCTTCAGGATCTTCTATAGGATCAAATTTAAAAATCATCCTAGTTTTTGATTTAGTCCAGCTTTTAAAATTAAATATCTGCGAACACTCATATTTTTTCTTAAAAATGGTATAAAGAATTGCAGAAATTGCTTCATGTTGAGATTCTTCATAAGAAGAGAGGATCAGCGAAGGATTTGAAACAGGGATAAATTCCCATTGTAGAGGTTGTAGCCCCATTTCTAAGTTTCGATTACTCATATTAGAAGAACACCATATTTACTAGACATAATCAATAATTATGTGTTATTATCAACAAATAAGAAAAACTTGACAGCCACCATGCATCTGGTTATAAAGCCTTTATCTTATTAGGATTTCACGAACATTTTTGATCTGTGCGGCTTAGAATTAAGCTGATTGCCAAAGGATAAAAGCCTTTCGCCCTAAAAGAAAATAATAAAAAATAAATTTTTCCAATTAAAACAAATAGTTAGAGAATATTCGGTCCAACATAATATTAACCTTTCACCCGCCTGAAACAGGCACAATTCCCCCTAGAAATACGAGAATGCTTATGAATTTACAGGAACTTAAAACGCGATCCCCTTCGGAGCTTCTGGCCTTTGCCGAGGAATTGGATATTGAAAACTGCTCTACCATGCGCAAGCAGGACATGATGTTTGCGATCCTGAAGCAATTGGCGGATCAGGATGTGCCAATTGCAGGGGGCGGGGTTTTGGAAGTGCTGCAGGATGGTTTTGGTTTCTTGCGTTCACCAGAAGAAAATTATTTGCCAGGGCCTGATGATATTTATGTTTCCCCGTCACAGGTGCGCCGTTTTGGACTGCGGACAGGGGATATTGTGGATGGCGAAATTCGTGCGCCGAAAGAGTCCGAGCGCTATTTCGCTCTGCTTAAGGTTAATACCATCAATGCCGAAGCGCCTGAAAAAATTCGCCACCGCATTAATTTTGATAACTTAACACCGCTTTATCCTGATCGTAAAATTAAGCTTGAGCGTGACGATCCGACCAAGAAAGCCAATACGCAGCGGGTGATTGAATTGGTATCACCCATTGGTTTTGGACAGCGCGCCCTTTTGGTGGCGCCGCCTAGAACGGGTAAAACCGTGATGTTGCAAAATATTGCAAGCTCGATTGCTGAAAATCATCCCGATGCTTATTTGATCGTTCTATTGATTGATGAGCGTCCCGAAGAGGTGACAGATATGGCGCGTTCCGTGCGCGGTGAAGTGATTTCATCAACATTTGACGAGCCTGCCTCCCGTCACGTACAGGTTGCTGAAATGGTGCTTGAGAAAGCCAAACGTTTGGTTGAGCATAAACGCGATGTGGTGATCTTGCTCGACTCTATTACCCGTCTTGCTCGCGCTTACAACACAGTGGTGCCGTCTTCTGGTAAAGTTTTAACAGGGGGTGTGGATGCCAACGCGCTTCAACGTCCAAAACGTTTCTTTGGTGCGGCACGGAATGTGGAACAGGGGGGCTCCCTCACGATTATCGCCACGGCCTTGATTGATACAGGATCAAGAATGGATGAGGTGATCTTTGAGGAATTTAAAGGAACAGGGAACTCCGAAATTGTTATGGATCGTAAAATCGCTGATAAGCGTGTCTTTCCTGCCATTGATATTCAAAAATCCGGAACCCGTAAGGAAGAACTTCTGGTTGATAAAGATACCTTGCAGAAAATGTGGGTGCTGCGCCGTATTCTTAACCCGATGGGCACTGTTGATGCCGTTGAATTCTTGCTCGGCAAGATGAAAGAGACCAAGAATAACGATGAATTCTTTAACGGAATGAATCAGTAATTCTTTATAACTATATTTTTCAAAGGCGCGTTTTTATGCGCCTTTTTTCTTGCCGTTTTTTGTATCCATAAAATTTTAAATAAACACTTCCTAAATTCGAAACGATAACAATTGTCATAACTGTAACTTTCGTGATCTAATAAAGATGTGGTTTGACGGTTTTCGTCTTGAATTAAAAAATAAAATAGGCGCTGCGCCAAAAATTAAAAATTAAGAATAGCAGTTGTCCTAAGTGAGCGTCCTCGCATTTATGCGCATGACGGCAAAACAAAAAATAGTGGGTGTTATAAAATGTTAACGCGATATTCAAAAAAGGGTCTTCCCCCTCTGAAAGCAGGAATTTGCATCAGAACTTCAAATAAAGTTTTGAGAATTTTTCTTTCAGTTATGATTGTAACCTATTTTGTTTCTGGTGTGTCTGCGGGCGCGATTGAAACAACAAAAGCTTCGGCGCTTGTTATTGAGGAGGCAAGTGTTGATCGTTCTCTCTCCTTTACAAAAAGAAATCCTCATTCGGCTCAGGCAGACCCTTGTCTTCCCCTTCTTCATGCCAGTCGCCTTTCCCCAGGCGCATCTGCTGAGAGCCGCGGTCAACCTCTAGACGTTGACAAAAAAGCCGTTCCCGTTGCGCTTGGCTTATTCCTTGGTGTTCGTGTTGCCCTCGGACCAAAGGAAGTCGTCAAAAATCGTGATCGGGTGCAGATTGGACCAGAGTTTCGTGCGACCAATATTGGCAATGACAACTATGCCCTCGCTGTTGCTGCCTACAGAAGTTGCAAGAACAATCATGTTTTAGGATTGCGCCAAAAATAAAAATAATAACGTGGCGTTGATATGAAACAGAAAATGGGACGAAAAAATTAAAGACGGCAAATTGGTTACGTGTGCCCAATAAAATAAAAAAGCATACGTCCCTTGATCGCTCCTGCTTCTCCCGAGGCAGGAGCGATTAGGCTTTATAGAGGCAGCCAATGCGGCGTTTCATACCCTAAAATTTTAAGCGCGATTATAATAAGTATGAAAACGCCCGCACTAATTCCGTAATTGGGCCAAACAACCATTTTTTTGGCGCTCACTTTTTTCATCAAATGACCAATGACTTTTTGTAAGGGGCGGCGGGCCATGAATCCTGTAATGATACTGCCAATAAACCCGCCAAGGGGAATAAGCGCCAAATCGGCTGCCATTAGGCCTTGTAGGCCGATGGAGGCGGATAACGTGCCCCTGATCCCGCTAGTGAAATAAAGCCATGTGGCTATAGCGTTGAAAGTAGCGGCCATAGCAAACCCCGTATAGCGCGCCTTGGCGGTGAGGTTGTTCAATGCTTTTTGTGACATTTGAATAATCTCTTTTAACCGCTCGTTATGAATTCCAAATGGAAATTTTTTCTTTAAGGCAATCAGTGCGGCTTTTTTCGGCATTGTCAGCGTTAAGATCAGCGCCTGACCAATAACACGCGATTTACTGGCTTTGGTGATATTTGAAACAACTGACGCAGGACTTTTTGCAGCATCAAAGAGTTGAATGAGCTGTGGAGAGATTAGCTCTTCTAAAAATAATGGTACTTTAATTAATTTCGCCTTATAGCCGAAGATATGCATTTTATACGGCTTACCGTTAATACTCATCAACATATCACCATAGGGAAATTGGGTGTGGTATTGAATGGCCAGGCCGCCATCTTCACGTTTAACCTGTTCTGCGGTTAATTTGATTTGATCGCTGCTGACCAGCTTACCACCTGTATCTTCTATCGCTTTGACAACAGGATGGGGCAGAGCGGCGCGGTCAATTTCAAACAAGGTTTTCATTTTACCAACCACCTGTGTTACGACAGTGTAGTAAGAATTTCCCCGGCAACTATTGCATCCGACAGTTCCCGCGCCATTACATTGACGGCAATTAATCGACCCTCTCTTCTGGCAGGTGCGGCAGATGATTTGGCGCTGTCCACGGCAATAAGTGCACTGAGTTTGGTTTCCATCGGCGCCGCGGCGAAATCCTGTGCTGTGACAATAGGTGCAGGGCACCATTCCACGGGCATGACAAACGTTACAAACTTCGCGGCGCTGTCCATTGCATCTGTTGCAGGTCGTTTTGCCATTTCCTTGGCATGTGCCACATGGTTCTTGATAGCTGAATGTTTTATTTAATGGCGGAACATCAAAATATTGGGCATGGAAAGAAAACCCTTTGTCTTTTCTTTCTAAAAGAATATTGGCCATGAATTTACGAACATCACTATTTTTCATGGCTTGCCTGATATGGCTTTGGACGGCCTTATCAATCTGTGCGGGGTTTTCCAAAGGCTGGCCAATTTGGTGACGGCCGATTTTTTTGTCTGTCATCACTTCAGGGTGAAGCTCAAGATGGGTGATGGCCTCGCAATGAATAATCTCGCCCTGCATTTTGACGATTTTTACATCCTTGGGCGCCGCGCCATTGCCCTGACATAAGGCCCTTATTTGCCGTAATGCCAATTTTGGATATTCTTTTTCGTCTAGCGGGCTTTCCACGTTTTTTCGTTTTCACACTCTTAATTATTGGGTCTGTCACGTTATCATGATGACTTGTCCGCGCCAATATTCTCTTTACGCTTTGGCGGTGTTTGCGATAGGTTGCAGGCAGGATGACAATAACAGACCATCACGCTATGGATACGATTTTTGCTTTATCAAGCGCAAGCGGTAAGGCGGGGGTTTCGGTTATCCGGGTTTCTGGCCCGAAAGCGTGGGAATCTCTGGCGGTGCTCACCAAAGACCAAACACAGCCCCAGCCGCGTGCGGCAAAGGTTATGGCCTTGATGAATCCCCAAGATAGACAAACGGAAAATGCCATTATTGATCTGGCGCTTGTGATTGGTTTTAAGGCGCCTGCAAGTTTTACAGGCGAAGATGTGATTGAATATCACTGCCATGGCTCACTGGCAATTGTTGAGGAAATGTTGGCTGTTTTGTCACAAAGGGGTGGCCACCGTCTGGCGCAGCATGGAGAATTTACCCGCCGCGCTTTCGAAAATGGTAAGCTTGATTTGACCGAAGCCGAAGCCATTGCGGATTTAATTGATGCGGAAACCAAGGCGCAGAAAGAACAGGCGCTTCATCAAATGGGGGGATCGCTTTCGTCTCTTTATAATGGATGGGCGGAAGATTTGACGCGCGCGCTTGCCTATGTTGAAGCCATTATTGATTTTCCTGATGAAGATGTTCCTGATACGGAAACCGCCAAGGCGTTACCCGCAATTGAAAAATTACAACATGAAATGTCTGAACATCTAAATGATAACAGACGGGGAGAGCGGCTGCGTAGCGGCTTGCAAGTGGTGATTATTGGCGCGCCCAACGCAGGCAAATCATCTTTGGTGAATGCACTAGCGCAGCGTGATGTGGCCATCGTGTCGGAGATGGCGGGCACCACCCGCGATGTGATTGAGGTGCATTTAAATCTTGGAGGTTATCCCGTTATTCTGGCAGATACTGCGGGTTTGCGTCCTGATCAAATTGGTGAAAGCGGCCATGAAGGAATTGAATCAGAAGGGATTAAACGTGCCTTGAAACGCGCTTCTGAAGCGGATTTGAAGATATTGATGTTTGACGGCACGGCAGAAAAACCAGATGAGCACACCCTTCATCTTGTCGATGAAAATTCAATTATTCTGGTGAATAAAATTGATATGAATCCCGACGTTAAAAATCTGTTTCACGTGAAACAGAATACTCAGCCGATTTTCATTTCAACAAAAACGGGTGAGGGCGTATCAGAATTTTTGACCGTGTTGACAGATAAAATTTCAAAACAAATGTCTGTTTCACGTGAAACACCTTCTCTCACACGTCAGCGTCATCGTACCCATTTGGAAGAATGCCACGTCTTTTTGAAGACCGCGCTTGAGCAATCTCAACCTGAATTAATGGCGCAGGACCTTCGCTTTGCTGTTAACGCCCTAGGGCGGATTACGGGCCGTGTGGATGTTGAAGATTTGCTCGATGTTATTTTTAAAGACTTCTGTATTGGCAAATAAAT
>JAWKVV010000001.1:0-697533 GCA_041397885.1 Alphaproteobacteria bacterium | reverse complement strand
ACAAATGGCAAGCCGTGTTATCACGGCCTGCGGTGGCGATGTAAAAGGCATGAAAATCGGGGTGCTTGGCGTTGCATTCAAGCCCAATACAGATGATGTGCGCGACGCGCCATCTTTGGTGATTATTCCTGAGTTGCAAAAGGAGGGTGCAGAGATTTTTGCGCATGATCCAGAAGCGCAGGAAGAAGCAGAAAAGCATTTGAAAAATGTTCACTGGGTCAAAGATCCCTACGCGGTGGCCAAAGATGCAGACGCCGTTGTTATTCTAACGGAATGGAATGAATACCGTGCCCTCGATATGAAGCGATTATCTGATAGTATGGGTGTCAAACGTTTGATTGATATGCGTAATATTTACAAACCAGCTGTGATGCGCGAGCTTGGTTTCCACTACGTATCAATTGGTCGCCCTGAAGTGACGCCTGATTCCGAAGTCAAGATTAGGAAGGTGTCTTAAAAGATGTCAGAAACCCATTCAACCTATCTTGATGAATTAGAGGCGCGGTCCATTTATATTATTCGCGAAGCCTATGCGCGAGTTCATCCGATGGCGATGCTCTGGTCAATTGGTAAAGATTCAACGGCGATGTTATGGCTTGTCAAAAAAGCGTTTTTTGGGCGTGTGCCTTTTCCGCTCGTGTTGCTTGATACAGGGATGGAAATGGATGAGGTATACGCGTTTCGTGATAAACTGACGAAGGAGTGGGATTTACCTGTGGTTAATCACCTTTGTCCACCTGAAGAAGAGATGGATCAAACCCTTCCACCTGCAACCCGTTCGGCAATGCGGAAAACAGAAGGTTTGAAAACGCTTCTGCGTGATAATAAATATAAGGGTATTATCTGTGGTATTCGCCGCGACGAGCAGGGATTGCGTGCGAAGGAGCGGGTGTTTTCTCCGCGTTCTTTAGATGGATCATGGGATTTTAAGGATCAACCCGCAGAGTTTTGGGATCAATATAAAACCGAAGTACCTGATGATTGTCATGTACGGATTCATCCGATTTTACATTGGACGGAGCTTGATATTTGGCGGTACACAAAGCGGGAAAATATTCCCTTATGTGAT
Source organism: Alphaproteobacteria bacterium (assembly GCA_041397885.1). Taxonomy (GTDB): domain Bacteria; phylum Pseudomonadota; class Alphaproteobacteria; order Micavibrionales; family Micavibrionaceae. The sequence goes on along the minus strand of JAWKVV010000001.1, from coordinate 696,464 downwards.
TTGTATTTTGCAAAAAATGGAATGCGGTATCGTTCCTTGGGTGAAAAAAATATTACTAAGCCTTTGCCGAGTGAGGCGGATACGATTGATAAAATCATTAAAGAATTGGAAACGACGAATACATCCGAGCGTGCGGGCCGTACGATGGACAAAGAAACCGAAGACAGTTTCGAGAAGTTGAGAACGCAAGGGTATATGTGACTGATGTCTTATTTTTGCGTAGCAAAAATTATAGACGAGGTCATCCCCGCGAAGGCGGGGATCTTGTAATTTTAACCACGAAGACACTAAGAACACGAAGTTATTTTATGGGCAGTATAGAAATTAGAAAGTTAGAAGAAAGTGATGCAGAAGCATATAGGGAAGTAAGATTGGAAATGCTAAAAGATAAGCCTGAAACATTTGGAGAATCTTATAAAGAAAATATAACATTGGTAAATATTATGATGAAATTCATATGGTAAAATTTTTGGATAAATAATGAATAATAAAACATCAAATCAAACTCTAGGCGTTGTTATTGTTGGTCACGTCGATCATGGAAAATCAAGTTTGATTGGCCGGTTGTTGCACGATACAAGTAGTTTGCCCGAAGGCAAGAAAGAGGAGTTAGAGGCGGTTTGTAAGGCGCGCGGAGTTCCTTTTGAATGGTCTTTTTTATTAGATGCCTTTCAGGCAGAACGTGATCAAGCGGTGACAATTGATACCACGCAGATTTATTTTTCAACTGAGGCACGGAACTACGTCATTATTGATGCGCCAGGCCACCGCGAATTTTTGAAGAATATGATTTCGGGTGCAGCGCAGGCCGATGCAGCGGTGTTGGTGGTTGATGCAACCGAAGGTGTACGTGAACAAACAAAACGCCATGCTTATATGCTTCATCTATTGGGCATGAAACAAGTTTGTGTGGTGATCAACAAGATGGATAAAGCAAAATTTGATCCTGAAATCTTTTCTGAAGTTTCAAAACAAGTTCAAAATTATTTGGAAACTTTAAATCTGTTAGCGGCGCACATCATTCCCATATCCGCCCGTGATGGTGATATGATGGCTAGTCGTGGTGAGAATATGTACTGGTATAAGGGTAAAACCCTGACGGAAGCTCTAGATGCATTTGCGGTGTCAAGCCCGCCTGTGGCGCAACCTTTACGTTTTCCTGTACAGGATGTTTATCGTTACGATGAAAAACGTATTTTGGTCGGGCGCATTGAAACGGGGATATTGCGCAAGGGTGATACAATTTTCTTTTCCCCCACCAACGAAAAAGCGGTTGTAACGTCGATTGAAAATTGGCCTGAGAAAGGTGGTAAGGTTCAAGCCAATGCAGGGGAGTCTGTTGGTATTACTTTGGATGATCGTATTTTTGTGGAACGCGGGCACGTGGGATCACACGAAAAAAACCTTCCAATGTTATCAAATGTTTTTCGGGCAAATATCTTCTGGTTATCTCATTCTCCCTTAAAAGTAGGAAATACGTATAGAATACGTTACGGCACAACAGAGGCGAGCGTGAGTGTCCAGTCCATTGATACCTTGATTAATACGGGGGATTTGGAAAGACAAGATCATGTTGCCGAAGTGGAACGAAATGCGGTGGCAGAAATTACATTTCGGGCACGTGATATGTTACCGATTGATGCCCATGAGGATAATCCTAAACAGGGGCGTGTGGTTTTGTATGAAGGATATGATGTGGCGGGCGGCGGCCTGATTAATATGGAAGGCTATGCCGACCAACGTCAATCGGCAGAACCAAAATCCAAAAATATTTATAAAGTATCGCATTCTGTAACTCCAGAAATGCGGGCGCAGCGCTCAGGTCATTATGGCGGTGTATTTTGGTTTACAGGATTGTCTGGATCAGGAAAGTCGACTTTGGCGGTTGCGGTAGAACAAGAAATTTTTAATCGCGATATGAATGTTTACGTTTTAGACGGCGATAATGTGCGTTATGGGCTGAATTCTGATTTAGGGTTTTCCCCTGAAGATCGCGCAGAAAATATTCGCCGTGTTGGTGAAGTTGCTGCACTGCAGGCGATGGCAGGCATTATCACTTTATCGGCGTTTATCTCTCCGTATCAAGCGGACCGGGAGCGCGCCCGCACTGCCGCGCCACAAATGTTCCATGAAATTTATGTGAAGGCCGATTTGGCCACGTGCGAAAAACGTGACCCGAAAGGGCTTTACAAGAAAGCCAGAAGTGGCGAGATCAAAGAATTTACAGGGATTGATAGTCCGTATGAGCCGCCAACAAACCCTGACTTGGTCGTGGATACGCAAGGCAATGACATTGAAACCTGTGTGAAGCAGATTGTTGATTACATCGAGGCAAGCGTAAAAGTTCAAAATTCCAATAAAGAATTTAAAGGTCGCGTGGTAGGGGCGTAAAGAGATGAGCAGAATTTTAGAGCATCTTCCTGCGCTGATGAACCAAGTGCGCCGTGTTGCAGTTGAGGCAGGAAATCTAACACTTGATTACTTTGATGAAAGCGGATTTCAAGGTGCTGATGCCAAGGCGGATGGTTCACCTGTGACGCTTGCCGATCAAAAAGCGGAAGAGCTGATTGAAAAAGCGCTTAAGGATATTACACCAGAACTTTTGATTGTTGGAGAAGAGGCGGCCAGCGAAGGTTACCGTCCTGATTTAAGTGCAGAAAAATTTTTCTGGCTTGTTGATCCGCTTGATGGCACGAAAGAATTTATTTCAGGGAGTGGGGATTACACGGTCAATATTGCGTTAGTACGAGAAAGAAAGCCTGTTTTAGGTGTAGTTTATGCGCCTGTACATGGTGAATTATATGCGGCCTGCGGTGCAGGAACTGCCATAAAATGGATGGAAGATAGTGATAAGGAGCGCCCGATTTATGTTCGCGATGTTCCTAATGAGGGATTAACAATTGTATCAAGTAAATCCCATGGCAAGGGAGATAAGCTCGATAAATTTTTAGAACACTATAAAATAAGAAAACAAATTCAGCGGGGAAGCTCTTTAAAAATATGTTCAATTGCGGCGGGAAAAGCCGATATGTATCCGCGGTTTGGCCCAACATGTGAGTGGGATACGGCTGCGGCGCATGCTGTTTTAAATGCTGCAGGTGGGTTTATTACAGATATTCATGGCCGTGAACTGACCTATGGGGGAAGCGATCCAATGTTTTTGAATCCTGAATTTATTGCCCGAAGCGCCGATGTTGATCTGCCCGAAAGTGAGGCGGCATAAGAAATGGCAGCAGGATCAAGAAAAGTTATTTGGGCCGCACTTATTGGCAATTCTTTAATTGCTATGACCAAATTTTTTGCAGCTTTTTTTACGGGAAGCTCTGCGATGTTGTCAGAAGGAGTGCACTCTTTAGTTGATACAGGAAACCAAATTCTTTTACTTTACGGGCTTCGCCAAGCAAAGAAACCTGCTGATGAAAAATTTCCTTTTGGTCACGGAAAGGAAATTTATTTCTGGAGCTTTATCGTTGCTATTTTAATTTTTGCAGTGGGGGCAGGGATTTCAATTTACGAAGGGATTCATCATATTTTACATCCTGCTACGTTATCTAATCCAACTATTAATTACATCGTGCTGTCTTTTGCGCTTGTGTTTGAGGGGGCGGCTTTATTTTTTGCAGTCAATGAATTTAATAAAGTCAGAGGCCGTAAACGAATTTTGGATGCGGTCAATCAAGGAAAAGATCCAACATTATTTGTTGTTCTTTTTGAAGATTCAGCGGCGATGTTAGGTTTATTAGTTGCCTTTATCGGGATTTATTTATCACAAGTCACAGGAATGTTGTGGTTGGATGGGGTTGCATCGGTTCTGATTGGTTTTATCCTGGGCGGGACAGCGGTTTGGCTTGCTGTAGAAACCAAGGGGTTGCTAATTGGAGAGCGCGCAGACAAAGAAACCGTGGAAGGGATACGCTCTATTTTAAAAAATCAAAAAGGGGTTAATAAGGTTAATGAAATTTTGACCCTTCATATGGGGCCTGAATTTATTTTGGCTAATATCAGTTTAGAATTTTCTGATAATTTGGAAACAGGAAATTTAGAAACGATAATCAGCCAGTTGGACCGTTCTATCAAATCACACTATCCAATTGTAAAACGGGTCTTTATTGAAGCAGAAGATCACACGCCAAAAACATTAATAGCCTAACGTTTTAAATCAATAAATAAGCGGTGATAGGGATGTTTGGAATCAGGAGGAAAATATCCCTGATTTATTTTTTCAGTATGCTGCGCAAGGGCGAGAACAAGTTTTTGATTTTCGCTGTTTTGTGTTATTTGGATATCATCAATCAGAGAAGATTTTTGAGCCAAAGATGTTGGATTAAAATCAATAACCATTTGCGGTGTATCAATCATCATTAAATTTTCTAAATTATCAATTTCAAATGAAAAGTCTGGTTTTTCAGATGTTTCAAAAACGATGCGGGTTTTGTCTGAATGATCACCGATACGTATGTTTTGGAGGATATTTTTTGGAAAGGAAGTGTTTTGAATAGGTGTGTTTCCACCTGCAGGTTCAATTTTTTCAGGTAGTGTCTTGTTTTCAGAAACAACTTCGTTGGTGGGCGCCATTTCTGCGCGAACCTCTTTAAACTCAGGTTGTTTAACAGCGATAGCTTTTCGTTCATTAATCAAGATTTCTAATTGGTGGGTGATGTTATTCATATCACGATCAATTTGCATCAGACGGGTCATCGCAGGATCCATCGCATTGATTTTGTCGGTCAGTTGTTGAACGGCGTTTTCCAAACGAACAAAACGTTCGTTATCATCGCTGAGGGCGACAGTGAACATTTCATCTGTTTTTAACCCTATCGCGGGCATGGGGGTAGGAGCGGCAGTTGGAGTTCCATCCTTCGTAATGATGATTTCTTCTATAGCAAAGGGATTATCTTCCGCCGTAGATTGCGCTATTTCTTGTGTTTGCGTTACTGTAGGTCTATCAGAAGTTTGGAAAGGGCGTTGATCAAACTTATTCGGTTTTGGCCCTGTATCAAAATAGTCGCAAGCGCTAAGGTTTAATGTGGCCATGCAGAGCAAAGATACCATTAATATTCTTTTACCCGATAGCAGGCAGAATGTGACGCTGAACGCTTTTTTCACGTACATAAGAATTTTATCCTTTAGAACATCATATAGAAAATATGACATAAACACCTAATTATTGGGTAATTCGCGAATTTGGTCAAATTATCTGTAGGGCTGTATATGTTGTAGCGGTGCAAAAACACTGTGTGTTGCCTGTTTTCGGGGCTTTACGCTGTCCTGCCGATCCTTTATCAAGAAGGGGAGAGGTTTTAAGAATATCAGGCATCTATAATGTGCGGCATTACAGGCTTTTATAGCTTTAAAACAGATAGAAATAGGGAAGAACAGGCGGCTATAGGCCGTCAATTGGGACGGGCAATTGCTCACCGCGGCCCCGACGCAGAGGATTTATGGCAAGACCCTGATGTTCCGCTTACCTTATGTCACCGAAGACTGGCCATCATTGATTTAAGTGACGCGGGTCGTCAGCCCATGCACTCGGCCACGGGGCGGTATGTTGTGACCTATAATGGTGAAATTTATAACTACCTTTCTCTACAAAAAGAGCTGCAGGATGCGGGTGTTACTTTTAAAAGCCGCAGTGATACAGAGGTAATGCTGGCGGCTTTTGAATATTGGGGTATTAATCAGACCTTACAAAAACTCAATGGGATGTTTGCAATTGCCTTGTGGGACCGTCAGGAACGTCAATTGCATTTTATAAGAGATCGTTTTGGGAAAAAGCCACTTTATGTGGGTTGGGCGGGGCAGGATTTGGTTTTTGCATCAGAGTTAAAATCTTTTCATGTTCATTCTGATTTTCAGGCCGAAATAGACAGAAATATTTTAGCGCAATATATGCAATTTGGATATGTTCATGCGCCTCATTGTATTTTTAAAAATATATGGCAGATGAAACCTGCTTCACGCCTGAGTATAAAGTTCGATGATTTATCTTGCGGAGAAGACTTGTCCCGAAAAATGCAAGGTTATTGGTCTTTGAAATCTGTCTCTGAGCATGGAAAAAATCATCTAAGTTCAAAATCAGAAGGCGAAATCATTAATGAATTTGAGATGAGGTTGCAAAAAGCGGTGCGGCAAAGAATGATTTCTGATGTGCCTTTTGGAGCGTTTTTATCTGGGGGAATTGATTCCTCAACAGTTGCTGCGTTAATGCAGCAGAATTCAAAGACACCGATTAAAACCTATTCCATTGGATTTAATGAGGTCGAATATAACGAAGCTAAGCATGCTAAAGCAATTGCCAGACATTTAGGAACAGATCATCAGGAGTTTTATATTCAGCCACAAGATGCTTTGGATGTTATCCCTGAAATGTCTGATATTTATGATGAACCTTTTGCTGATTCCTCACAAATTCCAACCTTTTTGGTTTCTGAAATGGCTCGTCAGGAAGTAACTGTTGTTTTGACTGGTGATGGTGGAGATGAAATTTTAGGGGGGTATGACCGCCATACAAAACTGTCGGCTGTATGGTCTGTTATGAAATGGATGCCGCAACCTGTGCGTCAGGCTTTCTATGCCGCGATAAAAACTGTTCCTGATTTTTATATCAACCAGTTTACTCCTGAAAATCCAAATTTTGCAGCGCAAGTCAAAAGAACTTTTAGGGCGTTGGGGCATAAAGATACACAAAAAATTTATGAAGCGTTGTTGACACACTGGTCTTCAAAAAAACAAGTTGTCTTGAATGGCGTTGCTCCTTTATCAGATCTTGATCAACCATCTAAGTGGCCACAAAACCTAAACTTTGTAGATTCCATGATATATGCTGATTTAAAAATTTATCGGCCGCATGATCTTATGGTTAAAACGGATCGTGCGAGTATGGCAGTTGGCTTGGAAGCGCGGGCCCCTTTAATGGATTATCGGTTGGCTGAATATTGTTGGACATTACCACACGCGATGAAAATAAGAGGTAAACAAGGGAAATACCTGTTGAGGCAAGTGTTGAGCCACCATGTTCCTGAAAGTCTTTATGATCGTCCCAAGATGGGATTTTCTGTGCCTATAGGAGATTGGCTTAGAGGACCATTGAAGGCATGGGGAGATGATTTGCTCTCACCAGAAAGACTGAATGCTCAAGGGTTATTCAATCCCGATGTTATTACAAAGGCATGGAACAGTTTTCAGAAATCTCATTCTCGCGAAGTTCCTAAACATTTGTGGACGGCACTCATGTTTCAATCTTGGTACGATCGGTGGATAGCTTAGAATATGAACAATTTTAAAAATAATATGAAGATAGCAATTACAGGCGGATCAGGATTTATAGGAACCCGCCTTATTCAAATGCTTCAACAAGATGGACATGATACCAATATTATTGACATTGCCGATCAAAATCCAATTAATGTTTTAGACCAAGAAAAGCTAAATCAAGCAGTTAAAGGCGTAGACGCCATTTATCATTTAGCGGCAGAACATCGGGATGATGTTTCTCCACGCGATAAATATTATGAGGTCAATGGTCAAGGAACCGCCAATGTTGTAAAAGCCGCAGAGCAAAACAACATCAAAAAGATTGTTTTTACAAGCACTGTTGCCGTTTATGCTCTGGGCAGAGGTGACAAATCTGAAAACAGCAAAGTGGAACCCTATAATGACTATGGTAAGAGTAAGTTAGAAGCAGAAGAGCATTTAAAAACATGGGCGAAAGCCGATCCAGAGAGAAGCTGTATCATTGTTCGCCCTGCCGTAGTTTTTGGAGAAAATAACCGCGGCAATGTTTATACCTTAATGAAACAGATTGAGCGCCAAAGATTTTTAATGATTGGACGTGGAAAAAATAAAAAATCTATGGGGTATGTTGGCAATGTAGCCAATTTTTTAAAATATTGTATGACTCTTGATTGTAATTTTAAAATTTTTAATTATGCGGATAAACCAGATTTGTCAGCGCGCGAGCTAGTTGATGTTATTTATGATGGATTAGAAAAAACAAGATCCAACTTTTTCATTCCTTATGGTGTTGGCCTGGTTGCAGGATATGGATTTGATGTTCTGTCCCATGTGACAGGAAAAAAATTGCCAATTAGTTCTATTCGTGTAAAAAAATTCTGTGCTGATACAATTGTAACCGCAGATAGGGCAATGGATACTGGATACGCACCACAATATAGTTTAAGTGAAGGTATTCACCGTATGATCAATCACGATTTCAAAGGAGGTAGAAAATGAACAGCCAACCTCCTGTAAAATTTTTAATGATTCTCAATCATATTGATTGGTTTTGGTCGCATCGCTTGCCTCTTGCACAGGCAATTGTGAAGCGTGGATGGCAGTTAAATGTGGCCACTCACGGGGCGGATCAGAGCGACCAGATGAAAAAAATGGGAATTAGAGGTCATGATTTGCCCAAGGTCGGTCGCGGCAGTGATGTGATTGGCCAATTGTGTCTTTTGTGGGCGATGTTCTTTACAATTAGAAAAACAAAACCAGATATTATTCATGCTATTACAATTCGTTATGCTTTTTATGCAGGAATTATCACACGGTTGATGTTTTATAAACCTGTTGTATTTACGGTAGCGGGGTTAGGCAGTCTTTACACGGCGCCAGGATTTAAAATGAAATTGATCCGTGCTGTTGTTGTGCCATTAATGATGTTTGCCTTTAAAGGCAAGGGGCGTTTTATTATTTTTCAAAACCCAGATGATCGTCAGGCCATGATTGATGCAGGGATTATCAAAATTGAACAGACAACGATCATTCGAGGAAGCGGCGTTGATATAAAAGAATTTGATTTTTCACCTTATGAAGAAAAGGATGAAGAGCCGATCATTTTATTTACATCCCGTCTATTACGCGAAAAAGGAATTTATGATTTTATTGAAGCCGCGCGTATTTTAAAATTAAAACAAATAAAAGCCAGGTTTCAGGTAGCGGGGAATGTTTACCCTGATAATGCCCGTTCTTTAACCCAGAAGGAAATGCAGCAGTTTCATGATGAGGGTGTGATCGAGTGGCTTGGTCAGGTAAATGATATGCCAGATTTATTAAAGCGGTGCATGATGGTTGTTTTGCCATCTTATTACGGGGAGGGAGTGCCTAAGGTTCTGTTAGAAACTGCGGCCATAGGCAGACCCATTATTACTTGTGATGCTCCAGGATGTAGGGAAGCGGTTGAACACCGTGTTAATGGGGATTTGGTTTTGCCCAAATGTCCTCCAGATCTTGCCGAAACCGTAGAAAAATTGATCAAAGACCCCGAACGCCGCAGGTGCTATGGCGCCGCAGGTCGAAAACGCATGGAGGAAGATTTTCATGTGGAAAGCGTGGTGTCCAAAACTTTAGCCGTTTATGACGATCTTTTAAAATAGAGACAATAAAATAAACTGGTTTTTTGGCCTTAATTTCGTTATACCCCTTTCCTATGACACAAGCTAGTAACGATCATAAATCCCGCCGCACGTTTGCGATTATCTCACACCCTGATGCGGGGAAGACGACCTTGACAGAAAAACTGCTGTTATTTGGCGGTGCAATTCACTTGGCAGGAGATGTTAAAGCAAAAGGAAACCGTCGCCGCGCCCATTCCGACTGGATGAAAATTGAACAGGCACGTGGAATTTCTGTGACGACATCTGTGATGACGTTCGAATATGATGATATTACGTTTAATTTGCTCGATACACCAGGCCACGAAGATTTTTCTGACGACACTTACAGAACTTTAACGGCTGTTGATAGCGCGGTGATGGTTATCGATGCGGCCAAGGGGATTGAGGCGCAGACCCGTAAATTGTTTGAGGTTTGCCGTCTGCGCGATGTACCTATTATTACGTTCGTCAACAAGATGGACCGCGAAACGCGTGATCCGTTTGAATTGATGGATGAAATTACCGAAACTCTGGCATTGGATACAACACCTATGACCTGGCCTGTTGATCAGGGAAAACAATTCAAAGGATGTTATGATTTAATGCGTGACCAGATGATTGTGTTTGGTGAAGCAAAAAAGGGAGCTTTACCTGATATTCTTCCCTGTCATGGTGTAGAAGATGAAACTCTGAAACAGTTATTGAGCCCAGAACAACATAACAAGTTGAAAGAAGATGTTGATATGGTGAAAGGGCTTTGTCCAGAATTTGATTTAGAAAGCTATTCTCAAGGTCATTTAAGCCCTGTTTATTTTGGATCAGCGCTCAAAGATTTTGGAGTTAAAGATTTATTGGACGGGATTAAAAAATTTGCACCTTCTCCTAGGACCCAGGCGACGGAAACGCGCCAAGTTACCCCCGATGAAAACAAAGTGTCGGGATTTGTCTTTAAGGTGCAGGCCAACATGGATCCAAACCATCGTGACCGCGTGGCGTTTATGCGAATTTGTTCTGGCACATTCAAGAGGGGTATGAAGTTATTAAATACGGCCTCGAATAAAATGATAACGGTGAGCAGCCCGATTTTCTTTTTCTCTCAGGGGCGTGAACTGGCAGATGATGCGGTGGCAGGCGATATCATTGGTATTCCTAACCATGGAACTTTAAGGGTGGGTGATACCCTCAGCGAGGGAGAGAATATTATGTTCACAGGAATTCCTGACTTTGCTCCTGAAATTCTGCGCCGTGTCCGTTTGGGTGATCCGTTGAAAGCCAAACATTTACAGCGTGCTTTGGAAAGCTTGGCCGAAGAAGGTGTAACCCAAGTTTTTAGACCTGTTTTAGGCAGTGACTGGATTGTTGGTGTGGTTGGGACATTGCAGCTTGATGTTCTAAAAGATCGTCTGTTGTCCGAATATAATTTAGAAATCAATTTTGAGGCAACGCAATATACAACAGCACGCTGGGTCAGTGGTGCTAATGACGACATGAAGAAATTTTTGGAATCTAATCGTGCATCTTTAGGAGAAGATCGTGATAAAACACCTGTTTATCTTGCCAGAAATGATTGGGATATGGGACGCATTCAAGAAGATTGGAAGACTTTAAAATTTTCAGAAGTGAGAGAGCGTGGAAGATAAAGAGGATATTGATGGTGCAATTGATCTTATTGATTCTTATAGATCACATTCTTTAACTCAAAAATTATCTTATATAGAGAGCGAGATTCGGGGCGAAGGCCGCCTTGAAATAAAAGATATCTGTAAGGGTTTGAGTATAGGAAGTGATTTATTAGGAGCAGCTAGAACAGTTAAAAAACTCTCTGCAGAAATAGACGTTATCATACATTCAGTTGGTATTTTATGTTCTTTGGAGAATGTGTTACACGCAGAAGAGAAGGTAGAGTATGTGTCTTTGGGCGCAGGAAATACTGGAAAAAAATTTGATTTAGAAACCGATCAAAGAATAGCAGAATACAAATTCATTGATTGGCGTGGTGGAGCGGAAACAATTAGACAAAACGGTATTTTTAAAGATTTTTATGAGTTAGCGGAATATAATAGTCATAAGAAAAAATATCTCTATCTTAATAGCATAGAAACGCCCTTAAAATTTTTTAACGGAGGAAGAGCGCTTACTAGTGTCTTAAGTCGTCGTCCTGTTATCTTAGAAAATATTAGAAAAAAATATGGTTCTAGTATTGAAAGAGTTAGAGATTATTACCAAATTCATAAAGATAATGTTGAACTAGTTGATATCAGGCAATATTTAGAAAGTTAATAATGCGGCGGTTTGTTCGCTGCGGCCTCTTCACTCACGCTCATTGGCTTGTCTTGTCCTAAAGAATATTCAAGTTCCTGAATTTTTGATTTTGTCATCTGCATATATTTTTTTAGAGCGTCGATTTCTGCCCATTGTTTGGTCACAACATCGTTTAATTCCTGAATCTGTTTGTCCTGATGGGCTATAAGGCTCTGAAGATCGCTAATTTCCTGATTATTTGTCATTTTGGTCTTTATTCTTTTTCTGATAATCTATTCAAGTTAACTCTTTGAAAGTATACTAAGCAATGTTTATCAGTATTTTTGATTTGTTTAAAGTCAGTATTGGGCCTTCGAGCTCTCATACCATGGGCCCAATGATTGCCGCTTCGCGGTTTTTAACAGATTTGAAAGCCTACCAATTAAAAGAACCTGTTTTTGTTAAAGTTACTCTTTATGGATCATTGGCCTTTACAGGAAAAGGGCACTCAACAGATAAAGCTATCATTTTAGGTCTGTTAGGGTTTTTGCCAGATACTTTAGAACCCGACAAAGTTGATTTATACACTGCACAATTGCGGGAAGGAAAAACTATATCCATAGAAGAATTACCTCTCCTTCATTTTAATCCAGAAAATGATTTAATCTTTGATTATGGCCCTGCGTTGGAAGGTCATCCTAATGGTATGATTTTTAGCGCATCAAGAGCCGATGGACAGGAAATTATGCAGGAAACCTATTATTCTATAGGAGGAGGATTTGTTCTGTCAGCCGCAGAAATGGCTAATAAACAGGATGCTCCGACACTTGTTTTAGAAGTTCCTTATCCTTTTAAAAACGCCAAACAAATGTTGCAGATGGGAAAAGACAGCGGCCTTTCAATTGAACAGATGAAGCGTGAGAATGAACGACAATTTTTATCAGATCAAGAGATTGATGATGGGGTAAATAAAATTTGGAAAATCATGAATGCTTGCATTGATCGCGGAATGGAAAAAGAAGGAATTTTACCAGGCGGGTTAAATGTAAAACGCCGTGCCAAAAACATCTCAGATCAAATTCAGAAAGAGGAATTGAAAAATAGTAAACATCATCATGTATGTAATGAATGGCTATCTTTATATGCGATGGCGGTCAATGAAGAGAATGCGGCAGGGGGGCAAGTTATAACCGCGCCAACCAATGGAGCAGCAGGTGTTATTCCTGCAACGATCCGATATTATGTTGATTTTGTTGACGGTGCCAATCAGGCAGGTATTCGAAAATTTCTTTTAACAGCGGCGGCTATTGGCGGGATTATCAAAAAGAATGCCTCTATCTCTGGGGCTGAAGTAGGGTGTCAGGGAGAGGTCGGCTCGGCCGCGGCGATGGCCGCAGCGGGGCTCTGCGCGGTTTTGGGCGGTAGTAATGATCAGATTGAAAATGCAGCCGAAATTGCCCTAGAACATCATTTGGGAATGACCTGCGATCCAGCCAAAGGGTTGGTGCAGGTGCCGTGTATTGAACGCAATGGCTTGGGGGCGGTTAAGGCCGTTACGGCGGCGGCTCTGGCTTTGCGCGGCGATGGTTCCCATATTATCCCTCTAGATAACTGTATTGAAACAATGCGCCAGACAGGGGCGGATATGTCTGAAAGATATAAAGAAACCTCCCAAGGTGGTCTTGCTGTCAATCTTCCAGAGTGCTAACCTTTTCTTTGTTATTCAACCATCAGGAAACATATTATGCGTTGGCAACAGGGGCGGCGAAGCACCAATATCGAAAATAGACAGCGTCTGGGAGGAAAAACAGTTGCAGGCGGTGGGATTGGGTTTTTGGTTCTGGCGTTAATTGTGGGGCTTATGGGGGGAGATCCTGCCCCATTACTGAGGGAAGGAATTGAAAGAACCGTAGAGAGCCATATCAGTAAAAACTCAGGCCTGTCTGAAGAGCAAATCAAGGAGTCTAGCGAGTTTGTATCTGTTGTTTTGGGCAGTACGGAAGATGTCTGGAATACAGAATTTAGATCTGTTGGTCAATCATACTCTGACCCAACACTGGTATTATTCACAGGCCGTGTCAGCTCAGCCTGTGGATATGCAACAGCAGCTTCAGGACCTTTTTACTGTCCGACAGATCAAAAAATTTATATTGATTTGAGTTTTTATAATGATTTGAAAAATGATCTGAATGCGCCAGGTGATTTTGCACAGGCCTATGTTATTGCACATGAAGTGGGGCATCACGTGCAAAATTTAATGGGCGTTATTCCAAAAATAAATGCGTTAAAGGCAAAATCTTCTGAAAAAATAGCCAATCAGCTTTCTGTGCGTGTTGAGTTGCAAGCTGACTGTCTGTCAGGTATTTGGGCAAGGCGCGTTCAAGATGAATACAATATGATTGAAGAAGGTGATATTGAAGAAGCTTTGAACGCCGCAAGTCAGATTGGTGACGACAGGCTGCAAAAACAATCTCAAGGGTATGTTGTTCCAGATTCTTTTACGCATGGGTCTTCTGCCCAAAGAGAGCGGTGGTTCAGAACAGGGTTTAATGCCGATGATATTGATTCCTGCAATACATTTGATGTTGAGAGAATTTAGAACGTGCGTATTTCTTTTATTCTTCCAGACCTTAACGGTGGCGGCGCTCAAAAGATGGTGATTAACATGGCACGTGAGTTTTCATCGCGCGGGTATCGAGTGGATCTTGTTGTCTTTAATTATGTAGGAGATTATGTAGGTAGCGTATCTGAAACTATTAATATCGTTAATCTAGAAAAATCGAGAGCTTTAAAGGCAATCATTCCTCTATACTTCTATTTTAAAAAACATCAACCAGATGTTATTGTAAGTGCATTATTTCATGTTAATTTAATAACGATATTTTCTAAAATATTTTCTTTTTCTAAAAAATCATGCCTTATTATTTCTGAAAGAAATTATTTTAGTTTGCAGATAAAAAATTTTTCAAAAACAAAATACTTTATTATCAAAAAATTAATTTCATTTCTATATCCTTTTGCTGACTATATTGTTGGAATTTCTGATGGTGTTTGTGAAGACTTAAAAACAATAGTAAGTAAGAAATTTCATAAAAAAATAAAAACAATTTATAATCCTGTTGTAAAGTCTAATTTTTCTATAAAAATTTTAGAAGACATAGACTCTATTTATCCTGAAAATTCCAGATTAAAATTGATTACATCGGGGCGTCTTGAAGCGCAGAAAGATTATCCCACTTTATTTAAAGCGTTAGCACAATATAAAGAAAAATATGGTGACTTTCACTTGGTAATCCTAGGCAAAGGTTCTTTAGAAAAAACTCTGCAAGAGTTGTCGGTTGAGTTAAAGATCAAAGATAATATTTCTTTTTTAGGATTTGTGGACAACCCACTAGCATATATGAAGCAGGCAGATATATTCGTTATTTCATCTGCTTGGGAAGGGTTTTGCAATGTTATCGTGGAAGCTTTGTATGCAGGTCTCAAGATTGTCTCAACGGATTGTTTGTCTGGTCCATCAGAGATATTAAGTAATGGAAAGTATGGGCTTTTATCGCCAGTAGGAGATATTGATGCGCTATGCAAAAATATTCATCTGATTTCAGAACAGAAAATTTCTTGTGAAACACTGCGTATGAGAGCGTTAGAGTTTACCGTTGAAAAAAAATCAGACGAATTTGAGCATTTGTTTAAGGAAGGTTATTAATGAAAAATAAAAACTTTTTGTTAGTTATTAGTAAGTTTCCGCCTGAATATGCAGGTCCTGGAGTTCGTATACCGCGGTTGTATAAATGGTTGAAAGAAGAGAGAGATGAAATAAATATTCAAATATTGTGCAACGGAATTGAGAAAGTAAAGAACGAGAAATACGTTTATGAGGGATATTCAGTGCGTCGTGTAACAGCAGAATACTTAAATAAACTGAGTTTTATCCCTCAAAAAATTTTGAATGCACTGGTTTATCAATACGAGTTTTTAAAAACTTTGTTTCTTCTATTTTTTTCAAAACATTACAGAAATATTCATTTTCTTCATATTGCAGGACATTCTGGTGGGACGGCAGCAGCGCTTGTGTGGTCCCGCATAAGGCACGTTCCTGTATTGATGGAATTAGTAACCGAACATGCCAAACACGAGCAGAGTTTTCTGTTTTTTTTTAAAGTTGGGATTTCCAACAATGCTGCATTGATTACCTTAACAGATCAGGCAAGGAAAAATTGCTTAAATTTAAGCGTTAAGGAATCCCAAATATGGTGTCGTCCTAATCCCATTAATGAAAGTGTTTTTTATCCAGAATTCCAAAAAAAATACGAATTAAGAAAAAAACTGACTTCATTTGATGAAAGTAAAAAAACTATTGTAAATGTTGCAAAAATGATTCCACAAAAAAATCAGTTTTTAATCTTAAAAATTCTTAAATTATTGCCTGAAGATTATACAGCAGTAATTGCGGGCCCTTTTGTTAAAGAAGGACCTTTATACAAACGCGATAGAGAATATGTTGAGTCTATGAAGAAATTTATAAAGCAGAATAACTTGTCAGCACGTGTCAATTTAGTTTTAGATTTTGTGAATGCTGAAGAATATATGAAATTAGGGGATGTTTATGTGATGCCTGCATGGAATGAGGGTTTTGGGACGCCGATGATGGAGGCCATGGCATGTGGTGTGCCTGTTGTAGCTAATTCACAGGAAATTGCTTTTCAGGAGTGGATTGAAGGCGGTAAAAATGGTTATTTATGTGATATTCAAGAGCCAGAAGAGTGGGCGCAAGCTATTCAAAAAGTTGTAAAATTTTCAGAAGAAAAATGTCTTGAAATGGCGGAGAGAATTCGTGAAAAGGCTGGACAAAAAGCAATTTATTCTCATTATGAGGATATTATAGATAGTCTTTTAAGCGGTGATTGCAAATCATGAATCTTCAACATAAAATTGATAACAAAAAAGTTATAACTGGTATTATTGGTCTGGGATATGTCGGCTTACCATTAATGAATTCTATTTGTTGCTCTGGCAGAAAAGTTTTAGGATTTGATATAGATACAAACAAGATTAAAAAATTAAATAGTGGGAAAAGTTACCTTGATACAGTTCCTGAAAAAATAATCAGCACACATAGGAAATCAAGGTTGTTTGAGGCAACTGATGATTTTAATCGGTTAAAAGATGTGGATGTTATTGTAATTTGCGTGCCAACTCCTTTAGGTGAAAATAGAGATCCAGATTTATCTTATGTTATAAATACGACAGAAACTATTTCTAAAAATCTAAGAAAAGACCAACTAATTATATTAGAGTCTACAACATATCCAGGAACATTATCTGATGTTGTTAGGCCGATTTTAGAAACTGAAACAGGGCTTAAGGCAGGTGTAGATTTTTATTTGGCATTTTCTCCAGAACGTGAAGATCCAGGAAATCCAAATTTTGAAACATCAACAATTCCAAAAGTTGTAGGGGCAGATAACACGCAGGAGAGGGATGCTGCTGTTTCTTTTTATCAAGGATTTCTTAAAACAGTTGTTCCTGTTTCTTCTAGTGCCACAGCAGAGGCTGTCAAAATTACAGAAAACATTTTTAGAGCTGTAAATATAGCGTTGGTCAACGAATTAAAGGTTATTTATGATGCAATGGGAATTGATATTTGGGAGGTTGTTAAGGCAGCTAAAACAAAACCTTTTGGTTATATGCCTTTTTATCCTGGACCAGGTTTAGGCGGGCACTGTATTCCTATAGATCCTTTTTATCTAACTTGGAAAGCACAACAAATTGGTCTTTCTACGCGCTTTATAGAGTTAGCGGGTGAGATTAATACTTCAATGCCAGATTATGTCGTAGATAAAGTTGAGAAAACTTTAATGGAAAATAAAAGTATCTCTATTGATAAATCTAAAATACTGATTCTGGGTGTAGCCTACAAAAAGAACATTAATGACCAACGCGAATCTCCTGCTTTTGCAGTAATGGAGATTTTAAGTAAAAAGAAAGCAGATGTTTCTTTTTTTGATCCTCATGTTTGCGAAGTTGGTCCTATGCGCGAGTTTCCTCAATTTTCTGGCAAAAAATCTGTTTGTGATTTAGAGAAAGCCATAAAAGAAGCGGACATTGTTCTTGTAATTACAGATCATGATAAAATTGATTATAAAACCGTTGCAGAAATTGCAGATCTTATCGTAGATACACGTAATGCATTTGATGCACGCGGTATTACAAAGAAATATATATTTAAAGCCTAAATAGGTTTTTTTGCTACAAACAGATAACGGTCTGTCTGCGTTAGACCTGTTGGAAAAGTTCCGATTATTTCGACAGAATTAAACCCAATCTCTTTTAAAAAATTTGTTATCCATTGATCTGGATCATTGCCCATAAATTTGAGATGTTTTGGCCATTGGCTTCCTGTTTCGTTGGGTTGTCCTGTTTCAAATATAAGGCATTGACATTTTTGAGCTAAAATTTTCATCATTTCTTGAGCTTTGTTTTCTCCATAGGCCTTTACCCAGTGATGAAAAACAGAAAGATTGATAATTGTATCAAATGTAGGCATTCTTTTTAAATAATCTAAATCAATAAGATATTTTATAAACACAGCTTGCTTTACATTCTTTGCAGATTTAATGGCGTTGCAAATTGTGTAGGTAAGGGGATCAGATTCGATTCCATATGAAAAATGTCCTAATTGTGCTGATTTAAATGAGAAGTAGCCTATGTTGCATCCAATATCTAAAACAGACCCTTTTTCATTTGGCATATATTGAGAAAATACATTCCAACGATCTTCACATTCACGAGTTAGCCCTTCGATATCGTTTTTCCCAAAAATAGGTTGGTATAGCTTGAAAACAGGAATATTACACAAACAGAAATAAATAAATCTGTAAGCTAATTTTATTATTATTTCATATAAATTTTTAAAATTCTTTTTCACTCTTCAGGGCCTTTTCAAATTCTAAGTCGTTATTTGATCGTATAGTGACTATAATATCGCTGTGCTGCAATAGTTCTTTTTCAATAAACTCTTCAGCCTGTTTATATCTTTTAAGAGTTTCTTTTTGACTTAGATTAAACCGAGAACAAGACCGGTTTATTTCTCGAAAAACAATGTCATTTAAATTATCTTTTAAATATATAATTTTGTTCGAGTTTGGGATTTTGCTCCTTAATTTTAGGACTGTATCTTGGTTTTTGAAGTCTTCTTCTATAAGAGATTCTAAAAAAACTTGTAATATCCCTGAATCAAAGAAAAATAGATTTTCTTCTTTTCTTTTGAACAATCTAAACCCGTATCTGTAGGCTAATTTTTGGGATAGTTTTTTATCATTTGAAATCAAAGAAAAGTAAAAATGGTAAATGATTTTAGTAAAAATTTTCTGAAATATTTTGGATTTATCTGATTTAATAATTTTGTAATTATTTTCAATGATTACAATATTTTTTTCAATCATGGTCGTTTTTCCTACGCCAGGTAATCCAATGACTTCAATCCACATTTTGAATCACCAACATATTTTTTATTTTTGAAGGAAATACTTTCGGATTTTCAATTATAAATTCTCGAACATTTAGAGACATGACATTACGCGCGATAGCATATGTTTTTTTATGTGTTTTCCAAGAAAAATTATAAAACTGATTTGAATAATGTCCATGATATCGCATTAATGCGTAAAAGTTGTTTTTTTTCTGCTTGCCAAAAAACAAACCTATAATTTGGGCTATAGGAATAACCCATAGCATAGGCATAGGCCAACGCCATATATGACTTTCTTTTTCTGAAAATAAACCGAAATAGTTATAATCTTTTAAATATTCTTTATAGAGAGATTGGTCTATTTTTTGATCAAATGGTAGTTTTTCACAAAAATCGACTAACTCTTTTTCCCATAGAGGCATTTCCCAATCATAACCAAAATAATCGTAGCTTTTTTGACCATTGGCGACGAGGCAGATTTGTCTGGCGTCAAATTCCCAAATTTCTTCTAGAGAAGCAAAATCAATACCTGTTTTTGCTTGGGTCCAGTTATCAGGAAGTAAAGCAATAATGCGTTCTTTTATGATTTCCAGGTTTTCTTGTTTTTTTAGAGTGCTCCACAATTCATAATGTTTATCGAACAAAATTTGAAACAAATCATCTGGTGAAAATTCTCTATCTTGCCTCCATAGTTTTGAAATATGGTTCCCAGTGATATAATCTCCAGACTGTCCGTTTAAAATAATAGCATTTCTGTGTATTATTTTTTTATCGCGTAAATACATTAATGCTGAAAATTCTCGCATACTTGCAATGGATTTATATCCATCAGTAGTGTACCAAAATTTTTTGCGATCTTCGTTGTTAAAATATTCCTTTATTTGCTTCTTTGGGGGACAAATAAAATACCAGGGTACGTTCAGTTTTTTGGCAACTTTTTTAGCAATTTTAGATTCAAAATTATATCGCGGCCCATATGTAAAAGTATGTAGATTGGGGTATTGATGTTCGTGTAATTTACAAAGTAAAATTCGTGAATCTAAGCCGCCACTTAGTGGGATCCAAATGGGTCGGCCATTTGCATTTTGAATGACCTTCTTTGTTAAATTATTTAATATTTGATCTAGCTTTTGTTTATTTCTATCCCATGTTTGTGTTGTATCATTCATGTTGGGGGAGTATTGGTAATATCTTACTAAAGTAAGTTTTAGATTGTTTTTCTCCCATATCAAAAACTCCCCAGGTTGTAGGCACTTTATGTTTTCATACAGCGTATTTTTTCCTGTAACGTAACCAGACATTGCAAATTCTAAGCAGGAATTTTCATCTATTTTTTGATTTTTTAAATTTCGAGCGTTGTTAGAAGCGCTGAGAGTCCCAGTACACATATTATAAAATATAGGCCAACTTCTGATGTGATCAACCCAAGCAACTGCATGCGTTGATGTTTCAATATATCCACTTGTGAAATCGTGGTTGGATTGTAAATGGTTTTTAATTTCTGTTTCTAAATCGACGCAGTGTGAAACTACATTGATTATATTGTGTGCAAATTTTTCTGACCCTTTGTAAAGTAATGTGATCGTGTTTTCTGCTATTTTTTCTTCTGTCCAGTTATGATGAATGTCGTTTAAAAATAACATCTCAACCTCAAGATTTCAGATTTAACCGAATGACATGATCAGCAATATCTAATATTTGTGGATCATGTGAAATTATTATAATTGTCACGTTTTTAGTTATTTTTTGAAGAGTATCCAAAATTTGGTTTTCTGTTTTCTTATCTAGTCCAGAAGTTGATTCATCTAATATAAGAAGATCTGGTTGTCTTAAAAGCGCGCGGGCAATCGCAATGCGTTGGCGTTGTCCGCCTGAAAGTTTGCTTCCGCGCTCCCCTACGATAGTATGAATACCTTTGGGCATGTTTTTGATAAACAATGCGGCATCTGCTTTTGTGAGAGCGCTTATTACATCTTCTTCTGAGTAATTTTTATCTCCCAACGTGACATTTTGTAAAATTGTATCGTGAAACAAAAATGTTTCTTGAGGAACGTATCCTATTTTATTCCTCCACAATTTTAAATCAATTTCGGTTAACGCTATTCCATCAATCTTGATTGTTCCAGATCGTATTTTTATTAGTCCTAAGATGGCATCAATTATAGATGTTTTTCCAACCCCAGAAGGGCCAAAAATAGCTGTTATTTTTCCTTTAGGGATAAGGGCATTAAAATTATCCAAAATTTTATGCTCAGCGTTATAGAATAAGGTGAAATCATTTAAGGTTATCTCATTTTTGAAATGGGGCAGTTGACCAGTTGAAAAAATTTCTTTTTCATTTTCTGCAATATTGATTTCTTTAATCATTTCCCAGACAGCAGATTCGTTTTGCACCATATTTTGATAAAAGCTCTGTAATAGATTAGCATGTGTCATCATACGGTAGAACAAGAAAGCAAGTAGAAGAACAGATTCTACGGGTGTTTCAGTAAAGGTTAGAACGTAATACAATCCCGCAGAAAGACATATAACAGCCATAGGCTCGTATACTATTTGAAGAAGCAGATTTGATAGAGATTGTTTTTTTTGTGCTTGCATAACATGAGTAGTATGCTGATCTAATTTTTCAATATAATGCTCTTCTTGAGCCATAGCTTTGAGTGGCTTAATTCCAGAAAGAGATTCATTTAGCTGGCTGATCATATTGTTCATGTGGAGTGTCATTTCAGATCCAGCGTTCCGCGCCATCCCAATAAAACCTTTCGCGAGAAACGCGATAAGACATCCCAGGATAATAGCAACCAAGCTCACATGCCATGACACTAGAAAGGCGGCAATAACATATATAATGCTTTGAATAAGTGCGGCCATTGTTCTTCCGCCAAGCATGTAGCAATGTCCCGCCCGCACTGCTTCGGATGAAATATTGTTAGAAATTTTACCGATTGAAAGACCTGTAAAATAATTCCAACGTGCATTCATCAACGCCTTGATTAGTTTTAGTCTAAAATCGCGTGTTACATCAGTTGAAACATAACTCACAAAACGCATCGCTTGGAAAACGATGGCCGCTTTTAATGTTATGGTAATTGAAATTGTTAGCAGTAAATTAAGTAGGGTTGGAGTTACTCCCAAAAAGCTGTAGATATGAAAAATTAATTCTGCTAGTGCATTATTAGGGGTATGGTTGCCTTCTACGATGATGGTGATTAAAGGTAATAAAGCTCCAATTCCAAGGGTTTCGGCAAGGCCTGCCAAAAGCAAGGAAACAAGCACCATCAACGACTCTATTGGATATGCTCCAACGAAGTACCTTAAAAGCGCAAATGTACCTTTGGACGTTGTTTTCATAGGGCGTACATTGAGATAGTTTTATGATAAAAACAAGCTTAATGCCCTGATTTTGATGATAAATCACAAAATATTTATACATTATTTTAGGGGTGAATTACTTTGTTCGTGGCGTTGCGACTTGCTTTATCAGCTTATCTAATGATAATTAGGCCCATAATAAATTAGACAAAGAATCAATCCTTAAGGCATTAATTATGAAAACTTTTGCACCCAATAAGCTTTTGTTGAAAGGTCAGTCGATCCTGGTAACGGGCGGAACGGGATCGTTTGGTAAACATTTCATTAGAACCATTATTGATAATTATAAACCTGCTCGAGTCGTTGTGTATTCGCGTGATGAATTAAAACAATATGAGATGCAGCAAAGTTTTAACAATTCACCTCAGGCGGATTGTTTGCGTTATTTTATTGGGGATGTTCGTGATCGCGACCGTCTAACTTTGGCGATGCGCGGTATTGATATTGTGGTTCATGCAGCGGCGATGAAACATGTTCCTGCGGCAGAATATAATCCCATGGAATGCATTAGAACAAATGTCGATGGCGCGGAAAATGTTGTACGTGCTGGGATGGATAATAATGTTCAAAAAGTTATTGCTCTATCAACGGATAAGGCGGCTAATCCTATTAATTTGTACGGCGCAAGTAAATTAGCGTCAGATAAAATTTTTGTTGCTGCAAATAATATTTCAACGAATACCCGTTTTTCAGTTGTGAGATATGGGAATGTTGTGGGATCACGTGGTTCAGTCATTCCGTTTTTTCAAAAATTAATTAATGAAGGTGCAGACCATTTGCCAATTACAGATGAGCGTATGACGCGTTTCTGGATTACCCTGACACAAGGTGTGAATTTTGTTTTATCTTCACTTGAGATGATGGTGGGGGGAGAAATATTTGTACCTAAAATACCTAGCATGAAGATGGTTGACTTGGCTAGTGCTATGGCGCCACATCTGAAATACAAAATTATAGGGATTCGACCTGGAGAGAAGCTTCATGAAATTATGATTACTTCGGACGATAGTCGTAGCACGCTTGAGCTAGAAGATCGTTATATTATTGAACCTGCATTTGTTTTTTGGAAAGAGAATGAAAAGAAAATCTATAGTAAAGCGAAAGGAGTGGAGGCAGATTTTTCTTACTCAAGTAATAATAATTCAGAATGGTTAGATGAAATGGGTTTAAAAACTTTTCTGGAACAAACAAGTTCAAAGATAAAAATGGTGTCGTGATAAGGCCTTTATAATATGTTCCCATATGGTAGACAGTCAATTGATGATGAAGATGTGGCAGCGGTTATTGAAACTCTCCGTTCAGATTTTTTGACAACAGGCCCTAAAATAGAAGAATTTGAAGCACAATTATGTGATAAGACAGGCGCGCCTTATGCCGTTGTTTGCGGAAATGGAACGCTAGCTCTTCATTTATCCGCGCTCGCTTTAAATATAGGAGATGGAGATGCCGTTATTGTGCCATCTCTCACCTTTCTGGCGACAGCGAACGCTATTCGTTATTGTGGTGGTAGTGTAGTTTTCTCAGATGTTGATCCTGATACTGGCTTAATGAGAGTTCAGGACTTTCAAGAAGCATTAGAGCATGCTGAAAAGAAAAATATGACAGTTAAAGCGGTATATCCTGTCCATATGACAGGACAGTGCGCTAACCTTAAAGAAATAAAAAATCTTGCTGATCAACACGGTATTGCAGTTGTTGTTGATGGTTCTCATTCCTTAGGAGCGGAATACTATGGAGAGCCTGTAGGGAAGTCTAGAGACGCGTTAATGATGACCTATTCTTTTCATCCAGTGAAGACGATTGCTATGGGTGAAGGTGGCGCAATTACAACACATGATAAAAACTTGGCAGATAAAATGCGTATATTACGGTCGCATGGTATAGAAAAAAGACTAGATATAGGGCCATGGTTTTATGAAATGAAAGATTTGGGGTTTAACTATCGCATAACCGATATTCAATGTGCGTTAGGGATTTCACAAATTAAAAAATTAGATAAGTTTGTTACACGTCGTCGAGAATTGGCTAGCTTGTATGATGAATTGTTGAAGCCTTTATTTCCTCGCATTAAACCACCCAAACGTGAAAATTATACTGTTTCATCGTGGCATCTCTATGCTCCGCGTTTTGATTTTAAGGCTTTGAGAATAAATCGTGCAGATCTTATGAATGAGCTTTCCAAGAAAGATATTGGGACGCAAGTTCATTATATTCCTGTACATTCTCAACCTTATTACAAGAATTTATACGGTGATATTTGTTTGCCTGGTACAGAAGAATATTATGAAGGGACATTGTCTTTACCTTTTTATCCCGCATTAAAAAATGAAGATGTCGAATATGTTTCAAATACTTTGAAAGAAATTTTGTTATGATGAACTTTCAAGCAATAGCTATCATACCTGCACGCGGAGGATCAAAGAGATTCCCACGAAAAAATATAGCTTTACTAGATGGTAAGCCATTACTGACTTATCCTTTAAAGGTTGTGCGGGATAGTAATCAGTTCGAAGAAGTGTTTGTTAGTACCGAAGATTCGGAGATTTCTGATATAGCAAAGCGGGCGGGTGCTAGAGTTCATGATAGAAAAGTAGAATTTGCAACTGATACAGCGCATGAGCTAGATGCGTGTCTTGATTTACTCGATGACTGGGAAGCTAGCGGAAAAAAAATACCTGATTATATTTGTGTTATATATCCAACGGCAATTTTAATTGAAGAACAAGATTTAGTAAAATCTTGCGAAATTTTAAAAGAAAATTCTGAAACTGAAGTTGTTATGTGTGTTTCAGAATTTAATTATCATCCCTATAAATCTTTAACCGTCAATGAACAAGGTTATTTAGAGATGATGTTTCCTGTTGAGTGCAAGCAGCGCTCACAATCTTACCCAAGTTTTGTAGCTAGCAATGGTACATTTTATTGGGTTCATGTTGAAACTTTAAGAAAAAATCGTATAAAAAGTTATTATCAAGATCGATTAAAACCCTATATAATCCCATATGAGCGAGCGGTAGATATTGACTATCCAGAAGATCTAAAAAAAGCAGAGTTAATGATAAAAATGAGGAAAGAAAAATGACAGTCCAATATAAAACAGAACAAGAAAAATTTTGGGCTACAGAATTCGGTTGCGATTATATTGGTCGTAATACAGTTGAAATGAATTTACCATCACGTTTAAAACTGTTTTCAAGAATTTTAGAACGAACAAGAGACGTAACGGAAATTTTTGAATTTGGTGCTAATATAGGTAATAACCTGCATGCCTTGCATGCCTTATTACCTGAAGCAAAATTGAAAGCTTTAGAAATTAATAGTGAGGCTGTTGAAGAACTTAAATCTAATAAGTGGATGTGTGAAGTTCACCAGGGTTCCTTATTGGAAAGTTCTTTTGAGAACAGTGCAGATTTGACTTTTACAAGTGGTGTTTTGATACATATTAATCCCGATAAACTTCAAAAAGCGTATGAGCAGTTATACAAAGCTAGTCGTAAATATGTGATGATTTGTGAATATTACAACCCGTCCCCAGTTTCAATTCCTTATCGCGGGCATGAGGATCGTTTATTTAAACGTGATTTTGCTGGAGAAATGATGGATACTTATTCTGATTTAAAACTTATAGATTATGGATTTGCTTATCATAGAGATCCTAAATTTCCTATGGATGATTTAAATTGGTTTTTGATGGAAAAATAAAATTTAATTAAGATTGTTAAGGATAGCATGATTAAGTATTGTCGCAATTGCGTTATGCCAGATAGTAAACCAGACCTTTCTTTTAATGAGGAAGGAGTGTGCCATGCATGTACTAACTATCATGACCGAAAAAATATTGATTGGGATGTCCGGTTAAAAGAGCTTCAAAATCTTATTGAAAAATATAAGAGTAAGGATGGTTCAAATTGGGATTGTATTATTCCAGTAAGTGGTGGGAAGGATAGTACCTATCAAGTTCTACGGGTTTTACAGTTGGGGCTGAACCCCCTTTGTGTTACATCTACAACTTGTGATCTTTCAGATATTGGACGTCAAAACATAGAAAATATAAAAAGCTTTGGTGTCGATTATATAGAGCTTTCTCCAAACAAAAAAATAAGGGCAAAGCTTAACAGAATAGGGTTGACGGATGTTGGTGACATTTCATGGCCAGAACATGTAGGGATATTCACCATTCCTGTTCGTGCAGCAGTGCAGTATAACGTGCCACTCATTATTTGGGGAGAGAATTCGCAAAATGAATATGGGGGTCCTGCAGCAGCTGCAGAAAATAATGTTTTAACTCGTCGTTGGTTGGAGGAATTTGGAGGGTTGCTAGGGTTGCGTGTTAGCGACCTTATAGGTCAGGATGGAATTGAAAAAAGACATCTTATTCCGTATGACTATCCTTTAGACGCTGAATTAAAGCGCGTAGGTGTTACAGGTTTATTTTTGGGATATTATATTCCCTGGGATGGCTATAGTAATGCGCTATTGTCACAGGCGCATGGCTTTAAGACATTGGATACTATCGTTGAGGGATCAATTGTAAATTATGAAAATCTTGATAATCATCAAACTGGTATTCATGATTATTTTAAATTTTTGAAATTTGGTTTTGGCCGTGCAACCGATATTGCTTGCCTGCATATACGACGTGGAAGAATTACAAGAGAAGATGGTGCAGAATTGGTTGAAAAGCACGATGGAAAATTTCCTTGGACATATTTAGGCAAATCAATAGAAGATATCCTTGATCCTCTTGATATGGATATAGAAGAATTTATTAAAGTTTGCGATAAATTTACCAATAGAAAAATTTTTCAAACTGATGCTAGTGGTAATTTGGTCAAAGATAAAAACGGCAATTTAAAGAAATTAGGGGACGCAAGAAAGGACTTGATTGATAAGCAATCAGTCAAAATTGCACATATGTCTTAATGCATGTTGGAATTATAGATTATGGCATGGGTAATCTAGCATCTGTTGCTAGTGCATTAGAAAGAATTGGCGTGGATAGCAATATTGTGTCTTCTGCTTCTGAAATTGATGCATTGTCTCATATTATATTGCCGGGCGTTGGTTCTTTTAAGAAAGCGATGAGTAACCTTACTGAAGGTCAGTGGGTTTCTCCTATAAGAACTGCTGCAAAATCAGGAAAATCTATTTTGGGTATTTGTTTGGGAATGCATCTTTTGGCAGATCATGGCACAGAACATGGCTCCACGGAAGGGATAGGTCTTATTTCAGGACAGATCAATCGTTTTGAAGAACGTAATGATAAAGATTTTCTTATACCACATGTTGGCTGGAACGAAATTCATATTACGAAAACAGAACATCCAATATTTGAAAAAGTAAAGGATCGTTCAGACTTTTACTTTGTTCATAGTTATGTTTTTTGTCCTCAGGATAAAAGTGATATTGCTGCTATAACACCTTATGGTGAAAATTTTCCTTCGATTGTTATTAAAGATAATGTAATTGGTATGCAGTTTCATCCTGAAAAAAGCGGCCCTGTAGGAGAGCAAGTCTTAAAAAACTTTATAGGTATGTCTTGATGCTCAAAAAACGCGTTATACCAACTTTATTGGTAAAAGATATAGGCCTTGTTAAAGGGGTAGGATTTGATAGTTGGCGACGTGTAGGAACAGTTTTGCCCGCGGTTAAAGTTTATAACAGACGCCAAGTTGACGAGTTGATAATTTTGGATATCTCTGCAACCAAAAACAACAAATCACCAGATGTAGAGGAAATTAAAACTTATGCTCAAGATTGTACTGTCCCACTGACTGTTGGGGGCGGTATTAGGGATATTGATACAATAAAAAAAATATTGCGTTCTGGCGCAGATAAAATTTCTTTGAACTCTATATGCTATGAAAATCCAAACTTTATTCAACAAGCTGCAGAAATATTTGGTACACAATGTATTGTAGTGAGTATTGATGTTCGGAAATCAGAAAATGGAAGGTATTATTGTTATTCTCATAGTGGTAAAAAACCCCAAGAACTATGTCCTGTAGAATGGGCAAGAGAAGCGGAAAATTTAGGAGCAGGAGAAATTTTATTAACTTCAATAGAGCTTGACGGTACAATGAAGGGGTATGATTTAGACTTAATTAGCAGAGTATCAGGCGCTGTAAAAATACCTGTTATTGCGTCGGGTGGCGCCAAAGACTATGAAGATTTTAGAAGGGCCATTCAAGATTCTGGGGCTCAAGCGGTATCGGCCGCAAGCATGTATCACTTTACCGAACAAACACCTTTAGAAGCTAAAACATATCTTTCTCAATGTGGCGTTCCAGTTAGGAAAATATGATGAAAGCTCTTTTTTATTGCCAGGCTTCAGAATCAATAGGTATGGGCCATGTCATGCGCTGTTTGACCTTTGCTAATTTTCTTGCAAGCAAGGGATGGTGTTGTTCTTTTCTTTGTTCAGAAGAGACATTGAAGATTGTTTCTTCTTTAAAGTATTCAAAATTCAAAATAATCAGCGATCAAAAAAAGATTGATACCGCATATGATATAGTTTTTTTTGATGATTATGGTGTAGACAAAAATTTTGAAAAACAGTTTAGAAAACATAGTAATAAAATTGTTGTTTTTGATGATCTTGCAAATCGTGAACATGATTGTGATATTCTTGTAGATCAAACTTATGGTTATGATAAAAGTCGATACAAAAATTTAGTCCCTGAAAATTGCGAAATTTTAGCAGGAGCTGAATATATTATTTTACGCCCTGAGTTTGTTTTTTTAAGAAAATTAGCTATCGAAAAAAGTAGAAGTTCTGTTCCCAAAATTTCAAA
This sequence comes from Alphaproteobacteria bacterium, assembly GCA_041397885.1. Classification (GTDB taxonomy): domain Bacteria; phylum Pseudomonadota; class Alphaproteobacteria; order Micavibrionales; family Micavibrionaceae. The sequence continues at coordinate 667,212 of JAWKVV010000001.1, read as the reverse complement.
CGTTCTCGTCTCTATAGGGGGAACAGACCCACAAGGGGTAACGTTGAATGTTCTTAGAAGTATTGAAGATTTACCACAATATATTCAATATAATGTAATACTGAATAACCGCGTTTCGAATTATAAAAAAGTCGAAGATCATTATAAAATATTGAAAAAAAAAGGCATTAAGATTGAACTACACTCCAAAGTGGAAGATATGGCTCAAATGATGCTCAATTCGGATTTGGCGGTGGGAGCAAGTGGTACTACTACATGGGAAAGGTGTTGTGTAGGTTTGCCAACTCTGACTATTCAGACAGCTGATAATCAAAAGTTTATTTTAGAAAAATTAAATCAAGAAGAAATAATAATATTTTTGGGAGCGTCTGATAAGATTAATAATGAAGTAATAAAAAATTCTATATTGGACCTTATAAAAAACCCCTCTAAATTAAAATCCATGCAACATAAATCTTTTGAAATATGTGATGGAAGGGGTATTAATAGAATATTCCCTCATATGCTTAAAGATGAAGGTGTTTCTTTGCGTTGTATGAGTATTGACGACTTGCAAACGTTGTTTAGATGGCAGCAGAAGAAAGTAGTACGCCAATATGCACGAAATCCTCAATCGCCAACGATAGCAGAGCACAAAAATTGGTTTACAAAAGCTCTATCAGATAGTGGTAAATATCTCTACATGATTGAATATAATCAAAAACAGGCGGGTATGCTCAGGCTTGATAGGCGCGCCGATTGCGAACTATCTTACGAGGTTTCTATTTTATTAGATCCAAAATTTCACGGTCAGGGAATTGCCCGAAAAGCGTTAAAAATTATTAGGAAGCTAGAAATTGGTGCATCATTATGGGCTGAAATTCATCCCGATAACAAAGCTTCACAGTCTTTATTTTGTCATTTAGGATATCAACAGATAACTCAAACATGGTTTAAAAATGGATAATATGAAAACATTTAAAATAGCAGAACAGCAAGTCGGGGGAAATAATCCTACATATATTATTGCTGAAATTTCTTGTAATCATGAAGGTAATTTTGAAGAAGCAAAAAAAATTATAGAAGCAGCAGCAAACGCAGGTGCAGATGCTGTAAAGATACAGACGTATACAGCGGATACTATTACGCGAAATTTTGGAACGCGTCCCAAAGGAACGATCTGGGAAAATTTAGATCTTTATAAGTTGTATGATAAAGCTCAAACTCCGTGGGAGTGGAGCAGGGACCTGAAAAAAACAGCAGATGATAATGGTGTTCATTTCTTTTCATCACCTTTCGATGAAACGGCTGTTGATTTCTTAATGGATTTAGATGTTCCTGTTTTAAAAGTGGCGAGTTTTGAAGTTGTTGATGTCAAACTCCTTCAGTATATGGCAAAAACTAAGCTGCCTATTATTATTTCCAACGGTATGACAGATTACCTTGAAATGGATGAAGCTATCCGAGTTTTACGAGATAATGGATGTGAAAACCTGTCTGTTTTGCACTGTAACAGCGGTTATCCTGCAGCATTTGAAGAAGCTAATCTCTGTACGATACCCGTTATTGAGAAGATGTTTGATGTTGTTCCAGGGCTTTCTGATCACACATTATTTGCTGATGCGGATCAGTATGGAAATCCAGTTGCGCATGTTACACCGATTGAAGCAACTAAGTTTGGTGCTAAAATTATAGAAGTTCATTTAACTTTAGATCGTGATTATGCGCGTTCTCTCTTTGAAAAAGGAGAGGGTGGGTATGATTGGCCGTTTTCTAGAAACCCAGAAGAGTTGAAAAAAATGATCGATATGATACGTCACTACGAAAAAACTGGTGAGATCAGTTATGATACTGATTTAGAAAAACAAGTAGCAGAAAGAACGCATGGGAGAGTTTGTTTTGAACCTACACAGAAAGAGTTAAAAAGTCGTGATGTTCGTCCAACTCTGTGGGTAGTTGAGGATATTCAGGAAGGGCAAAAATTTGAATATGCGGCGACCACGCGAAAAGGTAATTTTGATTCTATCCGCCCAGGAGGAGGGTTGCATATTCGATATGCTGATTTTATATCAAATTGTATTGCGACACGTAATATTAAAGCGGGAGAACCGCTGTCTTGGGACATGGTAGCAATAGAAGATTAATTTATGAAACAGTTACATAATACTCAAATACCATATTCGGTTGATATGTATGATCATTCTTTGTCATCAGATGGTATAGATGATTTTTTTTGGCCCGTATTACATAAAGAAATTACGGATTCGGCGACTGATTTTTTATATTTAAGTGCAAATTATTTAAAAAAATTCGATGATAAAGATGTAAGCGTATCAGTCTATAAACTAACAATGAAATATTTTGTTGCGCAAATGGGAGGGATTCTGCAAGCATGCTTAGTTCATAAAAGATTTTTAGAAAATAATAAAAGTCCAGTAGTGCCTGATGATTGGTTGATTTATCCATACATCTTTAGAAATCAAGCTCCACCAATACCCTCTCTCATTTATAAACTTAAAAATCCGTGTGTTAAACAAAGTCTTTTGAAAAGATTGGCAAACCCTAAAAAAGCTCTAAAAATAATTAAAAAAATATCTATAAAGCCTTCAAATTTAGAAATTGATGGGTTGAAAATTAGACCTATTACAGAAAAAATTTTAGTAAATAATATAATAGCGACACAAAGAACACCATTAATTATTGAAAGATCTAAATTATCTACATCTGAGGTTATATTTAGTAATGTACAGAGATGGTTCAAGAATATATCTGAAGAAGAATTTCTACTTCACCAAGAATTAAGAAAAGAAAGCGTAGAGAATTCAGTTTTACAAATTGTAAAAAAAATATTTCAAAAAAATGATTTAAAGTACTCAGATTATATAAATAACCATCTAAAACAATATTTAGGTGAATTGTATTCTGCTTTAGGAATCCATTATACACGCTTGTTAAATATGGATAAACTACCCCGCGAGTTGTGGACAGGAACTGGTGGTAATATATGGGATTTAACGCTGCGATTGGCTGTTCTGAATAAAGGAGGAGTTGTTGTCGGTCACGATCATGGAGGGGGAACTGCTCATGTAAATATTCCCGTTGTTGGATATGTTGAATTATGGGCATGCTCAAAGTTTGTTACATTTAATGAAAAACAAGCCCAACTTATTCGAAAATCTATGAAGAATTGGCCACTCTTGGATAATTCAAATCCCGAAATTATAGGAATTTCTAGGAAGAATAGAGGCAATGTCAGCAACAAATCAAAAACTTCTGGAGTTAAAAATATTTTATTTTTGAGTACCTTGTATGATCGAGATAGAGGGAGAAGTTTCGCTTTTTATCCAGATATTATATATACAGATTGGCAAGCCCGTTTTATATCGAATGTGGAGAAGTGGGGATATAAGGTGTTTTTGAAACCTCACCCAGAGAGTCAAATTAAACCCCATCCTCAATTACAAAGCAAATTTAATATCGATATAATAGACGGCTTATTTTCAGATGTTTTGCAAGATATCGATTTAATAATTTTTGATTATACTTATACAACAGTTTTTCTTGAGGCTTTAAAAACAGATATTCCAATTCTTGTTCTGGAGTTTGACAATATTCCATGGCATGAGAATGCCAAACATCTTCTTAAAAAGAGATGTGGTTTTGTTGAAGGTGAATTTGATAATAATAATCGTGTTAAGATTGACTGGAACAATGTGCATAAGGAAATAAAAAATGCGCCATCAAAGAGGTTTAACAGAGAAATTTTAGAAGAGTTTTATTTGTAAAAAATTTCGTCGTAATGCTTTGTGCTATCTAATCCGATTTTAGGTTTTAGATCGCTATTCTTTAATATATTATATAGTTCTTCTGCGCTAGATCCAAAGGATTTTAAGTTTTCATTATCTATTTCGATAATAATTGATTGAACGTTTTTAAACCACTGAGCTGTTTTTAATACTTTGATTATTTCTGTTTCATATCCTTCTACATCAATTTTGATATGGATTTTATTTTCTTCATTTAAAAAATTCAGTAAATTCCACTGGACGATATTGAAAACAGGAACGGTAATGGATTCCCTATTATATTGATGTTCTAAACTGGAAACGCCACTATGATTTTTATCATAAGACAGCGAGAGTAGATCGTTATTTTTCCCAACAGCGCAATGAAAGGGTATTATGTTTTTAAAATTATTTTTTTCTAAAGCGCGTAAATAGTGAAAATAAATATATGGGTTGGGCTCAAAAGACAATACTTTCCCTGCGTACAAATGCTTTGCTGCAAGGTTGCTGTAGAGTCCATAATTGGCACCGATATCTATGAATATGCTGTCGGGGGTCAAGCTTTTTATATGATCATAAATAATATATCCATAATCCCCAGATATAGCGTATATATTTGTTTTATCTTTAGAATTACAAGACAGTGACACGCCGTAGTGAGATTTAATGGTCTTAAAAGGGAATACTGATAACACAGCTTTTACAATACGTGATTTTCCACGATGTCTTTTTTGTCTCAAATAATATTCAAATATATTCTTAAACATATATGACTAACTACTCTAATGGAGATCGAAACGCAAAAGATAAAGTGTGTATTTTAACCTTTTTCCATCTGTTTTAGTATTTCGTGACCTTCTTCAGTGATCGACATTGTCAAAGGTGTTGCCCGAATTGGCATAGGGATATATTCACCCTGATCTTCCATAGGGACAGGCGCGCGCATACGGGTACGAATAAGGCCATAAATACTAATCCCTAGAAAAGCGATAGCGATGATAGGGAAGAAGTATTGAATACCAAGCCAGGATAAAAATACAGATATTGTAAAGGGACCGACGGCAGCGCCGACACCGTTGACCAAAATCATAGAAGAACTGGCAGCAACAAATTGATTGGGCTGTAAATGATCATTGGTATGGGCCAGGCATAGACCATAAATCGTTAAGCTCAAACCACCAAAAACAAACAGTGAGGTATAAAGAAGCATAAGAGAATAGCCCGACAATGCATAACATAGAAAACCGATAAGGAAGGCCGCGAAAGTAATGAAAATAATAACTTGCCGACGGTCATATCTATCTGAAAGTTTTCCAACGGGAATTTGGAAGAAAACGCCGCCCAGAATATAGGCAGCCATAAACACAGAAATTTGTGGCAAGCTTAGACCTATATCTGTGGCATAAACCGCCCCCATACTGAACATGGTTCCATTCGTGATGCCTATCCCCAAACACCCTATCAACCCCAAGGGAGAGATTTTATAAAGGGATTTAAGAGAGACAGGATGAGGTTCTTCAAAAATGGGAGCAGGACGACTGCTTAAAGAGATGGGAAGAAGAGCAATGGAAACCAGTATTGAAGTCATAATGAAAAGGTCTATGACTTCAGGAGAGGCGACGTTTAGCAAGAACTGTCCCAAAACTAACCCTGCATTCGTGATTAAAAGATATAGAGACATAACGCGGCCTCTGTTCTTGTTGGTAGAAATATCATTCAGCCAACTTTCCACAACGATATAGAGTCCCGCATAGGCAAACCCCGTGAATGCACGAATAAGGGCCCAAAGCCAGGGGTCAGGATAAAGGCCGTGTAAAAGAACCGTTGTTGAGGCCAGAGAGGCCAGCGCTGTAAAAACACGGATATGCCCAACTTTACCAACCAGTTTGGGAACGTAATAGGAGCCCCCAAGAAAGCCAAGGTAATAGAGAGACATGATTAAACCGATGGTTTTGGTGTCAAACCCCTCAATAGAAGCCCGAATGCCGAGCAAAGTTCCCTGAAGGCCATTTCCGACCATGATAAGGGCAAGGCCAAAGAAAAGGGGCCAGGATTTTGAAAGGGTGCGGATCATAACTAAGGCTTTCTAAGAGAAAAATGACGTTTAAAACCTAGCGAATTTTATCAATTCAAGGTAGCATGGTTTAGTCTTTTTCAATAGGTAAAAGCAATCGTTTTTTTACCCTTTTAATAAAAATTTTAAAGAGAGAAATGTTATGACTCAAACGGCCAAATTCGCGCAATCTACGAACCATATTATGGTGATGGAACCCCAAGAATTTCACGCGAACCCCCAGACCATGGCAACCAATTCTTACCAACATGAAGACAATCAGGATATTGCTACCATCCATCAAAAGGCTGTGGCGGAGTTTAGGGCCTTTCGGGATTTACTGGTTAGTCATGGAGTTAACATGACGACAACATTAGGACAAAAAGGGTGCCCCGATGACATCTTTTGCAATAACTGGGTTTCAACACATGAAGGGGGGCGTATGGTTCTCTACCCGATGCTTGCTCCTAATCGTCAGATTGAGCGGCGAGAGGATATGATTTCACTGCTTGGAAAAATTTATGATGATGTCCTTGATTATTCGTCCTATGAAGCCAAGGGGCAGTATTTAGAAAGTACGGGGGCGATTTGTCTAGACCGTATCAACCGTATCGCATATCAAAACCGTTCTGGGCGCTCGGATGAACAATTAGCAGCACAATGGTGTCGGGATAATGACTATACTCACTTTCCATTTGATACGGAACATCGTGGGAAACCTGTTTATCATGCGGATGTGGTGATGTGGATTGGAACCGAAATTGCAGGTATTAATACCGAATGTTTGAAGTCCCAAGATATTGTTGAAAGTCTTAGGAAGAACCGAGACGTTATTGAATTTAATAACGACCAGATGATGGCATTTTGTGGGAACTCTTTAGAGGTTGTGGGGAAGGGGAACGAGAAAATTCTCGTTATGTCTCATGCAGGTTATGAAAGTTTGAGAGCAGAGCAAAAAGAAATGCTTTCGCGTTTTTACAGCACGATCATTAAACCCAAAATATCAACAATTGAATATTATGGCGGCGGCTCTGCAAGATGTATGTTGTTAGAGTTGTTTTGATAATTTGCTAAACCACGATATTATATTGTGTTCCGCGGACAGAATTAAACGGGTTAGATTTACGGTCTTCTGGGTTGGGAGGGAGGCCTAACAGTATTTTGGCGTCATCAGATATAACATTAAATTGGATATTTGTATCGGTTTCGCCGACTTCATTTGTAAAGCGTTGTGTCTGGCGAAAAGTTCCGTTGTCTTGCCGATCCAGGATATGCTCGAGAATGGTTGTGTTACCGCTCTCATTCTGTTGAATAACGATTCTTTTCGATCGATTTGGTGTATTTGTTATTTCTTGAATTCGGGTGAATTTTCTACCTTTAGATGTTTCAAATTCTTGAATTCGTCTAAATCCGTTTTCAATATTTTCTATTGTCTCTGACACTAATCTAGAACTGTTGCCAATCTGTGTACCAGTTTTGGAGTTAGTGGAAATGTGTACAACATCAATATCTGTATTGGAACGAAAAGAATAAGCAGATTTTACTGATGATTTTTGAGCTTCAGTTGCTGTTTGTACTTTTAAGATTTGATGGTGGGCAAACAAGTTTCCGAGTAGGCCCAAATTATTCTGGATATCCATGATTGAAGTCTGTTTTTATATTTTATAAGCAAGAACCATTGATACGCCACAACCCATAGAAACCGATGGTTTTAAGACCACAGGTTTTGGCACTATCGGTCGAAGGGCGATCCTTGCCGCTCAACACGGGAAAAAACTAGACTTAACATTGAAGATAGAGAGCGAAAGCGATATTTTCAATATGGGATTTGAAACTATCCCATATTATCAATTTAAAATATGGAAATATAAATGTCCGTTCCTATCGCTTTCATTACAGGTATTACGGGTCAAGATGGTGCAATTCTTGCAGATATTCTTCTTCATAAAGGATACGAAGTGCATGGCATGCGCCCTTATTCTGCTGTTCCTGATGGTGGCCGCATTTCGCATTTGAAAGATTTAAAACTGCATTATGGGGATATGACTGATGCGGGAAGTCTTACCCGCCTTATTGAAAAGATAAAACCAGATGAAATTTATAACATGGCAGGTTTAAGTCATGTTCATGCCAGTTTTGATTTGCCAGAAGTTACGGCCCATGTGAATGGAATTGGGCCTTTAAGAATTCTTGAAACTTTACGCCTTATGAAAGTTCAAAAAGATATTAGGTTTTATCAAGCCTCAAGTTCTGAAATGTTTGGGAATGCACCTGCACCACAGAATGAGCAAACGCCCTTTTCTCCTTGTAGTCCGTATGGCGCTGCAAAACTTTATGCGCATTGGATCGTTAAAACATATCGGGATGCTTATGGGCTTTATGCTGTGAATGGTATTTTGTTTAATCATGAAAGTTCTATACGGGGAGAAGAGTTTGTAACGCGTAAAATAACTAAAGCAGTTTGTGAAATAGAGGCAGGCATAAGAAGCCATATAGAATTGGGAAATTTAAACTCTCAAAGAGATTGGGGACACGCCAAGGATTATATGGAAGGCGCGTGGTTGATGTTACAGCAAGAAAAAGCTGATGATTATGTTTTAGCTACAGGAAAAGTACGCAGTGTAAGAGATTTTGTTGTTTGTGCATTCTCTTGTATTGAAAAGCAGATTATTTGGGAGGGGGAAGGGATCAGTGAAATTGGCCGTGATAAGATGACAGGCAATATTTTGGTTAAAGTTGATAGAAATTTATTTCGCCCCAAAGAAGTGAATTGTTTGTTGGGAGATTCGAGTAAAGCAAAAAAAGCATTAGGTTGGCTTCCTAAAATACCATTTAATCAGATGGTTGAAGATATGATGAAGGTCGATTGTTTGGTTAAAAAAGTTTCAAAATCTCATGAGGCCTAGAAACTTATTTCATCTTGAGGGTAAAAAAATCTGGGTTGCTGGCGAAACAGGCATGGTGGGTCGAGCGCTCATCCGACGTCTTCAAAGTGAAAATACAATAATTCTTTCTGCACCGCATAGTTTTCTAAATTTAACGGATCAAGCAGAGGTTCATGCATGGATGGCCGTTCATAAACCTGAAGTTATTGTCATGGCAGCTGGAAAAGTTGGGGGAATTGCTGCTAATAATGATTATCCTGCAGATTTTCTTTTTCAAAATTTATCCATGGCTCAAAATGTCATTCATGCAGCTTTTCAGTATAAAGTAGAGAAGCTTTTGTATCTGGGATCATCATGTGTTTACCCCAAAACGGCAAATCAACCCATAAAAGAAGAAGCGCTTTTAACAGGTTTATTAGAACAAACCAACGAAGCATATGCTGTCGCAAAAATAACAGGATTGAAGCTTTGTGAATATTATAAAAAGCAATATGGATGCGATTTCATTTCTGCTATGCCAACAAACTTATATGGAAGTTATGATCACTTTGGTGATATATCTTCGCATGTTATTCCTGCAATTATTTCAAAAATTCATCATGCAAAAATGTATAATGAATCATCGGTTATATTGTGGGGGACAGGGACGCCGTACCGTGAATTTTTATATGTTGATGACTTAGCAGATGGATTAGTTCATCTGTTAAAATATTATTCCGATAATGGTTCTCTCAATATAGGGAGCGGGAAAGAAATATCAATTCAAGATCTGGCAAATTTGGTAGCAGACATTGTTGGGTATCAAGGCGTTATTGAGTTTGATTCTTCAAAACCAGATGGGGCGCCAAGAAAATTCCTAGATTGTTCTAAAATGAAACAATTAGGATGGTGTGCCAAAACCCCTTTGCAACAAGTATTGCAAGAGACCTATCAGTGGTTTTTACAAAATAGTTAGGATGTCTTTGTCTTTTTTAAAATTTATTTATTATCAATCATATCCATAAATTTATTGATAACCACTGTTGTTTTAAACTCATCAGGGAGGAGAGAATCTCTGTACTGATTAGTTGGATTTGGTTTTATTTTTGTCATTTGATTTAAAAACTCTTGCATTGTTTTTACAACAGTAACAGTTCCATTTATAGATTTCTTTTGTATTTCTTTGATTCCTCCAGAAGAATCCGTTGCTATTACAGGTGTACCAACGCTTAAAGATTCTAAAACAACATTAGGTAATCCTTCATAACGAGAGGGAAGTAAAAAACAATCAGCAGAAGCAATTTCAGGCCATGGAGTCTTGGTGTATCCTTTAAACGTAATTTTATTATCTAAATGATGTTTCTTTATAAGATTATCCAAATTCTTTCGTTCTGAACCATTGCCTAAAATTGTTAAATGCCAATCATAGTCACAATGGAAGAGCGGAAGAGATTCAATTAACTGATCAAATCCTTTCTGTTGGTGTAAGCGACCCGCACATATAAAAAGTACCGTATTTTTACGTTCTTCTGTATTTTGAAAAGTCGGAATGAGGGAGGAGCGTGTTTGATTTGTATCTACTGGATTATACAGCAATTTATAATGTTTTGTATTGATATGCAGTAAATGTTTAAACTCATCAATTATGCGTTGTGAAGGGCTGATAACTAAATTTGATGTTGGATATAAAATTTTATATAAAATTTTTACCAACCACCCAAACTTATGTGTTTCTAAAATGAAAGATGGAGTAATAGCTTCGCGTATAATTATACGTGCTTTTTTTTGCAAAAATGGTTTTATTATCAAAATCAAAAAATTTGTATGAGCCATTGTTGTAACAATCACGTCTGGTTTTTCATTATTTATTTTTTTAAGAAGGGGGATGAGGCTGCAGATAATGTGCTTGTAACTTCCAATATGATGTATGGTAATATCATCTGCAATGAGCTTTTTGAGAGGCCCATTTTTCCGAAGAGCAATAAATTCTGGAATAAATCGCTTTCTGTCTATTTCGTTCATAAGGGTTATGAGAACTCTTTCTGCTCCGCCAGCGGAAAGAGCAGGCAATACAAACATTATTTTTTTTGGGCCATGTTTTTTTGTCACTTAGATTACCTCGTCTTTCAGGAGACCTTCGCGGCGTAGAAGTGCATTAGGATCTGCATCGCGGCCACGGAAGCGGCGGTATAAGGTTTCGGGAGGTTCACTGCCTCCACGGGAAAGGATTTCATCTATATATTTTTGAGCTGTTTCTTGATTGTATAATCCTTGTTCTTCAAACAGTTCAAACGTATCTGCGTCTAATACTTCTGCCCATTTGTAACTGTAATATCCCGCGGCGTAACCACCTGCAAAAATATGACTGAAGGAAGCAGACATTGGCCCTGCTAATCGTGGAAATAAACGTGTTCCTTCTGTTGCTGTATCTTCAAATTTGGCTACATCGTCAATTTCCATCGGGTTTGCGCTGTGCCATTTCATATCCATTAAACCAAAACTGATTTGACGCAAGCCACCAAACCCAACCATAAAATTTTTGGCATTATTTACTTTTTCAATTAGGTCCGCTGGTATTTTTTCCCCCGTTTTATAATGAGCGGCAAACATATCAAGTGTTTCTTTTTTGTAGGCCCAATTTTCCTGTGCCTGTGATGGAAGCTCTACAAAATCCCAAAGAACAGAAGTACCTGCATGAGAGGCGTAAGTTACATTTGATAAGAGTGCGTGTGTTGCATGCCCCATTTCATGGAAAAGGGTAGTTACTTCATCGAAGCTTAATAAGGAGGGCGTATCTTTTGTCGGTTTTGTGAAATTACAGACGATGGCCACAATAGGTTGTTTCATTTCACCACTATGAAGCCCTTGATCACGGTAGCTTGTTTTCCAGGCCCCAGATTTTTTGCCTGTGCGTGGGTAGAAATCAGCATAGAGAAGGCCTATAAAGTCGTTTGTTTCTCTATGGCGCACTTCGTAAGCCGTGACATCTTTGTGCCATGTTGGGATATAAGGAGCAGGATTAAAATTCAAACCAAAAAGTTTACTAAAATGTTTGAAAACGCCGTCTAGAACCTGTTCAAGAGGAAAATAAGGACGCAATTCCTCACTTGAAAAATCAAATAATTTTTGTTTCAGTTTTTCACTATAATAAGCTACATCCCACGGCATGATTTCACCATTAAAACCAGACTCTGCAGCAAATTCTTTAAGCTGCTTTAATTCTTCTTCCGCAGCAGGTTTATAAGCATTCAAAAGCTTGTTTAGGAAGGTAACAACAGTGTCAGGAGATTTAGCCATGCGGCGCTCCAATACAAAATCAGCATGATTTTTGTAACCTAAAAGCTTGGCACGTTCATCACGGAGAGTTACAATTTTTAAAATATTTTTACAATTATCGAATTTATCGCCATATGCACGATTTGAAAACGCCCGCCATGTTCTTTCTCGTAATTCACGATTATCGGCATAGGTAATAAAGGGCCCAAAGCTGGGATAATCCAGTGTGACGAGCCATTTTCCTTTATACCCTTTATCTTCAGCCATTTGTTTCGCGCCTGCAACAGCAGTTTGTGGCAAACCTTCTAAATCTTTTCTATTCTCTATAATGAGTTCGAATTGTTCTGCTGACTTTTTAGCATTGTTCATGAAGGCAGGACCCAATGTAGACATTTCTTCTGAAATTTCTCTAAGGCGCGCTTTTCCATTTTCGTCTAGAAGTGCTCCATTTCTTACAAAACCTTTGTACGTATCTTCTAATAAAGTTTTTTCTTCGACGTTTAAATTAAATGTCTCTTTTTTATCATAGACAGATTTTATACGTGCAAATAAATCAGGATCTAAAGAAACGTCACTGGAAAAATTAGCTGTAATTGGACCGATTTCTTCAGCTAGAGATTCAAGCTTATCAGTTCCTGCGGCTGAAAGTTGATTGTAAAAAATAGAGCTGATTGTCTCTAATTTTCCAGAAGCGCCTTCTAAAGCAACAATTGTATTTTGAAAATCTGCAGGTGATTTATTGGATTTAATCGATTCAATGTTGGCGCGTGCTTCTTCAATAGCTTTTTTAATGGCGGGCAGGTAGTCATCTTCCTTGATTTTGTCAAAGGGGGGTGCCTGATAAGGAAGGGTGGAATCCTGTAATAATATATTTGTCATGTTTCTCTGTTATTTCATGGTTTATAAATTGTAATAAACTGATTATAACGATTTTTATGAAAGGTGCACCCCGTTCTGAACAATTTAATGATATTTATTTCTCTGCCGAAGATGGATTGGCGGAGACCCAATATGTTTTTTTGCAGGGCAATAATCTCCCCCAATCTTGGGATAAAAAGGACAGTTTTGTTATTGCGGAAGCGGGTTTTGGGACAGGGCTCAATTTTTTAAGTACTTGGAAATTATTTGAGGAAACATCGGATATAGACCAGACCCTAGATTTTATTTCAATTGAGAAATATCCATTAACGCCAGAGCAAATCAAGGACGCATTACACCAATGGGCGGAGTATTTTGAAGGGCGTATAGATATTTTATGTGCTCTTTATCCCATCCGTATTGCAGGCTTCCATCGTGTTAAAATAAACTCTCGCGTTACCTTAACACTTATTTTTGATGATATTTGTCAGGCCTTGCCAGAAATTGATGCAAAAGTGGATTGTTGGTTTTTGGATGGTTTTGCACCTTCTAGAAATCCTGATATGTGGGCAGAAAATATTTTTCATGAAATGGCACGCCTTTCGAATAATGGTGCCAGTTTTTCAAGTTTTACTGCGGCAGGACAGGTTCGTCGTGGATTGATCAGCGCAGGTTTCTCGGTTGAAAAGAAAAAAGGTTTTAGTCGTAAACGAGATATGATTGTAGGATATATTTCAAAAAAAACAGCACCATCAAAATTAAAAAAACCACAAAAAATTGCTATTATCGGTGGCGGTTTAGCAGGCACATCCTGTGCTTATGTTTTTAAAAAATATGGGTTTGATCCTATCATTTATGAAGCGTCCAATCAATTAGCGGCAGGGGCTTCTGGTAATGCACTTGGTCTCTATAATCCGCGCTTTTCTAAGGCTCGTGATGCGCTATCTGATTTTTTTGCCCCTGCCTATGCCCAATTTATTTCCATGGCAAAACAAGCAGGAGATCTTATAGAATATCGTCCCACTGGCGCACTTCATTTAATGATGGATGATAATAAGGCGATACGTTATCAATCAATGGCGCAAAACTGGATGTGGCACGAGGACCATATAAAAATTTTGGATTATAAACAGGCCAGTGAAATTGCAGGTATTAATATTGAATATGCCGCTCTTTTTTTACCTGATGCAGGGTCGGTTTGCCCCAAAAAATTATGTAACTATTATGCACAAGATTGTGAAGTTCGCTTTAACTCTAAAATATCCGATCTTTCATCTCTTGATGCAGATGTCATTATTTTGGCAAATGGGCCAGGGGTAAATTATTTTAAAATTTTACAATGGCTTGATATTGATAGAGTGCGCGGTCAGGTTTCCGTTTTAAATGAAACTCCAAAGAGTAAATTTATTAAATGTAATATTCATTACAGTGGTTATATTTCACCTGCTTATAATGGTCAACATATGGTAGGCTCTACTTTTGAGAAGTGGATCGATCATACGAAGGTAACGGATAAAGATCATCAAGCAAATATTGAAACACTGGAAAATTATCTTCCTTTTCTTAAAGAAGAAAGTTTTGAAATTGATGCGGGTTGGGCTGGAATGCGTGTGGCAACGAATGATCGTTTTCCTGTTATTGGCGCCGTTCCAGAAACTGATGATATCTATGTGTCAACGGCGTTTGGATCTCACGGCCTTGTCGGCTCCCTTGCGGGGGCACATTATTTAGCGGATTTGGTCAGGAATGGTCCTAAAAGCCTTTCGCAAAAAAGCTATAATGCATTGAACCCAAAGCGTTTTTTAGATAGAGCAAAGAAAAGAGGCCACAATCAATAATAACCTATGTTATAATAAGGGTAATAACGATAAATAAAATAGTGGGGTTCCAGATTATGTCTTTAAGTCTTTTTAGATCGTGTGAGAATGGCGCTACCGCTATTGAATACACGTTGATTGCCGCAGGAGTTTCAATTGCTATTGCAGCGGCAGTTTTTATTTTTGGTGAGGATCTTGGTGCTTTATATGGTACTATATCGGCTGCTCTAGCGGGCTAGTAACTCATAAACAAATAAAATACTCTCTATGATCACCAATCAATTTATATTTCTCGCGATAATTGGTTTTTTCGCGTCACTTCTTCTTTTTAAAGTAGGAATAAAAGTAGGCCATAAAATTGGTTTGGTCGATGAACCAGGCGGGCGGAAGCATCATGATGGTGCTATACCTTTGGTCGGCGGGCTTGTCATTATTCCTGTTTTTTCTGCGCTCGTTTATTGCGCACAGCTTCCTTCATATTTGCCGCTTGCTTCTTTATTAGGTGGAGTTTTTCTCCTTCTGATTATTGGTGTGCTTGATGATAAATTTCATACCCATCCCTGGGCACGTTTTGTTTTGCAAATATGGCTTGCTTCTTTTGTTGTTATTTTTTGTGATGGGGCAATTCGAAATTTGGGAGATTTATACGGTTTTGGTGATGTTTATTTGGGGTGGTTTGCCAAAGCATTTTCGGTGACTTGCCTTGTTTTACTGATGAATGCAATCAATATGCTTGATGGTATGGATGGACTTGCAAGTGGGTTTATTAGTGTAGCTTTGGGGTGGTTAATTTATGCTGCGTGGCAGGCAGGGCTGATTATTTCTTTTTGGGCAATGATGTTTTTACTGATCCCTCTTTTGGCTTTTCTTGTTTTTAATATGCGCCATCCCTTTCGAAAAAAAGCGAGTATTTTTTTAGGAGATGCTGGATCTTTATCTTTGGCACTTGTCTTAGGATGGTTTGCAATTAAAATGGCGCAGCAAGATCAAAGCGGTGATCAGGCTATTCCTGCCGTCGTTATTATTTGGATCATGACTGTGCCTATCATGGATACTTTTGCTATTTTCTTCGTGCGGATGCGTCAGGGACGCAGCCCCTTTGATGCTGATCGCCTTCATATTCATCATAAATTACAGGATTACGGGATTAAAGTTCAGTGGGCAACGCCGCTCATTCTTTTGCTCGCCTTTGTTACAGGTGGGATAGGGTATTTGGGGATTCAGATTGGCATTCCTGAATATGTGCTTTTATATAGCTGGTCGGCGATTTTATTGGGCTATACGGCTTATCGCTTGCACTATGCGAAGGAAAATACTCCCAAAACGAGCTAAATAGATCGATATTTACATAATATTAACTTATTTCTAATATTTTGAGCCCATACTTAAATATAAGGTAAGGGTTTGGGGAAATGAGTACTGATTTATCGTTTGAAGAGAACGACTTAAGCATAATTGAAGAGGAGTTGGAGGAAAATGCAACTGCATTGTACCAACCTATCTTCAATTCTACTTATGCGCATAACTATCTTCCCCACACTTACGTCATTCACGATAAAGGCACGCCCATCGACCCAGATGTGACCAATGGAGATCAGTGGTGGCATTCAGACACTAATGGCCTCAATACATTACCTGTGTGGGATGACTACACAGGCGAGGGTATTTTAATTGGTATTATTGATGATGGTTTTAACTATAACCATAGCGAGCTTACGAATAATTTCCGTACAGATATTGATTACGATACATTGAATAATGATAACGATTCAATCAATACACCGAATAATGTTCATGGAACCTATGTAGCACAATTTATCGCAGGAGATGATAATGGTGCCAGTGGTGTTGGTGTAGCATTTGATGCAGATATCACAGGTGTTTTACGTGGCTTTGGTGGACAACAATCCATTCAAGATATGATTGAAGCTTTCCAATATTCCTTAGATAATGATTTTGATATTATTAATAATAGCTGGGGAACGAGCTTTGTATTTGGTGACAACACACACATCAATTTCTTTGGTGCTGATACACATCAAGTAACAGCTAAATTTGAAGAGTTGGTTGAATTTGGCCGTGATGGTTTAGGAACCAATATTGTTTTTTCTGCAGGTAATGACCGCGAAGGTGGCATGAGCGCCAATTACAAAAATTTTCAAAATTCCCCTTACACCATTACAGTTTCAGCCATAAAACAAGATGGTACATATGCGGATTACAGTGAAGCAGGATCAAATATTTTGGTGAGTGCTCCTGGTGATAATATTCAGCTTTCTGGTGCAGCGGATGACGGAAGTTTTACAGTCTTAGAAGGAACTTCTTATGCTGCTGCGGGCGTTTCTGGCGTTATTGCTTTAATGCTAGAAGCTAATCCTGAGCTCGGCTATCGGGACGTTCAGGAAATTCTGGCAATGTCAGCTCGTCAAACGGATGTAGATGGTACAGGGTGGGCTGATATGGGATGGCAAACAAACGGCGCGACCAATTGGAATGGTGGTGGTATGACGTATAGCCATGACTACGGTTTTGGTGCGGTCGATGCTTTGGCTGCTGTTCGTTTAGCCGAAACATGGGTAACGCAAAAAACATATTCAAATATGAGTGTTATTGACCCAATTAGCTCTTCATCTTCTGTTGCGATCACTGATGCAGGATCAATTACGTCGACCATCAGTGTAACAGAAGATATCAGTATTGAGCATATTATCATTGATTTGGACATTACGCATCAGCGGGCAGGTGATCTAACCATTACGCTTATCTCTCCTGATGGGACAGAAAGTGTTTTGATGTACAACGCGCTGAACGGGACATATGTGACAACCTATGGTATCTATACGGGTGTTAATTTTGAATTTTCATCAGTAGCACATTGGGGAGAAAGTTCTGTAGGGGATTGGACTTTACGAATTGATGATACTGTTACAGGTAGTACAGGAACATTGAATAACTGGTCTATCAGCTTTTTGGGAAGTGCTCATACTATAGATGATGTTTATGTTTATACAAACGATTTTGCGGGAGCAGATGTAACCAGAACAACATTAAGTGATTTGGATGGTGGAATAGACACCATTAATGCTGCAGCTGTTACGGCCGATAGCTTTATAGATTTATCATCAGGTGGAATAATTGCGGGTACAAACTTCAATATTGAAGCAGGTACAGTGATAGAAAATGTTTTCACAGGTGATGGCAATGATACGATCATAGGGAATGATGTAAATAATACTCTTAATGGTGGCCGAGGTGATGATTTAATTAAAGGATCATTGGGCGATGATACGCTATATGGCGGCGCAGGAAATGATATTCTCTATGGTGGCAATGGCGATTCAAGCGGTGTTATAACCCTGGACAAGCAATTTGTTGATCCTATTGTTTTCCCTGCCCTGCATGAGCGTATTAACATCAAACATCTTAAACCTCCTGGTGATCCATCACTCGGGATTGATAATGATAATCTAGTTATTGGGTTTGATGCACAAGCAGAAATCACGTTCCGAAAAGGTTTTGCAGGATATAATAACACATTGGGTGTTTATTCTATAGCCAGTGATGGCACAATTCAAAATGCAAAAATTCTTTGGGAAAATGTTAAAGATGCTGGTGTAGATATTACACATCTAATTGATTTGCCAATGTCTGATACAGGTGAAATTGGTTTCTTTATTATTGCCAATGGAGATACCCGTAACAAATATACGGGAATGGATACGGGCACAGAAGGTAATATTAAATTCTATTATGATTTTGGTGGCGTGAATGAAAGAATTGCCACTGTCGATGATAATGGTGATTTTATTACAACAGTTTATGATGATGGTTTTACACAACATGTTCTAAAAGGTCCTACTTATCATACCACGGATCGTGGCGCAGATTCTGATCTTAATCCAGATGGAGAAGTTCATATTGTATCGGGCTTAATGCCTGGATCTGACGGGGAAGTTGGCGATATCTTCCGTATAGGGTTCGAAGATTTACCAAATTTAGGGGATGCAGATTATGAAGATGTTTTGTTTGATTTAAATATTGTTCCTCAAACAATAGGCAATGAAGGTGAAATCGGAAATGATATCCTTTATGGTGGTGCGGGGGATGATATTCTCTATGGTGAGGGCGGAGATGATATTTTGATAGGCGGTCAGGGAGCAGACCATCTTTATGGCGGTGCAGGCCGTGATGTATTCGTCCTTGATCAAATTGACGGTAATTTAGACCAGGTGCATGATTTTAATGTTCAAGAAGACTGGTTAAACATCGCGGATATTCTAGAGGGTTATGATGGCAATGTTAACAATATTAACGACTTTGTTCATTTGATTGCACAAGGAAATGATACTGTTCTGGAAGTTAATGCCGATGGTGATCAGGGCGGAGTTTTCGAACAAATTGCCTTGATAAATGGTGATTTAGGAGGTCAATCTGTCGATGACCTTTTGGGGAGCGGTGTCTTGATTGTCAGTTAAATGGCCTAATTTAATAAATATTCCAATAACTTAATTTTTTTTCACTTTTCAATATATTTTTTCGAAGGGTTTGCTACGCTGATGCGTATAAAGAATACAAACCAACAATCAAATATGAAGGAATTCAAAATGAAAAAATTGCTAATGTTGACTGCGGCTGGTCTTATTTTTCAAGCAACCCCTGTTTTGGCGGATCATCATGAAGGTGGAGAAGGTCATAAAGGTAAAATGTTTGAAAAACATGACTCTAATGGTGATGGAGTAATTTCTGAATCAGAATTTTTAGAACATGCAAAAAAGAAGTTTTCAGAAAAAGATAAAAATGGTGATGGAGTAATTTCTAAAGAAGAAGCAAGAGAAAATCACGAATCTATGAAAGAAAGATGGGAAGAAAAGAAAAAACAAAGAATGTTAGATAAAAGACGTTCTGAAATTGAGGGTGAAGAGCCATCTGAATAAGAAATAAGATAAAGGAGTGCCCTTGGCGCAGACTTTAGAAAATTTAAATGATGAAAGCCTGATGGAACTCATTCAAGAAAATGACCATCGGGCTTTCTCCATTTTGGTGGAGCGTCGTGCGGAAATGTTTTATGCCGCAGCTTATAGAATGGTAATAAATAAGCAGGATGCCGAGGATATTGTACAAGAAGCTTTTTTAAAAATTTGGAATAAACCCTTGATGTGGAAAAAAGACAAGAAAGCAAAATTTACGACATGGTTTTATAAAATTGTCATGAATATGTGCGTTGATAAGTTAAGAAAATTGGCAAATGAAAACAAAGCGGCAGTTGATCTTGATATAGTGTCTGGCGATTTAAATCAGGAAATGGAAATGGTTTGTGATGAAGAGCAGAAGCTATTAAATGAGGCAATTAAAAAACTTCCTGAAAACCAATTAATGGCAATTAATTTGTGTTTTTATGAAGAGCTGACGAACAAAGAGGCTGCAGATGTAATGGGCGTGAATGTAAAAGCGCTTGAATCTTTGCTTATGCGCGCCAAATCAAAGTTAAAGGATATTTTATATCGTGAGGGTATATTAAAACAAGGAGATGTTGCATGAACGATGACACAGATTTAAACAAAATTCTTGAGAAACGCTTGATTGTTCCGCCAAGTACCAATTTAGCTTCACGAATCATTACAGCAGCGACTCCCAGAATGAAAGCGCCGTTATGGGTGCTTATTAGCCGTGAAGTGGAGCAAATGTTTTTTCTTCCTCGGCCAGCATATGCATTGGCGTTTAGTTTGGTTTTGGGGATTTTTCTGGGGATTTATGGCGAAACAGAGACATCCTTATCCCTACAAAACTGGTTTTCTTTTATAGATGGTTCAAGTGATTTAGTAGGCGAAGATTGGTTGTAGGATAAATAAAATGACAAAATATATAAAAATAATTTTTACATTTTCAGTTATTTTAAACATAGCATTAATTGGCGTCGTCGTAGGAGGAGCGTATAAGAAACATCAATGGCGTCAGGGTAAATTCCAACATAATCCCGAGTTAGTCCAAATTATGCGTAATAATATTGAAAAAAACCAGGAAGGCTTTCGCAAAAAAATAAAGGATATGAAACAGAAACGCGAAGTATTGAAATCAATTATTGAATCTGAAAAATTTGATCGGGAAGCGTATGACCACCAGATATCCAAAATTCTCGAGAATAAAAATGAAATGGCTGAAATGAAGGCAAAAGCTATGGGCGAAACTTTATCGACACTTTCTTTAGAGGAACGCAAAAAATTCTCAAATTTTATTCTCCGCGGGGTTTCTGGTCATGGACGAGGGCCGCGTTCTTCTCACGATATAAAGCATTGATATATAATGATAATTATTTGTTTCTGGCGCGTTTTTGGCATTGATTTTTGCGGTGCGTTATAATGGGATTATAGGAATTACGCCCTTAAAACCCAAGGAGGTGTAATGTTTGGTGGTTTTTCAAAAAGAGGATCTTCTCTAGAAGGAAGTGGTACGAAGGAAATTAAGCGTGCCGAAGTTATTGATACGAAAGCAGCACCGACAACAGGGTATAAGCGTGTTCTTGTTCGTGAAAAGTCAGTTAGTGGACAGATGGCCGCCATTGATATTCCTGTTAAAGAGGCAGGAAAGATAGAGAAGAAGAAAACTTATAATTTTGCTGTCGAAGAAAAAGATGAAAATCGATACGGGGCATCTAGCCGCTCTAAAAAATGTGGGTTTAAAACATATATTTGTGAAGATGCGCCAGAAATTTATGATCGCAAATCTGATACAGGTCACCGTGATTTTAACGGTGGTAATGGCAGTAAGACAGTAGGCCGTACTAAGTTTTATTAAATCAATTAAGCCGCAGATTTATTATCTGAAGAATCACCAGGAATAACCTCACCCATTTTTTTCATTTGTTCATGACGCATACGGAAAGATCGTTCTCGCTCAGGTGTAAGTTTATCAATGCAGTGAGGGCATGATACGCCCTTTTCATATGAGGATTGCTGTAAATCTTCGGGACTCAAGGGAAAACGGCATCCATAGCAAATTTGATAGGGAGACTCTTCCAAGTTATGACCGATAGCCACGCGGCGGTCAAAGACGAAGCAGTCACCTTCCCATTGGCTTTGATCAGAAGGAACATCTTCTAAATATTTTAAAATGCCGCCTTTTAGATGATAAACTTCTTCAAAGCCATGCGCTAACATATAGCTAGAGGCTTTTTCGCAGCGAATGCCGCCTGTACAAAACATGGCCACTTTCTTTTGTTTTTTGGGATCCATATTGTTATGAACGTAATCTTTGAACTGCGTAAAGGTTTCAATTTGCGGATCAATCGCTCCTTTGAAAATCCCAACGGCCGTTTCGTAATTATTGCGTGTATCAATTAAGGTGACTTCTGGGTCGTTTATAAGATCATTCCACTGTTCTGGAGATACGTAAGTCCCAACTTTTTTTGTTGGATCAGCCTCTGGCGCCTTCATTGTAATAATTTCTTTTTTGAGACGAACCTTGATGCGGCGAAATGGTCGTTCTTTCGCATGGGAATATTTCAGTTCGCCTTCAGATACGCCTGCGATTTCTTCCAGGCAGTCAATGATGTTATGAATTGCCTGCCCCTGGCCTGCTATCGTGCCGTTAATCCCTTCGGGTGCGATTAAAAGTGTACCGCAAATGTCGTTGGCGTCACAGATGGTTTTGATCTGTTTTTGTAATTTTGGCAAATTTTCTAACGCAACAAAACGGTAGAGCGCGGCAACTGTCCAATCCATATTTTCCATCTTTGGGGCGGTATTTTTTTCCATGGGGCTTTATATACTGATTTTGGGCTCAAAATTCAATAAAAAGCCGCCATTTGGCTTTGATTGAAATTTTATTATATTATCATATTGATATATAAAGATATTTAGTGGCGTACGTATTGATTGGATATTTTTTATTGATATGATCAAGAAATAAGAAATACTTAAGAAATCCGTTATATACTAAGGGTTAGGAAGTTTTTTTGGCAAAAATGGTCTATGCCTGATGTTGGCGTGAAGGAAACCGCTAAATCTGGTATGAATTTTGCTAAATATTACCTGATTATTGCGGGAAGGCATAAATGGTAAGAGACGTTGTTATCGGTGCTACGATGAAAAGCACGCTGACGAGTATTCAGCGGACAAGGGAAGCCCTTGACCGCACGTCACAACGTTTGGCAACGGGACTAAGAGTTAATTCTGCCCTCGATCAACCCCAAAATTTTTTTCAAGCTTCTTATCTTAAAGATACGGCAAGTGACTATACGCGGCTACTTGATAAAATGGGGCTTGGAGTCAGAACTATTCAAACCGCAATTGCAGGAGTTGAAGCGGTCGAAAATATTTTGAATCTTGCTGAAATCAAAGCGTTAGAAGCCAAAGAGGCTTTGGAAAAAACAAGCTCTGCCCTTCCTAATGCTATTTTAGCAAATTCACCCGTTGGTTATTTTAGGTTAAATGATGCAGATGGCTTAACGGCTACCAATTTGGGAACATTGGGCGCGGGAGGAGATGGGGTTTATACGAATGGTGTTACACAAGGTGAAGAGATTCTTTTTTACGGGGCAGGGGGATTGCCTGCGCGGTTTAATGGCGTAAACCAATTTGTTGCTGTTCCCAATGATGATTCTATCAATACAAACGGTCCGTTTCCTGAGAGAACGGTAGAAATGATTTTTAATGCAGACAGTACGAGCGGTCGTCAAGTTCTATGGGAAGAGGGCGGAACCGTTAATAGTTTGAACATCTATATTGATAATGGTTTGCTGCGAGTAAATGGCCGTACAACAAATGCGGGTGGCTATGGCCCACTTGATATCAGCATTCCGATTAAAGCGGGTGTTTCCTACCATGTGGCTTTTACACAGGATGGACCCAATGGGCAGTTTACAGGATATTTGAATGGTCAGGAATTTGGGTCTGCTGCTATCGGTAGTTTTATAGGAAATCACCCTAACCAAAACGGGATTGGGGCAGTTAATAACAATGTTTATTTTCATGATGATGGACCAGGAAATGCGCCAGCCCGCGCAGATGGAACATTTGCATTTAACGGGCAAATATCTGATGTAGCGATTTACAACTCTATTTTAACTAATGAGGAAATTGCTCTTCGATATGAGGCAACATCTCTTCCAATTTCGGAACAATTTAGATTGGAGACGATAGAATTTTTAGAACAAATTGATGGTTTAGTTGAGGATTCTCAGTTTCGCGGCGTTAACCTTCTGAGGAAAGAAGAGTTAGTTGTTGATTTTAACCGTTATAATAGAAATAAAATCACCGTTGAGGGAGATGATTTTGGCGTTGAAGCTTTGAAATTAGACGATGTAAATTATCAAAAGCCATCACAGGTCGAAGCAGCTATTCTCAACATTCGTAAGGCTATAGCTAAGGTTCGGGATTTTGGTAATTCGCTAGCCAATGATTTGAATATTATTCAGGCGCGTCAGGATTTCACGCGCAATACTATTTTGACAAATCTTGCAGGGGCGGATGATTTGATTATTGCAGATCAAAATGAAGAGGGGGCTAATTTATTAGCGGCGCAAACCCGTTTGGATCTCGGAACAATATCACTGAGCCTTGCTAGTCAGGCGCAGGCTTCAGTTATTGCTCTGTTCCCTGTTCCCCAGTTTTAGTTTTAAAAAGATTGTTTGCGTTTTGCGGCTTTTTTCGCTGCGTTACGCTTTGCTTTTCCGCCTTCGTAAACCTTCTTTCCCTTTGGTTTTTTTTCTTTGAAGGTTCTTTCCGATTTCTTTCCAAACTTTGAAGAATATTTTTTTACTGGTTTATCTTCAGTTTTATCTAAATTTTTTCTAGCAGGTTTTTTACGATTTAACGGTTTATCTCCGTTATCTTCTTTCTTTTTCTTGCTGATGCTCTTTTTCAAAGGACTTTTTTTATTCGTATCTTTTCTTTCATTATACCCACGATCTTCACGAGAAGTGCGTTCTTCTTGAGATTTAAAAAGATCTTGTTTTTTTCGTACTTTATTTTTATTGCTACCTGATCTTGGTTTATTTTTAAAATAAGATCCATTTCCGCGCCCCTTCTTCTTTTCTGGAGCATATCGGGGTTTCATACCTGGATTCATTAAAAGTTCAATGGCATGCCATTTGCGTTCATCTTGGGGGGTGATTAATGCAAGAGAAGATCCTTTTGCACCTGCTCGTGCCGTGCGTCCAATACGGTGAATATAGTCTTCTGGAACTTGTGGTAGGTCATAATTAATAACGTGCTCGATGTGCGGGATATCAAGGCCGCGAGCAACAACATCTGTTGCTACCAAAATTTTGAATTTCATATCACGAAAATTCTGAATAACACGCTCTCTGCGACTTTGTTTCATATCTCCATTGATGGCTTCTGCCTGGTGACCCTGGGTTTTAAGACGTTTTGCCATACGTTCTGTGCCGAATTTGGTTTTAACGAAAATAATGATAGAACCCATGCGTTCATCAAGTTGTTTTAGAAGTTCGTCATTTTTTTCGCTATCGGTGATGTGGATAACTTCTTGTTGAATATTATCAGCGGGATTGATTGTAGACCCAACAGCGATACGTTCTGGATTGTTCATGTAAGATTTTGCCATTTGAAGGATATCTTTTGGCAATGTTGCTGAAAACATAAGGGTTTGGCGTTTTCCAGGAAGGTATTTGAAAATACGATCAAGTTGAACACTAAATCCCATATCAAGCATTCTATCTGTTTCGTCTAGAACCAGAAAATTCGTTTTTTGTAATTTTAATGTTCCACGATCCAGATGGTCATTAATGCGACCAGGTGTCCCGACGACCAGTCGCGGACGTTTTTTAATCTGGTTGAGCTGTTTGCTCATGGAATCTCCTCCAATAAGGAAGGCTGTTTGAATATCACCGCCCTTACCAAGCAACTGATGCATGATTTCCATGATTTGTTTACCCAATTCCCGTGTTGGTGTTAGGACGAGAGCGCACGCCTCAGGATTGTCCAAAAGATGCTGAACTAGAGGAATGGCAAATGCTGCGGTTTTTCCAGTCCCTGTTTGGGCGGACCCCATGATATCGCGCCCATCGAGTGCGAATGGTATCGCTTTTGCCTGAATGGGTGTCGGTATATCGTATTTCATATAAGCCAAAGATTTGGCGAGAAGTGGGTGCAGATTTAAAGAGTCAAAATTTTTCATCATATTTCCTTCTAACTGCTTCCATTCAAGAAACAGTCTGTTAATGACGGTCACAATTTTATATAAGGAGTGATCCGACAAAGTTCATTTTTATTAAGCCTTATGACTTAATGATTTCGATTGCATAATGGTTTTCGAAAATGAACTTTTCAGGAAAAGTGATTAACTTTTAAACTCACAATTTTCCAAAAGCGCTTCAAATGTAGCAGAGTTAGGCGCTTTAAAAGCTCTATTTAAACAAGAGCATCATGTCAAACTAGGCGGGTTATACTAGGGGATATAGATAAAAGTCAAGGTAATTTGGCTTATGCAGTGCCTTGTTTCATCTCTTCTAGCTCTAACCAACGGTTTTCGTAGCGTTCTAGCTTGTTTTGTGCCTCCTCGAGAGCCTTGACGGAGTCATGAAATCCTTCGGGATCACGTTGATAATATTCGCCATCTGACAACTTTTTATTAATTTCATCGATGGTATTTTCAATGCTATTTATTTTATCTGGAAGTTGGTTAAGTTCGCGTTCGAGCTTATAAGATAATTTAACCAAAATGGGTTTTTGTTCTTCTTTTGAAGTGTGAGATTTGTTTCCTTTTTTCTTGGTAGAAGGATCACGGTTGGCATCAGAATCGTATTTTCCTGTCATCTCCAAATAATCGCTATATCCTCCCACACAGCTTTCAATTTTTCCATCACCTTCGAAAGCCAAAATGCGTGTCACTGTTTGATCAAGAAAATCACGGTCATGAGATACCACAATTAATGTACCCTTATACTGCATCAGAATTTCCTCCAGCATATCTAGCGTATCCATATCCAGATCGTTTGTGGGCTCGTCGAGAATCAGGCAAGTTTTGGGATTGGCTAGAATTTTGGCAAGCATAAGACGGTTTTTTTGGCCGCCTGAAAGCATTGAGACCTTGTCATAGACGCGTGAGGGGTCAAATAGGAAGTCCTTTAAATAGCCGCAAACATGGCGTTCTTTCCCCATGACATTGATATAATCACCGCCAGAAGGAGATAGAACTTTCTTTAAAGTATGTTCGGGATCTAAATCTTTACGCTTTTGGTCAAAATAAGAAAACTCTAACTCTTTACGGGTTTTGACGCGTCCCTGGTCAGGTTCTAAATCACCAATGAGCATTTTTAAAAACGTTGTTTTACCTGAACCATTTTTTCCGAGTATGCCAATGCGGTCACCACGTTGAATACGATAGGAAAATTTGTTTAAGATTGTTGTTGTTTTGTGATTTTCTTCAAAGCTTTTATAAACATTGTAAAACTCAGCCACAATTTTTGAACTGTTTTCGATATCTTTAGCAGTTTCTACTTTGATCTTTTTTGTCGCGCGGCGAAAGGAACTTTCATCTGCCTTTAATTGATCGCGCATCTCGCGGACAAGCTCTAAGCGCCGCATGTTACGTTTTCTGCGGGCTTTGACGCCACGGCTTGCCCATTCAACTTCCTGAGCAACAATCTGTTTGCGGTTTTTAAGTTCCCGTTCTTCCTGTTCTAATAATTCAGTCGACCAGTCATCAAAAATATTTAAATCCTTTTGGGGCTGGATCCGTAATTTTCCACGGTCAAGCCAGAAAACCTGCGTGGTCACCTTGGCCAAGAAGGTTCTATCGTGGCTGATAACCATCAATGTTCCGCGATAACCCTTTAAATATATCTCTAACCATTCGATAGCTTCTAAATCTAGATGGTTGGTGGGCTCATCTAGCAATAGGATATCGGGTTCTTCGACAAGAGCGCGGGCGAGGCCTGCACGGCGTAACTGCCCACCAGAAAGTTTTGTCATTTGAGCATTGATATCCAAATGCAGGGCATTGGCGACAATATCGACTTTATACATGTGCAAGTCTTTTTCTTCATCTTTGATTTCTTCGAATATATATTCAAAGACTGTTTCACCTTTTTTCGGGATAATATCTTGTTGAAGATAGCCAATGGTGACACCTAATTCTTCCCATCGCTCTCCATCATCTAGTTCCTGTTGGCCTGTAATAATATTCATGAGGGTGGATTTCCCTGCGCCGTTCTTTCCAACAAGGGCAATACGGCTACTCTGATGAATGTTAAAAGACAGCCCTTCAAACACAGGAATTTCGACATAGCGAACCATAGCGTCTTTAACAGCGAGGAGGAGTGGTGGCGGCATGGGCAGGGTTATAGCTGAATTTTTATGAAATTTAAGCTTTTTTATCGGTTTTTGGGAGAATTCCACCAGAATTGTGGATGGGCAGCCGATTTTTCTTGGTTTTATTTTCCAAAATATGTATGGTTCAGTTATTCATAAGTACTAATGGGGTTTAAGGAAATGAGATCAAAACGCGTTCCTGATCGTGTGCATGTTGTTCGTGCACCAGAGCAAGACACTTACACACCGCGCCGCCCTGCGGAAGGTCAGAATATTGAAATTGTCCGTATTTTGGCACAAATCAGCGATAAACTGAAACGTAGCGAAGCAGAACGTTACGAGCTTTTGAATGAGCTGCGTGAATACCGTAAATCTTTACGTGACCTTGAAGATAAAACAGAAAGCACGGAAAAAGCTTATCTCTCTTTAGAACACAAAATCAAAACCACAGGCAGTTTAGATGCTGAAGCCATCCAGCGTCAGGCTAAATTTGAACGCGCCCTAAAGGCGACCGAAGAGAAGATGGTTAAGGCGATTGCGGGTCAGGCTCTTATTGATAAACGTCTTAAAGATACCGAAGAAAAGCAAGTGGCGATTGATCAACGTTTGGATCAGTCCGTTACAGAACAAATCCGTCTGGATCGTCAGTTAGAACTAACTGCGCAGGATAAATCTCGTTTAATGCGTAAGATTGAACGACTAGAAGATATCGTAACGGAAACGCAGGATACTCTTAAAGCCAAGGCGATGGTTCTTTTAACAGATCAAAGTACAGCGGCGCAGGGCCGTCTGTCCGCCCCAGCTTGGGGGGAGAATAGCCCGCGTCCTTCTGCGGTAGATATCGAAGATAACCGCGATTGGTGGCAAAAGCATCTAACAACACAAAATGTGGCGATGGCGGCGATGATTATTGCCGCGCTACTAACAGGGTGGGCGATTAATCAAATGCAACAACCCGAAATTCCTCAAATAGCTGTATTGCAAAATGGTGGATTGGCAAAACTTAATCTAAAAGAAAATCGTTGGGAGGCCGTAACAGAGGAGAGCGCTGGAGAAACCTCAAATGATATGGATTTGGGAGTCCCTCCTTCCGAAGAAACAATTCAACCTGTTTCTGCATCAACCGAAGTTTTACCCGAAGATGTTACAGAATATAGTGATGAACAACTTTTGGCTGCTCTGAATAATGATCCAGAACAATTGGCAAGCAAATTGAACGATATCGAGCCAGGCGCAGTAGACTCTGAAGCTGTTATTACCAAACCTGAAAAATCTGTAACTCCTGCGGAAAAACCAAAACAAAAAATTTCTTCGCTTCTGGATGATCCTAAAATCACGAAAACGATGGAGAACTTTGATAAAGTTGCTTTTGCGCAAGATCCCAAGGTGCAAAAAGAAATTCTGGCTCAAAAATCAAGCCTTCCATTGTCGCAGCGCGTTATTACAGATGCAACTTTGCCTGAAACAGTACAAAATATTGAAGCTGAAGCTCTCAAAGGGAATGCTGAAGCGCAGCATGATCTGGCGGCTATCTATACCGCGGGCCATGGTGGAGTAAAGCAGAACTTTACGAAGGCTGCATTTTGGTTTCGTGAAGCCGCAGATGCGGGGATTGCAAATGCACGCTACAATCTCGGTGTGTTGAGCCATCAGGGCCTAGGAACGGATCGTGATCTTGCAAGGGCGCTTTACTGGTATCGTGAGGCCGCAAAGTTAGATCATGCGGAAGCTCAATATAATTTAGGAATTGCCTCCATTGAAGGGATAGGAACAGAATATAATCCACAATTGGCCGCTGCCTTTTTTGAGCGTGCTGCTAATAACGGTATCATGGAAGCCGCCTACAATTTAGGACTGATCTACGATAACGGCTTATTAGGGGAAGCAAAACCAGACGAAGCCTTGCTATGGTACAAAATAGCGGCTGATCAGGGTAGTAAAGAAGCCAGGACGGCCATGGAACAACTCGCCAAAAATCTTCAAATAGGCATGGATGACGTTGATAAGCTCGTTGAACGGATGCAACAGATTAATAAGTCCGTGAAGGGCCGTCGTGCAGGACCATCCAAAAGCTAAAAGTAAATAGATTATTCAATCATGATTGGCCGAACCCACCAGTTCGGCCATTTTTTTTGTATATTTTCTGCTGCTTCTAGGCTTTCATTTTGATTATTAAACACACCGAAACAAGCAGATCCACTACCGCTCATGCGAGATAGTTGACAGCTTGGCATGGCAGATAAGGCGTTTAAAATTTCTTCAATTTCAGGAATGTTTTTTATGGCAGCTGCGGTTAGATCATTTTTTTGACTTCGAATAAAATCAAAAAAATTCGTTTCTGGGAGTGTAAATTTTTTAGAAAATTTTTCATTATGATCAGTAAAAATTTTTTTTGTTGAGCAGAATTTATTCGGAAAAATTAACAGAGCGGGTAACGGAGAAAAAGAAGGAATGGGTTTTATAATTTCACCGACCCCCTCAACTAGGCATGGTAAATTGTAATAACAAACAGGAACATCCGCGCCTAAAGATAACAACAGGTTTTGCAGCTTCTCCGCAGGAATAAAAATCTCCCAAAACTCTAAAAGCCCCCTGATTGTAGCGGCAGCGTCCGATGAGCCACCTCCTAATCCTGCCCCAATAGGAATGGTTTTAATAAGGTGGATGTGGCAGTGCAGCGGTTTGTTTAATAGTTTTGATAACCCTTGTGCAGCTTGAACAACAATATTATCTGCTACCTGATCAGGAGAACCAGGGAAAGTGTTTTTCTGTGTGAATATAAATTCTTTAGAGGGAGAGATTTTTATCTCGTCACCAAAATTAGAAAAAGCAATAATAGATTGAAGAAGATGATATCCATCTTCCCTTTTTCCTGTGATGTGGAGCGATAAATTTACTTTTGCAGGGGCAAAAATAGAAACATCTTTTTGGGCAGATTTAGACGTCATTATCTTTTGGTAAAAATTTGCTCAAAATGCTTTTGTTTTCTTTCTTGATGTCTTGAGCGGGTATGCCATGAACCAGTTTTTGTTCAACTTTATCTTTTAGTTCTGTTTCATTGTCTTCGCTGTAATTTATTGCGCGTTGCCATTGAAATTTTGCTTCTACTTGACGACCAACTTGCCAGTAGGCATCTCCTAAATGGTCGTTCAGTGTGGCGTCATAAGGCATTAACTCAACAGCTCGTTCTAGGAAGGGGATGCCTTCCTCATATTGTCCCATTTTGTAGTAAACCCATCCCAAAGAGTCGGCAATATATCCATCGTTCGGTTCGGATTGTAGGGCACGGCTGATCATATCTAGTGATTTATCAAGATTAATACCTTGATCGGCCCAACTATACCCCAAATAATTTAAGATATAGGGGTGGTCAGGACGAAACTCTAAAGCCTGAATTAAATCCGATTCCGAATTTTTAAATTCTTTTAATCGTTCATAGGCCATACCTCTCGCATATAAAACATGCCAATATTTTTCAGGTGTTTCTTCCCATTCACCAATGACGCTACTATAAACCTTGATGGCGTCTTCATAGTTTTCTTCGTAACGATATATATCACCGACTTGAATCAAGGCATTGACATCTTTTGTCTTATCATAAAGACGTGCCAGAATGTCTCGTGCTTCCTGGTTTTTTTCTTGAGCCGTATATAAATCAGCGATCTGACGTTGGGCGCTTACATAATATTCGCTGGTGTCATTAATTTTTTTATAAGCGGCGATAGCTTCATCATATCTTTCATAACGGGACAGGATATTACCAATAATTATATAATTCTCTTCCAAATCTGGATTAAGTTTAAGCGACATTTGCGCAAAAATGGTTGCGCTGTCATCGCTTTGTTCTCTTAAAAGAATATTGGCCATATCATAGAATACTAAAGCGGCACCTTGCTTTGGTGTTTTGACATCTTGAATTTTCAAAAGATCATCAAGTGGTTCTTCATTATCTATTTGTTCAATTTTAGGAATAAGGTTATCCTTATCAAATCCTTTCTCTGCCAGAGCCTGATAAAGTTTATAAGCACCATCTTTATTGCCGAGTTTATAAAACAAGTCTGCTATTTTTTCGACGTCACGAATATCTGCATCTTGATTGCTGAAGGATTTATTAGCATAAACCAATGCCTCTTTTGGTTTGTTCAAATAGTTTCCAATCATCATCGCGTGATAAGCATAAAAAGAACTGGGAGGCGCGTTGCGGGTGTTAAAATTACCTGAACTACTTTCTGCCCACATCTTTAACACAGGGATTAAGAAAGCTGTCGCAGTGTTATTTGGTGCAGTATCTAATAATTTTAGAACTTCTGCATAATTTTCTCTTCTAAATTCATCCATGGTTAAAAATAAAACAGCAAGGATGTTGTCAGGTTCTTCTTGAATAATTTCTTTTGCCAAAGATATCGACTGATCAGAATGGCCTGAGGCCATGGCTAAAACCATGACATGCTTTTTAAGCTCTGTATTTTCAGGTTCTTGTTGTAGAACACGTTGCATATATTTATCAGCGGTATCCCAATCCTTATTATTTTGTGCGAATTGACTTGAGAGATAATTGCCAGAAACTGTTTGACGATAATAGGTTGGTTGCGCACCGATAGCGGCAAGGATATCTATTGTTGAAGGTTTTATTTCGCTAGAAGGAGTAAGATACCGCGGTACATACCACTCGGCAACACCATAACCGCTGATTAACCCTAAAATAATGGCAGGTAAAATATATTTGCTCTTCAAAAAATTCATCTTATCTAATTTCTTTGGTTAAGGGTCTAAAGTTACATATTGCCATAGTTTGGTCCTCCCCCACCTTGTGGTACTGTCCAATTTATGTTCTGCGATGGGTCTTTAATATCGCAGGTTTTACAATGAACGCAATTCTGGGCGTTAATTTGGAACTTTTTATGGCCTTGTTCTTCGATAACCTCATAAACCGCTGCGGGGCAGTATCTTTGAGCAGGTTCAGCATATTCTGGTAAATTGACATCAATTGGGATGCTAGGGGTCTTTCAATTTTAGATGTGAGGGTTGATCTTCGGCGTGGTTGGTGTTGGATAGTTGAACACTTGTTAGACGGTCAAATGTCAAAACGCCATCTGGTTTGGGGTATTCAATTCGGTTACATCTGTTTGCCTTCTTCAATTGCGCGTGATCCGCATGATTTTTAAGCGTGTAGGGTAGCATCCACCCCTAGAGTTTGAAATACGGCGTGAAGCAAACCTGCCCATAGCCCCCAGTTAAATCCAGGGCGGATATTGCGCGCTTTATACAGCTCTTTATAAAGCCATGATCCTTCAAAGTTCTTTTTGTAACGTGAGCATTCCCATCCTTGGCGCGGTGTATTTTCTAAATGAAGACAAGTGAAAATAGATTCTGCGGCAATCATTCCAGATTTCATAGCAGCGTGATTGCCTTTGATTTTTGGAACATTTAAAAATCCTGCACTATCTCCTGCAAGACATCCTCCTGGAAAGGTTAGTTTTGGCAGCGACTGTAATCCTCCTTCGACAACAGTGCGCGCACCATAAGCTACTCTTCGTCCGTCTTTTAACAGGTTCGAAATTTTGGGATGAGTTTTAAATCGTTGCATTTCCTCAAAAGGTGACAAATAAGGATTTTGGTAATCAAGACCAACGATAAACCCAATTGAGACCAGATTGTCTTGCATATGATATATCCATGATCCACCATAGGTTTGTGTATCCATTGGCCATCCAATGCTATGGGTCACTGAACCTTCTTCATGTTTTTCGGGATCGATCTCCCAAATTTCTTTGATGCCTAATCCGTAGGTCTGTGGATCAGAATTCTCGCGTAAATTGTACTTTGTAATAAGTTCTTTTGTTAAGGAACCATGACAACCTTCGGTAAAAATTGTCTGACGGGCATGAAGCTCGACACCCGCTTCAAACATATCGGTTTTTTCACCTTGTTTATTGAGTCCCATATCACCCGTAGCAACACCAATAACTTCTTGTTTTTCGTTGTACAGAATTTCTGCAGCGGCAAAGCCAGGAAAAATTTCAACACCAAGCTGTTCAGCTTGAGCGGCAAGCCATCGTCCTAACTCACCAAGACTGATGATATAATTCCCGTGATTATTCATTTGGGGCGGGTTGATTAATCTGATTGCGCCGTTCTTCGTCAGGAAGAAAAACTGGTCTTTTTTTGCTTCACATCTTAAGGGTGCGCCTTTTGCCTTCCAGTCAGGAATCAGTTCGTGAAGTGCTCGGGTTTCGAAGATTGCGCCAGACATTAAATGGGCGCCAACTTCTGATCCTTTTTCGAGGACGCAAACTGTAAGTTCTTTCCCCGTTTCTTGTGCCAGTTGTTTCAGGCGGATGGCACAGGATAGTCCTGCAGGGCCAGCTCCCACGATAACAACATCATATTCCATGGCTTCTCGGTCAGAACGAACAGGATTAGACATATAAAGGACCTTATTATTTATTAACAGACAGGTTTTCCCCAGAATGCGTTGAAATAACGCTTGAGATACCAAATAGTATCCAATAATTCTTAAAGAATACTATATATTAGAGCGATAATGTCACAAAATTATACGAATAGGGCGACTTTAATTGCGGCTTTGGAATGGCACATTGACCACGGGGTCGATGAGATGTTGTTGGATCAGCCCATAGACCGTACGGCAATGCCTGAAATTCCTAAACCTACCCGAGATCTGGTAGGCGCAGGAAAGGGTAAAAATACAGTAAGTCCTCCCTCTAAGGTGCTCCATTTTCAGGATAGCACCCCTCAGGAAGAGGTAATGGGCGCTGCGCAGGCCGTTCAAGAAGCGCAAAAAATTGCTATGGCCTGTCAAACTCTTGACGAATTAAAGCGGGCCATTACTGATTTTGATGGGCTCTCAGTTAAAAAAACAGCATCGAACATGGTTTTTTCAGACGGCAATCCCGCTGCAAAAATTATGTTAATTGGAGAGGCGCCAGGCGCTGACGAAGATATTCAGGGGAAGCCTTTTGTTGGTTTAAGTGGGCAATTACTTGACCGCATTTTGGCCTGTATAGGCTTAAACCGTCATGATGAAAACCCAGAAAAGGCGGTTTATATTTCCAATATCTTGAATTGGCGGCCCCCTGGTAACCGAACTCCCACTCAGGCAGAAATGAACATTTCTACTCCTTTTATCGAGCGTCATATCGCCCTGATCAAACCGCAGGCTATTATTCTTTGTGGCGGAGTTTCAGCGAAAACCCTGCTTAAATCCTCCGAAACTATTTCGAAACTGCGCGGCAAGTTTCATAATTATGAGGTAGCGGGAGTAGGGCAGATTCCTGCCATGGCGACTTACCACCCTGCTTATTTGCTCAGAACGCCTTCCCAAAAAAAGGCGGTATGGGCGGATATGTTGATGTTTCAAGAAAAGCTGAAAAATTTGTAATCTTGCCTCTTTTGTAATATACCGATGGTATTATGAATAGTTATCGTATGTTACGGCATAGCCTGCTTTTGGTGGGTCTGGTGCTAGTGGGTTTTCCTTTGGGGAACCAAAGGTTGCAGGCGTCAGAGGTAATTCCTCTACCGCAGAGAAAGCCTTCTCATGATATCTCTCTTGGTGGATCTTCTGCGCTCAAGCCAGAGACAAAAGAACATCTGGCACCTCTTCCTGTTTTAAAGCCAGTGGGTATTGTTCCTAATAACAAAAAAATGGTGGCAACCCCAGAAGGAGGGGTGAGGATTGTCGATGATAAGGCAAATAAAGTTTCCAACATTCTGTTTTCGGATCGGCAAGATCGACTGACGCGAGAAATTTTTGATTTGCAAAATCAAGGTCGTATTAAAGAAGCTGATCAAAAAATTTCTCAATTGAATAATAAAATTATTTTAGGGCACATTCTGGCAGAACGTTATCTCCATCCAACGGCTTATAACTCCTCATCTGCAGAATTATTGGAATGGTTGAAACATTACGAAGATTTACCACAGGCAAAGAAGATATATGAACTGGCTTTAATAAAATCTTCTAACCCCAAAACTTTAAAAGAACCTAAAAATAAGAAAGTTATTTCAGGAAATCTGAATGCGCTGACACAGGCAGGGAAAACTTATACGAGCACCAAAAAACGGAGCGAAGATCAAAACGCGCGTGTTAAAAAACTTAATTCTGAAATTGATTATAATATTCGAAAACAACAACCAACTTTAGCGCTCAATATTCTAAATAATGATTATGCGGTGCAATTTATAGATGATGTTGAATATGATCGTTTAAGAGCGGTTGTTGCTTCTGGTTATTTGCACGCTGAAAAAATTGATGATGCATTGAGTTTGTCTCAATTATCTCTGGATCGTTCTGGGGCTTTGACTCCTATGGCAGGCTGGGTAAATGGCCTGGCCCATTGGCAGAAGGGAAATTATACACAGGCGGCTCAATCTTTTGAGGTGACGGCTTCTTCTCCTTATGCGTCGGGGTGGATGGTCTCGGCAGCGGCTTATTGGGCGTCGCGGGCGCATATGCATACAGGCAATGCGATGATGGTTAGTAAATGGCTGGGCATTGCGGCAACTTATCCCCGTACGTTTTACGGTTTGGTTGCAACGCGTGCTTTAGGACATGATAGTCGTTTTAACTGGGATGTTCCTTCCTTAAGTCGTGAGTATGCAAACCTAATTGAAAAAACTGAACGCGGGAAGCGGGCGGCTGCTCTTATTGCGGCAGAAAAAACTGAACTCGCCGAAGAAGAACTAAAATATTTTAACTTTGGTAAGTCTCAAGAGAAAAAGCAAGCATTATTGTCTTATGCCAACTATTATAAGCTTCCATCGTTATTAATGCGTTTAGGTAACGCTGTGCCAAACCCGATTGGTGGATTGTATGATGCGGCACTCTATCCTGTAGCAGATTTTGAGCCAAAGAGTGGATATAACATCGATAAGGCACTTGTTTATGCTTTCATTCGTCAGGAATCACGTTTTAATCAACTGGCATCAAATGCTAGCGGGGCAACGGGATTGATGCAATTGATGCCAGCAACAGCAGTACATATCTCTGGTCAAAATGTTTACGAAGAATCTTCAGGTCAATATCAATTAAAAAGACCAGAAATTAATCTGGAACTGGGTCAGAAATACATACAAGAACTTTTGGATAATGAGTCTGTAAATAATGATCTAATGTTACTGGCTATTGCCTATAATGCAGGGCCAGGTAACCTTTCTAAATGGAAGGCAGAACGGGGACATATCACAGACCCTCTTCTTTTTATTGAAAGTATACCGTTTCCTGAAACACGCGCTTTTGTGGAACGGGTGCTCTCCAATTACTGGATCTATAGAATGCGGATGAATGAAAGTACCCCGTCTTTAGATGCTGTAGCCTCTGGGAAATGGGCACACTACACGGGTAAAAATGATAGTAGTTCTAGACTAGCGTCTCGCTAATTATTCAAGATTTTTAAAATTTGATCTTTGAGAGCAATATCACCAACAGCCAGAACGCGACCATCAGATTTGGTGGTGAGGGCATTTCCACCCCAATCACACATATGACCCCCTGCACCTTCTATAATTGGAGGGAGAGCGGCGTAGTCATAGGAGCTAAGCTGTGTTTCTATGACGGCGTCTAGAGCTCCGTTCGCGACAAGACCATAGGAGTAACAATCACCACCCCAGCTAAAAAAGTTACAGGATTTATCTAAAATAGGCCATTCCTCTACCAATTGGCTAGGGCTTGTGCTTGCGAGCCGCGCTTGCTTTAAATACGGGCATTGACGCGCTCTCACAATCTTTCC
This sequence comes from Alphaproteobacteria bacterium, assembly GCA_041397885.1. Lineage (GTDB taxonomy): Bacteria > Pseudomonadota > Alphaproteobacteria > Micavibrionales > Micavibrionaceae. The sequence goes on along the minus strand of JAWKVV010000001.1, from coordinate 629,557 downwards.
ATTGAAAAGGGTGGGTTGTCCTTTTGCACCGAACCACCTCTCATTTAATATAGGTTGATCAATAATTCCTAGAATGGGGACACCGTTTTCACAAAGGGCGATGAGTGTTCCAAAAGTCGGGCGGCCAATAACGAAAGATTTTGTGCCATCTATAGGGTCTAATACCCAATCGTACTGATTTTGGGAGGGTTTAATTCCAAATTCTTCACCAATAATACCATCTTCGGGGCGGTTTTCTTCAATTATGGCGCGTAAACGCTCTTCAACCCCGCGGTCGGCAATGGTCACGGGGCTTTCATCGGCTTTGTGATCAACTTTAACACCTTGACGGAAATGGGGACGGATAATTTGGCCTGCCTCATCTGCTAAATGGTGGGCTAAAGGAGTGATGGATTCAATAAAATCTTGCATATTTTCAGGACTTTCGCATAGTAGAGGCCTAACTTTAATCCACGGAATGAGAAATGAAAACAGTTAAGGATATTCGCTCTGAATTTTTAGGTTTTTTTGAGAAAAATGGTCATACCCACGTGCCGTCATCGCCGCTTGTGCCTCAAAATGACCCAACTTTGATGTTCGTCAATTCTGGCATGGTGCAATTCAAGAATGTTTTTACAGGTACAGAAACCCGTGATTATACCCGTGCTACGACGGCACAAAAATCCGTTCGCGCAGGGGGAAAACATAATGACCTCGATAATGTGGGTTATACGGCGCGTCACCATACTTTTTTTGAAATGCTCGGAAACTTCTCTTTTGGAGATTATTTTAAGGAAGAAGCTATTTCTTACGCGTGGGAATTAATTTCCAAAAATTTCCAAATGCCAAAAGATAAATTGCTTATCACAGTGCATTCGACAGACGAAGAAGCGGCAGGACTTTGGAAAAAAATTGCAGGGTTTTCTGATGATCGTATTATTCGTATCCCTACCGATGATAATTTCTGGCAGATGGGCGATACGGGGCCGTGCGGTCCGTGCTCCGAAATCTTTTATGATCAAGGGGATAAGCTCGCAGGGGGGCCTCCTGGGTCTGCTGATGAAGATGGTGATCGTTTCTTAGAATTCTGGAATCTGGTTTTCATGCAATATGAACAAGAACCAGGTGAAGATGGTCAACCGATCCGTCGTCCTTTACCAAAACCTTCAATTGATACAGGGATGGGGCTTGAGCGTATGGCGGCTTTGATGCAAGGCAAGACCACCAACTATGATATTGATTTGCTTCGGACGATTATTGAAGCTTGCGCCGATTTAACAGGCGTAGCCTATGCAGGAGAACAAGCGCCAAGTCACCGGGTTATTGCAGACCACTTGCGGTGTAGTGCCTTTTTGCTTGCGGATGGTGTGATGCCGTCAAATGAAGGGCGCGGCTACGTATTGCGCCGCATTATGCGCCGTGGAATGCGTCATGCTCATTTGCTTGGGGCAAAAGAACCCTTGATGTATCGTTTGCTTCCCACTCTGGTTTCGATGATGGGGGAAGCCTATCCAGAGTTGAAACGTGCGGAATCTTTAATTTCTGAAACACTTAAAAATGAAGAAACGCGCTTTAAGCAAACGCTTGATCGTGGTCTGAAAATGCTAGATGAAGAATCTACAAAAGTTCAGAATAATACATTAGCGGGTGATGTTGCGTTTAAGCTTTATGATACCTATGGTTTTCCTGTTGACTTAACAGCAGACGCTTTAAAATCTAAAAATATCGAAGTGGATATGAAGGGTTTTGAAACTTGCATGGAAGAACAAAAAGCCAAAGCTCGCGCTGCTTGGGCGGGGTCTGGGGATACAGGAACAGAAAAACTATGGTTTGATCTGCTCGACCAAACGGGTTCAACAGAGTTTTTAGGATACGAAACGGAAAAAGCTGAAGGTAAAGTTCTTGCTCTTATAAAAGACGGTACGCTTGTCGATAAACTCTCTAAGGGAGATACGGGACAGATCATCGTCAACCAAACTCCTTTTTATGGCGAAAGTGGCGGACAAGTTGGGGACACAGGGACGGTTAAATCCGAAACAGGAGTTGGTGTTATTAACGACGTTAAAAAACAAGCAGGAAAGCTGTTTGTTCATTATGTGCAAATCACTGAAGGCCATGTTCAAAAAGGTGAGGCTTTGGCTATGAGTGTGGATCATGCGCGCCGTAATGCCATCCGTGCTAATCACTCTGTGACGCATCTTCTTCATGAGGCGTTACGCCAAACTTTGGGAACACATGTGGCACAGAAGGGGTCTTTACAAGATGCGGAAAGGACGCGTTTTGATATTTCACAACCTGTGGCGATGACGGATGCCCAAATTAAAGAAGTTGAAACCAAGGTGAATGAAGAAATTCGTGCCAATACACCCGTCATTACTCGCGTGATGCCGATTGATGAGGCGATGGAGTCGGGAGCAATGGCGCTGTTCGGTGAAAAATATGATGATGAGGTGCGTGTGGTATCTATGGGTACGCAATCGCACGGGCAAAATAAACCGTACTCTGTTGAGCTTTGCGGGGGAACGCATGTAACTCGCACAGGTGATATTGGCTTATTTAAAATTGTGAGCGAAGGGGCTGTGGCCGCTGGAATACGCCGTATTGAGGCATTAACGGGGGCAAACGCTCTAGCTTATTTAGAAGAACAAGAAAATAAATTATTGGAGGCAGCACGGATTTTAAAATCTTCTCCTGGTGAAGTTACGGTTCGTGTTCAGGCGCTGACCGACGAAAAGAAAAAACTGGAGCAAGAACTTGTTTCTTTGCGTCAAAAATTGGCAACAGGCGGTGCAGGTTCTAATGATGATGTAAAAACCATCAATGGTATTAAATTTATAGGTAAGGTTTTAGAAAATTTTCCTGCCAAAGATTTAAGGGGAGTTGCAGAAGCGTTGCAGAAAAAACTGGGTTCTGGCGTTGTAGCCGTGATTGCAACTGAAGAAGGTAAAGCCTCTATCGTTGTGGCGGTGACTGATGATTTAACGGGTACAATCAACGCGGTTGATCTGGTGAAACTCGGTGCGGAAGCGCTTGGTGGTAATGGCGGCGGCGGGCGTCCCAATATGGCACAGGCAGGCGGATCAAATCCTGCTGCGGCAAATGATGCGGTTAGTGTTATTGAGAAAAAATTGGGTTAAGCTACTTCTAATATAGGTTGACCAACCGCCTCTTTTGCTATTCGCGTAGAAACTGCGATGAAAGTATCTCTGTCTGATTTTTTTGCTATTTTTTTATTTTTGAGTTCAGGTATGAAGGAGTTGTCCTTTACGTACATGGGGCCGTTTTCTGTCACTCTTGGTACGACGGCATAACGTTCTCCTGTAAACGGTTCATTAACCAACATAACAGGTGTTTTGCCAACCATATAGAAATCTCGTTCGTGAATCAGTTTTTGTAAACTAGGTAATCTTAAAGCAGCATTATGATTAGCGTCATAACGTTTTTGTTCCCAGTGATCAATTATTCTCTGAGCTTCTGGAGGGCGAGATGTATTATCTGGAAAACGTTTCATAGCAGCGGCCACTTTTTCGTAGGCTTCGTGTGATTCTTCAAATGCCTGCTTCATTTTTGCGTGGCGGATTTGAATTTCTGCTACATGGCCATTCGGCAACCTGATTTTTATTTGTATTCTTCTTAAATCTGTACTTATTTTTGGTACGGCAAAAGTATCTTCGAATAGTAAGACACTTGAGTTATTACAAGGTCTGAAAAAATTTGCTAATTTGACAATTTGATCAACGCTTGTGACATATAAGAAAGCTCTACAGTAATCCGTATTTTCGCTAGGTGAGTCATACCCTCGTTCAGCAGCTTTTACTTTATATCTTGCTTCGGTTTTTGGAGGACCAATTTCATACTTACATTTGTATCTACCAAGAGCAGTTGTTAAAACTTTTTCTAATAGTGGAACAGATTCAATACCCTCCTGAGCCAATTGCTCATAAGTTCCATTTGTACCCTGAAATAGCTTGGGTTTTAATATAGGTTTTCCCGCTACAGTATAAAATTGTTTTACGTGGTTACTCATCACACCTGTTTTTTTACTGTTATAATGACAACATAACTGTATTATTGTAATAATATTTCTCAAATAGAATCAAGTTAGAAATATCATTGCACAGAGAAAAATAACATATTATTATGTAAATAACAATTGATTTTTTACAATAATGTAAATATATTCTTTCTATGTTCTTGAAACCTAAAGACTTTGCCTCTTGGCCAGAAAGATATAGGAAATTTTATGATAATTTCTTGGATATGACGACGCCTGTCCAAAATCCTGCTTGTCTTCCCAAAGGAATGTGTAAGAGAGAGAATTTTAGGCAATTTGCAGAAGGGGACATGGCTGTAGGCGTAGATTTGGTGCATGTTGGAAATAGTTTTACCATACGTGATTTTAAAGCAGCTGTTACAAATCAGGGGAACGGTGATGTTGCTATGGCTTGCTTAACTGAACAGGCAGATAAATCGAAAGTGCGTTTGGATTTGAGAGCTTTCCCAGATCACGAATTAGATGAAAATGGGCAACTGAAAGCAATATTACCAGAACAAAAACTAATCAAGTTTTACGAATCCCATGGTTTTTTTATTATACCAGGACGCCATGACTATGCTCCTAAAATGTTCCGACCTCCTCAAAGAGGAAGCTTTTAACTTGCACTTTTTAGCAGTCTTGCCTATAAACACCCCGAAATTTACTGAAAAGAGGAAAAAATGGCAAAACAACAAACATTTTCAATTATTAAGCCTGACGCGACGCGCCGTAACTTAACAGGTGCAATCAATAAACGCTTTGAAGACAATGGCTTACGCATTATCGCCCAAAAACGTATTCACATGACTCGTGATCAGGCAGAAGGATTTTATGCTGTGCATAAAGATCGTCCCTTTTTTGGTGAGCTTGTGGATTTCATGATTTCCGAGCCTGTCGTAGTACAGGTTTTAGAGGGCGAGAATGCCGTTACTAAAAACCGCGAGATTATGGGGGCAACAAACCCTGCAGAAGCCGCAGAAGGAACCATTCGTAAGGATTTTGCCCTGAATATCGGTGAAAACTCTGTCCATGGGTCTGATTCTGCAGAAAACGCAGCAATTGAGATCAAACATTTCTTTAAAAACGAAGAAATCGTTGGCTAAGGTCTAAAACCCAAGGTTTTTAACCGTTACTATCTAACCATTGATGCAGAGCCATTTTGGCTCTGTTTTGCATTTCGGGTAGTGGGTCTAAAAGGCCAGCCAGAACGATCGGCGCTTCGACTTTGGCTTTCTTTTCAATGAGGCTTGCCTGTCCGCTTAATTCTAATAAACCGAAGTTGCCTGCCATCCCTTTTAATTCATGGGCGCGGGCAGACAGATCCTCTGTTTTATTTTTAACAAGGGCTTCATTCATCCCGCGAATGATTTCATCTGACTTGACGATAACGTCATTCAGCATTTCTTTCATATCATCATTGCTGATATGGGTTTTGAGCGAATCTAACGTGCCATGATCAAAGACTCCCTGACTTTCCGAAGAAGGGGTTATTATTGCAGTTTCTTCGGGGGGAGCATTTTGCTGAGCGGGTTTTGTTTGCTCTTCTTCTTTTTGTTGTGGCGGCGGCGCATTTTTATCTGGCGCTACCTCAAGAGGTGTTTTCATGCCAAAGCTTGGGTTATCAAAGACGCCCTCGCCTGCTTTTTTGATGGTACTAATCAACATGTCAATATCAATTGGTTTTGCTAGCGCGCCATTCATTCCTGCGTTGTAAAAACGTTCAATATCTTGTGGCATCATATTTCCTGTTAGGGCGATGACAGGAAGATTTTTAATAGACTGATTATTTGAAGAACGGATTTTTCTTGTGGCTTCGTCCCCTTTCATATCGGGTAATTCAATATCCATCAAAACCAAGTCAAACTTGTTTGATTCAATTTTTTGAAGAGCGTCTGTAGCTGTTCCTGCCATTGTTAAAGTATAAGGAGATTTTTCTAAAAATCCTGCAACAACTTTTTGATTAATTTCATTATCTTCAACAACCAGAATGCTCATTGGTTTTTCTTTGATGGCCTGTTGTGCAGCTTTTCTATCGGACAGCGTATCGTTTTGACCAACAGGCATTTCCAGTGTGAAGAAGAAGGTGCTTCCTTCCCCCAGATTACTGCTGATATTGATGGTGCTTCCCATATTTTCTACCAGACCTTTACTGATGGCTAGACCAAGTCCTGTTCCGCCAAATTTTCTCGATACACTGGAATCTGCTTGTGAGAAAGGTTTGAAAAGTTTCTCTTGTCCTTCTTTGGAAATGCCGACGCCTGTATCCGAAATTCCAAAGTAGATCTTACATTTGTCGTTTTCAATATTCTCATCCATAAGCTCGGCGGTGATGGTGACATGACCTTCGTTTGTGAACTTAACGGAGTTTCCTGTGAGGTTAAGCAAAACTTGTCTTAAGCGTGTGGGGTCACCTTTTACAAATTGAGGTAGGTTTTCACCAATTTTTATTCTTAATTCAATGTTCTTTTGAACGGCATGACCATTCATTAATGTTGCAACGCCCTGTATCAATTGATGAAGATCAAAACTGATGTTTTCTAGAGCCATTTTTCCTTGTTCAATTTTTTCGAAATCAAGAATGTCATTTAGTAGTGCTAACATTGCGTCGCTTGAATCTTGAATGGTGCGGGCAAATTCTTTTTGCTCTTTTGTTAGGCTGCTTCCCATGAGCAATTTCACCATCCCCATGATGCCTGTCATGGGGGTCCTGATTTCGTGACTGACAACGGCAAGGAAAGCTGATTTTGCCGCATTGGCCTGGTCGGCCTCTTCTTTTGCAATACGCATTTCTTCGCTGCGACGGGCTTCACTTTTACGAAGTTCGCCCAAAACTTTACGTTCTTGCTCGATAACTTTTAAAAGTCTGTCTTGTTCTGTATTTTCTTTGGATTGTCTTAGTTTGGAAACTGATTCAGATTCATCTATTTCTAAGGTCCGTGACATTGTTACATCATCAAACTCTGCTGCAAATTTTATTTTGACGGCCATCGCAAAGAAGAAAGCTTGCTGGGATAAGCGTGATCCATAACGCATTCATCGCAGTTGAAACTGTGGGAACTATACCTGTTAAAGATAGTAACGTGATGAAGGCGCCAAACAACAAAATAAACCACCCGAACATGAAGGCGGAAACCTCGCTATTTCCTCCTTGCGCCATAATGACCGAAACAACAGGAATGAGGGCTGTAATAAACAGGCTTGGTCCAAACAATAAAATGTATTTTATAAGGACCATTTGGATCGGCAAAAACAACCCGACGAGGAAAGAGGCGATACTCAGGCCAATAATACCCCAAAATAAAATATCAACGACCTGGGGTTTTTCATGTAGGTTCCAGAAGATACGGGCCGTCATCATACCGCACAGGGAAATCAATAAAAAGATAAGAGGAATAAAATGACCACCGATAACGGGTACATTGCTGATGACGAAGGTGTTTTGCACAACGAGAAGGCCCGCGAAAAGTAGATAATATAGGCTGAAAATTAAGTAATATATATGATTACGCAGTAGGGCGATCGCCAAGAAGAAGAAGGCCATACCAATTAAAGCTGTCAGGGAAGCAGAAAAGAAAAAACCGCCTTGTGTTGATAGATCTTGGTTTTGATGAATAAGGCGCAGAGGCGTTGTGACTGGCAGCCCTGTTTTTGATTTTAATCGGATAATAATTTGTGATTTTTGATCAATCGGAAGATCAAATGTTATAGACCCATCAGAGGTAATCTCTCTCTTTTTTAAAACACGTGTTGTTTTGTTGAATACATAGGCGGTAACATCGTCAAGTAATCCAAACCGTCCCATAAAACTGTTTCCGAAATCAACTTTCCATTCGGTTTGGCTAGATCTGTTCATGACATCGAAACTAATCCATACAGGAATTCCTTTTGAATTAACCTTGAAGATACTTCGTGAATTTTTGGGTGGTTCGCCGTTAATATTGGATGCACGAATAATTTGTTTGGCCGACATTGTATTGAGGCTATCTTCATATTGCGTGATATAGGCAGATAGAAAATGTTCCTTATACGCATCACTTAAAATTAAGCTTCTGGTGTTACTGACGTCTTTGTCGGGGGTACGGTCAAACTCTACATTAATATCCTGAAGAACAGATTGATTTACTGTTTGCTCCTGTGCTTGGCCTGAGAGGGCAAAAAAACAGCAACTAAGCCCCGTCAGAATGGCTAACATTCTGATTTTTTTATAAAAATGCCTTAATATCTTCATTTCGCCCATAATGAATAATAGATGCCCCACCAATGGTTGGGTGGAACGCAGAATCGTCCCACACCAAATATAACCATTATGCCATTATAAAGGTTACAAAAATATGAATAAAATCAAAGCGTTATATTTACGTAATGTGGATGTGGTTTTTTACAAAGTAATAAGGGCGAGTACGATGACCGCGCCGATGGTCGCAATGACCCCATATTTCATGAATTTTGTGAATTCTATCCATGCATGACGGGCATGATCGATCTGAGCTTGGGTAACTTCTGGTTTTTTCGTATTTGCCATGATAATTCCTGTAATTCTTAACTATTTCCACGCTTTTTCGGCATTATTGATGAAAACGCGCTGATCGCCTTTTGCAGCATCAATATAGCCAATTCGGTAAACAGTTTCACCATTTTCTTGTAAATTTTCCATGAGTTTCTCTGCGTTATCAGGAGCGCAAACGACCACCATGCCAATGCCGCAGTTTAAGGTCACGCCCATATCATCGGTGCTGAGATTACCTGCTTTGCCAAGCCATTTGAAGACAGACGGTAAAGTCCAGCTTGTGGCATCAATAACGGCTCCCAGTCCTTCAGGTAGAACGCGCGGAATATTCTCAATCAGGCCGCCCCCCGTAATATTGGCAATGCCTTTAATAGATTGTTCTCCTTCTTTATCTTGAAGTTTTAGAGCGGCCAGAATTGATTTCACATATAATTTCGTTGGCGTCAGCAACAAATCACCCAGATTTTGCCCTTGATCAAAATCTGCGGTGCTGTCGTAAGTGTAGCCTTGCGTGCTACCGACAATTTTACGGACTAGAGAGAAGCCGTTGGAGTGAAGGCCACTCGAGGCTAAACCTAAAACAATATCGCCTTTTTCAATCCGTTCTCCCGTTATAACTTTATCACGCTCTACAGCGCCAACGGTAAAGCCTGCAAGGTCATAGTCTTCGGCGGCGTACATGCCAGGCATTTCTGCAGTTTCTCCGCCTATTAAGGCACAACCTGACTCGGCGCAGGCTTTGGCTATTCCATTGATAACGGCTGTGGCTTGTTCAACCTTTAATTGTCCTGTAGCAAAATAATCGAGGAAAAATAGGGGTTCAGCCCCTTGAACAACCAAGTCATTAACACACATGGCCACCAAATCGATACCAACCGTATCGTGTTTTCCTGTATCTATCGCGATTTTTAACTTTGTGCCCACACCATCTGTCGCGGAAACTAAAATAGGATCATTGTATCCTGCAGCTTTGGGGTCAAAAAGTGCCCCAAACCCGCCAATACTGGACATGACACCAGTGCGGTTGGTGGTTTTGACGGCAGGCTTAATGCGCTCAACGAGTTCCGCTCCCGCATCTATATCCACACCTGCATCTTTATAAGCACTTTGTTTCATTGTTTTTATGTCCGTTTTTGCGTTATAAAAAAGCCATCTTCTTTGCATATATATAATGTTCAAACCCTAAAGAGGTTAGTAAAAGGAACAAAACGCGCATGGCTATTCTTAATAATTCCCTTTCTTATAAGCATTCTAGATTGTGTCGTACAGTCTTTTGTGTGGCTTTTCTTCTGGTTTTGTGGAGTGGGACGGCGGTACAGGCGCAGGAGGTTGTTCCGCTTGAGACGCCGCCAACAGAAGGTGTCGCTGCAGCCGATCCTTATACGGTAGAAAATATTGAAGTGGATATTACTGCGGACAATGCTGTAGAGGCTCGTGAAAAGGCTTTCGAGGCTGCCCAGATAAAAGGCTATGAAGAACTAGCAAAACGAATTCTTGGTGAGGAAGAATTCAAAGACTTTGTTACGCCTGATATTAATACCATTTCATCTTTGGTACGTGATTATGAAGTAACGAATGAAAAGTTGTCTGCAGTTCGCTATAACGGCGTTTATAAAATTCGCTATAGCAAAAAAGCATTTCGTAAGACGCCGCCGCAAACGGATATCGATGGTATTAAGCAAGTTGTTCAAAAAGGTGATACGCTGGTTTTGCCTTTTTACCAGTATGGGGATAGATCGTTTCTTTGGCAGGCTAATCCTTTTATGAATGCGTGGGTGCGGGCACGAAACAATAATGCAACAGGGCGGGCAATTGTTCCTGTTGGGGATATTGATGATATTACGCAAGTGCGTGATGAACAGGCACAAAGTTATGATTCTGCGCGCCTGAATGTTATGCGCCAACGCTATAACGCAAAAGACATTGTTATTTTGACGGCGGCACCTATCGCTCAGACTGAAAGCACAAAAACTATTCAGGTTAGTTTGTATCGTGCTCTTCCTTCGGGACCACAACTTGAACGCCAGACTTCTGTTACGGCTTATGCAGGCGAAAGTGAAGAAGATATTTATAATCGGGCAATGATGGAATCTTTGGCGATGTTAAAAAACTTTTCTTCAATTAATCATGTTCAAACACCATTAACGCAACAAGAATCTCCACAAGCAGAGTCTGTTATTGCGGCCCAACTTAATTTTTCGTCTGTCAGAGAATGGATTGAAACTAAAAAAGCGATTGAACGTGCAAGCGGTGTTGCAGGAGTTCAGGTTCAATCAATGAGTCCGCGGGCGGCTAAAGTCAGTATTAAGTATCGCGGAGAAATAGAAAATTTGCGTCTGGCTTTAAGTCAGTCAGGTGTGGCGTTATATGATCCTGTGCAAGGTCAAATTTATCGTATCAGTCGCGCTGCGCCAGTATCTATTTATTAAAAAATGGGGAATTAAAATGGCGGTATCGGCAAAAACACAAATTACTTTTTGGGCTTTCGCAACATTATTTTTTGTTGCTCTTGTCTGGGTTTTTAAATCCGTTTTAACGCCTTTTGTTTTAGGGGCAGTGATTGCTTATTTGCTCAACCCTCTTGTGAAGCGTTTTTCGAAGAAAGGACTAAAGCGGACAACGAGTACCGTGATTATCCTTTCACTGTTCTTTTTAGTTTTAACGATTATTATCGCACTTGTTGCGCCAATTATTACAAAAGAAAGTGCGGAATTAATTGATGCAATGCCAGATCTTCTAGATAAGTTTTTTACATTGATTCAACCTTATACAACATGGTTTCAACAAAATATTGGTGAAGGCTATATCACAGATGCTAAAACATTTTTGAAAGAAAATATTTCAAAAATTCTTAGTATTTCTGGTGGTGTAGCAGGCGGAATTGCGGCGGGAGGGCAGGCTGTGATTGGTATGATCACTACGCTTGTCTTAACACCGCTTGTTGCGTTTTACATGATGAAGGAATGGCCTGCTATAACAGATTGGGTTGAAAATCTTATTCCACGGGATAAAGAAAAAATGATTAAAGATATTATTCGTCAAATTGACAAAAAGCTTTCTGGATTTATTCGCGGTCAACTTACAGTTGCTTTCTTTTTAGGGTTAATTTATGCGGTTGCCCTAACGATTGCAGGACTAAATTACGGATTTTTGATTGGTATCACCGCAGGGTTTCTATCTATTATTCCTATGGTGGGATCTACTCTTGGTCTTTTGGTGAGTGTGGTTATCGCATGGTTCCAGGCAGGCGAAATAAATTATGTTTTAATTATTGCGGCTATCTTTATTGTCGGGCAAATTATTGAAGGTAATATTTTGTCGCCAAAATTATTGGGTGATAGTGTAGGGCTTCATCCTTTATGGATTTTGTTTGCCTTGATGGCAGGCGGAAGTTTATTTGGAATTTTAGGAATGCTCTTAGCTGTTCCAGTAGCGGCAGTTATTGGTGTATTGTTCAGCTTCGCTATCTTACAATACAAAAAAAGCCCCTTATACAAAAAACCTTTGTTACCCCCTAAACAAAAAAAGGTCAAATAAATGGGAAATGCATTAGAACAAATCCCACTTGATTTAGGCCACCGAACAGCTTTAGGGCGGAATGACTTTCTCGTGGCGCCGAACAATCATGACGCGGTGGCCTGGATTGATCTTTGGCCAGAATGGCCTGCGCCATGTCTTATTTTATACGGGGGAATTGCTTGCGGTAAAACTCATTTAGGTGCGGTATGGGCAGAACGTTCTGGTGCAATATGTGTTAAGGCATCAAGCATTAATGAAGATATGATCCGTGACATTGCTGATATGAAACATCATGTCATTATTGAAGATGCAGATTCATTGATTGGAAATATTGTGGGGGAGAAAGGTCTCTTCCATCTTTATAATATTTTTAAAGAAGAAGGGCGCAGTATCCTTTTAACTTTGCAAGAACCGCCAGTGCGGCGGGCTTTTGCATTGCCTGATTTGGCCTCGCGTTTACGGGCTGCGCCTTCTGTGGCCATTCGGGAACCTGATGAGCAGCTTTTGGCAGCGCTTTTAGTCAAGCTTTTTAATGATCGTCAGATTCGTATGAGTGCAGAAGTTTTGAACTATATTTTGCCACGGATTGAACGCTCTTTTGAGGCCGTGCGTGATTTGGTAGAACAGGCAGACAAAAAAGCAATGATTGAAAAGCGTAATATTTCTATTCCGCTCATTCGTGAAATTCTTAATCAGGAATGACGAGGTCTATAAGTGTATTCTTAAAGGGCTGGATATCTGACCAGTTTTCTATCGGGCATTCGAAAACTGATAGCGTTGCAGGGTGGTAAAATAGGTTTACCTTTTCAATATCTGTGGATTTACCATCTCCCATCATCATAGTAGAAAAAGCATGAATTCCAGGGTTGTGGGCAATAACCAGGATGTTTTGTGAGATAGAAGAGCGAACAGTATTCAATAGTGTTTCCGCGGAAGCATTATAAAGTTCATCCAAATATTTTACTGTTTCAAAATTTGCGCCTGCTTCTGTAAGTGCCTTACAGGTCATTTGTGTTCGCAAGGCACTTGAGCATAAAACAAGATCAACATGTTTTAAATGATCTGCAATACTTTTAGCCTGCTGAATCCCGTGTGGGCTTAAAGGCCTATCTTTATCAGACACATTAAAGGCGGAAGGGGCTTCGGCATGGCGAAGAAGATGAAGTTTCAGCATGTCATAGATTTATCTTTTATAGAGAAGTTTGTCTAGCGTTAGGCATAGATGGATTGTTTGTCTTTTTCCTGTTCATCAATCGAGTGGCGACCCAAATAAGCCTCGGGGCTTTCTTTGATGATGGACCGGATGACATCATTCAAAAGCAATCTCTTTGTAAATTCATCAGGTGGAAATAAAGTGTTTTCTTGAAAGGCTAAATTTGTTTTTAGAGTATTTTCTAATAGAGAAATCGCCGCGTATTGGTCCTGATTATTTGCCTTTGCCCACGCCTTCACAACGTCTACTGGGTTTGTAACATATTGCTCTTTCTTCTCGGTGGCTTCGGGAAGATCAATCAATGGGGTTGTCAGGATTTTTCTCAAATGATCGGGTTGTGGCTCAGTTTTGGCAGGCAAAATATCAGCACAGGTTGGCTGAGCTTCAGGGAAAAACCCCAATATTTTTGCCATTTTTACAAAAAACTGCATTCCAGTTCCTCAAATTGTTATAATGAGTATTATTATTATGTAAATTTATCATGTTTTTCAACGCGTTGTCAAAATCTTGGCAATCTGGCCATTTTTTATGCCTAGAAAGAGTTTCCCAGCCTTTAAATCAAGGGCATCTTTCCCAAAAACCTCGAATCGCCACCCTATCAGGGCAGGGCAATCTGGATTTTTTTGTGTGGCGATGGTCTCTAAGTCGTCGCTATTTGCGACAAGCTTTCCTGCTACATCCGCTTCGGAGCAATTAATTTTCAGCAGTAATTTTAACATTTCAAGTATTGGCGCCAATTCACGGGGGAAGGGTGTCCCGCGTTTGACTTGCGGCCAGGTTGACTTGTCACTTTGACGCGCTTTTTCGACAAGCTTTAGTAAGGTTTCACCAATATGATTTTTGATGGCGTCCTTGGGGACGTTACGAATACGGCTGAGGCCATTTAAATCTTTGGGCATGTACATGGCAATATCGGCTAGAGCCTCATCCTTCATAATGCGGCTTCGTGGAATATCTTTTTTTCGTGCCAGTTCTTCCCGCCATATGGCGAGCTCGCGTAAAATGGCAAGAATTTCAGGCTTATCACTACGGATTTTTATACGTTGCCAAATTGTCTCTACAGGCATGTCATAGGTGCCTGGGTTTGTCAGGACATCCATTTCCTGATCAACCCAATGATGACGCTCTTGTTTAATAAGGCGGGCATCTAGCACTTCATAAACTTCCCGTAAATAGGTCACATCGTTTAATGCATAAGTCATTTGTTTGTCAGATAAGGGGCGCCGTGACCAGTCCGTAAACTGTGCATTCTTTTCTAAATTATGCCCTGTGATGTCATGTACCAACTTGTTATAGGCGATGGAATCTCCATATCCGCAGACCATTGCGGCGACTTGTGTATCAAAAATTGGATGCGGTATTTTTCCATTCATCTGGTAAAAAATTTCTAAATCTTGCCGCGCTGCATGAAAAACTTTAATCACTTTTTCATTTTGCAGAAGTTCATTAAACGGTGTTAGATCAAGGTCGAATTCAATAGGATCGATGGCTACTGCATCAACATCAGGGGCAGCTAGCTGAACAAGGCAGAGTTTTGAATAAAATGTTTTATCCCGTAAAAATTCGGTATCAATCGTGATATAGGGTTTTTGAGATAAGGTGGCGCAGATATTTGCCAGTTGTTCTTGGGTTTTGATAATCATCTGTAGTATGTACACCCCAAGCGCCTGATATTCAAAATAAAATTAGGTTTGCTATAAATATTATTGAATTATGTAAAAAATAAGCGTATAACACTCTCCATGAAAATATTGTCACTTCCTTCTCTAACTTTGGCCCTTTCAATGGCAACATCTGCTGTCGCAGGAGATGTTGAAGAAACTATGCGTGGCTTTGAAGAGGGAGCCTTCAAGGTTGATATTGAATGTACGGAAAATGCTGCGAAGCAGTTTTTAGGGGGAACGCCTGCATCTTTTGTCAGCAGAGTTGGTGTTATTGAAGGGCAGGGTAATGGCTTTCAAGTCAGATTGGACATTGAAGGCGAACAGGCTGAAAATCCTCACGGTTTTATTAGGACAATTACAGTGGGGCGTCAGTTATCAGCAGTGATAGAAGGGCTAACCCAGAATTTTCAAGCCGAAGCTGTGGAGCAGGAAGTGTCTGTTGAAGAACAATTGTCGCCAGAGCTGCGCTCGGGTTTAGAAACTCTTGATCAGATGTTGTCACAATGTACAGGGCCTGCGCCTCTTCTGTCCTAAAAAGCTGAAATAAAACCTTCCCATTCCCCCTTAAAATCCGCTATAAAAGCCCCTTAATTACTGATTTTTTAAGGACTTATAGATTATGCATAGATACCGCACCCATACTTGCGCCGCGCTTCGTCAGGAAAATGCAGGAGAAACCGTCAAACTTTCAGGTTGGATTAGCCGAAAACGCGATCACGGTGGTGTGCTTTTTATTGATTTGCGGGATACCTATGGCTTAACCCAATGCGTGGTGGATGAGGGATCTCCGCTTTTGGCTGAAATTGAAAGAATTCGTCCCGAAAGTGTAATTACAGTCACAGGGGAGGTGCGCGTTCGTCCAGGGGAAACTCAGAACAAAAATATGCCTACGGGGGAAATTGAACTTTATATCAAGGAAATTGAAGTTCAGGGCGCAGCCGATGTTATTCCGTTTCAGGTGGCCGAAGATGATGGGGCAGGAGAAGAAATACGCCTGAAATATCGTTACCTTGATTTGCGTCGTGAGAAAATGCAGAAAAATATCCGTTTGCGTAATGATGTCATTTTTGAAATGCGTAAACGCATGCGCGAAAAAGGTTTCCAAGAATTTCAAACCCCTATTCTGACGGCGTCTTCTCCAGAAGGGGCGCGGGATTATCTTGTGCCGTCACGCCTTCATGCAGGAAAGTTTTATGCTTTGCCGCAAGCGCCGCAGCAATTTAAACAGCTTTTGATGGTCTCAGGTTTTGATAAATATTTTCAAATTGCCCCGTGTTTCCGTGATGAAGATGGCCGCGCCGATCGCTTGGCTGAGTTTTACCAGCTTGACCTTGAAATGTCCTTTGTAACTCAGGAAGATGTGTTTAACGCTATCCAACCAGTGATTGCGGGTATCTTTGAACAGTTTAATGACTTTACAGGTACGAAGCATAAAGTCGAATGGTTACCCCATTTGCGGTATGAAGATGCCATGCTCAAATATGGTTCGGATAAGCCTGACCTTCGTAACCCGCTTGAAATTGTCGATGTCACGTCGGTTTTTGCCCGTGATGATGTGGAATTCAAAGCCTTCAAAGGTGTGATTGAAAAAGGTGGTGTGGTGCGTGCTATCCGTGCGCCGCAAGTGGCTGACCAACCACGGTCGTTCTTTGATAAATTAAATTCGTGGGCGCAAGGCGAAGGCGCTCCAGGTCTAGGCTATGTTCTGTTTAAAGATGGTGAAGGTGCAGGGCCCATTGCAAAGTTCATTCCTGCTGCCGCGCAAGATGAATTGAAAAAAATTGCTGAGTTAGAAGACGGTGATGCAATCTTCTTCGTTTGTAACAAAGAAGGGGCAGCGGCTAAGTTTGCAGGGGCGGCGCGTAATGCTATTTGTGATGCCCTACCCGAAGGGCATAAATTTGCGCGCGAACGCGGTATTTTCAAATTCTGTTGGGTGGTAGATTTCCCAATGTATGAACGTGATGAACAAACAGGTAAAATTGATTTCTCCCATAATCCGTTTTCTATGCCTCAAGGGGGGATGGATGATTTGTTGAACAAAGATCCTGAACAAATTTATGCCTATCAATATGATGCGGTGTGTAACGGGTTTGAGCTTTGTTCAGGCGCCATACGGAATCATAAGGCGGAGATCATGGAAAAGGCTTTCGCAATTGCGGGCTATGATAAGTCTGTGCTTGAGGCCAAATTCGGTGGGATGCTGAATGCTTTCCGTTTTGGTGCGCCGCCTCACGGCGGTTGTGCCTTTGGGATTGACCGCATCATCATGTTGCTGGCGGATGAGCCGAACCTGCGTGAGGTTTATGCCTTCGTCATGAACGGTCAATATGAAGACCAGATGATGTCCGCCCCGAACGACATCACGCCAGAGCAGTTGAAAGACTTGCATATTAAACTGGATTTACCCAAAGCAAAGGTAAAATCAGAAGCGGCATAAGACATAGAAAGAAAATCTAATGCAAACTTATAAATTGATTTTTGTTATATTTTTAACTTTAAACCTTCAGGCCTGTGCTTCTTCAAATGCAGCAAAGACAGCTCAAGGTTCGGGGTTAACTAAAACTTATGCGGCTAGCTATGATGCAACATGGAATGCTTCTATAAATGCTGTTAATGCTACTTATGGTGAAGTAGTCGAAGAAAATAAAGAAGAAGGTAATATTGTTGCCACGTATGGCGTAACACCTTTTAGTTGGGGAGAGCGTGTCGCAGTGTTTTTAAAATCACTTGGCTCAAAAGAAACGGAAGTGGAAGTTGTTTCAAAAAGAGCTGTTTCAACTAATATAACGGCAGCTAATTGGGAACCTAAAATTCACGATAAAATATCTGAGGAGTTATCTTCTAAATAATTTTTATATAACAAACTTAGGTTTCTTTTAACTGCTGTCATTGCGAGGAGCGTGTAACGCGACACGGCAATCCAGTAAAAACAATAGTGTCATCCCGAGCCTGTCGAGGGATCTTTACCGTTATATCCATATAATATCCTTCGGCTTCATTCACTGGCGTTTATTTCGCTCAGGATGACAGGAGAGGGTATGGATTGCTTTGCTTCGCTCACAATGACGACGAACAGTTAACCTTTCTTCACAAAACAGGTTTTAAGCACCAGTCCTTTAATCTCTTTAGTGGAGCAGTCAATTTCTTCAGGGTTGTCTGGGTTCACGCGGATATTCTTGACGAGCGTGCCACGTTTGAGCGTCTGTCCTGCGCCCTTGACCTTTAAATCCTTAATCAGTGTGACACTATCCCCGTCTTTGAGTTCATTGCCGTTGCAATCGACAACTTTGGGTGTGTTTTCACTACTGTCTTGATTATTCTGCTCTTCCCAATATTCGCGTCCCATAAATCGCTCTTTCCTTTGCTTCATTTTTGAATTTTAACCTTAAAGCCTGCCTCAAACCCTGACAACAAAGATCTTGGTGTCTTATAGGTTTTAGTGATAAAAAGGCCCTATGAAATACCTACTTTATCTTCCATTGATTTATGTATGTCTTGTGGGTGTGCTTTATATTTTTCAACGCTCGCTGATCTACTTCCCACCACATCGCATTCCAGATGTCAGTTTTTATGCGGCTGATGGGGTATTTGAAGTCACGGCAGACACGATAGATGGGTTGACCTTAAACGGATGGATGCGCCATCCCGAAGATATTAAAGAAACAATAATCTTTTTTCATGGTAACGCGTCGAGTGTTGATAGCGCGATTTATAAAATTGCTCCTTATGCAGCGCAAGGGTATGGATTTTTGTTGGCAGGGTATCGCGGCTATAGCGGCAATCGTGGTAAGCCAAGTGAGCAAGGGCTTTATAATGATGCACGGGCGTGGATTAAACGTCTTAAAAATTTTGGAATTTCGGAAGATAAAATTATTCTTTATGGTGAGTCTTTAGGGACAGGAATAGCAGTACAAATGGCAACAGAATTCCCGAATGTGCGAGCGGTTATCTTGGAATCTCCTTATACAAATCTTCCTGATGTTGCGGCAAAATCTTATCCTTTTGTGCCCGTGCGTTTGTTGATGAAAGATAAATTTGATAGCCTATCAAAAATAGGGAATATGGATGCCCCACTTCTTATTTTGCAGGGAATGGATGATAAAACGATCCCCCCTGCCTTGGGAAAAAATCTTTTTGCTTCGGCAAAAGAGCCCAAAGAAATTATTCAGTTAGAAGGATATGGCCATAATGATATGCCGCCTGATATTCTGGCGGTACGCGCTATGCAATTTCTTGATAATCTTTGACCATCTTTAAGACAAAAAGGCGAACCCGGCGCTTTAGGGGAAGCGGCCGGGTTCTTTTAATCGCCTGCCTGGTTTGGGTTCACGGTTAGGGAGGGCGGCAGGCGAAACTTGTTGTTTTCTAAACCATTCTTGTATTTTGTTTTCTTATACCAAGTTGTTTGATCTGTTTTTTGTTTTCATACATGCTTGCATCAGCTGCATTAAAAATATTTTCGGCGCGGCTTCCTTTTTTGTATTCTTTCAAACCAAGTGAGGCGCGAATAGCGACTTCTTCTTCACGCCAGATAAAGGAAAGGTTGTTCAGTTTTTTAATTAGAAACTGCGCGCGCTCTAATGCGTCTTTACGGGTCGTGTTGGTGAATAAAATAACAAATTCGTCTCCGCCAAGTCGTGCCACAATATCCATGAGACGAATATCCGTAGCCAGAGCACTCGCAACAACCTTTAAGGCTGTATCGCCTGCCTTATGACCATGCTTGTCATTGATCATTTTGAAATTATCCAGATCGATCATGACGAGCAATCCTCCCTGGGAAAGATTACGGTTTACGCGGTCGAGTTCGCGGTCAAAGGCTCTCATAAATCCACGGCGGTTGGTAATCCCTGTTAATTCATCGGTGCTGGATAATCTTTCCAGTTCGGCAATTCTCTCTTCGGATTTGGAAATAATAGCCCGCGCTTCCTTTAACAATGCGGCGGTGGAGGCGGTATCATGGGCGTTATCTAGCGTTCCGTCGTGACGTTCCAGATAAGATAGCATCTCATCTGCGTCATTGAGCCATTTGCCGCGTTGTGGAGCCTTATTATTGGCACTGGGGGTGTTTTCAAGCATTATCCTACCGTGTTTTGTTTTAATCTTGTGAACATCCTTGCGAAGATTATGCCAACTCAAAAAACACACGTTTTTCAAGGATTTGATATCTTTTCGAAGGGGCAGATTCGCCGTCTTTTCGGGTTTCACGGGGTAATATGCGCCATAGGGCGGCAAGGATTGCCGCAAAACCCCGATAAACTGGTGATTTTGTTGAATAACTTTCGCCTGAACTTAAATTACGGTATGATGAATGATAACCTCAATTTCTATTAAAGAAGTCTGATTTTTATGAAGTTTTTGCATTTTTTTCCTGTTTTTGCGGCTCTGTTTTTATTAGTGACGGCAAATGCACAGGCCATGGGGCTTTTGGAAGGAAAAAAAGCAGCCGAAGATGTCACAGATCTGATTATTCCGCATAAGGCACTTTATGATATTCAAATGGTCGAAACCCGGAGCGGGTCTAATGTTATAAACATTAGTGGCAAGATGTATTATGAATGGAAGCCTTCCTGTGATGGATGGATTACAGATCACCGTTTTAATTTAATTTATGAATATGCTGATAGTCCAGGCATGCGTATAACCTCGGATTTCTCAACTTTTGAAACCTTTGATGGAGAAAGTTTTAGCTTTTCAGCGCGGCGTAAGCGGGACAACACACTCTATGAAGAATTAAGGGGGAGAGCGACAACGGCTGATAAAGGCGGAGTTGCAAAATTCACCATGCCTGATGATCTTAAGTTTGATTTGGCAAAAGGCGCAATGTTTCCCATGGCGCATACAGTAGAGATGATCGAAAAAGCAAGAGCAAATAAAAAATTCTTTCAGGCGGTTGTTTTTGATGGCAGTGATGATGAAGGTCCCGTTGAAATTAATACCTTTATTGGTAATGAAATAAATCCTATGAAAGAAATTGATCCTTCGGAGTCTTTGGATATGAGTCTGCTGAATACGAAAGCTTGGAAAGTCAGAATGGCGGTCTTTCCAACAATTCATGCAGAAGAAGCGTCTGATTATGAAATGGACATGATTTTTCATGAAAATGGCGTCATTTCAGATATGAAAATTGATTATGACGATTTCTCTGTTACCCAGAAACTCGTTGCTTTAGAGCGTGTGCAGGGGGATCAATGCTCTCGGGAAAAGCAGCCAGAGAAAACTTCTCAAACATCAAAAAATAATCAATAATATTAATATTTTAATAGGGATTTTCCTGATAGTATCAAAGCGGTCAAAATGCGTAAGGGGCATAACAACAAAGAATGAGTAAAACTGTACTGATTGTTGAGGACAATGAGCTAAACATGAAGCTTTTTCATGATTTGTTAGAGGCGCATGGTATAGGAACCTTGGAAACCAGAAATGGAAAAGATGTTATGAATATTGCGCGTGAAAAGGCCCCTGATTTAATTTTAATGGATATTCAACTGCCTGAAATTTCGGGTTTGGATGTAACAAGAATGATGAAGGCGGATGAAGATCTGAAATCTATACCTATTATTGCAGTGACGGCTTTTGCAATGAAAGGTGACGAAGAAAAAATTCGTGAAAGTGGTTGTGAAGATTATATTTCTAAGCCTATTTCAGTTGTTGGTTTTATTGAAGTTATAAAAAAATATTTAAATTGAAAAAGAGAGTTTTAAATGTCTGCACGTGTTTTAGTTGTTGATGATATTCTTCCCAATGTGAAGTTGCTTGAGGCAAAGTTAGCGAGTGAGTATTACGATGTTTTAACCGCTACAAGTGGCCCTGAAGCACTGGAAAAAGTTCAAACATTAAGCCCTGATATTGTGCTGCTTGATGTGATGATGCCTGGAATGGATGGGTTTGAAGTTTGTCAGGAAATTAAATCAGACCCACAATATGCCCATATTCCTGTTGTTATGGTGACGGCGCTAACAGATGCCGCAGATCGTGTGCGTGGATTGCAAGCAGGGGCAGATGATTTTTTGAGTAAACCGTTGAATGATACAGCGCTGATGGCGCGGGTGCGCTCGCTCGTGCGTCTCAAAATGACTGTTGATGAATGGCGTATTCGTGAAAATACTGCCTCACAACTTGGTGTTGTAGATAAGGGCGGCACAGTAATGAATGAGCCTGTTGAAAACGCGCGTATCCTTGTTGTCGAAGATCAATCTTACGATGCTGAAAAATGTGTGGAGACACTAAAAGTTGATAATGATGTTGTTGATGTCGTAGAAAACGGTATTGATGCCATGCATAAAATGACCACGATTGATTATGATCTTATGATTATCAGTTTGAATTTGCAGGATGAAGATGGGCTTAGACTGTGCTCGCATTTACGTTCGAGCGATCGTTCCCGTGCCATCCCTATTTTGATGGTGGCTGCGGAAGAGGATATGTCCCGTATAGCACATGGCCTTGAAATTGGAACACATGATTATATTTTACGCCCCATTGACGGGAACGAACTTTTGGCGCGGGTGCGGACGCAAGTTCGCCGTAAAAGATTTCAAGAACGTCTGCGCGCAACCTACGAAATTAGTTTGTCTATGGCGCTGACAGATACATTAACGGGACTATACAACCGCCGCTATTTTGATGTTCATGTTCAAAAAATTCTTCAGAAAAATGAAACGAGCCGTAAGTCACTAGGGATTTTGATGATTGATATTGATCATTTTAAGGCTGTGAATGATACCTATGGTCATGCGGTGGGAGACGAAATCTTAAAAGAATTTGCAGCCCGCTTGCAAGATAAGCTCCGTGGATTTGACATGGTAGCGCGTTTAGGCGGGGAAGAATTTGTCGCTTTGCTCCCTGATGTGGACGAAGAGATGGCACACATTGTTGCTGAACGGTTGCGCAGTGCTATCGAAGATGTTCCATTTATTTGTAGCGTACCGACAGGCGAACTTCAGATAACAACCTCAATCGGAGGAACCGTTGTGGGTAAGGGAATTGTCGCTGATGCTGCAGTGGTGATGAAGGAGGCAGATGATGCTCTTTACAAAGCCAAAGAGAGCGGCCGGAATACAAGTTACTTTCATGAAACAGGCAAGCTCAATCCTGATGACTATAAACCTGCACCACGGTTATTTATTGAATAGCCTCTGTTTTTATCAACAATATCTTAAGCAATAAAAAAGGCGCCTGATGGCGCCTAATTTTTTGATGAACAAGAATAATCTTAGTTCTTTTTGTGAGGAGGCATCTTTTTCTCCTCAAATAGAACATGCATACCACGTTTGCCTGTTTTTTCATTAACGGCCCATGGGTCATATTTCATCATTTTCAGCTTTTCAGTCTGAGTTTTAGGATTCTTTTTCTTGTAATAACGGTATCCAGTTCCTGCAGAACTTTCCATACGTACCTTTACTGCGTTTGCATTCTTAGCCATTTTGCTAACCCTTTTTAAAAATTATGGGCTGAAAATAGCCATTTTTATTGCCAAGTCAAGCATTCAATGTGCCTTAGAGCCCTATTTTCTGGGTTTTGAAGGTTTTTTGCGGGGTTTGGCCTTTTGTTGCTTGGTTTTATGTGGTTTTCGGTTTTTGCGCTCTGTCTCCCTTTTTTCCCCAGATTTTCCACTGTAAGTCTGGATTTTCTTGAATTTTACCCCAGGAATGTCCGCACTTTTATCGTTTGCGAGTTCAAAAAGCGATGACCCCGTTAGTCCATCGGCTTCTTTTAACCTGATTTGTACAGGCGCCCCCAGACGGTAAATCCGTTTGTGCTTCCGCCCGATAAGGGCATGTTGTTTTTCATCGTGGATATAATAATCATCTGGCAGGGTGCGCATTGGGATTAATCCATCTGCACCATTTTCGTCTAAAGTCACGAATAGTCCAAAGCGTGTTACACTTGAAATGATACCACTGAACTCTACACCAATTCGCTCACTCATCCAGGCGGCTGTAAAGCGATCAATGGCGGCTCGTTCGGCCTCCGCACTTGTGCGTTCGGTTTGCGAGATATGTTCGGCCTTTTCACTTAGGGTTACTTTTTCTTCTTCAGTTAGTCCTCCCTCACCAAGCCCATAAGCACGAATCAGGGAACGATGCACCAGCAGGTCTGCATAGCGCCTGATTGGCGATGTAAAATGGGCATACCGACGTAGCGCCAATCCAAAATGTCCGATATTTTCAGGGTGATATATGGCTTGCGATTGTGTGCGTAGAATAACGGTTGAAATCAATTGTGAGTATTGGGACTGCGCCGCTTTTTCTAATAGATGATTAATTTGTGCAGGGCGCGTGACCTGCCCACGGGGAAGGCTTAAACCAAAGGCCTCGACGAATTCATGCGCGGCATCCAGTTTATCGGCAGAAGGCTGGTCATGAATCCGGTAGACACAAGGGGCATGTTTGGCTTCCAATGCTTGTGCCGCTGCAACATTGGCCAGAATCATAAATTCTTCAATTAGTTTATGGGCATCTAATCGTGCGCGTTTTTTTACACCAATCATTTTTCCTTTATCATCAATTAAGATTTGACGCTCGGGTAGATCAAGATCAAGAGCGCCGCGTTTTTGCCGCGCTTTGTCCAAAATGGCATAAGCTTCATAAAGCGGTTCAATTACATTTTTCATTAACGGTGCGGTCGTGTCGTCAACGACTCCGTCTTTGGCGGCTTGTACCTGCTCATAAATCAACCGCGCTTGAGATCGCATCAAACCTCGAACAATTTTTTGTTTTTTAAGGTCGCCATATTTATCAATCCAAAGATGAAAGGCCATACAGGCACGATCTTCTTTTGGGCGCAGCGAACACAGATCATTGGACAGGGCTTCTGGCAACATCGGTACAACCCGATCAGGAAAGTATGTTGAATTTCCTCTCTTATAGGCCTCTCTATCCAGTGCGCTGCCTGGTCGCACGTAATGGGCAACATCGGCGATTGCAACAATTAAATGAAAACCACCATCTCCGGTTTTTTCAGCAAAGACGGCATCGTCAAAATCCCGCGCATCGGCGCCATCAATTGTGACCAGAGGTATCTTGCGTAAATCCTCCCGTTTACCATGTTTGTTTTCTAAAGGTGGGACTTTCAATCCCACAGTTTCTTCAATTACTTTTTCTAAAAAATGTTCGTGCAATCCTGCTTCATGGAGGGCGATTAAACTGATGGCGTTGACGTCATCGCGGGCACCAATCACTTCGGTAATTTGCACTTTTCGGTTTTTTAACCCGCGGGATGGCATAACCTCACCAATGACCAGGTCGTTGACTTTTGCTCCTTTCATATCTGTTTCAGACACATCAAAATCATATTTTGCTTTTTTGTGGGTGGGTCGCAGGATGTAACCGCGTGCAGTTTTAACCAATTGCCCCAGCACAGTGGCGCGTTCACGATCAATACGGCGGATAAGTTTTCCTTCATATAATTTATCGCTGAATTTTTTGAGGGAGGCGAGCGCTCGGTCGCCTTCTTTCATTGGGGCATTGGATAATAATTCAATACGCGGTTTGGGTCCTTGAACGGCTTCGTCCCAATCTACAGGTTCTGCAAAGACATCCCCATCAATATCAATATGTGTAATCTGGATGAGCGTAACAGTAGGTAAAGCGCCAGGCACGCTATATTCATTTTTACCGCTTTTGAAAATTTTGCCATCCGCCTCTAGCTGCCTCAGATATTGCTTCAGGATTTTACGGTCATCGCCTTTGATACGAAAGATTCGGGCAATCTCACGCTTGTTTTGGGGTTCGGTGCTGATACGGATATGGTTATAGATCTCATCTATGTGTGGAAATGTCATGTGTTGAGTGTATCGCGCTTATCTGTTATTTCTCAATGGGTAATTATCAAAAGGAAGCATTATGCAGAAAATACTCGTGACGGGCGCAGCAGGTTTTATCGGCTTTCATCTGACGCAGCGTCTTTGCGCCATGGGGCATGAGGTCTTGGGAATTGATAACCTGAATGATTATTACGATGTTTCTCTAAAACGTGCGCGTTTGGCTATTCTTCAAAAACATAACAGCTTCACTTTTCTGGAAGCGGGGATAGAGGATGATCAGGCGATTGAAAAGGCCTTTTCTGACTTTAAACCTGATATTGTTGCCAATATGGCCGCGCAGGCGGGAGTGCGTTATTCGCTTGAAAATCCTCGGGCGTATATTCGTTCTAATATTGACGGCTTTATCAATATTCTGGAAGGGTGCCGCCATAACAACGTTAAACATCTGGTTTTTGCCTCGTCTTCTTCCGTTTACGGAGCTAATACCAAAGTGCCGTTTGCCGTAAATGACTCGGTTGACCACCCGATTAGCCTTTATGCGGCGACAAAAAAATCGAATGAATTGATGGCACATTCCTATGCCCATCTGTATGGTTTGCCGTGCTCGGGTCTACGCTTTTTCACGGTCTATGGTCCGTGGGGGCGTCCTGATATGGCCTATTTTAAGTTTGCTGACAAAATGAGGAACGGTGAACCAATCGAAGTTTACAACAATGGGGATATGCTTCGTGATTTTACCTATATCGATGATATCATCGAAGGGGTGGTTCGGTTATTGGATCATACAGCGACATCAAACCCAGACTGGAAAGCAGATTCACCAGATATTGGAAGTAGTAACGCGCCGTACCGTATCTATAATATCGGGAATAATAATCCTGTGAAATTAATGGATATGATTAGGCTGTTGGAAAACGCGCTAGGTAAAAAAGCGGTGCTCAAGATGAAGCCCATGCAGGCGGGGGATGTTTATCAAACCTATGCGGATATTGATGCTCTTGAACAAGCTGTTGGTTTCAAACCGACCACGGCTCTCAAAGATGGTCTTACTCAATTCGCTGAGTGGTATCAGGGATATTATTCGGGCGTGTAGTTGCAGGTTGTTTGAATTCTGTTTTTACAATAATCAAAATATTTCCCTTGGTAGTTTTTACAAAGCTCGCCTTTTTCTTCTTCGGTAATTGGTTTTTCTGTTTTTGAATATAGAAATTCACTAAACTCTTCATAGGAGGAGGGAGTAATAACTGTCGTAATGACATTTGCAAAATTAACGCAATGTGGCTTTCCTGCACTTGTTGAAAAGGGAACGCTGCAGCCTTCTATCAATCCATAACCACAGGCATGTGCCTTTGCTTCTTTTACTCTTGCATCCATTTCCACCCGCCCTGTGCTTGCAACGGCAATGGCAGGGTATTTATTTTTCTCTTCTTCAGATGGGGTCAGCACAACATAGCTAACAGCTGCAAGCGCAAAAACACTCAAATTTCTTTTAATTTTTTGTTTCCGTGTTTTTTTCATTTCTAAATATCCGCTAATATTTTTAATTTACATATAGCATAAGCGGCGAAAAGTCAACAAAATATTTTGGAATATATTCCTGTTTTTTTTGACATATGATCAGGTTTCCTGAAAACGCGCTAGGTAAAAAAGTGGTGCTCAAGATGAAACCCATGCAGGCGGGAGATGTTTATCAAACCTATGCGGATATTGATGCGCTTGAACAAGCTGTTGGTTTCAAACCAACCACTGCCCTCAAAGAGGGCCTGCAAAATTTTGCTGAGTGGTATCAGGGATATTATGGTTAGTTGAAGTTGCAGGTTCTGCCATAATATTTGGTACATTCGCCCTTATATCCCAGTTCTTTTAAACATGCCGCCGTTGCGGTGTTAGGTTGAGATTTATCAGTAGTAAAACCTATAAAATATTTAGCGCCAACAATTCTGTAATTAGGCATATTATTACTCATGTATCTTTGCATCGTAACAGCAGCTCCATAGTCAATACATAAAGGCTGTCCAGCAGGAACTTTTCCTTTTACTTCACAAGAGAAAGGGTTGGCTGATTTTCTTTTACATTCTGAAATGGCTGCTTTTGCTGCTGTTTCGTAAGAAACGTTACTACTCACAAAACTTTGATTTCCTTTGTTAAAAGCAACAGCAATGGAGGGAAATTTTGCACTTAGTATTTGATGTTGTTTTTCATTATATGAATTAACGGCTATTGCAACTGATGCTATAGCGGCGAATAATCCTCCAGTTAGCTCAACTGCTTTTACATTATTTTGATTACTATCAATTGGAAGACCTTGTTTTATATTAAGCCCTCTTCTAATTCCCTCATAAGTGATTTTTGTTACCCCATAGGCAACGGCGGCTACTGTTACCACTACGGCAGCCACTGCCGTGCCTGCTACCACCATTGCGGCTCCTGAAATTTCTGGATCTATATTGCCAGTTCCAGATGAAGCAGAACTGGCTTTTCTTGAACTTGAAGTACCTCCACCAAAACTGCTGCTCCTACTTTTCCTTGCCGCTTCACGTTGTTGGGCAGCGAAGCGCCGTGCGGGGTCTTCCCAATTATATAAATCTGGATCACTCATCTTCAATCTTTCTTTTGATTGAATGACTTTTTACATATAATTTATTAATAAATAGTTAACAACAAACGATCAATATTGAATATGTTCCTATTTTTTGAGGTGTGATTACTTTGTATCATGATATTCGTGCCTTATTTTCTTTTATCGTCATTGCTGTACGGCTTGTCCGTGTAATCTATGCGGAATAGCGTGGGGCGATGGAACAAACAGAATCTAAGCCTTAAGACTTCTTTGCTGCTTTTTTTGCAGGCTTTTTCTTTGCAGTTTTTTTCTTGCTCGCTTTTTTCACAGGAGCTTTTGAGGTAGTGCCTTTTGCTGCTTTGGCGGCGTCGCGTTCTTCTTTTTGGGCGATTAGATCAACAGCGCGGTTCATACCAATGGTCATGACATCTTCGTCTTTGGGGATGGAGGCGAATTTTCCATCATGCATGACGAAGGGCCCAAAACGGCCAATGCCTGCTTTCATCATCTTGCCGCTTTCGGGATGAAGTCCAATATCGCGGGGCAAAGAAAGCAGAGAAAGAGCGCTTTCCAAGGTTACATCATCAACACTTACACCTGCGGGCAGACCCTGGCGTTTTGGTTTTTTGACGGGACGTTTAGGCAATTTTTTCTCTGGAATATCTTTGCCTTTGGCTTTTGCAGTTTCAACGCGTTTTGCATAGCGGGTTTCATAAGCAGCCACTTTTTCGTCATAGGTGGCGTTTTCCTCCGCCGTTTCAGGCGGGGCATCAATTTGTACATAAGGGCCATAGGGGCCACGACGTAAAGAGACAGACCGCCCTGTGTCTGGACATTTGCCGAGTTCTTTTGGCTCATTGGCGAGATCTGCCCCATCATCCTCATTGCCTGAAAGAAGCGGGCGCGTGAATTTGCAGTCTGGGTAATCAGAACATCCAATGAAGGCGCCGAATTTTCCAAGCTTTAAAGACAGCTCACCTTTTTTACAGGCGGGACATTCACGTGCAGGACGACCATCATCACGCGGCGGGAAGAAGTGAATGCCAAGCTCTTCATTTAGATAATCAATCACTTCGGTAATGGTTAAGGGTTTGACGTCATCAACATTTTTGGAGAAGTCGATCCAGAATTGACGCAAAGCTTCTTTCCACGGTGTAAGACCTGCGGCAATGGCATCTAGTTCTTCTTCAAGATTTGCCGTGAAATCATAATCCATATATTTGGCGAAGAATCTTTTAAGGAAGGATGTTACCAAACGGCCGCGATCTTCAGGGACAAAACGTTTGCGCTCCATCATCACATATTGACGGTCACGCAAAACTTGAAGAACTGAAGCGTAAGTTGATGGACGGCCAATGCCCAGTTCTTCCATCCGTTTGACAAGAGAGGCTTCGGAGTAACGCGGTGGAGGTTGTGTGAAATGTTGATTTTCACGCACCTCCATCAGTTTTATTTTATCCCCTTCACTGAGCGGCGGCAGGATGCGGTCTTTATCATCGGCGCTGTCGTCTTCTTCCTCGTCATCTTTATCTTCAATATAAAGCGTCAGGAAACCATCGAAGGCAATGACTGAGCCATTGGCGCGCAAGACAACATCGTCTGTTCCGTCAGAAATATCAACAGCGACTTGATCGAGGATTGCATTTTCCATCTGCGATGCCATGGTGCGTTTCCAGATCAGTTCATAAAGACGCTTCGCATCGTAATCTGCTGTAATTTTTGCAGGGGATTTTGAAAGGTCTGTTGGGCGGATTGCTTCGTGCGCCTCCTGTGCATTTTTTGCTTTAGATTTATAAAGACGCGGCGCATCGGGAAGATATTTATCCCCGTAATCTTTTTTAATCAGATCGCGTGCCTGAGCAACGGCTTCTTGCGATAGATCTGTACCATCGGTACGCATATAGGTAATAAGACCAGCTTCGTAAAGTTGTTGTGCCAAGCGCATCGTTTGTGAAGCAGAAAGCCCCAATTTGCGCGAAGCTTCCATTTGCAAGCTTGATGTAATGAAAGGTGGGTAAGGGTTGCGGCGTGCTTGTTTCTTTTCAATTTTATGAACTTTAAGATCTTTGGTTTTAATGCGGGCAGCGGCTTTGTTCGCTTCGCTTTCAGAACCAATGTCTAGCTTACCAAGTTTATTCCCAGATAAGGTTGTAAGCCGTGCTGTAAAAGGGGCGCCGTCTTTGCTGTGTAGTAGGCTTTCCAGTGACCAATATTCTTGCGGGTTAAAGGCTTCAATCTCGGCCTCACGTTCACAAATTAGACGCAGCGCGACAGATTGCACTCGCCCTGCAGAGCGTGAGCCTGGTAATTTACGCCATAGAATGGGGGAGATGTTAAAGCCGACTAAGTAATCAAGAGCGCGCCGCGCCATATAGGCATCAATTAAATCTTGGTCGAGCTCACGTGCATGATCAAAGGCTTTTTGAACAGCCGTTTTTGTAATTTCATTGAAAGCAACACGATGAATTTTTTTGCCTTTTAATAAAGCGCCATCTTCTAAAATTTCATTGATATGCCAGCTGATGGCTTCTCCTTCGCGGTCGGGGTCAGTGGCAAGATAGACAGTGTTGGCGGCTTTGACGAGTTTTTTGATGTCATTGACGTTCTTTTTAGCGCGATCGCCGAGTTCCCACGTCATCTTAAAATCTTCATCGGGGAGAACAGAACCATCCTTATTCACCAGATCACGGACATGGCCATAGGATGCAATCACAGCATAATCACTACCAAGATACTTATTAATCGTCTTGGCCTTTGCAGGAGATTCAACAATAACGACGTTTTGTGCGCTCAAGGTTATTCCTTATTCATCCAATAATACAACGCGGTTTCCAGGAAGGCGCCCCAGACGCCCTGCCAGTTCCATTTCTAACACTGCCATTTGTAGGGCAGGAATTGACACATGACAGACTCTGGCCAGTTCGTCAACTCCCACAGGCATTTGCGATAAATTTTGTAGGAGCAGGGCGCGAACATCCTCGATTTCTTTTTCATCTGTATTTTCAGAGACAAGGCTGAGATTCGGTAGGGCTTGCGCGCTATAATCATGGAGCGCTTTACCACCGCTATAGGTGTTCATGGCATTTAAAATATCATGGGCATTTTGAACGAGAATCGCGCCATCCTGTATTAATTTATTGGGTCCTTGCGCGCGCGGGTCGAGTGGGTATCCAGGGACGGCGTAGACATCTCTTCCCTGTTCGCCTGCCATGCGCGCTGTGATTAAAGAGCCTGATTTGAAGGTGGCTTCAACCACAATAACACCCGCCGATAGACCAGAGACAATGCGGTTGCGTTTGGGGAAGTGGCGGGCGATAGGCTCCATCCCTAGTGGACTTTCTGCAAAAATAAGCCCCTTTTGTTTAACTTGTTCATAAAGTTCTGCGTTCTCACGGGGGTAAATGACGTCAATTCCGCCCGCAACAACGGCGATTGTTCCTGTCGCAAGGGCTCCTTCATGGGCGGACGTATCAATACCGCGGGCGAGGCCAGAGACAATGATTTGTCCGCACTGACCGAGTTCTTTTGCCAATTTAGTGGCAAATTTTTTACCGTTAAGTGAAGCATTACGTGCGCCGACCATGGCAAGGCATGGGGCGCGGACTAAATTAATGTCACCCAAGTAAGAAAGTACAGGCGGCGCATCATCCGTGGCGGCCAGAGCCAGTGGATAGGTTTTTTCATTCACACAAACAATATCACCGCCCAGTTTTTGTAAGTCCTCATATTCTTTTTCGATGGTGTTTTTATTTGGCGCAACGAGTGGCTTTTTGCGTCCGCCTTTTTTTGAAAGTTCGGGGAGAGCGTTTAAGGCTTCAGAGGCAGAGCTATAACGCTCGATCAATTTATAAAACGTGATCGGACCAACATTTTCTGTGCGGATCAAACGCAGCCAATCCAGTTTTTCATTTAATGAAAAATCTGTTTGTGGGTTTTGGTTGGTTTCAAATAAATTCATTTTTTACTGAAATTTATTTTGGGTTCTTGGCCACTGAACAGGCGTTTAATATTTTCACGATGTTTAAGGTACACAAGTGCGGCGATCATGGCACAGAGACCAGATATATTTGGATCATTATAGATGTAATGAGCAATTAAAGGAGTAAGGCCAACGGCGATCAAAGCAGACAGAGATGATACTCTAAATATTAAGGCCATCAATAACCATATTATGCAGGCAATTAATCCTAGTAGAGGCGTAGAAATAAGAAAAACACCTAGGGTAGTTGCAACACCTTTTCCACCTCTGAATTTTAACCAAACAGGGAAACAATGCCCTATTATTGCAAAAAATCCGATTAACAACATATAGGCTTGTGAACTGATGCTTGGTAAAGTTGTAGTTGCTTCAGGAGTTGTAGCAAAAAAATAAGTAAGAACTAATACTGCAATCGCACCTTTTCCACTATCCAATATTAGTGTTGCTAATGCTAAAAGTTTATTACCAGTTCTTAGTACGTTAGTAGCGCCTATATTTTTTGATCCAATTTTGCGAATGTCTCCATACCCAAAAATTTTGCAAAGCACAAAACCAAAAGCGATTGAACCTATTAGATAAGCAGCAAGAAGGTTTAATATTCCAGGTACGTAATATAAGTTTTGATGCGCTAGAGAAATATCTTCCATTAACTTCTATCCTTCATCAAAATATCCATGACGGCCATACGGGTTGGCACACCATTTCGGACCTGTTCTAAAATCAGGGAGTGGTCTTTATCATCGGCAACGTCATCGGCAATTTCGACACCACGATTCATCGGGCCAGGATGCATGACGAGCGCACCTTTATTGGCGTAGGATAATTTTTCTTTGGTCAGACCATATTGTTTAAAAAATTCTTCTTCTGAGGCAATTAAGCCTGCTTGCATACGTTCTTTTTGATTGCGCAGCATCATCACAACATCGCATCCTTTTAAACCGTCTTTCATGCTGTCGAATTTTTGAATATCGGGTGTAGGAAATTTTTCGGGCATTAAGGCAGGCGGCGCGACGATGTGGATGTTAGCGCCAAGCTTTTTAAGCAAAATCATGTTGGATGAAGCCACCCGGCTATGGGCAATGTCGCCGCAAATCGCGATCGTTTTGTCTTTAATACTTCCCAGGCGGCGACGTATAGTTAAGGCATCAAGAAGGGCCTGTGTTGGGTGCTCATGCCAACTGTCGCCTGCATTAATGACGGGGCAATCAACAACAGAAGAGACAAATTTAGGCGCGCCATATTCGCTGTGCCGGACAACTACGGCATCAGGGCGTAGCATGGAATTTAAGGTCTGGATGGTATCAAGAAGACTTTCTCCCTTGTTGATCGAACTTGTGCGTACATCCATATTGATCACATCGGCGCCAAGCCGTTTTGCAGCCATCTCAAAAGAGGTGCGGGTGCGGGTTGAATCTTCGAAAAATAAAGTCAGGACAATTTGATTTTTCAGAATATTGGGCTTGAATTCGCGCTCATCAAGACGATCGGCGTAATAATCGGCCAGATCAAGAATGATGTTAATTTCATCGGCGGATAGATCCTCAATTCCTATCAAATGCTTGTTTCGAAAGGCTGAGCGGTTGACTTTTTCAAAAGGTTGGGCGCTGTGCTGTGTCATCAAAAACAGACTATAAGCGCGACTTTATAATAAGTGCAAGCATTTTAGGGGATGAGGTCGTAAACGGACTGGATAATAAAGTTTTGGTACATCCATCCCCCGACGAGTAGAATTCCGATAACAAAGCCAGGTCCTGCAGGGATGGTCAGGCGGCGCAAGGAAAAGGGCTGCTTGGTCTTAATTTTGGTGTGTATCGCAAAGATAATGCCATGAATAAGGCCTGCAAAAGCGCCTAAAGTCATGGCGAATAGCACGCCTTCTGGGCCAAGCCATAATCCTGCCGCGCCTAAAAGCTTTACATCCCCTAATCCCAGTGAGTCTTGACCATAATATTTGTTTCCCGCGGCACGAATGACGTAGAGAACACCAAATCCGACGGCGGCGCCTGCAAGCATTTCGCCTGTAGAGAGGTAGTAAAAGTCGATAAGAAAATGGAATAAAACTCCTAATATGGCAAATGGAGCGACATAAATGTTGGGAAGAAGGTAGGTTTTAAAATCAATAATGGCCAACAGGATCAGTAATCCTAGAGCAGATATTAAACATAATAGAGCAAGCGTTTCCATATTTTCTTAACGAGAACTCGTTTTATAATGACATAATATTTTTTATGTTTTGGGCTTTATTTCTGCCAAAAGCATGATTTCATTGAAGGATTGCACGATTCTCTAATGTGTCCTACTATAAAGAGTCTGATTCTTTATTCAAAACAACACTCTAGTTCTTAATTTTCTTAATTATTCAAAATAACCGCTTTTAAAGTAAAAAACCGATTCTGATTCCTGAGCCATATTTCATGACTGATATTTCTATTATTCTTGTCGCTGAAGATAACGACTTTGTGAGAATGCAAATTGTAAAATATTTACAAGAAGCAGGGCACAAAATTGTCGAAGCGAGTGATGGAAATGCGGCGTTGAGAATTGTTGAGAGTCAAGAAATTCACATGGCGATTGTTGATGTGCGGATGGAACCTGTTGATGGATTTACTTTTGTGCGGGCGTTAAGAGGGATGGAGTCAGACATTCCTGTTATTCTTGTAACGGGGGATAACGCCCCTGACATTTTGGAAAAATCAGGAGACTGGAATGTGAGCGCGGTTTTAATCAAACCTGTCGAAAAAGAACGTCTTGTCAAAGCGGTTGAACGTTCTTTAGCGGTGCGGAAGAAAAGGGCGGGAGCATGAAGAAGCTAGGGTTTTATAGCGCAGCTTTGATGGCCCTTTTACTAGGGCTTTCGGCATGTTCGGAAGTCAGCGTTCCAGATTCGCGTAACGTGAAAATACCTGCGCCCACAACAGCAGAAGAGCGTAAAGAGGCGATTAACGAACGCTCAGATAGTGTTATGTACCTGCCTTTGGGGGCAGATGTTTTGGTGCCTGAAAGAATTTCTGGGGGTGATTTGCCTACCGAAATTGTTGGACCTTTTGAGTTAAGATCGGAAACTTTAGGTGGCGCACTCCAACTAATTTTGGCGGACTACGATGTTTCGATTTCTTTTGAAACGGAAGAAGGGCTAAGTCGTAAAGTGACGGTGGCAAATTTGAAGGGTCCTCTTGATCAGGTTGTACATCGCGTATGTTCTTTGGCAGATCTTTATTGTTCTTTCGAAGATGGCGGTTTGGTCGTTAAAGATACACAAACTTTTACTGTGACACTTCCCCCTCTTGGTGATGCGGAAGGAAGTACGCAATACATTACCGATGTGATGCAAGGGTTGGCAGCAGTTTTGGGGACAGGGGGAACGGCACCTGTGTCTGACCCAACGACACGTTCTATCATCTATACCGCAACACAAAGAACTTCAAAACTTGCAGAAAGTTATTTCCAAAGATTACGTGCCAATACGGCGATGATTGTTTTTGAAACCTACATTTGGGAAGTGGCGCTGAATTCAGGAAATTCTGCAGGGATTGATTGGAGTAAGATAGAAAAATTTGGAAAATTTAATGCGAGCATCGCGTTTAATGGTTCGGTGGCCGCTGACTTTACAAACCCCGTGAGTATTGGTTTGCCAACGACAAGCAGTTTAGGTGCAACACCAACGCAGCTTGTACAGTTCCTGTCTCAATTTGGTGCGGTTAAGACAATCTCTCAACCTCAAATTACGGTTTTGTCTGGCGCGAAGGCAGAACTTCGTGTGGCAGATACGCAAAACTATGTGTCTGAAGTTTCTTCAACTATTAGTGGCGATAACACAACAACGTCTGTGAGTACGGATTCTGTCGATAGCGGATTTACGCTCACAATTGGAAGTTCTTGGGATCGTTCAACAGTTTATTCCAATATTAATATTAATCTGGCGAACGTTGTTCAGATTGATGACTTTGCTTTTGATACAGATGCAGGCGGCGGACAAACAACAATTCAACTACCCCAAACAACCGAGCGTGAATTAACAACGCAAATTAGAGTGCGCCCAGGAGATTCTGTTTTGATTGGCGGCTTGGTTCGGGAAACAGACAATTTTGACTCTCGTGGTCCTGGTTTTATGGAGCCTATTATTCCAGATAGCCGCACCGCCAAAACAGAGAATCTTGAACTTGTTGTATTGCTGCGCCCACGCGTTATCGTTTATACCGCGCCTGATGATGCGCGCTATAAACAATTTTTACGTGAAAAATTACCTGATTATATTTCTGCGGCCATCCCTGAAGAAGTCATGGAAAGTAATGCTCCTGTGCCATCAAATGTTTCTTCAGATCTAATTGATCCTCTGGTTCCGCTTCAGCCTGTTGAGGCAGAAGCGATATCCATCGAAAGGGAAGTAAGTCGCGCACCCACCCCTATCCTTCCGCCATCAGAAATGCCTATCATAGATACGGTGCCGACACCGTCTGTTGCGGTAGATAATATGATGACGGCCCCTGCGATAGAACTGATGAATACGAAAAAACTTAAGCCTCTTTCAACGGAAAGTTATGTGATTGAAAAGGTGCAATCTGATATATCAAATGTAAAAGTTGCGAACGAAAATGAGATTGAGCAGGCTCAAAATGTGGCTAGAGATGAGTATAAAACGGCGAGCGGATTGGTATCTGGATATATTTCAAAATGGATAAAATTGCCAGAAAGACAGAATAATAGATAGGTTATGAAAACAAAAATGAGTTTTTGAATGGACGTTCGGTGTTTTGAATGGTCTACGGTTACTAAGTTTGATGGTTTGTATGATATACTGTTTATAAATTTAAATACGTGAATAAATATGGTTTCGTTATTAAAAATGCAGCAATTAAGGAAACAAGGTGCGTTGGTCACCTTGTTTGTATTTTTCCTTATGGCGATACCACTACCTGTATTTGCACAGTCCGCGTTTGAGGATCCTGGCGTGCGTGGGGCGGCTGCGGGAAAGGGCGGCGATTTAAGCGCTGTTGAAGCCAAAATTGATGCGGGATCTGTGGCATTGGGATCGGCTTCTCAAGTTGTTGTTCTTTTGCGCAATGATGGTACCAAACCTATTACTTCTGGATCTATCAGTCTTTATCCCTCTTCTAATGTATCGGCGAGTGTTGGTGAGAATGAATGTATTCAGCAAGCGCTTCCTCCTGCGGCAGTGTGTGCGATAGCGATATCTGTTAAGGGGTTGCAACCTGGAAAATTCAGAATTGAAATGTTGATGCGCCATGATGGACGATCCAAATTGATCACGGCGAC
Organism: Alphaproteobacteria bacterium; assembly: GCA_041397885.1. GTDB lineage: Bacteria > Pseudomonadota > Alphaproteobacteria > Micavibrionales > Micavibrionaceae. The sequence goes on along the minus strand of JAWKVV010000001.1, from coordinate 592,055 downwards.
AATTTCAGGAACAGTGGAACGCTCAGATGATGCAACGAATGATATTATTAGCGATCTGGATACCATTCCTTCAGAACTTAAGTTTCAGACATTGAAAGATAGTCGCCCTTTAACTCGGTCGGTGATTTTGCGGAATGTGACATCAAAGGAAATCAATATTTCATCGATGGAGATTCAATCTAATGATCAGGCTGGATATTCTCTAAGTTCAGATTGTGAAAAACTGCTATCGGGGGAAGCCTGTATCGCGACAGTGACTTGGGCGCCGAAACAGCGCGGCCCTGCCACGGGTGTGATCATTGTTAATCATGATGGCCCTACTGGGGTTGTAAGTGTTCTTCTGGATGGTGACTATGAACCTGATCAGGCCCAACAGGTTGGTGTGTTCCCCGAAGCTGTTCCAGGTAAAGGTCTTTTAACAGCATCACAAACTGATGTTGATTTTGGGAATGGTATTGAAACCACGTCGGCGATTACAGTTTCATTGGTTAATGTAGGCGATGCACCCTTGTCCATCAGTGATATTCGTCTGTCGAATAAAGACAACGGTATAAAAGTGGCTGAAGGCGGATGTTCAACAAAAACTGTTTTGGCTCCTGTCGAAGCCTGTCCTCTAACATTGACATGGGACCCCGTGCGTGAGGGTGCTATTCTTGACGATGTTCAGGTTATGCATGATGGTGCGCGCGGTATTTTGGTGCTGCCTATACGTGGTATGGCTTCTAAGGCCGTGAACAAAGATACAAAAGCAATCGTTTATAATGACCTGTCGGCTGCTGATATTTTGGCGGCCATTCCATCGATTCCTGCCAGTCAGGTTGAGGCAGCGCCTGCGAGACAAGCTTCAAATACAAAAGCAGATCCGTCAGGGGCGTTGGAAGGGTATAAAGTGACATCCTTAGCAAAAAATCGTGCGATTATTTCTGGACCAGGCGGCAGCCGTGTTGTCAGTGATAATCAGGAGACTGTAATTGGCGGGGTGTTGTGGCGTATTTCTATCAGACCTAATGCCGTGGAGTTTTTTGGTTCTAACCAAAGAATATTGTTGTTGTTCGATCACTCTCTTTCTTTTTCTAACGATAATTCTTCAAGAGAGGTAACAGCGACGAGCTCTAGTGAGGCAACGAACTAATGTCAGATGACAATAAAATAATTTCTTCAGATTTGAAAATTGGTGAGGACTCTCTTTCTGCGCCAGAGCGCCGTAGTGAAAAAAGGGAGCGCCGCCAACAAAATTTAGGTCCTCCTGAGGGGCAAAAAGAACGTCGCAAATGGCAAGACAGACGTAAGGTGCGTTCAAAAGAAGGGCGTGAACGTTATCTGGATATGGTTCAGAAAGAACGAGCCATGTTTTCAGGCATGGGTGTGTCTCGTTCGACGGATCAATTGCTTGATATGGCAGGCGCTGTTTCTCTGAATGTGGCTGATCAAGAAGAAGAGGGGATCAAACATCGCGCAACAGGGGATCAACTTCGCTCTATGCTTCCTGTGCAATCCTGGCTTCCGCTCAATGTTCATTTAATTGGGCTTCAGGAAGGCGTTTTAAAAATTGCACCCCTTCAGGAATTGAACGAAAAACAAAAACAGAATTTAATTTCTGTTGCGAACAAAAGCGGCCTTCACGTTGAAGAACTGGACATTGAAATTTGGGATCGTGCGGAATTGATCCAAACGCTTCGTTCGGTTAATGACCTATCGGCGGACCGCTGTGAAAAAACCTTGTCTCAATGGATGGGTGACATTGATAACGGTATTTTGCTCAACCGTTTTGAACGGGATATGTTGGCAGAAGCATTACAGATGCGGGCTTCTGATATTCACTTGGTTCAAGATAATCATCCAGATTCACCAAACTGGATTAAATATAGAATTGATGGAGACTTAATTCCAGTCCATCTTTTGCCTTCGGAAGCAATGGCGCGTCTGACAACACTCTTAAAAAGAAATGCGGGACTAAACTTCGGGGATCGTGTTACACCCAAGGATGGACGTTTTTCTTTTGTGTGGCAGGGACGGTCAATTGATGTTCGTGTTGCGGCAGGACCACAGGCACAAGACGGTGAAAAAATTACATTACGTCTTTTGGACCGGGCAACGCTGAAGGGTTTTGATGAACTGTTTAGAATGCATGAAGATGTTGGAGATTATCTCGCGAATTTATTGGCGCCAGAAATCAAGGGCGGCGGCGGTCTTATTTTGCTGTCAGGTCCAACAGGATCTGGTAAGACCACAACGCTTTATGCCTGCGTGCAGCAAATTGATAGACGTCGCAAACATGTTTTAACAATTGAAGATCCAATCGAATATGAACTGCGTTATGCCACGCAGTGGCAGGTGCGCCCCAATCAGGTGGGCGGTGAATTTGCTGATCTGATCCGCGCGTCTATGCGTCATGATCCTGATTATATTGTGATCGGAGAGATGCGTGATGCGGACACCGTGGAAACGGCGCTTCGGGCGGCGGAGTCAGGACATACTGTTATTTCCACCGTCCATGCAGATACGGCATTGCAGACTTTTGAACGCATGAAATCTTTGATGCCTGCGGAGCGTGAGCGCTCATCTACTTTTACATTGTCACAGCAGGTGCGCGCTATTTTGAATCAGCGTTTGGTTCGAACTTTGTGTCAGGGCTGTGCACATGATGATGTTGCATCAAATGTTTTGAGTGAATCAGAGCTTAAGCAATTAGGTATTTCGGGTGACTGTAAAGTAAAGACACATAACACCGCAGGGTGTGATCTTTGTAACCGTACAGGTATTACAGGGCGAACATTGCTGCTTGATGCCATTCTTCTTATGTCTCCTCCAGGAGAGAGAAATGGTATTTATGAAGCCATGTTACACAATGTAAACAAAATCGCCGAAGAGGAAGGTGTTGTGATTCATACGCGTCGTGAAGGGCTGATTGATTTACTTCTCTCGGGCATGGTAGATCCTAAAGCGGCCCTTTCCTATCTGGAAGAATAAGTGGGGGGATGTCATGCAACAATGGGTTGCTGAAATAGCCTACGAAAGTGCAGGGGGACCCCAAAAGGTTGTTGAATCCTTTTACTTGCCAACCGAGGATGATGTCAGAACAGAAGTGATGAGAAAAGGCGGATATGTCCTTTCTATCCGCGCGCATAAACGCTCCCCTATAGAAAGAATTCTGGCCCGGTCTACATGGTGGCAGGTGCAATTACTTCGCGGGATTATGTTTCGCTCAACTTCTGTTTCGTCGCCTGGGGTTGCGCTTTGGAAAATTATTGAAGCTGAAAATAATCCCATGCGGCAAAATATTTTGGCACCCGCTCGTGAAGCTTTATCCAGGGGGCTTGGGGTTATTGATGCATTGAAGGCATTGAACATTTTTGATTACGGGACACTTGCAATTCTGGCAGGGAGCGAAAAAGCTAATAAACTGCAAGAGGGAATTCCGCACGCCATTCACTCTATTACACAAAAGAAAAAAAATGCTCGCGCCATTATGGGGACAATGGGATGGCTTGGGTTTGATGTGGTTACGATTGTGCAGTCACTCTTTTGGGGGAAGGATATGGTTTTAGGATGGTTTAACGATAACCGTCCAACCGATGCAGCCAAGCAGGCAGAGTACGATCATGTTGTTGCCAATTTAAGTTTGACTTGGGACATTCTTATTTATTTGTCATTTACTATTGGGGGTTTTATGGCATGGGCCATCTTTTCCTTCTATATGAACAAAGGAAAGGCAGATTGGCCAACAGCAAGAATCGTTCGTAAAATTCCCTTGATTGGAGGGTATTTAAGAGATTTGGGTTTTTCTGACTCGATGATGGCGGCTTCCCGTATGCTTAAAGGGCATGTGCCAATTAATAATGCATTGGAACAGGCCTCTGAGTCGACCTCTTCCCCTGAAGTGAGTCGTTATTGGCAGGAGGCAAATGATGATCTTGAGCGCGGGATTGGTCTTGGAAATGCCTTGGATAGAGCGCCTTTGACGCGTAGTGAGCGTATGGAGCTCGCAAGCTTGTCTGACCTCGATCAAGTTGCTACCATATTAGAATCAATAGCCGAAATGCGAACATCTTCGGCGAAAACAAAGCATTCTCTCATTGTATGGCTTGCTTTTGCCTTGACGGGGGTATTTCTTTTTATTGCCTTTGGTAGTGCCATTTACGCACTAACTGTTATGAATATGAGTATGGATAGCATGATGGGTGGATTAATCGAAGGGGCTTTATAGTTGGTTTTAGCGAAAGAAAATAGACAGATGGATTCATCTCAAAACAGAAGACCAGCAAGAACGGGCGTTAAACCTGGGATTGCTGATTTCGCAGCAGGAGAGGTGGGGGCTGCCGTTAAAAATTTCTCTCCTTTTCTGCCGTATGAGTTGGTTGGTGGGTCTGTTCCCTATGTTGTCGGAACAGAAGAAGAAGCCGTCTGGAATGCTGCGGCACAATCATGTGGTACAGAGAAAGTACATTTTACTTACGTTGTTGAAGGAAATAGATGTTGGTATATTGCGTGCCCTTCGGCGGCCCTAGCATCCAATCCAGATAGTTGGTGTCCTTTGGCGGCGGCTTTGCCAGGCAATAGTGAATATTGGGATAAGGAAACCGTTTATCTTTATGAACAAGAGGGGATGGCGTCGGCTCTGCGTTGGGATCCTGAAACAGGCAGAATGCAGGTTTTTTTAGGGGCAGGAAGAACATTGCTCCCTAAAATTCAAAGCATGGATGCAAATTTTGTTACAATTGATCCAGAGGTGGCAGATCAGGTGCCTTGGATGAACCGCACTTTGATGACAGAAAAACTGTCTCGGGCGACGGCGAGAATATTATTAATCTCGGGTGTTCTTGTTAACTTGCTCATCCTTGTCTTCTTTATCCTTCAAAATCTGGAAACACTGCTTGTTAATCGTGATTTGGCGAAGGTTCGAAGTGATACAGATCGTGCCTCTCAAAAATTGATGCTTGATGCTTATAATGCTCTCCAAAGTGATTCTATTAAGCATATGGTGCGTATTCAGGAACTTTTGGATGAACTGCGTACCATTGACGGCACGTTGGTCAAATATGAGGTGAATGGCGGAAAACTAAACTGGGAGGCTCTTGTACCGCCTGCCTATGGCCAAGGTGTAGGCACCATACAAGGTAAGGTGCAGCCTGGTATAGAAAAAGATGGACGGGTTAGGATTAAAGGAACAAGATAAATAGATAAAATTGTATCTATTTATAAGGTGGTATTAAGGTTTGATTGATAAAATTTTAGATAGATTAGAGATAATTTGGGTAAAGATTAAGGTAGGGCAAGTCATTGGATTTTAATAAATTCGATATCAATAAACTTAAAAAATATGCATCGGCGCAGTCGGCAGATGATTTAAACCGTTTTTTGAAAAACTTCCTCAAAATGCAGGGAAAAACGTTCTGATTGCCGCGGCGATTGTCTGGGGAATGGCGGCGGCGGCGGGGCTTTATACGGCCGTTCAAACACAGCATATGATTAAGCTTAGACATGAATTAAGCGATATTTCGGCGCTTAAGCCTGTTGTGCCAACGATTAAGAACGTCGCTATTTCTAAAGACGAAGTTGAAAAATTTATTAAGAGCGCCAAGGAAAGTTATCGCGGTATTAATATTCAATCGAATGGCTCGACTATTATTATTACGGCGAACAGCACTGCTAATTTTACAGAATTTCGTGAGGCCATCGGCCATGTTCAAAATGGCGGTGATGGATGGCGGGTTTCCCTTGAAAAACTATGTGTGGGCAGGGAATGCGATAAAAGCAGTAAATTGGCTGTGGCCCTCAAGGTCAACAAGGTATCTGTGGAGAATCCAAGCTAAAGCAAAGAATTAAACAAGAACTATGGTACAAAAAATATAAAGACGGAGACGATTATGGGTCATCAAACAAAAAATAGAAAATCAGAGAGCGGGAATGTCCTGTTCCTTATCCTTATTGCGGTGGCGTTATTCGCGGCGCTGTCTTATGCTGTGACGCAGTCCACGCGTTCAGGCGGTGGGTCAGCAGACAGGGAGCAGGCGATCTTAAGTGGCGCGTCGATGACTCAATATCCTGCGGCGCTCAGAACATCGTTGATCCGGATGATTTTAAGTGGAACAGCGGCAACCGAACTTGAATTTAATCCACCTTCTGGTTTTGGTGCTTTAACAACTACGGCGCAGGGTGTTTTTCATCCTACAGGAGGTGGCGCGGTTTATCAGAGAGGTCAAGCTGATTTAATGGCTGGTAATGCTCAAGGAACGTGGCATTTTAATGCGGAATTTGTTGTTCCTGATATTGGTGTGAGTACAGCTGTTACAGGAAATGATATTATTGCCTTTTTACCGAATGTATCTCAAACAGTTTGTGAGAGCGTGAATAGTGAATTTGCAATAGATACGACGGATTGCGCCTTGCAAGGAAGTACAGCTGTTCCTACTTTGCTATCAGCTTCTGCGACAGCGGATGTGATATCAGTTGACATGGAAAATGGATATGCTTTCCCAGGCGCGCCTGAAACTCTAGAGGGCAATGATAGCGGCGGGACTTGTGCCGCCTTTGCGGGACAGCCGTCAGGTTGCTTTTATGACGGTACGAATAACCAGTTTGTTTTCTACTCTGTCTTGCTAGAAAGATAATCAGGTGGTTGGCGTTCAACCTTATAAAATAAAAAACGAGTCTGGAAGTGCGCTTGTCTATATTCTGATAGCCATCGCTCTTCTGGCCGCTTTGACGGTTTCTTTTATGCGTCCGTCTTCGCAACAAACCACGGCGCAAAGTGGCTTTAATACGGTGACGGATTTAAAATCCCAAGTCGCCTATATCCGTTCCACCATTCAAGAATGTGTTTTGACCTATCATGAAGGTGAGGCAGGATTAATTGGGACCCCAAATTTTCCGTATCCTATTAATCCTTCAAGTACCTATTTAACATCCCCTGCGGCAAACGATGAAGTTGGAAACATTAAGTGTCCTGGAAATCCAGGAGATGCGGCGGCAGATCCCAAGTTACATACGGCGATCTTCGGCGGGAAGTCAGGAAAGTTTATGCCGCCAGCGCCAGAGCTTTTTGAAAACTGGGTTTATTCCAATACGTCTGACGGTGTTTTCTTCTACACACGCACGGATAAAAGTGATGCGTTCTTGCAATCGGCCATGCAAAAGCTGGATGATGAATTTTCGGAGTGTGAGGCCGATATCATTGATGCCTCAGGCGGCGTTGTTGAATTGACGAGCGCTGCGGGTGTGGCTGATCCCAAATGTCCTGCGGGGAACACTTGTTTCCGTGTTTGGGTTCTAATGGACAATACGGTTGCTCATTTTAACGGCGATACTGATGGCGATGAAACTACGGCGAATCCTCCCACTCAGGTTGATTGTTCATCCGCTGATTAAAGCGCCGCTATTTCTTGTTCAACACGCTCAAATTCTTTCTTGATATCTTCTATCAAGTCAGATTGATTTTTCCCCTCTTCTGCGGCGGTTTGAAGCTTGGCGGCATATTCACCTAATATATTGGCGCAAGCTGAGCGCGCTGCCCCTTTAAGGCTATGGGCCGTTTCTCTCAAATCATGAAGATTATTTTCTGTGGATGCCGTTTGCAGTTTTTCAATCAAGGGCCGCGTCATTTCAATGAATAGACCAAGCATTTCAATTGTACCCGCGTCTAAACCGCCCATTTGTTTTATAATGGCGTCTTTATCCAGAGCTGCGGTTCTGGTTTTATCATTTGGTGTTTTTATTTCTTCTTTTTGTACTGTTTGGTTATCCAGTAATCCCCAACGGATCAACAGGCGTCTGAACTGTCCCAAGGACACAGGCTTTAAAAGACATTCATCAAAACCATGCGACATATAAATTTGCCGCTGACTCATTTGCACATCGGCGGTCAGGGCAATAACGGGGAAATGCCGTCCTGATTTTTTGTCATTGTCACGGATGGTTCTTGTGACCTCATACCCATCCATTTCGGGCATGTGGAGGTCGGTCAGTAAAATACCATATTCACCAGTTTGTATGGCTTTTATGGCTTCTACCCCATTTTCAACGAAGGTGGCTTGAACACCTAATTTATCCAATTGGCGTCGTAAGACGTCGCGCACACTGTCGGTGTCTTCAGCAATCAAAAGCTTTGTTGGGCCATCAATCGCCATCTTTTTAACTTTGCTTGCGCAATCCTGAACATTTTCACCCAGACCTATACGGCTTGCAGGTTTGGTCAGATAAGTCACGCCCAAAGATTGCAGGGTATGTTGAAGGCCTGCATCATCGCGCACAGTATACATGATCAGGCCAGTAAAGGGACGGATTTCCATGATTTCGCGGATAAGATCAATACCCAACCCATCGGGCAATCCTTGGTCAATAATGGCAACATCAAAGGGGCGGCGAATGATAAGTTCTAAGGTTTCGGCATAAGTGGGACAGCTTTCGACTTGTGCTCCCATAGACTCAAGGGAACGTTTAATTTCTTTCGCGCCTTGTGGGTGGTCTTCAACAGAAAGAACAGAAATACCGTCGAGCTCTGGCAATTTCATGGTGCTGACATCGGTGCTCACTTCTTCGGCAGGGATTTCAAACCAGAAAGTAGATCCTTTATTTTCTTTCGATATGACGCCGATATTGCCGCCCATCATATCGACCAGTTTTTTACAGATAGATAATCCTAATCCAGTGCCGCCATATTTTCGGGATGTGGAATTATCGGCTTGTGCAAAAGGTTGAAATAATTTTTCGGCGACCTCTTGTGACATGCCAATACCCGTGTCAATAATTTCAAAACGAAGACCAAATTTGTTTTTAGGAATTTGAAGGACTTGGCAGGCTTTCGTAATTTTAATTGTGACATTTCCTTCATGGGTAAATTTTAAGGCATTACTCATTAGATTCATGATAATTTGCCGCAGGCGTTTGGGGTCACCAATAATCACGAAGGGGACGTCTTGAGCAACATCAACATTTAATGTCACGGGCTTTCCTTGAACTTTAACCGCCAGAGCTTCATTAATCCCATGGGCAAGCGTTCGAAGCGGCACTTCAAACATATCAAGCGCCATTTGGTCAGCGTCCATTTTGGCAAAATCAAGAATATCATCCAAAATCTCAAGCAGGCCACTGGCGGACCCCTTGGCGGTTTGCACCATGCTGAGGATGTTGGAATCGGGCTTTTCCTGCTCGATTAGCTCTAATAGGCCGTAAACTGACTGCATCGGCGTGCGAATTTCATGGCTCATCGTGGCCAAAAAGTTTGATTTTTGCTCGGCAAGGGCGTCTGCCTTGGCTAAATCCCGCTGTAACTCTTCGATTGATGGTTTCTTATTTGACATTATTCAATTGAAATAGAATGATATTTTGGTTATTAAAAATACCATATTTAAGTATAAACGCGATGAGCAAAAAGGAAATCAAAATGTCTTATAAAGTAGCCGTTGTTGGAGCTTCAGGAAATGTCGGGCGTGAAATGCTTGCTATCCTGCATGAGCGTAATTTTCCTGTCAGTGAGGTGGTGGCTTTGGCGTCTTCACGTTCAGCAGGCAAGGAAGTGTCTTTTGGGGACAAAGATCTGAAAATTCAGGATTTGGCGAAGTATGACTTTAAGGGAACGGATTTTGTTTTTTCTTCTCCTGGTGCGGCTGTTTCGGCTGAATTTGCACCGCGGGCGGCGGCGGCAGGTGCCATCGTCATTGATAACACTTCTCATTTCCGTATGGATGAAGATGTGCCGTTGGTCGTGCCAGAAGTGAACGGGCATGTCTTGAAAGGCTACATGAATAGCAATACAAGAAAAAATATTATTGCAAATCCAAATTGTTCAACTATTCAAATGCTTGTGGCCTTGAAACCTTTGCATGAGGCGGCCAATATAAAACGTATCGTAGTGTCTACCTACCAGTCTGTTTCAGGGGCAGGGAAGGAAGCAATGGACGAGCTGTTTAACCAAAGCCGTCACTTCTTTATGAATGATGATCCGAAGAACGAAGTTTTTCCAAAACAGATTGCGTTTAATGTCATTCCTCAAATTGATAAATTTTTGGAAGATGGTATGACCAAAGAAGAATGGAAAATGGTTGTTGAAACCAAGAAAATTCTCGATCCAAATATTGAAGTCTGCGCGAGCTGTGTGCGGATGCCTGTTTTTATCGGTCATGCGGAAATGGTGAATGTTGAATTTGAAAAACCGCTTTCACCTCAGGAAGCAAAAAAACTCTGGAATGGTTTTGACGGCGTAACAGTTATCGACGTTGAAAGTGACATGGAATATGTAACACCTGCGGAGATTGCAGGTGAAGATGATGTTTATGTGTCTCGCGTGCGGGCGGATAAGTCCGTTAAACATGGCCTGAATTTCTGGTGTGTGGCAGATAATATGCGCAAAGGCGCGGCGTTGAACTCGATCCAGATCGCGGAAGAGATTCTCCGTGATGCTATGCAAAAAGCGGCTTAAAAAACACCTGTTTTTCATACGTTTAGGGGTTGGAAACGGCTTCCTAAACGCTTATTATGGCGTGTCTTAACAATTTCGGAAATTTCATGACTGACGATACGACAGAAAATAAGAAAATGCGGGATCGCCCCTTATCACCACACTTACAGGTCTATCGCCTGCCTTACAATGCCAAAATGTCTATTACGGGCCGTATGGCGGGGATTGGTCTTGCTTTAAGCTTAATGGCTGCGTTGGTGTGGTTTATCGCAGTTGTGTGGAATCCGCCTCTTTATGATCAGACCATGACACTTTTGGATCATCCCTATAGCAAATATGTTTTTATCGTCTGGGCGTTTGTGATCTTTTTCTACATGGGGAATGGTATCCGTCACGTGTTGTGGGATATGGGAATCGGTGTGAATGAAAAATCAGGTATTATGACGGGCAATATTGTCCTATTGCTTTCTACTCTTTTAACGTTTGGTTTATGGCAGATCAGCTGTGGGTGTTGGTCTGGATATTTTGATAATGCAGTGACTCAGGAGGGAGAACAAAATGAAGAATAATAACACTATTCAATCTCCTTTAGGAAAAGCAAAAGGCCTCGGGTCTTCCCATCATGGGACAGGCCATAAAATTGCGCATAATATTACGACGCTGACTAATATTCCGTTGGTGGCGTGGGTGATATATTCCGTCTGTTCCTTGCGCGATGCAACTTACGAAGAGTTTACAACCTATATGTCTCATCCCGTGAGTATCGTTGTGGCTATTCTCTTTGTGGTTTCAACATTAAAACATTTCGCATTAGAGCTTCAGGTTGTTTATGAGGATTACATTTCCTGTAAATGTCTTCGGATGATGAAAATTATTGGTATGAAGATTTTGTTCTTGGTGCTTGGACTGGCGACAATTGTTTCAATTCTCAAAATTGCGTTTGGCGCGGGAGTGTAAAAATATATGACTTCAAATTACGAAATTATAGATCATGAATATGATGTCGTTGTCGTCGGTGCAGGCGGTGCGGGCTTGCGTGCAGGATTTGGCTGTGCGGAGAAAGGTTTAAAAACCGCACTGATTTCAAAAGTTTTCCCCACGCGCTCTCATACAGTGGCGGCGCAGGGCGGTATTTCTGCTGCGCTAGGCAATATGGGGGAAGATGATTGGCGCTTTCACATGTATGACACTATTAAGGGCTCTGATTGGTTGGGGGATCAGGACGCCATTGAGTATATGTGCCGCGAAGCTATTCCTGCGGTGATTGAGTTGGAACATTACGGTGTTCCGTTTTCACGTACCGCGGCAGGTAAAATTTATCAACGGGCGTTTGGGGGCATGACAACCCATTACGGTAAGGGAACGGCGCAGCGCACTTGTGCCGCGGCGGACCGGACGGGTCATGCGATGCTCCATACGCTGTATCAACAGGCGCTGAAACATAAGGCAGAGTTTTTTATCGAATATTTTGCTCTTGATCTCATCATGGATGAAGATGGGTCTTGCGTTGGTGTTATGTGTTGGAATTTGGATGATGGAACTATCCACCGTTTTCGCGCCCATCAAACAATTTTGGCAACGGGGGGGTATGGCCGGGCGTACTTCTCTTGCACCTCTGCGCATACTTGTACAGGTGACGGGGCGGGTATGGTGGCGCGTGCAGGCTTGCCTCTGCAGGATATGGAATTTACTCAATTTCACCCGACAGGAATTTACGGCGCAGGATGTTTGATTACCGAAGGGGTACGCGGCGAAGGTGGATACCTCACCAACTCGGAAGGGGAGCGCTTTATGGAGCGTTATGCACCAAGCGCCAAAGACCTTGCATCACGTGATGTTGTGTCCCGTTCCATGACCATTGAAATTCGTGAAGGTCGTGGTGTTGGATTGAAGAAAGATCATATTCATCTTAATCTGATGCATCTTGATCCTGATATTATTCATTCCCGTCTGCCAGGGATTGCGGAAAGCGCGCGCATTTTTGCGGGTGTTGATGTTACGAAGGAGCCGATTCCTGTTCTTCCAACCGTTCATTATAATATGGGCGGTATTCCGACCAACTTCCGCACCGAAGTTTTAAATCCAACATCGAAAGACCCTCATAAAGTAGTTCCTGGGTTGATGGCCATTGGGGAGGCGGCCTGTGTTTCCGTTCATGGGGCAAACCGTTTGGGATCAAACTCTCTTCTTGATCTGGTTGTGTTTGGGCGGGCGGCAGCTATCCGTGCAGCAGAAATTGTATCGCCGAATTTCCCTCATAAGGCGCTTAAAAATAAAGATGACGCACGTGCGCTTGATCGTCTGGATAAATATCGCAACGCAAAAGGTAAAATTTCAACCTCGGAACTTCGCGGTGAAATGCAACATACCATGCAAAATCACGCGGCAGTGTTCAGGACAGGCGATGTGCTGAAAGAAGGACATGACAAAATTGTTAAAACCTTTAATAAGCGCGGCGATATTGGTTTGAAAGATCGCTCGATGATTTTCAATACCGATTTAGTTGAAACGCTGGAACTTGATAACTTGCTTTATCAATCTGTGGCCTCTCTGGCGGCGGCAGTTAACCGTGAAGAATCTCGCGGCGCTCATGCGCGTGAAGATTTTCCTGATCGAAACGATGAAAAATGGATGAAGCACACAATTATTAAAGTGGATGAAAAAGGCGGAACAAAAATTGATTATCGTCCTGTAACGCTGACCACTTTAACCGATGAAGTTGAAGCTGTTCCACCAAAAGCGCGTGTATATTAAAAATCCGGTACTATAAGATAGTTATAGGAAAATATTCCCAATTATCCCTTTTACTGCACAAAGACTCGACTCTACGGGGGAATCTGCTATGAGTAGGGTATGGTTAACATTAAGAAAATTGGCGGATTATTATTTTGGGGGTGTGCTGGAATGACGCAAATATCTCCAGAAGATGCAAAAACAAATGTAGCGGCTTGGTTAGATTATTTTGGATTGAGTGACTTTCCATCATTTCTAAACCATACCTATGTAGACACTATTTTATTACTTTTGTTTTTAACTATTGGTGCGCTTATCTTATTTTGGGATAAATTCATTGATTTATTCAAAAATCATAACGTCTCAAATAGCCAATCAAAAGATAAGCCTATCACTAAAATATCTTATCTTGATTTAGTGAAAATTGCCCACGATGACGGATGGGATATGATGATAGATGGCGCCATGGAGGCTATAAATTTTAAAGACGCTGTTTTACAAGGGGCTATAGATGGAAAAATTATTTTGAGAGGAAAAACAGGGCATTCAAGAAGTGCTTTGTTACAAAACATACCAAGCGATTATTTATTAAGGTGTAATATTGGAACACTATACATATATGAGCTGAAAGATAATAGTAGTCTAGAGATTAAAGGACTAGCTAATGACAATTACCCAATTTATCTACAAACAGCAAAAGAAAATGAAGCAAAATTTCAAGACCTTTACATAGAAGGGAAAGATATAAAAAACTGGTTAAATGATGCAAAAAAAGAATATCAAGGCAGACGACAAAAAACGTGACGAAGTGTTGCTGAAAATGCTCAACACCCCGCCTACACCTAACAAACCTCTTAAAGAGAAGGAATCGGATAAGAAATAGCTTTCGTCTTATCCTGTCTTTTGCGTATCAGCTACGCATACATAAGGCGTTTACCCTCTGCGCCTTTCATGGCCAATTCAGCACGTTCCATATCGGTTAAATCACGAGTGTTATATCTAAAATCAAACTCGCTCAAATAACGCTGTAAGTGCTTTTCTGAACAGTGTTGATAGATACCCTTCATACCACGCTTAAAGATAGAGAAGAAGTTCTCGCAGTTATTCGTGGTTACGCCATCACGGTAATATTCCCCTGCGGTGTGTTTAACTGTTTCGTGACCTTGGAAGCCCTTACCTGTTTCAGTGTATAGGCGGCTTTCATCGGTATATAGAACGCTATCCATAGATACGTTGCTTTTCAGGATGTCGTAAACACTCTTAGCGTCTGCGCGGTCAACGTGGAATGTACGGCTTTTACCGCCGCTAATTAAGGCGACTACAGACAACTGGCTAGAGTGTGAGGGTTTACCCTTTTTAGTGCGCTTCCTAACAGCCGCTTTCTTGCCAATATAGGTTTCATCGGCTTGAATTGTTTTGCCTTCACCGCCCATAATATCAGGATTACTTTCATTCATAGCTTCACGAATACGGTGTGCCATAAACCAAGCTGATTTATAAGTAACGCCAATCATTCTATGAAGTTGGTGGGCAGACATACCTTTTTTAGACGCACAGATAAGATGTGTGGCCAGTATCCATTTATGTAAGGGAATATGGCTACGCTCATAAACCGTGCCTGTTCTAACTGTAAAACGCTTTCTACAGTCGCCACAATGATAGAAGCCCTCTACAGGCTCAGGTGTTGGCTTGTCCTTAGTCGGCTTGCTCATCATTTTGGCAGGCTTGATTTTATCAACACCACCACAGTGAGGGCAGGTTATTTCATCGCCCCAACGCATTGTTTCCAAGTGTTTACGGGCGGCTGTTTCATCGTGGTATATTTTATTTGTTATGTTCATGCTATAAATATAGCAATAATTAAGTGTGCAGTCAAGTATATAATTAGGAAAATATTCCTTTACTTTATATTGTCTTTCTGCTATGGTGATGGATGGTTTACTCAAACAACATATCTCTATTCCTATCATCCCGAGCGTGTCGAGGGATCTTACTCGTTATCGGCATAGAAGATCCTTCGACTTCATTCACTGGTGTTCATTTTGCTCAGGATGACAATAAAAGAAAGTACCTTCCGTCATCCTTCGGCTTGACCGAAGGATCCCTGGTCAAACTCAAAAGACCCTGCGATCCAGTCGCAGGGTGACGGAAAGAGGTCTCCAACCACCCCCACCCCCATTTTTAGAGCAAACGAAAAGAGTAACTTCAATATGATTTGTAAAACAATAACTTATACCCCTTCACAGCAGGTAAATATCGGTTTATTCTGTGGTTTCAATAATTAATTAAATAGAGATTTCCTTAATGGTGCAATTTACACTTCCCAAGAATTCAAAAATTAAAAAAGGTCAGAAATTTGATGCTCCCGAAGGGACTGAAAACACAAAAACCTTTAAGGTGTACCGCTGGAATCCTGATGAAGATGAAAATCCCCGTTATGATGAATATACCATTAATTTGGATGAATGTGGGCCGATGGTGTTGGATGCCATCATTCATATTAAAGATAAAGTGGATAGCACGCTGACATTCCGCCGGTCTTGTCGTGAGGGGATTTGTGGTTCTTGTGCGATGAATATTGATGGTCGTAATACGCTAGCGTGTTTAAAGCCGATTAATGAAGTAAAGGGGGATGTAAAAATTACACCGCTTCCCCATATGCCCGTTGTTAAAGACCTTGTGCCTGATCTCAATCATGCTTACGCGCAGTATGCTTCTATTGAACCATGGATGAAAACTGACAGCCCTGCGCCATCGCGGGAGCGTTTACAAAGCCCTGAGGATGCTGAGAAATTAAATGGTTCTGATGGGAAAGGGCCCGCGGGTTGTATTTTATGTTTTTGCTGTTCAACATCTTGCCCGTCGTACTGGTGGAATAGTGAGAAATTTATGGGTCCTGCTATTTTGCTGAATGCATGGCGCTGGATTACCGATAGCCGTGATGAGGCCAAAGGCGAGCGTCTGGATGATCTGGAAGATCCATTTAAACTTTATCGTTGTCACACCATTATGAACTGTACCAACGCGTGTCCGAAGGATTTAAATCCTGCGAAGACAATTTCAGAAATTAAAAAACTTATGGTGGAGCGTCATAGTTAATCGGAAATATCTAATCCGATATCAAGAACTTTGACGCTGTGCGTTAAGGCGCCGATCGAAATATAATCCACACCGCTTTCGGCAATTGCGCGCACAGTGTCTAAATTTACACCGCCAGAGGCTTCAGTTAGAATTTTTCCTCCTACCATTTTAACGGCTTTTTGCAACAATTCTGGTGACATATTGTCTAACATCACAATATCGGCTGCGCCGTGATCTAGAACTTCCTGCAACTGTTCCAGTGTATCAACTTCAATTTCAATTTTGACGTTGTAACTGGATTTTTCTGCGGCATCTAACGCGGCCTTTACGCTACCTGCGGCGGCGATGTGATTATCCTTGATCAGGATCATATCATGGAGTCCCATACGGTGGTTTATTCCACCGCCTGCTTTCACTGCATATTTATGCAGAACGCGATAAGCAGGAAGTGTTTTACGTGTATCTAGAATTTTTGCTTTGGTGTGAGATACGGCGTCGACATATTGATGCGTTTGTGTTGCAATGGCACTTAAGTGGGATAGAAAATTAAGGGCTACGCGTTCACCTGATAAGATGGAGCGTGCATGACCGCGGACAGTCAGGATTTTTTGTTGTGGTTTTATGATTTGCCCATCTTCGGTATGTTTTTCTATTTCCAAAGTATCATTTACCTTTTTGAATACGTAGGAAGCTAAATCCATCCCTGCAATAATACCATTGTCACGGCTATGCATTATGGCTGTGATTTCTTTATGATCTGGAATAGTGAGTTGAGAGGTAATATCACCTTTATCACTTAAATCTTCTCTAAGTGCCATATCAACCAGATATTGTATCTCTGGTGTGATTTCCATTACTTGACATCAAGCATTTTTTGAATGGGAATGCGGGACGCTTCCGCAACTGCAGGATCAAGCAGAACTTCGGGCTGTTCTGTTTGTAGACATTCTAGGATTTTAGGTAATGTAATACGTTTCATATGTGGGCACATTTGACACGGACGCACCAGTTCCATTTCTGGGTGTGCAGCAGCGATGTTGTCACTCATAGAGCATTCAGTGATAAGAACAACGCGGGAAGGTTTTTTTCCTTCTACGTAGTTAATCATGTCTTGAGTTGATCCCGTATAATCTGCTTCTGCTAATACTTCTGGGGGGCATTCTGGGTGCGCCAGAACGGTGACTCCTTCATAACGTTTGCGGAATTGAATGATATCATCGGCGGTAAATTTTTCGTGAACTTGACAACTGCCTTCCCATGTCAAAACCTTTTTATCTGTATGGCCTTGTGTGTATTTTGCTAGGTACTGGTCAGGTATCATTAGGACGGTATCGCTATCCATTGAATTCACAATTTTAATGGCATTACCGCTTGTGCAACAAATATCGCTTTCGGCTTTGACCTCGGCGCTTGTGTTCACATATGTGATGATGGGAACGTTTGGATATTTTTCACGCAACAATCTAACGTCGGCGGCTGTAATAGACTCTGCCAGGGAACATCCAGCTTTCATATCTGGAATAAGAACCTTTTTATCCATGCAAAGGGCTTTAGAAGTTTCAGCCATGAAATGTACACCGCACTGGACAATGATGTCAGCACTGGTTTTTGCGGCTTCACGGGCAAGGGCGAGAGAGTCGCCAACAATATCTGCAACACCATGAAAAATATCTGGGGTCATATAATTATGTGCCAGAATAACGGCATTTTTTTCACGCTTGAGACGATTGATCTCATGAATATAGGGAGCGAGCGCTTCCTTCCAATACTCTTCTTCGAACTGGTCTTTTAGAATATCATAGATAGGCGCTGTGCTTTTAGCGACTTCGCTTGTGTAGGTTAGATTATCCATAATTTACCCGCTATGTCTTATTATGTTATGGCCGCAGTTTTACCGTATCGCTGCGCCCATATAAAGCTTTTATTTGTTTTTGTGTTTCAGAAGCACGCGAATGTGCGGGCGACCGTTAGCTTGTTCGTATTTCTCATAATATTGTTGGTGATATTCTTCGGCAGGCCAGAAAGTTTGGGCAGGCTCTATTTTTGTAACAATCTCATCTTTCCAGTCATGATCCTTTGTGGCTGCGGCAACGGCGGCTTCTGCCTCTTTTTTCTGATCTTCATTGTGGTAAAAAATTACGGAACGATACTGTGTTCCCACGTCCACACCTTGGCGATTTAATTGTGTGGGATCATGAGCCTTACGGAGGAAGTGATCGGCGAGTTCACGATAGGTGATAATATTGGGATCGTAGTAAATCTGTGTTGTTTCGGCATGCCCTGTCTTACCTGTTGTGACGTCCTGATAGGAAGGATTCTTAAAATCACCCCCTTCATAACCAGAAATGGTATAAACGACCCCGTTTAGGGCACGAAATTCACTCTCCATGCACCAAAAACACCCCCCCGCAAAGCTTGCTAAAGCAGCATTTTCAGGGATTTCGGATTTAATTGTATCGGCCACTTCCATACCTTTCGATTGTTTGACAATACTCAAAAGAACCAGGGGTGTTAAAATCAGAATAACTAATAGAAACGTTTTCATGGTGATATATTCGCAATCTACTTTTTTTTTGTTACATCCTACTCTAATGTTTTTCTATGAGCAAAACGGATAAAAAATCAGTATTTTCATGGTGTTTCTATGATTGGGCCAATACGGCCTTCAGCACGGTGATTATTACCTTTATTTTCGGGGTTTACTTTGCGCGCTCGATAGTCGGCGATGAAACGGAAGGCAGTGCCCAGTGGAGTTTTGCTATAGCGGCTTCGGGTTTTGTTATTGCCTTTTTAGGCCCTATATTGGGAGCTGTGGCAGATAACTCTGGTGCACGTAAACATTGGATATTTTGGCTCTCAATGCTTTGTATTTTGCCAAGTGCTTTGCTTTGGTTTGCTATGCCGAACGGATCGCCGTCTCACATTATCTTTGTTTTGGGGTTGATAGCACTCGCAAATATTGGGCTTGAACTTTCAACAGTGTTTTATAATGCGATGTTGCCGCATGTTGCACCAAAAGAAAAATTAGGACGTGTTTCAGGATGGGCGTGGGGGCTTGGTTATCTTGGTGGATTGACAGCATTGGCAATCTCTCTTTTTGGATTTATAGGTTTGGGGGAGGTCAAGCCATTTCTACCTCTTCCTACAGAAAATTTTGAACATATACGTATTACAGGACCTTTTGTTGCAGTATGGTTTTTTATTTTTATGATGCCTCTTTTGTTTTTTACAAAAGATGTTGAAATAAAACCACTTCCTTTTCGTAAAGCCTTGTCGACAGGAATTCATCAATTAGTGGAGAGTGCAAAGAGTGTAAGAAAGTATAAAAATCTTATTCGTTTTTTGATTGCTAGCGCAATTTACAGAGATGGTTTGGTTACACTTTTTGCTATTGGTGGTGTGTATGCAGCAGATCAGTTTGGAATGGAATTCAAAGAGATTTTGATCTTTGCTATCGGTTTAAATATAACGGCGGGATTGGGCGCATTTGCATTTGCGTTTGCAGATGACAAATTTGGTTCAAAACCAACAATTGTTATTTCTTTGATAGGGTTAATTTTAATCGGTGGTACCATCTTACTCATTACAGATAAAAATTTATTCTTGATTTTGTCATTGGGCTTGGGAATTTTTATGGGACCTGTTCAGGCAGCAAGTCGTACAATGATTTCAAAACTTTGCGCACCTGATCTGATTACCCAGAGTTATGGCCTGTATGCCTTTACAGGAAAATCCATTTCTTTTCTTGGGCCTCTTGCTTTTGGTATTATGACGACGGTTTTTGAAACACAGCAGGCGGGAATGGCAAGTATTATTATCTTTTGGGTTGTTGGTCTTTTGGTTTTATTAAAGGTGAAAGAAGAGCGTATAGTTTCATAATGAATATTATTCAAAAACCATCACCAAACTTTGATGATCGTGCGGGGCAAAAACCATCAATTATTTTGCTACACTATACGGGAATGAAAACGGCAGAAGATGCTTTGGCGCGTCTTACCAGTGAAGATTCAAAAGTGAGCTCGCATTATACGGTCGATGAGGATGGCACGATCTATAATCACGTCAGCGAATCTAAGCGTGCCTGGCATGCGGGCCAATCTTACTGGCGGGGGGAGAGAAATATTAACGCTATTTCAATTGGAATCGAGGTTGTAAACCCAGGCCATGAATTTGGCTATAGAAAATTTCCTGTGGTTCAGATTCAGGCGGTACAAACGCTTTGCAAGGATATTATAAAACGCCATGAAATTAATGATGTTTTAGCACATTCGGATGTTGCGCCAGATCGCAAGCAAGATCCAGGGGAGTTGTTTCCTTGGAAAGAACTCGCTCAAAATGGTGTGGGGGAATGGCCAGAACCTTCGGATGAAGATATGGTCAAAGGAGCGGGATTAAACGTTCCGAGGGCACTTCAGGATATGGGGTATGAAGCTTTTAACAAAGATAATATTTTGATTGCATTTCAACGTCACTATGTCCCTGAAGCTTTTAAAAAAGGCACAGAAGGTCATGCTTGCGGACTCACGAAGGGGAGACTTTATGCTCTTCTTGCGCGACACTTGATTTCTACCACATAATAGTGATAGAACGACCGTGCCAGAAGGTTGGATAATCGCGCGGTGAATACTGTGAGGAAAGTCTGGGCTTCACGAAAATGCAGTGCCGGATAACGTCCGGGTGGCGCGAGCCAACGGAAAGTGCAACAGAAAGTAAACTACCCTGTTCACAGGGAAAAGGTGAAAGGGTGCGGTAAGAGCGCACCGCAAAATTGGTAACAGTTTTGGCATGGTAAACCCCACTGGAAGCAAGACCAAATAGGAATGGCATATAGGTGTATTTTCCACCTGTCATTCGGGTAGGTTGCATGAGGTGTTCAGTAATGGACATCCTAGATGAATGATTATCAAGACAAAACCCAGCTTATAGACCTTCTGGCAATTTTTCTTTTCTGGTTACAAACGGTAAAAAAAACCGCCCTGCAGGGCAATAGCAAGGCGGTCTCTTTTTAACCTTCGTTTTCTCCCAATTTTAATGGGTGCGACGGTTCTTTTTTATGGATGGCCGATTTCAGTTTTTTTGAAGGCAGAGTAGGCGATTGTGCCGACGTAAAGTCCCCCATTCACTGATAAAGCCATAAGTAGTAGTGTTGTCATATGTAGTTTCCCCTTACACAGATTTGCTTCTAATTATGACGCTTTTTTTCAAGCGTGAATATTGTTTACCATAACAAAAATAGTTACGTCAATAACTATTTTCGGTTTTTTTCAATAAAAACAATAACTTAGATAATTTTATCACTCGCAAGGATATTTTTAACTTTATGGAAATTAAATTACAATAATTTGTAAGATTATTTAATTAGCTGTGAATGAAAGAAAAACTAGGTAAAACCTCGTTTGACGGGGGTCTTAACCCATGTTATTCCATATATATCCATGTTTTTCCATGATAAGGCAAATATGGAGTGTATCTCTTTTAAAAGCGCACGAAATGCGTTTCCTCACAGTTGGAGTTTGAACAACCCGCATGGCGTTATTTTTATCAACGCATATTAATAAAATTGATAAGAAAGGACGGGTTTCCGTACCAGCGCCGTTTCGTGCCGAATTGTCAGAAGAATCTTTCAAGGGAATCGTATTGTTTCGCTCCAATATTCATCAATGCTTGGAAGGTTTTGCATGGTCTTACATGCAAGAAATTGGTAAACGGCTTGATAATTTCGATTTATTTTCATCGGAACAAGATGATCTTGCGACGTCTATTTTTGGCACAGCGGTGCAACTGTCCATGGATGGTGATGGGCGAATTATTCTTCCTGCGGATCTAATAGAGTTCTGCACCTTGGATGACCGCGTTTCTTTTGTTGGTATGGGAGCAAAATTTCAAATATGGAATCCAGAAAGCTTTGAACAGCGCCGTGAAATCGCTCGTCAAGCGGTTCAATCTAAAGGATTAACTATTCCCAAAGCAACTGGGGGTAAAAATGATTGATCATTACCCAGTGATGTTGAACGAAGTGATTGAGAATTTATCCCCGCAGGATAATGGTGTGTATGTAGATGGTACTTTTGGCGCGGGTGGATATACCAAGGCTATTCTCGAAAGTGCTGATTGCACTGTCATTGCTATTGATCGTGATCCAAATGCAATATCAGCAGCAAATGTGTTAAAGCAGGAATTTGGCGGCCGTTTTATTTTTGTTTCAGGATGTTTCGGAGACGCATTTGAATTAGTGCGAGCAGCAGGGTTTTTGCAAGTTGATGGTTTTGTTTTAGATATCGGCGTATCGTCAATGCAATTGGATCAAGCGGAACGCGGCTTTTCGTTTCGTTTTGATGGTGCGCTTGATATGCGTATGGATACAACGCAAGGTCAAACGGCTGCCGATGTTGTGAATGATGCATCTGAAGGAGATCTAGCTAATATTATTTATCAATATGGAGAGGAGCGTTTGTCTCGCCGTATTGCAAAACGTATTGCGATAGAACGTGAACAACAGCGTATCGAAACAACATCGAAGCTTGCAGATATAATTCGTTCTGTCGTTCCGCGTGGTCCTAAAGATAAAATTGATCCTGCGACGCGAACATTTCAGGCCCTTCGTGTTTTTGTAAATGATGAATTAGGTGAATTGGAACGTGGCCTTATTGCAGCAGAAAAATTGTTGAAAGAAAGTGGCCGCCTTGTTGTCGTGTCCTTCCATTCTCTTGAAGATGGGATTGTTAAAGCTTTTCTTTATGAGCGTTCAGGCCGTGCTTCAAATGTTTCTCGTTATCTTCCTCCTTCTGTTGGGACTTCTCAGGTCTCAACGTTTACTTTACCCAAGCGTAAAGCAATCGAACCTTCCGAAGCTGAAATCCAGCAAAATCCCCGTTCTCGTTCTGCTAAACTGCGTGTAGCGCATCGTACCGTTCAGCCATCATGGGAGGTAGAAGGATAATGTTTCGTCTCTCAGGGTTATTTAGTATTTGTTTGGCAGTTCTTTGTGGCGCTCTACTGTTTTGGACTAGTCAATCTGTTCAACGAGCAGACCAAAAACTCTCTCAGCTTGAGCAAGAAAATAATTCAGAAATTGAATCTTTACGTGTTTTGTCCGCCGAATGGGATTATTTGAATAGGCCAGAGCGTTTAGAAAAGCTGACAGTGAATAATCTTGATATGGATGAAGTGCATGCAGAAGGTGAAAATTTTATCGATGCATCAGAAGATATTCCGCAGCCTATTTCTCCTATTGTTCCACAAGTTAAACCTGAAATTCTGCAACATGTTTCAACAAAAACACAGCCTTCTAAGCCTGCAGTTCAAAATAAATCTACGGTTATTCAAAAATCAGAACGTGAAGATTTTAACAGACTAATTGAAAGCTTTTCGGAAGAGGGGCAGCAATGAGTCCGTTTCATCGAAAGAAAATTAACATGCTTGGGGCGCGTCGCAGTACGTTAGAGCAGGCGCGCGGCCGTCTTGTTATTTTAAGCGCTTGTTTTGTTTTTGCTTACGTAATTGTTGTTGCACGAGCGGCAGATTTATCAATTATTGAAGGTGCTTTGAAACAAGGTGAAGAAATTAGTTATTATCAATCTGATAACGAAGAAGAAAAAAATAATGTCAGAGCTGATATTATCGATCGTAATGGCGTCATTCTTGCACGATCTTTGAAAACATCCTCTTTATTTGTTGACCCAAAACTTGTTCAAGAGCCAGAAAAAATGGCTAAGGATTTGCATGGAATTTTTCCTGAAATTCCGTATGGAAAAATTTTGCAGAAAGTGCAGAGTAAAAATAGATTTGTCTGGATTAAGCGTAATGTTAGTCCAGAAGAACAATCTAAAATTCTCTATCTTGGTTATCCAGGTTTGAACTTTAAAGAAGAGTTACGCCGTATCTATCCTCAAGGAGCGTTGACATCGCATATGGTTGGCGCATCAGGTATTGATGGGCAGGGGCTTTCTGGAGTAGAGGCTAGTTTTGATCAATATTTAGAAACACAAAACTCACCGCTTCAGTTAACGCTAGATGTCCGTCTTCAGTATGCGCTCAAAAGTGAGATATCAAAGACGGTTAAAGAATTTGGTGCAAAGGCAGGAACAGGTATTATTCTTGATATTGAGACAGGAGAAATTTTAGCGGCTACTTCATTACCTGATTTTGACCCTCAAAATTATAAAAATGCTTCAGAAGGACAAATTTTTAATTCTATTACATTAGGCGCTTATGAACTTGGATCAACGTTTAAGATCTTTTCGACGGCGGCAATTTTGGAAAAAAACAATGCCAATGTTTCGCAAAGATTTGATGTTAGAAAACCCCTTCAAGTAGGGCGTTTTAAAATTAACGATTATCATGCTGAAAAAAGAATTTTAACGCTTCCTGAAGTTTTTATTCATTCTTCAAATATTGGATCAGCCATGATGGGGCAGGATGTAGGCACTGAAAGGCTGCAAAATTTTTATAAAGATTTAGGACTTTTTGATTCTCCTGAGTTTGAAATAAAGGAAATGGGGAAACCTATTATTCCATCCCCATGGAGAGATGTGAACACCTTGACGGCATCTTATGGTCATGGAATTGCAGTATCTCCTTTGCAATTGGTAAAAGCAGCGGCTTCTATTATTAATGGTGGAATTCTTGTTACACCTACACTGATTAAGCAATCAAAAATCCCTAAAAAAGACAATAAAAAAACACAGCTTCGCGTTGTTTCGCCAGAAACATCGCACAGAATGCGCCAACTGATGCGGCTTGTTGTAACAGAAGGAACAGGAAAAAATGCGGATGTGGAGGGGTTTCTTGTGGGGGAAAACAGGGACAGCCGAAAAACCAGATTCAGGGAAATATAGCAGTAAAAAACGTATCTCCTCATTTCTAGGCGTCTTTCCGATGGATAATCCGCGCTATTTAGTTTTTGTAATGGTTGATGAGCCTCGTGGCACAAAGGCCAGTTATGGGTACGCCACAGGAGGGTGGGTTGGCGCACCCACTGTTGGACGTGTTATTTCGAGAATGGCTTCCATTATGGGATTAACACCAAATAAAACAAATGAAAAATTTGAAAACAGTTTAATGAAATACGTTAAAACCAAAGAACAAATTAACGCAGAAAAGAAGGAGCAGGAAATTGCAGCTCATTGACCTTATAAATTCAGAAGAAAAACTGCCTTTATCTGGTGTAACTTCAGATAGTCGTCAGGTAAAGAAAAACTATTTATTTGCGGCACTTCCAGGAAGTAAATTAAAGGGAAGTGAATTTATTAAAGATGCAATCCATCACGGGGCAAGCATTATTCTGGCAGATAAAACCATAACGTTGCCAAGTGATACCCCAGATCATGTAAAGATTATCAATTCTGAGAACCCTCGTCAGGATTTCGCAAAAATTGCTGCTAAATTTTATAGGCTTCAACCCCAAAATATTGTTGCCGTTACAGGAACGAGTGGTAAGACGTCAACTGTTTCTTTTGTGCAGCAACTCTGGCATCTGTCGGGCATTGTTAAATGCGCATCACTAGGAACGCTTGGTCTACGCGGTCCTGGGATGTGTCGTTATGGTAGTCTGACAACCCCAGATACACAAAGCCTTCATGCAGAACTAGCAGATTTAGCAGCTGTTGGTATTAATCATTTGGCGATGGAAGCATCTAGCCATGGGTTAGATCAATATCGTTTAGATGGTGTTAAAATCAAGGCGGCGGCCTATACCAATTTATCGCGTGATCATTTGGATTATCATAAAAATATGGATGAGTATTTTCAGGCAAAATCTCGTTTGTTTTCAGAATTGTTAGAGGAAGAGGGTGTTGCTGTTATCAATGCAGATGATGACTATGCAGATAAACTTATTTCTATTTGCCAAAAACGAAATCATAAAATTATAACTTTTGGTCAATCTGGTGAGACAATAAAATTAACTAAAAGAATTCCAAAGCCAGACGGTCAAGATATTGAATTTATTTTGGATAAAAAAACTTATGAAATAACCCTTCCGTTGGTAGGTGAATTCCAGGTTATGAATGCACTTTGTGCTTTAGGATTAGTGTTATCACAAGACAATCACCCAGAAAAATATATTCCACTGTTAGAGAAATTGCGTGGTGTGCCAGGTCGGTTGCAACTTGTTGGAGGGCTTTCTCACGCGGCGGCTTATGTTGATTATGCTCATAAACCTGCAGCGTTAGAGGCTATCTTAAAAACATTGCGTCCACACACCGAAAATAATTTAGTATGCGTTTTGGGTTGTGGTGGAAATCGTGATCCAGGCAAGCGGGGGTTGATGGGGAAAATTGCGAATGAACTCGCTGATAAAGTTATCGTAACAGATGATAATCCACGTTATGAGGATCCTGCGGTGATACGCGCTCAAATTCTAGAAGAAGTTCCTAAAGCCATTGAAATTGCAGATCGGGCACAAGCAATTCAGAAAGCAGTTCAAGAATTAAAAGATGGTGATGTTTTAGTCGTGGCAGGAAAAGGCCATGAACAAGGACAAATTGTTGCTGATACCGTGCATATTTTTGATGATGTTGAAGAAGTAAAAAAAGCTGTCGCGTTAAGTAAAAAATAGGGGGAATATTTTAATGACGCAATCCAATACAATCTGGACCATCAAGGAAGCTGTCAAAGCAACGCAAGGGGAGTGCGATGGGGAGTGGAGCGTGACGGGTATATCTATTGATACTCGCACAATTCAAAAAGGTGATTTATTTGTAGCGCTTATAGGAGAAAACGGCAATGGCCATGATTATGTTGTCGAGGCTATCGAAAAAGGTGCAAGTGCGGCAATGGTATCTCATCCCATAGATGGGGTTGATTCTAAAAAACTTTTAATCGTGAAAGATACCTTGAAAGCAATGGAAGCTTTAGGGCGTGCGGCCCGAGAGCGTACGGCGGCAAAAATTATTGGTGTTACTGGTAGTGTTGGTAAGACAGGAACAAAAGAAATGCTTGCGACGGCTTTCGGGGTTCAAGGGCAAATCCATGCGAGTATCAAGAGTTATAATAATCACTGGGGTGTTCCTTTAAGTCTATCTGGTATGCATGCAGGAACAGACTACGGGATTTTTGAAATGGGAATGAATCATCCAGGGGAAATTACACCGCTGACGAAGATGGTGCAGCCAGATATTGCTATTATTACTACGATTGCTCCTGTTCATATTGAATATTTTGAAGATGGTATGGATGGGATTATCAATGCCAAAGCTGAAATTTTTGAAGGTGTGGTTAAAGGTGGTAGTGTAATCCTTAATCATGATTTGGAAAGCTATACCGTTCTTAATCAAAAAGCGAAAGCTAAAAACTTGAAGGTTTATAGTTTTGGCGAGAATAAAAATTCGGATGCAAAAATCAAAAATTGTCTTGAGGCAGCCAATGGATCTCGTGTGACCGCAGATATCTTGGGAGAAGAAGTTCAATTTTCTCTTCAGATCGCAGGGCGTCATATTGCCTGTAATGCTTTAGCAGTTTTACTCGCTGTTAAGTTAGCAGGTGGTGATATTCAAAAAGCAGCAAAAGCTCTAGCGCGTCAAGAACCCATTATTGGTCGTGGGAAACGTGAATTGATTGATAGCGGTGTAAAAGATAATCCTATTACTTTGATTGATGAAAGCTACAATGCCTCACCTTTGGCTATGGCTGCGGCATTTAAAGTTCTTGCTTTGGTGGATCCTGGTCGTGGTGGGCGCCGTATTGCGGTTCTCGGTGATATGTTAGAGCTTGGCAAGGATAGTGGTAAAATGCATGCAGATTTGGCACTTCCACTTAAGACAGCGAATGTTGATCTAGTCTATACTTGTGGTAAACACATGAAGAAACTTTATGAGAATTTACCCGCCAATCAACGCGGAGATCACAAAGAAACCAGTCAGGAATTGGCACAGATTGTTCCTGATGTTCTGATCCCAGGAGATGTTGTAATGGTTAAAGGTTCTCTAGGCAGTAAAATGGGCTTGGTCGTTGAAGCGCTTCGGACGCTGCCAGAGAAATTCAAACATATGAAGAAGGTTTAAAATATGCTCTATCATTTACTCTATCCATTGGCTGTTGATTTCCCTGTCTTTAATTTGTTTCGTTACATTACTTTTCGTACTGGAGGGGCGGTGATGACTGCTCTTGTTATTTGTTTTGTAATTGGTCCTGCGATGATTACCTGGCTTAAGAAAAAGCAAAAAGAAGGGCAACCTATCCGTGATGATGGTCCTGAAACCCATTTTAAAAAGGCAGGAACGCCAACTATGGGCGGGCTGATGATTCTAATTTCTGCGGGAGTTTCTGTTCTTCTTTGGTCTGATTTAACAAATCCTTATATCTGGATTGTTGGGGGAGTTACTCTAGCTTTTGGTTGTATTGGTTTGGCCGACGATTACGCAAAACTGACTAAACGTTCACATCAAGGTATTTCAGGAAAAGTTCGTTTATTACTTGAGGCGGCAATCGCCTTTATGGCTGTGGCGGCTTACATTAATTTTACGACAACAACTATAGCAACAGGGCTAGCGATCCCTTTTGTAAAGGATTTCTTATTACCTCTCGGTATTCTTTCTATACCGTTTGGAATATTGGTTATTGTTGGTGCATCAAATGCCGTGAATTTAACAGATGGTCTGGATGGTTTGGCGATTGTTCCTGTGATGATTGCTGCTGCTTGCTTTGGGCTTATAAGCTATCTTGTGGGAAATGCTGTTTTTTCAAATTATTTAGGGATTCAATTTGTTGCAGGTACGGGCGAGCTTGCAATTATTTGTGGTGCATTGATCGGTGCTGGTATGGGTTTTCTCTGGTTTAATGCTCCACCTGCTATGGTGTTTATGGGAGATACAGGATCGCTCTCTATGGGGGCGGGATTGGGTGCTATTGCGATTATCGTAAAACACGAACTTGTACTTGCAATTATTGGCGGTTTATTCGTTTTGGAAACAATGTCCGTGGTTATCCAGGTGGCTTCCTTTAAACTAACTGGAAAACGTGTTTTTAGAATGGCACCTATTCATCATCATTTTGAAAAAAAAGGATGGTCAGAGCCGACTGTTGTAATCCGTTTTTGGATCATTGCTGTAATATTGGCTTTGGTAGGTCTATCAACATTGAAACTTCGTTAAATGATTGATCTTTCTTTTTATGCTAAAACCCTGAACAAAAAACCTATTGCTGTTTTTGGCTTAGGGCTTTCAGGGGTGGCAACGGTAAAGGCGTTGCTGAAAGCTGATATCAGTGTCACAGCGTGGGATGATAATGAAGAAAATCGTGATAAAGTTCAAAAATTAGGTGCAAATGTTCAAGATTTGACAAAAATTGATTTCTCAAGCTATGCAGCGCTTATTTTGGCTCCTGGCGTGCCTTATACATTTGAACCCCATCCTGTTGTTCTTAATGCACAAAAGTTTGGTCTTGAAATTATTGGTGATATTGAAGTTTTGTATCGAAATGGATTGTCTTGTAAGACTGTTGGAATTACAGGAACCAATGGTAAATCAACCACCACGGCTCTAATGACCCATGTTTTGAATGCGTCTGGCATGAAGGCTGTTATGGGGGGCAATATTGGTAAAGCTGTTTTTGATCTAGATTTAGAAAATATTGATGTTCTTGTTTTAGAAATTTCATCGTATCAGATGGATTTATGTCCTACTTTTCGTCCAGATATTTCTATTTTATTAAACATTACGCCAGATCATCTAGACCGTCATGGTTCTATGAAATCCTATGTGGAGGCTAAAGCCAGAATTCTTGATGGCGAAGGAACTGCAATTATCGGGATAGATGATGATTTCAGCGCTAAATTATTTGATAATTTATTTTGCTCTGAAGGGCGTAAAGTTCTTCCAGTCTCTGTTAAGCACGCTATTCCTGAGGGATATTACGTCGATAATGGCCACTTGGTGCATAATCATTTAGGAACAGATACAAAAATTGCAGATTTAACCTGTTACGAAACACTTAAGGGAATGCACAATTATCAAAATATGATCTGTGTTTATTTGGCTTCGAAGGAGTTAGGAATAAAAAACGAAAGTATTTTGCAGGCGTTTAAAACCTACCCAGGATTGCCACATCGCCAGTACCTTATTACCAAACACCACCATGTTACTTATATTAACGATAGCAAGGCTACCAACGCTGAAGCGGCAGCCAAAGCACTTTCTAGCTATGATAATATTTTTTGGATTATTGGTGGGCGTGCCAAAGAAGGCGGCTTGTCAGGATTGGAAATTTTTAAAGAGCGGATTCAAAAAACTTATGTCATAGGGGAATGTGCTCAAGAGTTCGGCCTGTGGCTTCATTATCATGGATTTGGTTTTGAAATAAATCAAACCCTCGATGTAGCAACAAGAAGAGCGCATGAAGATGCTCAAAAATTTGGAGACGAGGCTGTTGTTTTATTATCGCCTGCGACGGCATCATGGGATCAGTTTAAATCTTTTGAATATCGTGGTAATGCGTTTTCTTCTCAAGTATTAGAATTGATTAAAGAGGCAACATGAAACATTTTTCACGTACCGATAAATCATTACTGAGCCGTTGGTGGTGGACCGTTGATCGCGGTTTGTTAGTATTACTAGGGATTATCATTATCTTTGGTATTGTGTTAGTAACGGCGGCAAGTCCGCCTGTAGCTTTGCGTATTGGTTTGGATCAATATCATTTCGTTATTCGACATTTAATTGTTTTAGTTCCCTCTTTAGCAATTATGTTTGGAATTTCGCTGTTGGATGTGAAGCAGATCTGGCGACTATCGGCTATTATGTTAGTAGGGTGTTTTATTGCGTTAATCTATGTTCTTCTTTTTGGGATGGAGATCAAAGGAGCACAAAGATGGATACATCTTCCTGGATTTTCTCTTCAACCATCTGAGTTTGCAAAGCCTACTTTTATTGTTGTGGCAGCTTGGCTTATTGCGCAACAAAAAGATAAGCCAGAGTTTAAAGGTAGTAAAATTGTGGCAGGGGTTTATGGCGCTCTTGTTTCTCTTTTAGTATTGCAACCTGATATGGGAATGACGTTTGTTGTGACAGCTTCTTTTATTTCCGTTATATTCTTGGCAGGACTACCTTTTCGTATAATTTTTCTTTTACTTGTTTTTGCAGCAGGTGCAGCGGTGCTAGCTTATTTCTCTCTCTCACATGTTCAAAGCCGGGTAGATCGCTTTTTGGATCCATCGAGCGGAGATACTTTTCAAATTGATAAATCTCTTGATGCGTTTCGTAATGGGGGTGTTTTTGGAACAGGGCCAGGACAGGGAACGGTAAAGTTAAGTATTCCAGACGCTCATGCAGATTTTATATTTTCTGTAGCAGGTGAAGAATTAGGATTATTTTTTATTGTTATTTTAGTGGCGCTTTATGGTTACGTTTTGGTGCGCGGTTTTAACCGAATTATTGATAGTGAAAATATGTTTGTGATTCTGGCCGTAGGGGGGCTTTTGACGATGTTCGGGCTTCAGGCGCTGATTCATATGGGGTCGAGCCTTCATTTATTGCCTACAAAGGGCATGACTCTGCCGTTTATTAGCTATGGGGGATCTTCCCTGTTGTCGATGAGCGTCGCAATGGGTATGGTATTGGCATTAACAAGGCGGCAATCGCGCTCGGGTATAGCGCAAGGGGGATTGTCTGTTCGGCCTGTAGGTGGCGATAACCTATAATTTTGTGCATGTGGATATATATAGATGACAACAGAGGTAAAACAAATCTTAATTTCAGCGGGTGGGACAGGCGGCCATATGTTTCCTGCCGAAGCATTAGCACGGGATTTGATTGGTAGAGGGTATCGTGTTGCTCTCGCAACAGATGTGCGCGGACAAAAATATAAACCTTTCGCAGATGGAATACCTATTTATGTTCTAAAATCAGGAGCGATGAGCGCAGGTATTTTCAGTAAAATTAAAACCATTCTTGCTTTAGGTATTGGTTATATTCAGGCACGGCGGTTGATTGATAAATTGAAACCAGCTGTTGTTATTGGTTTTGGTGGATATCCTTCCTTTCCTGCCGTTTATGCAGCACAGAAAAAAAATATTCCAACAATTATCCATGAACAAAATGCGATTTTAGGAAAGGCGAATGCTTATCTTGCACCCAAGGCTGACCGTATTGCTCTGTCATGGAATAATGTAGAGAGTATTGATGAAAGTGATGCGGTACGTTCTGTCGTAACAGGGAATCCTGTTCGGCCTGATATTGCTGCGCTTTACAATAAGCCTTACCCAGCTCTCAATCAGGACGGACCGCTAAAAATTCTTGTTCTTGGAGGATCCCAAGGAGCCAGTATATTCGGGGAGATTTTACCGCAGATGGTGGATAATCTCTCTACGGCGCATAAAGCACGTTTAGAGATCACGCAACAGTGCATCGATGATGATATTGACCAGGTACGCGAGGCTTATGCTAAAGCAGGAGTGAAAGCAGAGCTTGCTACTTTCTTTAGCGATGTTGCCAAGCGTTTAGAAAATTGTCATTTGGTTATTGCGCGTTCTGGCGCAGGAACGGTTTGTGAAGTGACAACGGCAGGCAGACCCGCCATATTCGTGCCATATCCCTGGCATAAAGATCAGCAACAAAAAAGAAATGCAGATGCAGTTTTTGATGCAGGTGGGGCATGGGTGATGACGCAGGATGGTTTTACGGTGGAGGCGCTACTCGCACGCATTGAAACATTTTTACAAAACCCTGAGGCGCTTTTCAATGCGGCAGAAAATGCTCGTACCTGTGGTCGACCAGATGCGGCGCGAAGATTGGGAAATTTAGTAACGGCGTTGGCTAGTGGGTGGGACAAAAATGCAAATAAGTCTTTTGATCTAACTCAAGGCCGTGATGATTAAAGACTATAATATTAAGTAAGGATAAAATTATGCGTGCAATGCCTTTGACAATTGGAAAGCTACATTTCGTCGGAATTGGCGGAATTGGGATGAGCGGGATTGCAGAGGTCTTAAACGCCATGGGTTATGATGTTCAGGGATCTGATATGTCTGATAGCGCCAATGTTAAGCGCTTGCGTGATCAGGGAATGAAAGTTTTTGTAGGTCACGACGCCAAACATATTGAAGATGCAGCAATTGTTGTGGTCTCAACGGCGATCAAAGCAGATAATCCAGAGCTTAAGGCTGCACGTGCTCAGCGTAAGACAGTGGTGCGCCGTGCTGAAATGTTGGCGGAGCTGATGCGCCTGAAATGGTCTATTGCAATTGCGGGAACACATGGGAAAACCACCACGACGATGATGGTAGGCACGATGTTGGAGGAGGCGGGATATGACCCAACAGTGATCAATGGCGGGATTGTGAATAGTTATGGTACCAACACACGTATTGGTGAAAGTGATTGGATTGTCGCTGAGGCTGATGAGAGTGATGGCACTTTTACCAAATTGCCAGCTACAGTTGCTGTTGTAACTAATATTGATCCTGAGCATCTGGATTACTACGGTTCTTATGATAATATTAAAGCAACCTTCCGCCGATTTATTGATAATTTGCCGTTCTATGGTTTTGCTGTGCTGTGTTCGGACCATGCTGCGGTACAGGACATGCTTCCGACTTTGGCAGATCGCCGTGTCATTACTTATGGCTTTAATCCTCAAGCGGATGTTCGCGTATCTAATATACGAACAGCAGCAGAGGGTTCAACCTTTGATGTCACTTTTACGGCATGGTTAAATGATGGAAAAGAAGAAACGCTACGCGACGTATTCCTCCCGATGTTGGGAGATCACAATATTTCCAATTCTTTGGCCTCACTCGCAATTGCTCATGAAATGGGCGTGCCTGCGGCAACCATGAAAACTGCGATGAAGAATTTTTCAGGTGTCAAACGTCGCTTTACCAAAACGGGTGTCAGTAACGGCATTACGGTGATTGATGATTATGGACATCATCCTGTAGAAATTAAAGCTGTGTTGAAGGCGGCACGCCAGGCCGTTGATAAATCAGATAAAAAAGTTATTGCTGTGATGCAGCCTCATCGCTTCACACGCCTACATGACTTATTTGAAGATTTTTGTACCTGTTTTAACGATGCGGATAGCGTGATCATCGCTGATGTTTATCCCGCAGGGGAGAACCCGATCAAAGGCGCTGACAAAGATCACTTAACCGCAGGCATAAAAGAACGCGGTCATAAGCATGTTCAGGCATTACCAGATGTTAGTAATTTGGCAGATATGGTTGCTGATATTGCCGAAGAAGGGGATTACGTGATTTGTCTGGGGGCGGGAAATATCAGCGCCTGGGCTTATGATCTGCCAGCGCAACTGGACGCTGAATTCGCCAAGAAACAAAAGCAAAGTGCTTAAGGCCGTGTCGATGATAAGGTGTCATCTTCCAGATATTCGCGGGCGATACACCGAAAACGCACCGTTGGGTGCGAAGGGGTGGTTTCGATGCGGGGGTACGGCAGATGTATTGTTTAAACCTGCGGATCAAGATGATCTTCAGTATTTTTTAGAAAACTGTCCTCAGGACTTACCCGTTCACGTTTTTGGTGCGCTATCTAATACTATTATTCGTGATGGTGGAGTGCGCGGGGTAGTTATTCGTCTGGGGCGTGAATTTTCAGATATTAAAGTCGAGGGCGATCGTGTGATTGCGGGGGCGCTGGCGCTGGATGCTAATGTTGCCAGTATTGCCGCCGAAAATGGCATTGGTGGTCTTGAGTTTTTCAGCGGTATTCCTGGTTCAATTGGTGGTGCGGTGAAAATGAACGCAGGCTGTTACGGTACCGAAACCAAAGATGTATTGGTTGAGGCTACGGTGATTGATCGTAACGGCAATATCAAGATTTTAAAACCCGATGATCTGGACATGACATACCGCCATACGAATTTATCGGATGGCGATATTGTGACAGGCGTCGTCTTGCAAGGGCAAAAGGAAGATGCCAACACGGTCAAAAACCGCATTGCAGAAATAAAAGAAAAGCGCGAACGATCTCAACCAATTAGAGAGAAAACTGGAGGTTCTACTTTCGCTAATCCTTCTGTCGAAGAATTGTCACGTGCGGGCCTTAAAGAGGACATGAAGGTTTGGCAACTTGTTGAGAGTGTTGGTGGCCGCGGACTTCAAATCGGTGGTGCACAGATGAGCGAAAAGCATTGTAATTTCATGATTAATACAGGCATGGCTACGGCGGCCGATCTGGAAAATTTAGGGGAGGAAATCCGTACCCGTGTTTTGGATCAACATGGAATCACTTTAAGATGGGAAATTAGACGAATAGGAGAAAAGTGATGGCAAAAAAAGTTACTCTGTTAGTGGGGGGATGGTCGGCTGAGCGTGAAGTTTCACTGATGAAGGGTAAGGCTATCGAGGGGGCACTCAAAGAAGGTGGTTACGAGGTGAAAGTTATTGATGTTTCACACGACATTTCTAAACTGATCAATGACTTAACCCCAAAACCTGATGTTGTTTTTAACAATCTCTATGGCCGTGGTGGTGAGGATGGCGTTATCCAAG
The DNA here is from genome assembly GCA_041397885.1 of Alphaproteobacteria bacterium. Lineage (GTDB taxonomy): Bacteria > Pseudomonadota > Alphaproteobacteria > Micavibrionales > Micavibrionaceae. The sequence goes on along the minus strand of JAWKVV010000001.1, from coordinate 556,404 downwards.
GGGTGATGGAGGCGTTACAAATTCCCTACACACATTCAGGTGTAATGGCTTCCGCGGTTGGAATGGATAAGCCACTTACAAAAAAACTAGCAAACAGTGTTGGTGTTCAAACGTCTGAAGGTGTTGTGGCGACGAAAGAAGATGTGTTAGCTGAAAAAGTTATGCTGCGTCCTTACGTCGTCAAACCCCTTAACGAAGGGTCAAGTGTTGGGGTGAGGATTATTCTAGAGGGCGAAAACCAACAACCTTTGGATGCGGAAAGTTGGAATTTTGGAGAAAAAGTTTTAGTCGAAAAATTTGTTGAAGGTCGGGAAATTCATGTCACTGTGCTTGATGGAAAGGCACAAGGTGTTACAGAAATTAAGTTTCCAGGCCGTTTTTTTGATTATGATGCCAAATATAGTGATAAACGCACCGAGCTTGTGACTCCTGCGGATGTTCCTGAAGACGTGGCGGAAGCAGCTATGGAAAGTGCAGAGAAGGTCTTTGAGGTTTTAGGCTGTTCTGGCCTTGCACGATGTGATTTCAGATATGATGTTTCAAAAATCGGGAAAGATGCTGTATACTTTTTGGAAATCAATACCATGCCAGGTCTGGCGCCAGGATCAGTCGCTCTGATTCAGCCAGAACAAAAGGGCATGTCATTCGTTCAACTTTGTTCTCATCTGGTGGAAACCGCAAAATGTCATGGTTTAGTCGAAACGCATCACGCTCAAGAAAAAGTTCGAGCCGCATCCTAAAAAAACGCGGGAATTCGGCAGAGCGCATTTTGCTTTGGGGCAAACGTTTTGGCCTGACTATGGGTGTTTTCATTTTTGTGGGGTGGTTGGGCTCTTGGTTTTTTATGTCTGGTGCGTCGGCGCGTTTGGCAAACTTTGCCCATAATAAAATTTTGGAAATTACTGCTGATAAAGGCTTTAAAGTGGCCAATATTATGGTGGAGGGGCGTTACTATACGGATGTGGATACTTTGCGGGCTGTTTTAAATATTGAAAAAAACGATCCTCTCTTTTTATTTGAGCCTGAGGCAGCGCGGGAGATGCTTGAGAAATTATCTTGGGTGAAAACTGCGAAGGTGGAGCGGCGCCTACCCGATACAATTTATGTGAAACTTAAGGAACGCACACCTATGGCGCTCTGGCAACGCAATCAACGTTTATCCCTGATTGATACAGAAGGGATGGTTTTAACCGATAATAAGCTAGGTGCGTTTAAAAACTATATTGTTTTAGTTGGAGATGATGTACCACAGCGCGCACCAGAATTTTTAAAACTGCTTGCCTCAGAACCTGAAATTCTAGATAAGGTGGAAGCGGCTAAATCTATCTCTGGTCGTCGTTGGGATATTACGTTGAAATCTGGCGCTATCGTTAAATTACCAGAAGAGGGGATCGCGCTTGCCTTGACTCGCTTATCTAAAATGCAAGAAGAAGAAAATATCATGGATATCAATATCAGTGTGATCGACGTGCGTGAATTGGAACGTATTACAATACGGACAAAACCAGGAGCGGTACGTGAATATAAAGCAAGTTTTGGTAACACATCTGGGGATCCTATTTAGAAGGTAATTAAAGGGGATGAAAATTAAGCATAAACCCAGAGGCTCTTTGCTCGCTGCCCTTGATATTGGCTCTCATAAAAATGCGTGTTTCATAGGTCGTGTTATTGATGACGAGGGCGCTATTGAGATTTTGGGTGTTGGTTATCAGGCATCACAAGGAATAAAAAATGGTGCGGTGATTGATATTAACGCAGCCGATAGCGCCATTCGTCAAACGGTGCATACGGCGGAACGTATGGCCGCAGAGGCAATGAAAGGTTACCCGTTACGGGATGTAATCGTCAACGTACCAGGTTTGCAGACAAAATCGCACAACATCTCTATTAACATTCAAATCGCAGGTCAGGTTGTAACTGATAATGATATTCGCCGCGCTCTTGTTAGGGCGCAGGATCAGGTGATGAGCAATGATCGCGAATTGATACATACCATTCCTGTTAATTGCCGTATTGATGGTAATGAAGGGATAAAGGATCCTACAGGGATGACTGGCAATAATATGGATGTTGATATTCATCTTGTGACAGGGGAACTGGGACCGCTGCAGAATATGGCAGCCTGCGTTGAACGGTCTCATCTTGATATTGATTCTTTGTGCTCTGCGGCTTACGCCTCGGGTCTTTCTTGTTTGGTGGAAGATGAGATGGATTTGGGTTGTACGGTCATTGATATGGGAGCAGGAATTACATCTTTTGCAATTTTTCAAGCGGGTGCAATGATTCATTCGGGGGCCATTCCAATTGGGGGGTGGCACGTGACCAACGATATTGCTCGTGGTTTGACATGCGCGAATAACGATGCTGAACGCTTGAAAACTTTGTACGGGAGCGCGATGGTTACAGGCAGCGATGAAAGTGAATATATTGATGTCCCTCAATTGGGAGAGACAGATCGCCATGCTCCTAATCATGTGCCGAGATCTCTTCTTATTGGGATTATCCAACCGCGCCTTGAAGAAATTTTTGAAATGATCCGCGACCGTATGGAAGAGAACGGGCATGGGCGCGGAATTGGTCGTCGTATGGTAATCACAGGTGGCGCTTCACAACTTCCAGGTTTGCGAGATTTGGCGCAAATGATTTTGGATAAACAGGTTCGTCTGGGCCGTCCCATCCGTTTAAGCGGCTTGCCTGACGCGGCAAGTGGTCCTGCTTTTTCCACAGCAGCAGGACTTTTAACCTATATGGCTTCGCATTCTCACGAAATGCCTGGGGAAATCATGGCAAGCGTTGATTCGGGCTCGCTCTGGGAGAGATTTCGTTTTTGGTGGAAAGAAAACTGGTAGTTATTCGTAACTATTCACTATCTATACCGAACTTATCCACAGAACTATAGAATAAAAATTTGACGACTCTTTTCGCGAATCTGCGGCTGTGACACAATCTTAAAAGCTGATTCATTTGAATCATTTAGTCAGATTTTTTGAAGTATATTCTGGGGAGAGATTACCGATAAAAAGAAGTAAAACCCGCCATTTTTTCTGCTCCTAACGAAATTCATGATTCCGTTTAAGAAAAAATAACCATAGAATCTTATAAGAAATCCGCACATGGAGGTCGCACAAAATGATTAACGTTCGAATACAAACACCAGAGGTTCAAAAATTGTCACCAAAAATTACAGTCGTCGGAGTCGGCGGAGCGGGCGGTAACGCCGTCAATAACATGATTTCATCTGCGCTTGAAGGATGTGAGTTTCTCGTTTGCAATACGGACGCGCAGGCCTTGGAAGGATCGTTGTGCGATAACAAGTTGCAGTTAGGCGCGCATGTAACGGGCGGTTTGGGTGCAGGCGCAAAACCAGAAGTCGGTGAGAAGGCGGCGCAGGAATCCTTGGATGAGGTGATGCAATATCTTGAGGGATCGAACATGGCGTTCATTACCGCAGGTATGGGCGGGGGAACGGGGACAGGAGCTGCACCTATTATTGCTAAAGCCTGCCGGGATAGCGGTATTTTGACTGTTGGCGTTGTTACGAAGCCGTTCCATTTTGAAGGAACTCATCGCATGAAACAGGCGGAAGCAGGCATCGAAGAGATGCAGAATTACGTAGATACGCTGATTGTTATTCCTAATCAAAATCTTTTCCGTGTTGCTAATGAAAAAACCACCTTTGCTGAGGCGTTTAAGATGGCAGATGGTGTTTTACAGTCTGGTGTGCGCGGGGTAACGGATTTAATGGTAATGCCTGGTCTTATTAATCTTGACTTTGCAGATATTCGTTCAGCCATGCTTGAGATGGGCAAGGCTATGATGGGTACAGGTGAAGCCGAAGGGGATCGCCGTGCAACCGAAGCTGCTGAAGCTGCTATTAACAATCCTTTACTTGATGATGTGTCTATGAAGGGTGCGCGGGGTGTTATTATTAATGTTACGGGCGGTCATGACATGACATTGTTTGAGGTAGATGAGGCATGTAACCGCATTCGTGATGAAGTTGATCCGAACGCTAATATTATCTTCGGTTCTACTTTCGATGAAAAACTTGAAGGATCTATGCGTGTTTCTGTTGTTGCAACGGGAATTGATGTTGAACAAAGCGTGCGGACTCGTGGTGGTACAAGTGGCGTTCGTGTTACAGCAATAGGGAAGTCTTCTGACTCGTCGTCTCCTGCAAAAAAAGAAGTTGCGGCACAGCGTCCCCAAACCGAAGTGGCGCGTGCGATGACTTTGAATGCACGTCAGGAAAGTGTAGCGGCGAAACCTGCTGGTTCTTCTCTTAATATTTCTGCGCCAGCAACAGCGTCTAAACCAGATATGTTTGCAAGTCAGGAGTATCATGCCGCCGCGCCTGCACCTGCTCCAACCTCGACCATGCGGGGATCAATCCATCAGGGAAGTTTTATTCCTCCTAGCCCTGTTGTTCCGACACCGCAAGAGCCTGTATATGCACCTGCATCCCAGTATTCTGCACCACAACAACAGCAGGACGCAGAACCACAACAGCAACCTGCTTATGCTCCAATGACAGCGCAACGCCCTGCTTCTTATGGTCAGGCTCCACAGCCTCAGATGGCGGCGCCTATTCAGGCACCGAAGCAGGGGCTAGTTCTACATCCTCCTGTTCCTGGAGCACATGCAGCTCAACGTCGCCGAACACCAAGCTTGTTTGAACGTATCACGGGTGCTTATGAGGCTTATAAAGGTGGTGACCATCAAGATCAGATTGAAGAGACAGGAGCACAGTCTTCTTCAGGGACACAATCTTCAGGTGGTTTCCATGCGGGCGGACGCACAGGATTTGGTCAGCAGCCAAATATTGATGCACCTTCGCAAGGTAAATTAGATATTGAAACACCTGCAGCGCCTAAGGCCAATGAAGATGATCTTGATATTCCAGCTTTCCTTCGTAGACAGGCGAATTAGTCCTTTAACAGAGAATTTATCTGGTGTCCTCCAGATGATAAACTAACGGGGCCCTTCGGGGTCTCTTTTTTTTGTATTCTGTAGCTGTTTTGAATTTATTCCTATTTGTGCTATTTGAACGAAGTGCTGAAATATCATCTGTAAAAGGTAAGAAAATCAAGGTATGGATAACCTCTTTAAGTGTAACATATAGATACAAAGCGTGATTTTCTTCTGGCGCAGGACTCTCTTATACTGGAACAGTAATAAATCGGTTTAGAGAGTTCATGCAAAAAACACTTAAAAAATCAGTATCCATTGATGGAATCGGCCTTCATTCTGCGACGGCGGTGCGTGTAGTGTTAAATCCTGCCCCCCCCCACCATGGTATTATTTTCAAACGAACTGATAGAATCGATATTCTGGAAAATTATCGTTTAGTCCCCGCCACATGGAACAATGTAGTAAATACAACGCTTTGCAGCATGATTGGCAATGAATATGGCGTTACTGTAAGTACGATCGAGCATCTTATGGCTGCCCTTCGCGCGCTTGGTGTTGATAATACGTTGATTGAAATCGATGCAGGTGAAGTGCCCATCTTGGATGGTAGTTCAAAGCCTTTTGTTGAGGCAATTGAAGAGGCAGGCATTGAAACACAAGATTTACCGCGCCGTGCCATTCGTGTAAAACGCCCCGTAACTTATCAGGATGGAAACAGAAAAGTAACATTATCACCTTCTGAAATTCCCGTTTATGCAGGACAAATTGATTACGCTGACCCAACAATTGGATCCCAAAGATTTGAATTTAAACTTGTAAATGGTAACTTTAAACACGACGTTGCAGACTGCCGTACCTTTTGTTTAAAAACGGATATTGATGCAATGCGGGCGAATGGCTTGGCCTTGGGTGGCAGTTTAAATAACGCCATTGTCGTTGATGATCATGGCGTGATGAATGAGGGCGGGCTTCATTGTACTGATGAATTTATTCGCCACAAACTGCTTGATGCAGTTGGAGATTTGGCGCTTGCAGGTGGCTTGATTCTGGGTCGTTATGAAGGAATTCGTGCAGGGCATGAGATGAATAATAAATTGCTTCATGCGCTCTTCTCTAATACGGAAAATTATGAAATTATAGATCTTCTTGTTGAATTTGAGAATGAATCTCCGTTGACTTATGCATCCTCTTTTGTGCGCGCACAGGCATATAAGCCGTAAAATATGGTGAGTTTTGGGGCTAATCAAGCGGTTAGTCCTTTTATTTTGCTTCAAATAACGCTATTTATAGAGCCATGCAAAATAAATCATTTGTCCTGTTTTTAGTCCTTTCCTCTGTACTTTTAGCTGCCTGTAGTAGTGGGAAAGAAAAGAATGCTGTTTTATCTGATGATTCTCCTCCCAGACCTGTAGAAGAGCTTTATAACGAAGCAGCAGATGCTTTAGATGCTAAAGAATATGTGAAGGCAACGAAGCTTTTCGAGGATGTTGAGCGTGAGTATCCCTATTCTAAATGGGCGACTAAAGCTCAGCTTATGGCGGCTTTCTCCGCTTATCAGGCAGATCAATATGACGAAGCTATATTTGCGGTTGATCGTTTTACTGAATTGCATCCAGGAAATGAAGATATTGATTATGCTTATTATCTGAAGGCGCTGGCTTATTACGAACAAATCTCGGATGTATCACGGGATCAGGCGATGACAGAAGAAGCGTTAAAGGCTTTTGATACTTTGATTACCCGCTTCCCAGAAAGCCAGTACGCACGCGATGCTAAGCTGAAACGTGATTTAACGCTTGATCATTTGGCAGGTAAAGAAATGGAAATTGGGCGTTATTATCTGGTACGGAATCAAGTGAATGCGGCAATTAATCGTTTCCGTACCGTCGTTAAAGATTATCAAACAACGACACATACGCCAGAGGCACTTCACAGATTGGTAGAAGCATACTTGACCTTGGGGCTTCGAACTGAGGCGACGCATGTGGCAGCAGTTTTAGGATATAATTATCCAGGGTCAAAATGGTATGAGAGAAGTTATAAGATTTTAGATGATAAATCACGACAAGAAATTTTAGAGGATCGCTCTTTTGTTGATAAAACCGTCGATTCTTTGTTTAAGCCAGAATAGAAGAGGGCGGGAAACATGCTCGCCAGTTTAACCATTAGAAATGTTGTTCTTATTGAGCAGCTCACGATAGATTTTCAATCTGGTCTTTGTGCTCTGACAGGGGAAACAGGAGCAGGGAAATCGATTCTTCTAGATTCTTTGGGGTTAGCTCTCGGTGCCCGTTCTGATTCAGGGTTGGTGCGTCAGGATGAGGAGCAGGCAAGCGTGACGGCCGAATTTATTGTCCCTGAAGACAGTGATGTTCTTACTTTTCTAAAACTACAGGAATTAGAAGTTTCTTCAGAGCTTATTTTACGGCGCTCTGTAACTAAGGATGGTCGCTCGCGTGCTTTTATCAATGATCAAGCAGTGAGTGTTTCTTTACTGAAACAAGTGGGTGAGATGCTGGTTGAAATTCACGGTCAATTTGAAACTCAGAGCTTATTACAGCCACGCGTTCATCGTGGATTGCTTGATGATTATGGAACACCATCAGAAAACCTTCTATCTGTGGCAGATTTTTGGGATAGTTGGAAAAAATCCGAAGCGAATTTGTTGCTCCTCCGTGAAAAAATGAATAAGGCACGTGCCGACGAACATTATTATAGGACATCTTTAGAAGATTTAGATGAATTATCCCCAGAAGTTGGTGAAGAGGAAAAATTATCAACATTAAAAAACAAGTTGATGCGCCGTGAACAAATTCTAGATAATTTAAAAACAGCGGAGCAGGGATTAGAGGAAATCGAGATATTATCTACGGCAATTTGGAAGTCTCTAGATCGCTTAGGTGGTGAAGGGCAAACGGCGACCGCCGCGATGGAGCGAGCTAATGTTGAGATACAAGAGGTTCACGCGGCTCTTCAGGATTTATCGAAAGATATTGAAAATAGTGAATATTCTTTGGAGGAGATAGATGATCGTTTATTTTCCTTAAAAGCGCAGGCTCGTAAGCATGGATGTGCCATTGACGAGTTACCAAAAAAGCGAGAAGAAATAGCACAAATATTAAATGGTATAGAACAGGAAGATCAAAATATTTCAGAATTGATAGGCTTGGTTGAGAAAAATAAAAAACAATATGTGGTTGCAGCAGAAAAAATTTCTATTATACGAAAAAAGTCGGCTGAAAAACTAAGCAAGCTAGTTATGAAGGAGTTGATCCCACTTAAGCTTGAAAAGACAAAATTTGAAGTTTCTGTTCGAATTTTATCTGAGGATCAATGGAATGATTTGGGAACAGATGAAGTGCAGTTCCTTGTTGCAACCAATCCAGGAGCGATGGCGGGATCTTTAAATAAAGTGGCATCGGGGGGGGAGTTGGCGAGATTGATGCTAGCTCTTAAAGTTGTTCTGGCAGAGGTGGGGGTGGCAGGAACACTCGTTTTTGACGAAGTGGATAGTGGCATCGGTGGTGCTACAGCCGCAGCCGTAGGAGAACGTTTGGCTAGATTGTCAGAACATAGGCAAATATTGGTGGTGACACATTCTCCGCAGGTGGCTGCAAAAGCTCAAAATCATTGGATTGTCACGAAAGGTGGTAATAAAAAAATCACGACCAATATTGTTTTCTTGGAGAATTATAAAGACCGCCAGGAAGAAATAGCACGGATGTTATCTGGCGCAGAAATAACATCGGAAGCGCGTGCAGCAGCTGCGAGGTTGCTTGATAGTGATCGCAATGAAAAGAGCGTGGCATGATGAACGATAAAAAAATGCTATCTTTATTTGATGATGAAGTAGTGGTGGCCGAATATAAAAGGTTAGTAAAACTACTAGAAGAATATGATAGATGTTATGAGGCTGGAAATCCTAAAATAGAAAATGAAGAGTACGATTTATTTAAAAGAAATTTTGATGATTTTATTAAGAGACATCCTTCTTTAGTATCTAAAAAAATTGTTAAAAAAGTCGGATCTGAACCGTCAAAAAGATTCAAAAAAATACAGCACTCAGTGCCAATGCTCTCATTGGGTAATATTTTCATAGAAGAAGAGTTAGAAGATTTTATTGTTCGTATTCGTAAGTTTTTAGGGCTATCTAGTGCAGATGAATTGGAGATTGTTACTGAACCAAAAATTGATGGATTATCCTGTTCTATTCGTTACGAAAAAGGTCATATGGTTTATGCGGCAACACGTGGTGACGGATATGTAGGCGAAGATATTACAGAAAACGTAAAAACAATTAGTAATGTCCCTCATAAATTGAAAGGCAAAGCTCCTGATGTCTTAGAGGTGCGTGGTGAGGTTTATATGCGTCGTGACGATTTTATAAACTTGAATAAAAAACAAGAAAAAGAAGGAAAACAAATATTTGCTAATCCACGTAATGCTGCTGCTGGTAGTTTAAGACAACTTGATTCCAGCATTACAGCAAATAGACCCCTGTACTTTTTTGGTTATGCTATAGGGGATATAAGCGGGTTCACTTTTGATACACAGTGGAATATTCGTGAAAAGCTAGAGGAGTGGGGTTTTTCTGTAACAGAATTGGCTGGGGTGTACAAAAAAATTGAAGAGATTATGTTTTACTACGAAAAAGTAGTGAAGAGCAGACCTAAATTAGATTATGAAATAGATGGCGTAGTGTACAAAATAAATGATCTTGCTTATCAAAAGCGTTTAGGATTTGTATCTCGTTCTCCTCGTTGGGCGATAGCACATAAGTTTCCAGCAGAGCAAGCCGAAACAATCGTTCGTGATATAGATATCCAGGTAGGTAGAACAGGTGTTTTGACCCCAGTAGCCCGATTACAACCTATTAGTGTAGGTGGCGTGGTGGTTTCTAATGCAACACTTCATAATGAAGATGAAATTTTGCGTAAAGATATTCGTGTTGGTGATTACGTTACTATACAGCGAGCAGGAGACGTTATTCCGCAAGTGGTTAGTGTTCAAATAAATAAACGACTTACCTCATCAGAACCGTATATTTTTCCTAAAATTTGTCCTGTATGTGAGTCAAAAGCTATTCGTGAAGAAGGCGAAGTTGCTTGGCGGTGCACAGGTGGTCTTGTGTGTGAAGCACAAGCCGTGGAGCGTTTAAAACATTTTGTTAGTCGTTTGGCCTTTGATATTGATGGGCTTGGCGCAAAAATTATTCAACAATTTTGGGAAGATGGATTAATCAAATCTCCTGCAGATATTTTTACTTTAGAAAAATATGATAAAAGTTCGATAACTCCTATTCGTAATAAAGAAGGATGGGGTGATTTATCAGCAAAAAATCTTTTTGAATCTATCAATAATCGCCGCCAAATTTCTTTGAATCGGTTTATTTATGCGTTGGGTATTCGTCAGGTGGGTGAAGCTACGGCCAAAAGATTAGCTAATGTTTATAAAGATTTGAACACCCTCAAAACGATGATGCTGCAAGCGCAAGATAAGGATAGTAGTGCCTATCAGGATTTAATCAATATTGAAGATATTGGTCCATCAACAGCAGATGATTTGATTGGATTTTTCAGCGAACCGCATAATCAGAAAGTTTTGACGGATTTGGAGAATGAAGTTGAGATTGAATCTTATAAAATTCCAGAGATACAAAATAGTTCTGTAGTAGGAAAAACAGTCGTTTTCACAGGAACATTAACGCAAATTACAAGAGCGGAAGCGAAGGCAAAGGCGGAGAGTTTGGGGGCAAAAGTGGCAGGTTCTGTTTCTAAGAAAACGGATTATGTTATAGCGGGAGAAGATGCAGGATCAAAACTTAAAAAAGCCCAAGAATTGGGTGTTGAAATCTTAAGTGAAAATCAATGGCTTACACTGATTGGTTGAAAAGTGTTACGGTTTTATTTAGGAATTCGTCGCGGATATTATCTGTTTCCATCATAATTTCATGTTTTGAATTTCTTAATTCTAATAATTCAGCATTTTCGATTTTTTTTGATGCGCGGACGATAGCATTATTATCAACCAAAGTTTCTTTTGTGGCGTAAGCTAAAAGAACAGGGATACAAATTTTTTTTAATATTTTATCACTCTTTAATAAACGCATAGATTTCAGGCTCTCATAAAGCCATTTGAAAGTTGGAGAACCTATTTGTAGATCAGGATTAGAAATACACCACGCATTGTGGACTTTATCCCGTACCAAATCAGATGAAAAAATACCTTGACCATCGCCGTCGCGTGCTGATTCATGCCAATCTCTTCCACCTGGAACGTAACGGTCGCTAAAAATAGATAAAATAGGATTTAGTAAAAAGGGAAAATATTTAAGGCTTTTGATGCCGAGCATGGGAGCTGAAAAGCTTGCCGCTTTAATTGCATGATCTTGTGAAGATAAATACCGAAGGGCAATATTGGAGCCCATTGAGTGTGCTAATAAAAAAAGTGGCGTGTTTGTTTTTATGACACCATCTATAAAGTATTTTACATCAGAGATATCGGATTCATATCCATCTGAGTGGCGCTTATGAGGTTCCCCTCGATAACGGCAAGAACGCCCTTGATAAGCCCAGTCCATTACATAAAAATTATAGTGGTGTGTATTAAAGAATTTTGCGGTTTCTATATATTTTTCACAGAATTCGCTTAATCCTGTTAAGCAGATGATTGTTCCTTTTGGATTTTGAATAGGTGCATAGCTATAGTGAATCTTATGAGACGTTTCGGAGTTTACAAAACTATCAAGTTCCCAATTTTCGTTGGGAAGAAAACGATCTTCTAATGCAGGAAGATGGTAGGGGTAACGCATGGAATGCTATTCCATCGCCTTGACGATGTTTTCAGTCATCTTTTTGGCATCATCTAAAAGCATATAGGTGTTGTCTTGGTAAAATAAAGGATTATCAATACCTGCGTAACCAGAACCCATTGAACGTTTAACAAACAAGACTGTTTTAGCTTTTTCAACATCCAAAACAGGCATGCCGTAAATAGGTGAGGAACTATCATTTTTAGCCGCAGGGTTTGTGATATCATTTGCTCCAATAACGTAAGCAACATCAGTTTGGGCAAAGTCACGATTAATATCCTCAAGTTCAAAAACTTCGTCATAAGGTACGTTCGCTTCAGCGAGCAGAACATTCATGTGTCCTGGCATACGTCCTGCGACGGGGTGGATGGCGTATGTGACCTCAACACCTTCATGTTTTAGTTTATCGGCTAATTCGCGAACAACGTGTTGCGCTTGAGCGACGGCCATACCATATCCAGGAACAATAATAACCTTGGAAGCATTTTTCATGATGAATGCAGCGTCTTCTGCGGAGCCGATTTTGGCATTGCGGTCGCCCATATCTTGCGCGGCACCTGATTGTTCTGCTCCAAAACCACCGAGAATAACGCTGATGAAGGATCGATTCATCGCCTTGCACATAATGTAGGAGAGAATAGCACCTGATGCTCCAACCAAAGCTCCTGTGATAATAAGAAGATTGTTTTGTAATGTGAAACCAATTCCAGCAGCAGCCCAACCTGAGTAAGAGTTAAGCATGGAAACAATAACAGGCATGTCTGCACCGCCAATAGGGATAATCATGAGGATACCAAGAAGGGCAGCCAGTATAATCATAGTCCAAAAAATATTGCTGCTTTCTGTCGAGCACAGCAGAACAATTAAGACAATCAGGCCCACTCCTAACGTAGCATTCAGTGCGTGCTGCATCGGGAATGTCACAGGTTTTCCTGTGATGACGCCTTGTAATTTTCCCCATGCAACAATTGAGCCTGTAAAGGTAATGGCACCAATAACGACACCTAAAGCCATTTCTACAAGACTGCCTGTATGGATATTACCTGCTGTTCCGATGTTGTAAGCTTCGGGGTTAAAAAAGGCCGCGATGGCGACAAGCACGGCGGCCAATCCAACAAGAGAGTGAAAAGCGGCGACTAGTTGAGGAAGCGCAGTCATTTCAATTTTTTTTGCAGTAAATCCACCGATAGAACCGCCAATTGCAATGCCTAACACAATTAGTCCCCAGGAGTGAGCGGTCAATATCAATGTTGTGGCAATAGCAATAGCCATACCAGAAACACCAAAAATAACACCAGTACGGGCTGTTTCTGGGCCAGACAATCCGCGCAATGCCATGATAAAGCAGACGGCGGAGACAAGATAAGCAAAAGTAGATAATGTTTCCATGCTTTATCCTTTTTTCTTTTTAAACATGGAAAGCATTCGCTGTGTCACGATAAATCCTCCAAAAATATTTATCGAGGCGAGAATAACAGCAAAAAATCCCATGAGTTTTGAAAAGTTAAATTCTGCAGGCCCTGCAGCAATAAGTGCGCCGACAATGATAACGCTTGAGATAGCATTCGTGATGCCCATTAGAGGTGAATGTAACGCGGGTGTTACACGCCAAACAACATAGTATCCAACAAAACAAGCTAAAACAAAAACTGTCAGACCTGATAAGAAGAACGAAGTATCATGTCCCGTTGTCATAGCGACTGATGATGCAACTTCCTCCAAATTGTGGTGTAATTCATTCATGGTTTAATCCTTTTTAGCTATAAATGAGGGGTGAATGACTTGTCCATCTTTTGTTAGAGCAATCCCTTTTATGATATCGTCTTCCCAGTCAATCTGAAGGTCACCGTCTTTAATGATAAGCGTTAATAAACTTAAAATATTTTTTGCGTAAAGAGCAGAAGCATCTGTGGCTAGGCGGCTAGCAATATTGGCATGACCTATAATTGTAACACCGTATTTCTCAACAACTTGGTCGACGATAGAACCTTCTACATTCCCACCAGCTTCAACAGCCATATCGACGATTACTGATCCTGTTTTCATAGAGGAAATCATTTTTTCGGTAATCAACTTTGGAGCAGGACGTCCAGGGATGAGGGCCGTCGTAATCACAATGTCTTGTTTTGCAATTGTTTCTTCGACTAAGGCAGCTTGTTTTGCCTGATATTCTTTTGACATTTCTTTTGCATATCCACCTGCGGATTCAGCTTCTTTAAATTCGTCATCTTCTACAGCGATAAATGAAGCACCTAGTGATTTAACCTGTTCTTTGGCTGCGGGACGAACGTCTGTAGCAGAGACGACGGCGCCAAGCCTTCTGGCTGTGGCAATTGCCTGTAGACCAGCAACGCCCGCACCCATAACAAAAACTTTAGCAGGTGCGACTGTTCCTGCGGCGGTCATCATCATCGGCATAGCGCGGTCAAAATACTCTGTGGCATCCAGAACGGATTTATATCCCGCTAGGTTAGATTGTGATGATAGAACATCCATAGACTGAGCGCGTGAAATCCGAGGGACCAATTCCATAGAAAAGCTATTTACTTTTTTTTGTGCAAATTCTTCTATAAGATTTTTATTGTTGTATGGGTTGATCAAGCCAATTAAAAGGCAATTGTCTTTTAGGTGCTTTATAATATTTTTATCATTCGCCTGAACTCTTAAAACAATATCAGCATCTTTTGTTGCGGTCTCTGCCGTTTTGGATATGACTGCACCCACCGTTTCGTAATCTGCGTCTAGATAATTTGCTGATTTTCCTGCGCCAGCTTCAATAACAATAGAACAGCCTAGAGCGCAAAGTTTTTTAACAGTATCTGGCGTTGCGGCTACGCGTTTTTCTGCAGCGGCGGTTTCTTTAGTTATGGCAATTCTTAAAGCCATGATGTTTTTCCAATTTGTAACAGTTGTGAAGATAGAAGCGACATTGCCTCATTTTTTATTATTTGTGAAGGCTTTAGGGTGAATATTCCCCTATAAAAACAGGGCTAGCGCTTGCTAAAAGTTCTTCGAAGCAGTAGATTCTTAGGGAGAAATAATTTTTCCTTCTTTATGGATATTCATCCACTTTGGGTCTTGGGTACAATGAAATATCGTAAATTTGTTACTTTAGCTATTCTTGTGTTTCTGTCAGGAAATAGAGGAGCTTTTGCTGAAACGATTACAGAGTCTGTAAAACACGCATTAAGCCATCATCCGAGTGTGCAAGCCGCAATTGCGGGAAAAACTATATCGCAGGAAAATATGAGTGAAGCACGATCAGGGTTGTTTCCAGAGATTTCTACAAATGTATCATTTGGTCGTGTCTATGCTGATACGGCAACCAGTAGAGGATTATCGGTCAATAGGGGGCGGCCTATTTCAGGGCTAGGAGAAGGAAGCGCAGCTATAACGCAGCCGTTATTCGATGGTTTTGAGACGTCTCACCGTGATGCTGCGCAGGCTCGCCTTCAGTCGGCCACTTATAATGTTGCTGATGTTCAGGAAAACCTAGCTTACACAGCTATTCAGGCACATCTTGCTGTTTTACAGGCTCAATCCATCGTCGATAAAACAAACTCCTATTATGATGTGATTGAAGATTACTTAAGCCGTATCCAGCTTATGGTAGATGAAGGCGTTGCTGATGAATCTGAAGCGGCGCAGGCGAGGAATATTAGCTTGATGCTTAAAAGTACGCTGACGGACTATGAGGGACAACTTGATGCAGCTCTGGCACGGTATGAAGAAGTGACGGGATCTATGCCCCAAGGCGGTTTAGTTAAGCCTGCTGTCGATAACTCAGATATTCCCCTAGATGTGAATGACGCGGTAGAAATAGCACAACAAAATCACCCTTTGATGAAAGCCAATCAGAAATCCTTGGAAGCTGCAGAGCATGATATTGGGGCGGAGAAGGCTGGGATATATCCAGAAGTGGATGGAGAACTTTCATATTTAAAACGTGACCAGAAAGAAGATATTGGCGGCGAAGTTGTTGATGGTCGTGCGCTTATCAAAATGAGTTGGGATTTTGAAACAGGGGGAGCATATAAAGCGCGTACGCGCAGAAGTAAGGCTCAATATTCGGAAATTCTATCCAAAAATCAAGAAACAAAATTACAAATAGAAGGTGATTTACGTCGTGCTTATTCTGAATATGAAACAGCAAAAAAGCAGATGGATCTAATCAAGAAGCGTGAAACAGTTACTAAAGAACTTTTTGAAGCGTATACAACCCAATTTGAAGGCGCGCGTGTTAGATTGTTGCAGTTGATGCAAGCAGAAAATCAGCTCTTTAATGCGCAACTAGAATCTATTACTTCGGAATATCGTTATTATTTGGCTCATTACGCAATTTTAGCGAGTGCGGGTGAATTACTTCAATTTGTTGATGCTTCTCAAACAGATTTGTTTGTCAAAAAAACCGTTGAGATGAAAACTACAAACTCTGCACCTGAAGAAAACAAAGTTTACTCTCCTGTTGTTCCAGAGAATATTGAAACAGATATGAATGTTGTTTCAGAGGAGACCGAACTTCCGCAAGAAAATGTTCAAGTTGTTTCTCCTTCAATAAACAACAAGCTAGATGAACGTGTGATTGTAGATATACGCAAATAATTTTTTAAGAAAAGAAAAATACTTTGAGTGAAAAAATACATTCCGTCGATCCTTTGTTAGAATGTCTAGTTTTTTTAACGGCACATTATGGTCGTGCACGCTCTGCTCAGGCTTTGGTATCTGGCCTCGCCTATGGCGAAACCAAGATGGGACCGAAT
Source organism: Alphaproteobacteria bacterium (assembly GCA_041397885.1). Classification (GTDB taxonomy): domain Bacteria; phylum Pseudomonadota; class Alphaproteobacteria; order Micavibrionales; family Micavibrionaceae. Next base: position 539,922 of record JAWKVV010000001.1, on the reverse strand, counting down.
CTTTTTTGTGAAGCGGCAGAACGGATTGATATAAAGGCAAAAATAGTTAAACGTGATAAACTAAAGAAAATTTTACCATCTGTTCTTCCTGCCGTTCTCATTTTAAAAGATGCACAGGCATGTGTCCTTCTCAGCTATAGTAAGGATGAACATAGTGTTACAATATGGTCACCTGAGACAGCTTCTGAAAGATCGGTTTTATTAACAGACTTAAAACAATCTTATGAAGGGTATGCAATTTACGTGCACCCAAATCCAGAATTTAGTGATCCGCAAGCACCACATTTAGAAGATGCGGATCGCCATTGGTTCTGGGGTCCGTTTTTTAATTGTAAGGCAATATATGCGCGTGTTGCTTTGGCGGCAATTCTGGTTAATCTTTTTGGATTAACCAGCCCTATTTTTATTATGAATATTTATAATCGTGTTATTCCCAATAACGCGATTGAGACAGGATGGGTTCTAGGTCTTGGGGCACTCACTGTGTTCGTGTTTGATTTTGTCATTAGAACTTTGCGTGGATATTTCATAGATTTGGCAGGGCGTCGAATTGATGTGATTGCAGGACGTAGAATTTACGATCAACTATTAAATATGAAGTTATCAGAAAGACCAAAGTCCAGTGGTTCTTTTGCTAATATGTTACGTGATTTTGATTCTGTTAGAGATTTCATTACATCAGCAACTTTAACAGCGATTGTTGATCTACCTTTTACTTTTTTGTTTTTGTTTGTGATTTGGTATTTGGGCGGTTCAGTTGCTTTTGTTCTTGTTGTTCTTATTATTATCGCTTTTATCGCTGGAGCTTTGTTGCAAATCCCATTGAAGTCGCTTGTGCGCAAATCAACAAAATCAGCGGAAGCAAAACATGGTTTGCTTATTGAAACCATTCACGGCTTGGAAACAATCAAAGCAGTAGGGGCGGACGGCCGCATGAGAGAACGGTATAGCCGTTATATTGCTGAAAATTCAAAATATTCTCAAGGTTCAAGATTTGTATCGGCGCTGGGTGTTAATATCTCAAGTTGGGTACAGCAAACAGCTTCCATTTTTGTTGTCTTGACGGGGATGTATCTTGTTAAAGATTCTGCGATGAGTGTTGGCGCCCTTATTGCCTGTGTGTTATTGGCAGGAAGAGCAATTGCTCCTATAGGGCAGGTTGCCAATTTGATGAGTCGTTATCATGGTGCGAGGACGGCGTTAAAAACATTGAACGATATTATGCATAAACCTGTTGAAAGACCTTCTAGCACAAGGTTTTTACACCGTCCTGATTTGAAAGGAAAAATGACGTTTAGAAAAGTTTCATTTACTTACCCTCATACTAACAGAAAGGTGTTGGACGGCGTTAGTTTTATTATTAATGAGGGTGAGAAAGTTGGATTAATAGGGCGTATTGGATCAGGAAAAAGTACAATTACACGTTTAATGATGGGTTTATATGATGTTTCTGAAGGAAGTATGCTTTTAGATGACACAGACTACAGGCAGATTGATCCTGCTGATATACGTCGTAACGGTGCTTATATTGCGCAGGATGTTGTTTTATTTAATGGATCTGTTCGCGATAATATTACAACTAGTGTTCCGCATGCGAGTGAACAAGAGATTTTAAATGTTTCTAAAGCGGCAGGTGTTCATGATTTTATTTCTCATCATCCAATGGGATATGATCCCTGTCGGTGAACGGGGAGAGGGATTGAGCGGTGGACAACGTCAATGCATTGCTTTGGCGCGTGCGATGCTATTAAAACCTAATTTATATATCTGTGACGAACCAACAAATGCCATGGATGTACAGGCTGAAATGGCGTTTAGAAACATATCCAAGAGCAGACAAAAGGGTAAAACCCTTATTTTGGTAACGCATCGGCAACATCTGTTAGGACTTGTTGACCGTTTAATACTGAGTGGATCAGGGGCGCGTAATTTTGGATGGTGAGCGCGAAAAAGTTATGCAGGCTATAGCCTCTGGACAAATAGAGTAAAAGAACATTAGGATGAAAGAAGATAGGGATTTCATGAATGAATTAGAGGCGGCCACACATATGAAGCCGTCAGACAATTCATTTTCTTTTTGATTGCAATAGCAGCATTGGTTTGTGCATTTTAATGTGTCTAATCTATCGCAGATTGAGGAAATTACACATGGAAGCGGTCAGGTGGTGCCTACACAAGAAATACAAGTGGTCCAGAGTCTTGAAGGGGGAATTCTGGAAGGGTTATTGGTTTCGGAAGGGGAGATTGTTAAAGGGGCAAATTTTAATTAAGGTGAGTGATGTTGCTTTTGCATCAGAAGAGCGCGGAACAGAAGCAAAATCATTAGCCCTACAGGCTAAGAAAGCTCGCCTTAACGCAGAAGCAAAAGGAGAAGAGTTTAAAATATCAGAGGAAATAGAAGAAAAATTTCCTGACATTGCGCGCAATGAAAAAGCGCTTTTATTTATCACGTCAACAAAAATTAGAAAACGCTAAATCAATTTTAAATAATAAGAAAATAAGCAGCTCAGGCAGATCTGGCAGAGGTTAAAGCAAAGATAAATCGTTTGGTTGAAAACCGCCGTTTATTAGAATCAAGAGTTGTTACTAAAAAAATGGTAGCCAAAAAGGCAATTCCAGAATTGGAAGAAATTAGATTAAACCATGAACTAGCAAATATTTGGCCAGAATTAGTGAAGCTAGCCAACAAAAAAACGGTCTTGAGGCAGAACTGCGCGGTGCAAAGAAAAAGAACAGGAAGATCGAAGATAAATTTAAAAGCCAGGTTTTTGGGTGAATTGAATGATATTGAGGCTCAAATTTCACAGTTGAATGAAAGTTTAACTGCTATAGGTGACCGTGTTTTACTTGAACAGAGGTACGCTCTCCTGTTGATGATAGTGGTAACAAGATCATGTTGAAAACTATTGGTGGAATTGTTGAGCCTGCGATGAAGTTGGTTGAAATTGTTCCTTTAGATGATGATCTAAAAATTATTGCCCGTGTATCACCTCAAGAGATTGCATTTTTGCGTCCAGATCAACCAGTCAATATAAAAATATCGGCGTATGACTCACAAAGATACGGCTCTTTGAAGAGCCGTTCTTGTGCGTTTAGGAGCAAACAGTGTAACTGATCGTGAGGGGCATGCTTTTTTTTTTGAAATAGAGGTCCGTGCCAACCAAAATTATTTTGAACGGAGAGAAAACCACCACTATTACACCTGGTATGGTTGCTCCAGGTTGAAATCATTACAGGAAGCGAACTATATTTAGTTATCTTTCCCTAAACCTGTGTTACGGGCAAAGGATAAAGCCCTGACAGAAAGGTAGCGTTACCTATGTTCAAGGTTTTGACAAATAAATGGTTACACATCCTTATACTTTTTTTATTACTGTGCGGATCAGTTTCTTTCAGTGGTTCCAGTAATGAACTAAGAAAGCGAATGCAAAATTTGGTTTTTGATAGCTATAACAAGCTGTTGCCTAGAAAACCAACAAGTGATGTTGTTATCGTCGATCTAGACGAAAATTCCTTGAGAATTATAGGGCAATGGCCGTGGTCTAGAGACGTTATGGCGCAACTGATCTCTAATTTGAAAGAGTATGGAGCAAAAGCAATAGCTTTTGACATGGTTTTTGCAGAAGAAGATAGAACATCACCTAAAAACATCTCTAAAAAATTACCCGATAGTGACAAATATTTAAGTGCCAAAACATTAATACAAGAGTTACCAGATAACGACTTTGTTTTTTCCCAATCTATCAAAAAAGCAGGAAATGTTATTACAGCTTTTATTGATGCAAAAGAAAACGAGACGCGCCGCACTCCTTATCAACCAGTCGAGCCAACATTCTTGATGAAGGACAAACAAGATTTAATTGATGGTAGTTATAGTAGTGCAGGCGTTGCAACCAATCTTCCAGAATTTTCGAGAAGTGCTGCAGGCAATGGGCACTTCATGGTTCAACCTGATACCGATGGTATTATTCGTAGCATCCCATTGTTTGCGAGATATAAGCCAACGCGTTATACGGATCAATCCACCGTTTTATATCCCGCCTTATCACTGGAAGCTTTTCGCGTTTCGGTTTCTCCTAAAAGTAGAATGATTATAAGAGAAAATAAAAATAAAAAAACATTTGATTCTGATTATGAAGTAAAAATAGGAGATTACACTATTCCTCTCGATAATAATTCTAAGTTTTGGGTTCATTACCGCGATATAAAACCAGAGGAGTATATTTCTGCACATTTATTGTTAAACCCAAAAGAAAGACTTGATGTAGAAAATAAAATTAAGAACAAAATTGTATTTATAGGAACGAGTGCTGAAGGATTGCGTGACATTCGATCAACACCTCTCGAACCTTATGTCGCAGGGGTTGAGGTTCATGTGAATGTCATAGAACAGATATTACAGGGGCGTTTTCTTAAAAGGCCCAGTTTAATTGTCGGCGTAGAGGCAATTATTATTGGTATTGCAGGGCTTGCTATTATCGTTCTATCCCCCTTTGTTCATCTTGTATGGCTTGGATTTCTTACGTTGTTGTTGATAGGACTCATGTTTGCGGGATCGTGGTATGGGTATGTGCATGAGGGTTTGCTGTTAGATCCTGTATATCCTAGCCTTGTTCTTTTCTTACTATTCGTAGGGTCATCTCTTCTAAGTTATATGCGCTCAGAAACGGATAGACGCCAGGTTAAGATGGCTTTTGGACATTATATCTCACCTGTTTTTATGGAGGAGTTAACTAAAAATCCTGAAAAATTAAAATTGGGAGGTGAGGTGAGAGAACTCACCGTGATGTTCACAGATATTCGTGGCTTTACGGGAATTGCAGAAAGTTTATCTCCTGAAGCGTTGATTCAATTGATGAATGATTTTCTAACGCCTATGTCAAATTTAGTCATGGAGAGTAGGGGAACAATTGATAAATATATGGGAGATGCCATGATGGCATTTTGGAATGCACCCTTGGATGATTTTCATCATGCGCGTCAAGCTTGTTTAACAGCCTTAAAAATGAACGAGGCTTTACAACCGATTAATGCTGCTCTTAAGCACAAAGCAGACAAGGATAATCAGGAAGTTATTGCGCTGAATGCGGGTATTGGCATTAATACAGGACCATGTGCGGTAGGAAATATGGGATCTAAACAACGTTTTGCGTATTCGGCTGTTGGAGATGCAGTAAATCTAGCCTCTCGCTTAGAAGGGCAAACTAAGGTTTATGGTGTTGATACATTGATTGGCGAGGACACGTACAAATTGGTCGAAGATTTAGCCTTTTTGGAATTAGATTTAATTCAGGTAAAGGGGCGTGAGGAAGCCATAAAAATTTATACTCTGATCGGTGATGAAATTGTTGCACGTGAGGATGAATTTAAGAAGTGGCAAGCGGCTCATAATAGTATGCTTGCGGCATACCGTATCGCAGATTTTTCTTGCGCAGCACAAGATTGCAAAGATGCTATGGAATTATCTGGAGGTAAACTTAAAAAATATTACAATCTATATAAGGATCGTATTATTTTTTATACAAAAAATCCGCCCCCTGAAGAATGGCGGGGAGTTTATATTGCAAAAAGTAAGTAATTAGACAACTGTCGTTGTCAAGCTTGCATCAATATAAAGATTGTATCCCCCTATATCAAAATGCATATTACCGTTAGCATCTACACCAGTATATGATGCCGTTGAACCATTTCCGTTTTCTTGCAAAGCATTGATGATGTCATTACTAAGTGTTGTGCTTGTGGGGCTAACGGCATCAATTATTAAACTACCAGATACCGCTGTTGAGCCAAGCTGAATGGTTAGAGAGCCATTATCGCTTGATTTTAACAAGTTAAATATATTTTCTGCGGTTAAGGTTATGGTTGAACCAGTTAAACCAAACTCAATATTTTCAATCTGGCTAATTCTTTCAAAATCAACGCCTGAAAAATTTAAGGATCCAGCGTCACTCACGATCGTATCAATTCCAAATCCACCATCAATGTTTTTAAAAGTCGTATTATTGATGATAAAGCTATTATTGCTGTTTCCACCTCTCATGCTTAAGTTATTAAGATTTCCATCATTAAAATTACCATCACCTACAAGGGCTTGACCTGTTCCTGTGGCTTGAATAATGCCAGATGTTGGATCTCCGTCATTCGGCGCACCATCCATAACATAGGGAGCATTTCCCCCTAAGTTTCCGTAAACAGTATAATGTGTTCCACCAACTGTTCCAACGTTGATATCATCAAAGCCATCGCCATTGATGTCTCCCAACGAGGATATTTCGTAAGCCGAACCACTGGCTCCTGCGTGATGTAGTTTTAACGCATTATTTGGATTTTCTAGATAAGCCAAGTTAAGCGCTCCGTAGCTAGATTTTCCGTAGACAACATATGTGTCTACATTTGCTCCATTAACGACTGAGATAGCAAAGTCATCATACCCATCACCGTTGATATCACCAGCTGCGCCGCCTGCGACAATATTCAATCCTGCATTGACTACATTCGTAGCACCCGTTCCAGTTGCTGCACCATAAACAATTGATGCTTGTGTGCTTCCTGCGGCATTTCCTATGAGGATATCACTATATCCGTCATTGTTAATATCACCAATACCATCAATAAAAGTACCAGAGCCTGCAGTTGAGCCAGTAATAACAGGATTTCCGCCACCAGTTTCTAAATATACTGTTCCGTTTGCCCCTGCTCCAGGAGCGCCAATTGCAAAACTGATTTGCCGTCTCCATTGAAATCACCTATACCTGCAACAGCGTATCCAGATTGATCTCCTGCATTTCCTATAGGACTACCAGCTGCAGTTACAACTGAACTTGTACCATTGATTTGGTATACTGTTCCTGTGACGGTTGTGGGATCACCTGCGACAACATCGTAGTACCCATCATTATCTATATCACCTATTCCATCAATCGATGATCCAGCCTGATTGACAAGAACGCTATTTGCACCATCAATAATCTCTACAGTGGTTCCATTGTCTCTTATAAAATCTTTAATACCGTCTCCATTTACATCGCCGATTTCTTTAATGTGGATAGCGGTCCAGTAGTTTGAACCAGATAATTCAATCCCAGGAGAATCTGTAGGTTTACGCAGCATCCATTACAATGGGGGCTGCAAGACTTATACTGCTTTGTTGCCCTGCGGAATTCATCGCGATGACAGTAAAGCCAGTCCCTACGGATGTTCCAGTGGCAGAGCATTCGAAACTAGTCTAATTTCAACAACATTACCGAGTTGAACCAATGTAAATTGCCCATCAGAAGATGTTGTTAACCCATTACCAAAGGTAAAAGTTTTGGGACCCAGAGCACCCCCTTCTGCAAAAAATCGACCTACAACATCTCCAGCCATTTTTCCTTCAAATAACTGACTGCCGCCCGCTTTTAATTGGAGGGGGAGATCTTTAAAGATTGTTGGGTTTATAGTGTCTAAACTAAAGTTTTTAATATCTCTGGGTTGTTGCAAAAGTGTAGAATTAGTATTTGTTGGCTCCTTCAATGTGTTGAGCAAGGGTTGTTGTAAGATAGGAGTGTTGTATCTTGTACTAAGGGATCCATGATGGTTTGATCCATTGGAGAATCTTGTTGCTCTGGCCCGGTTTGAATTTTCTTTTTCTTCTACAACATCTTCTAATATTTCTGAATTATCTTCTGTTGTTTCGGTTTTTACATCCTTATGTTGAACTTCTTCTTTTGCTGTATCATTGATAGAGCTGAATAGTTTTGGAACAACATCGCTGACGGAGCCGTATGTCTTTCCAATCGTCTCTGAAGGCTGAACGCCAACGTCTTGTATGTTGTCATTAAAACCGCCAAGTTTTACTGTTTCATATTGCTCTGACAGGGTTTTTCCATGATGCCATTTAACAACGATGGCACCTTCAACAACGGTAACTTCGCTTTGTCCACCTGGATTGATATTTCCTGCAATACGTTCCGCGAATACCATTGATCCGACAGGCGTATCAATCAATAGTCATCGGGGTCGTCTCGACCGATGAGACCACTTGTAAAAACAAATACGCCACGTAGGACAGAAAGGATTTGTTTCTCCACTTTCTGTTGACGGATCATATTGATATTCATCAACAGCCATACGGGCATTATTGCTGATGGCCATGCTGTTTCGTCTATGAAAAGGATATTCTGCTCCAGTTTCAGATGTTTCAATGACATCTCCTTTGTAAATGGGCGATCCTAAAGTTAATGGTTCTGACGTACCATCAATTCTTGTAACGGTTGCATCTCCTTTCATCTCTTCGATGGCACCCACAGGGCTTTCATCTGTCATAGAACTTGCCTGTGCGTATTGTGGAGATGAATTTAGAAAAGAATTAACCAAATTTTCTGTTAAAATGGAGCCATCAGGTGCTTCAAGTAGGGGGGATTGTTCTGTACCAAAGTAATTTTGCACGACAAGTTTATCACCATGAGGTGTTTCAAGATTAAATCTTGGCTATCGCGTGAGATATCTGAATTGGCAATAAACTGGGCGTCTGGAATTTGAATAGAATCTTTTCCAGAAGCGTCAATTTCTATAATTTTATGCTCCGATGCGTCAGTTTTTCCTGAAAAATCATCTTGTGAGATACGAGCCATAACAATTCCCCTAAGTTATTGTTTTTATTTAATTATTATATACAAACCCTCTGGCGCTATTGCCAGCTAACCTATTCATTATATGGTAGAAGTCTTAATATGCGATAAATATTAGACAAAATTTTAGGTATTTAGGCCTTTATTTGAGCCGTTTTTTAGCAAAAGTTCGATGATCTGATTTTCGGGTAATGGGCGAGAAAAATGGTAGCCTTGGGCTTTGTCGCAGCCCATATTTTTTAGCATTTCGATATGTTCTTCTTCTTCTATTCCTTCCGCAATGATCGACATGTCCATGTTATGTCCCAAAGTAATGATGGAATGTACTAAATTACGCGCAGATAGGTTGTCTTTCATGTCCATAATGAAGCTTCGATCAATTTTTAAAACATTAATGGGGAAGTAATTTAAATAACTGAGGGAACTATAACCTGTTCCAAAATCATCTATGGATATAATCATTCCAGAGTTTTGACAATCTTTTAAAACAGCTTTGGCTTCATTGGGTTGGTCTATAAGTAAGCGCTCGGTTATTTCAATATGAATGTGGTTGGGGGTTAAATCGTACTTTTCTAATGTAGAAGCAATATGAGTTTTAAAATCAGATATCTGAAAATCTTTTGCTGAAAAGTTGATGCTAATAAAAAGCTCATCTTGAGTGCTTGTTTTTTGTAAGATTTTTAGTGTTTCACATCCTTTTTTTACAGCCCATTTTGATATTTCCGTGATTAAGCCGCTATCTTCGGCAGAAGAAATAAAATCGTTAGGATATATCAACCCCTTTGTAGGGTGATTCCATCTTATGAGAGCCTCAAAACCAGATATTTTATTGTTTTTTAAGTCAATAATCGGTTGATAATGCAAAACGAATTCATCATTTGAAAGAGCTCTTTTTAAATCATTAATGAGTTTTATTTCAGAAACTGCATTTGTTTTATTGACCAATCCTCTTTCTAAATCTTCTGGTGTTGGTATCTCTTTGCTGTGTCCTAAAATATGAGCACGGGTAATCATATCTCTATATCGCGCCAGAATAACTTGCATAATCATTTGGATGACAGGATCGGTTGATTCAAGGCGCGCGTTAAAATCTTCTCGGGATATTTTGATTAGTTCGCAATCTTCCAGGGCTTTTATGGTTGCGGTCCTGGGTTTGTTATCAACAATTGCCATCTCGCCAATGATTGATCCTTTTCCCCGCGTGCCTAAACTCTGTACTAATCCTCTTTCTTTTTCGATAAGGATCTCAACAGTTCCATTTTCTACAATATAGGCAGAGTTTCCCATCTCACCTTGTTTGAGAATGGTGTCACCAGTGGAGAATTTTTCTATGTTGCTTGAAGACACGGTGGTTGCAGTGGATAAGAAGTTTTTTAACGATAATCAAGTTATGATAACTTTTTATAGGCAGTATTCCAAAGTCCTTTAACTTACGCTTGGAAAAAACTTTAAATACGGGCATAATTGAGCGATATATTTACAGTAGTATCCTTATGACACCAGCTAGCCTTCTTGTTCTTTATATTGTTTTCCGTCTCAAGCACTTCATGTGCGATTTCATGCTTCAGACGGACTGGATGGCATTGACCAAGGGCAAGCCTGGGAAGAGGAAGGCTATCAGGCTCTTTTCTCGCATACTCTTATCCATGCGCTAGGAACGCTCATTATCATACTTGTTTTTGCACCAAATCTCTGGTGGTTAAGTCTTGTGGACTTTGTGATCCATAGCATTGTTGATCGTCTCAAGGGAATCGCGACTCTTAAGAATGGGTGGCAGACCAAAGATACGATGTTCTGGTGGGCCTTTGGCGCCGATCAGGAGCTTCATAATTTTACCCATATTGCTTATGTTGCTCTCATATTTATGGATCTTGGTGGTGTTTTCCTTTAAAAATACCTGCGATAAGCCTTGACAATTTTGTCTGGGAAATTGTAATGTCCGCACAGATTTACAGATAGATTATTGGGATAAGACCATGAAAGTAGTTAACTCATTGAAAACATTGAAAAAACGTGACCGCAATTGTCGCGTCATTCGCCGTAAAGGGCGCGTTTACGTTATTAATAAGGTTAATAAGAGATTTAAAGCACGTCAGGGCTAAATTCTGATTCTTTATTTTTTGTCAAAACCCGCTCGATATGGCGGGTTTTTTGTTGTTTATGACTCATAATTAGCAAAACAAATAGGTGCACATCCACTGTTTCTCTGCTATGAGTCATCATCTTTACAAATACAGAAATTAGGTATCATCATGTTTTCGAAGCTTTTTGGCTTTATGTCTGCAGATATGGCAATTGATTTGGGGACGGCTAACACCCTTGTGTATGTTCGTGACCAGGGAATCGTTCTAAATGAGCCCTCCGTGGTTGCTATATCTATGGCTGCAGGCAAAAAGCAGGTTTTGGCTGTAGGTAACGAGGCTAAGCAGATGTTGGGGCGTACGCCAGGAAATATTATAGCAACTCGGCCTTTAAGAGATGGTGTCATTGCTGATTTTGAGGTTACAGAAGCGATGATCAAACATTTTATTCGGAAAGTACATAATCGCCGTTCATTTGTTTCTCCTAAAATGATGATTTGTGTTCCTTCAGGATCCACAGCAGTTGAGCAGCGTGCTATTCAGGAATCAGCTGAGAGTGCAGGGGCTAGCCACGTTGAACTTATTGAAGAACCAATGGCTGCGGCTATTGGGGCAGGCCTGCCTGTAACAGAGCCTTCTGGTTCTATGGTAGTGGATATCGGTGGCGGAACAACGGAGGTTGCAGTTATTTCTTTAGGAGGAATTGTCTATGCTCGCTCTGTCAGGGTGGGTGGTGATAAGATGGATGAGGCGATTATTGCCTATATTCGCCGTGTCCATAACCTTTTAATTGGGGAAAGTACCGCCGAACGAATTAAGAAAGAGATCGGCTCCGCTTGCCCTCCCGCAGATGGTGAAGGACGCCAGATGCATATTAAGGGGCGTGATCTTATGAACGGTGTTCCTAAAGAGATCGTGATTACTGAGCGACAAGTTGCAGAAAGCTTAGCGGAACCCGTGGGGCAGATTATTGAGGGCGTAAAAGTAGCTCTTGAACATACAGCCCCAGAACTTGCGGCGGATATTGTTGATAAGGGGATTGTAATGACGGGCGGCGGATCATTGCTGTCTAATCTTGATTTTATCTTGCGCCATGCAACAGGGTTACCTGTGACAATTGCGGATGATCCTCTCTTATGTGTGGTGTTGGGAACAGGACATGCTTTAGAAGAAATGAAAACTCTAAAAGGTGTTCTCATTGGATCATACTGATAAAAACGTTGAGTAATATCAGTTTCTTTGTTGCTGATTATAAGGTTTTCCAGTAATTTTGTAAGGTGTGGAGTAACTTTTTCGTTAATTGGCAATGAAATCTCGTATAGGACAAAAATCAATCGCAGGTATTGCTCCTTCAATTTTTGTAGGGGGTGGTTCTGGCTCTGTCGTATTTATCATTCTTGCCTCACTCATTCTTGTTTTTAGTCTTATAAAACCACAAGCCTTGTCAGGGTTTCGTGTTGTTGCAACAGATGTTGTGACGCCTGTTCTTTCTTTCTTTGTAACACCTTTTCAAAACATGGCAGAAACTGTCAGTAGTGTTTCTGGTATCGCTGCGTTGAGAGCTGAAAATGCTCAATTGAAAACAGAGAATGTTCGTTTGAAGGAATGGTATCAAACAGCTTTGATGCTTCAGGCAGAAAACCAGTCTTTGCAAGAACTTCTGAATTTGAAAGTTAATCCTGCGCATCGTTATATTACTTCACGTGTTATATCAGACACAGACAATGCCTTTATTAAAACTGTTCTTATTGCATCGGGCTCCAATGACAGTATTAAAAAAAATCAGGCTGTTTTGGCTGGAGAGGGATTAATAGGTAGGATTATAGAAGTAGGGAAAAAGTCATCACGTATTCTTTTAATGACAGATATTAATTCACGTATCCCTATTGTTATTGAAGGCAGTCGCCAGAAGGCTATTTTAGCAGGTGCAAATTCTGATTTCTTGCAAATTAAACATGTTCCACACGATTCTAGTTTTACGGAAGGTGAGCGCGTTGTGACATCTGGAGATGGAGGGGTGTTTCCATCTGGATTGCCAGTAGGGCGTATTATTAAAGGAAAAGATGGCAATTTCTAGGTGAAGGCCTATGCAGACATCAATAAAATTAGTTATGTTCGTGTTATTGATGCCCCAGAAACAGATCGCTTAATTCGTGGTGATCTTCACGTTCTTTCCCAGTAGATAATGGATTCTGATTTCTCATTCAACATAGTCGCGAAATATTGCTTTTCGTACGTCCTAATTCTGTTCTTATTTTTCTTGGGACTTACTAGCTTTTCTTTACCCTTTATGAATGATGTAACACCATATTTTGTTTTGATTATTATCTATTACTGGGCAATATATCGTCCAAATATTATGCCGACTATATTTGTTTTTGTTCTGGGGATTGTTTTTGATCTGGTTCTTAATTATCCTTTGGGCATTCATGCAATTTTATTCATTGCAGCAAGCTTACTCATCAAAAGACAAAGGTTATTCTTTCTCGGACAAAGTTATATCATTGTATGGATTGGATTTGCATTTAGCTGTTTAGCAACTCTTATTGTGGAGTATTTATTCTTTTTTCTATTGTCTAGTACATTTTCTAGCCTACGGTCTTTGTTTGGCAGCTTGATTATAACAATTCTGTTTTTTCCGCTTGTAACATTACTATTTTCTTTCATTAATCGTATCTTGCCGGATACATCTCAGAAAATTATTTAAGTATCCTGATGAATAAAGATGATGAAAAATCTAAAGTTTTTACAAGAAGGGCGATCATTGTAGGCGCTTTTCAGGGAAGCTTATTGGCTGTGCTTGGTGGGCGTTTGGCTTGGCTACAACTGGCTCAAGGTAAGAAATATAAAACATTAGCGGATAGAAACCGGATTAATATCAAAATGCTTTCGCCTACGCGCGGCGAAATTGTTGATCGGTTCGGCGTGCCATTGGCCATCAATAACCAGAATTATATGGCTCTTCTTATCCCTGAGCAGACTGATGATATAAGGGGGTCGCTAGAAAAATTAGCGAACTTAATTGATATAGACTCGAAAAAAATTGAAAAAATTTTATTGGAGTCGAAAAAATCAGCATCCTTTATTCCTATAGAAATAAAGGATGATTTATCTTGGGATGATGTTTCTAAGTTAGAAGTCAATATCACGGATTTGCCTGGTATCAGTATTGATGAGGGAGAAATAAGAAATTATCCTTTTGGGGAAGCCACAGGCCACATCATTGGTTATGTAGGAGCTGTGAGTGATAAGGATATGACAGATGATCCTATATTAACCCTTCCAGGTTTTAGAATAGGAAAGACGGCGATAGAAAAATCATATGATATTGAGCTTAGAGGAAAATCAGGAATTTCTCAAATGGAGGTTAATGTAAGAGGGCGTGAAGTTCGCGAGCTCGACACAGAAAAAAGTGTGGGTGGACAGCGTATTGCTCTAACCATTGATGCAGAACTTCAAAGATTTTCACAACAAAGATTATCAGAATATAAGAGCGCCTCTGCAATTGTTATGGATGCGCATACTGGTGCTATTTATTCCATGGTGTCTTACCCAGGATTTGATCCTAATTTATTTACGCGTGGTATAAGTACAGAAAATTGGGAAGAATTATTATCTAATCCAGCATTTCCGCTGAATAATAAGGCTGTATCGGGTCAATATCCACCAGGCTCTACTTTCAAGATGATAACTGCTCTCGCGGCTTTAGAGCAAAATTTGGCAAAGGCTAATACATCTGTAAGATGTACGGGAACCTATGAGTACGGAACAGATAAGTTTAGATGTTGGAAGTTGAGCGGTCATGGGATGGTGAATGTAACTTCTGCTCTTATGAAATCATGTGATACATATTTTTATAAACTTTCAACGGATATTGGTATTGATAATATCGCGGCGATGGCGCAAAAATTTGGTTTAGGACAAAAATATAATTTTGATCTAAAGGAAGAGCGTGCAGGTCTTCTTCCGACTAAAGAATGGAAAATGAGCGAGTATGGAAAAAACTGGCAACCTGGGGAAACCATTGTTGCTAGTATTGGTCAAGGGTATATTTTGGCCACACCCTTACAACTGGCGGTTATGACATCACGCCTTGTAAATGGCGGGTATGCTGTTAAGCCTTGGCTTGTTGGTTACGTAGGGCATCAAAAGATATTCCAGGAAAAATGGCCTTTAATAGGTATTAAGCAGGAAAACCTAGATATTATTAAAACGGGTATGGACCAGGTTGTTAATAATAATGAAGGCACGGCCTATTCATCACGAATTGATGAAGAAGGAATGCAAATGGGCGGGAAAACAGGAACAGCCCAAGTGAAGAGAATTAACAGAGCAGAACGAGCCCAAGGAATCATGAATGAGGATTTGGAATGGAAATATCGTCATCATGCGTTATTTGTTGGTTATGCTCCCGTCAGTAACCCGCGTTATGTTTGTTCCGTAGTTGTCGAACATGGGGGCGGAGGATCTGCTGTGGCCGCACCTTTGGCAAGAGATATATTGCGTGAGGCGCAAATAAGAAACCCTGCGCGGGAAGATATTAAGTTATCTCAGATATCTTCCAAAATTGGAGGAATATATGGCTGATAGATTACATTTAAGCACAGACCATAATATTCTCTATAAATTCCAAAATTTTGGTTGGGGATTGGTTTTACTTATTTGTGCCATGGCTTGTGTAGGATTTACTTCCTTATACTCGGCGGCAGGGGGAAATTTTGATCCTTGGGCTTCTAAACAAATAATCCGGTTTTTAATTGGCATAGGGGGAATGATTGTTGTTTCTCTTATTGATATAAAATGGTGGTTTAGGCTGAGTTTTCCAATTTATGTTATAGGTTTTATTCTTCTTATTATAGTGGAGATGATGGGGCATATTGGCATGGGGGCTCAACGCTGGATTAATCTAGGTTTTATACAGATTCAACCTTCAGAGTTCATGAAAATTGCGGTTGTCATGGTTTTGGCAAAATATTTTCATGCTGCATCAAAAGAAGACATGAAAAGTATAAGATTTTTAATTCCTGGCGTTCTTCTTGTATTGTTTCCTGTGGCTTTGGTTATGTTGCAACCTGATTTAGGAACATCACTCATGATTGTAATGGCAGGCGTTGCTATGTTTTTTTTGGCAGGGGCCCCCCTTTGGATGTTTTTAGTTGGTGGCGGTTTGGTGATCGCATCGCTTCCTGTGGCTTGGTTGCTGATGCATAATTATCAAAAACAGCGAGTTTTAACATTCCTTAATCCTGAGTCAGACCCATTAGGGGCGGGCTATCACATTACACAATCTAAAATTGCTTTGGGGTCTGGCGGAATTCAAGGAAAGGGGTTTTTAGAAGGAACACAAAGCCGCTTAAATTTCTTGCCAGAAAAACAAACAGATTTTATTTTTACATTATGGGCGGAAGAGTGGGGGTTTTTGGGTGGTCTATGTTTGTTACTGCTTTGTGGCTTAATTTTTGCGTATGGGATATCTGTGGCGCTACAATGCCGTCATGCCTACGGTAAATTACTTGCAACAGGGTTGATTATTAATTTTTCTCTCTATGTATTTATCAATATAGGCATGGTCATGGGTCTCATGCCTGTTGTGGGAGCGCCGCTACCTCTTGTCTCTTATGGAGGGACGTCAATGCTTGCCGTTTTAGTAGGGTTTGGATTGATATTATCTTGTAATGTGCACAAAGACACAAAATTGCTGAGGATATAAAAATCAAGCTACGTTACTTGTAGGAATATTATGACTGTCAATTAAGTCCTGTAATTCTCCAGTCTCATACATTTCACGAACAATATCGCATCCTCCAACAAACTCTCCCTTGATATAGAGCTGTGGGATAGTTGGCCATTGTGTAAACTCTTTAATTCCTTCGCGAATGATGGTGTCTTCTAAAACATTGATATCTTTGAAGTTCACACCCATTTGCGTTAATATCTGAACCACGGCAGCCGAAAAACCACATTGTGGAAAAACGGATGTTCCTTTCATGTAAAGAACAATATCATTGCTATTTATTTCTTTTCGAATTTGGTCAAAAATTACATTTTCCATTTTGTACTCCTTATTACTCTTCTGGTGTAGATGTGTGTATGGCAAGGGCGTGCAGTTCATTTCCCATTTTTCCCTGCAGGGCTTGATAAACCATTTGGTGTTGTTGCACTCTGGTTTTTCCTATAAAAGCCGAAGAAACAACATGGGCGGCGTAATGATCTCCATCTCCTCTTAAGTCAGAAATTGTTACAACAGAGTCTTCAATGCCTGCCGTAATAAGTTCTTTAATTTTTTGTTCATCCATTGCCATTATTTATGATCAACCATTTTCTTTAATTTGTTTCTGGGCAATTGCAAAAAATTCAGCAAGCTTTTCGTCAAGAGTCTCAGGACTAATACCAAGTCCCTTTGCATTTATGTCAGATGTCACAGCCCGTTTTACATCTTCAAACCCAGGCTCTTCAAGATTGGCGGCTACAATGTCAGAGGCATAAATCTCTGCCTCATTTGCTTCTAAACTCCAATTGTTCAGCCATCCAAAGGCCAAAAAGCTTGCAACACCGTGCTTCTGCCTTAAACAGTAAGGCCTCGTCTAGGGCAAATTTATTCTCAAAGGCGCTTTCTCGGTCTTTAAAATCTGTCATTTTTTGCTCTTTCTCATAAATGAATCTACTGGAAGTACAAGGTAACATTTGAAACTTTTGGAATCCATGTTTATATGATGGGGAATAATAAATTTAAGGATATGTGATGAATAGACGTAAAGCATTATACGAAGGTAAAGCCAAGACCATTTACGATGGTCCAGAGCCAGGGACATTAATCCAATATTTCAAGGATGACGCTACGGCAGGAAATGGTGCGAAGCATGCCATAATTGCAGGTAAGGGGGTTTTGAATAACCGCATCTCTGCCCACATTATGTCAAAACTTGAAAGTATAGGTGTTCCAACACATTTTTTACGTTCCCTTAATATGCGTGAACAGTTGGTACGAAAAGTCGATATTATTCCTTTGGAAGTTGTTATCCGCAATGTGGCAACAGGGTCTATTTGTCCTCGATTGGGAGTAGAAGAGGGAACTTATTTTTCCCAACCTCTTGTTGAGTTTTATTATAAAAAAGATGAACTCAACGATCCCATTGTCAGTGAGCAACATATCCTGACTTTTGGTTGGGCGGACCCTTATGAATTGGAAGAAATTGTGGTTCAGGCGCTACGCGTGAATGACTTTTTAACAGGACTTTTTTCTGCCATTGGTTTGCGTTTGATTGATTTTAAATTAGAATTCGGACGCCTTTGGGGGGAATATGATGAACTTTATATTATTCTTGCTGATGAAATTTCACCTGATAATTGTCGTTTATGGGATGCAGTTACAGGTGAAAGAATGGATAAGGATCGCTTTAGAAAAGATCTTGGTGATCTTGTTGAAGGGTATCAGGAAATTGCTAAACGTTTGGGACTTATTCCTGAAACAGGTATTATCCAAGGAGGTAATATCAACGAACAAGTTGCAGAAGGTTTAAGCGAAATTGAAAATGAGTTGGCGAAGAAACGCAACTTACGTTCTGTGAAACCGCCTCCTTCAAAGAACCCCCGCAAGACAAATTAAATTTAAGAGATAAATTGTTCTTTTAGGATACGTTCTTCCAGATTGTGGTCTGGATCAAACAGCAGTGTGCACCCTTTGGCTTCTGACTGTTTGATGATGACAGTTTGTACATCTCTAATCTCTGTAAAATCAGCGGTGGCACTAACGGGACGCTTTTGATTGTTAATAATATCAATTCTGACTTCCAGATGATGTGGCAATAGCGCACCGCGCCAACGGCGTGGTCTAAAGGCACTAATAGGGGTAAGGGCAAGAACATTTGCGGATAAAGGAATGATGGGGCCATGGGCAGAAAGGTTATATGCTGTGCTTCCTGCGGGAGTGGCTAGTAAAATTCCATCACAAACAAGTTCTGGGATACGTTCGATATCATCAACAGATATTTTCAATTTGGCTGCTTGCCGTGTTTCACGTAAAAGCGATACTTCATTGAAGGCCAGTGCATCATATTCTTTTCCAGATTGATCGACGGCTTTCATATGCAAAGGAAATATATCAACGGTGTGGGCCTGTTCAATGCGATCTAACAGGTTTTCTGGCCGAAAGGGATTCAGCAAAAAACCGACAGAGCCACAATTCATACCATAGACTGGTAGACCAATATTATGAACATCGTGCAATGTTTCTAATAATGTGCCATCTCCCCCAAGAACAACCGCTACATTTGCGTTTTCTCTACCAACATCACCATATTGATCTTGCAAAATTTGAAGAGCACTCTGGGCTTCAGAGGTTTCTGATGCAAAAAAGGTGAGTTTTGGTTCTTTCAAAACAGTCATAACCTATGATGCTTGCTGCGTATAATTATTTGCCCAATCATCAGGAGCGTTTAAAAAATTTTCTAAGGAAGAAATTGTTTCTGTATCGAAATATTTTTCTTCTTTTATAACATCCAGAACAGCCCACCAGTTTGTTAATGAATGGAGTGTAATTTTCATCTCATCTAGATTGGTTTGTGCTTGCGGATAGATACCGTAGGCAAAGATAACGAAAGAATTTTGGACATCTAAATTGGCTTCACGGAGTGCCTGAACAAAAACTTTCTGGGAGCTACCAACAGTTAATAAATCTTCTACCAAAAGAACTTTATTTTTCCCGTCTTCAATATGCCCTTCAATTTGTGCCATGCGACCATGGCCTTTTGGTTTTTTGCGAACGTAAAGCATAGGAGCATTCATACGTTCCGACAAAAAGGCAGCATAAGGAATACCTGCTGTTTCACCTCCCGCATAATAATCCATGTTCAGTGGTTTTAGGATTTCAGCGGCATAATCCATCAAGATTTTTCGCTCCGCAGGGAAGGAAATCAGGCGGCGAATATCGACATAAATAGGGCCAATTTTACCAGAGGTGTAGGTAAAAGGCTCCTTTGTATTGATCAAAACAGATTTTGTTTTAATGAGAATCTTCGCAGCTTCTTTAGCGATTTGTGATTTATCCATATTTAAAAAACCTTATTGGCTAACCCATATAATCCGTGCCATCCATGAGATATCACTTTTGGGGATTTTACGGTTTTCATGTTCAGGGTTGAGCGATTTAATTTCAATGCGGGAAGAATTTTGCTTGGCAATTTCTTTTGCCATGATTTCACCTTTGGTCGTTTTTATAACGGCGCGGTCACCTACATGAATTTTGGATTTGGGGGATATTACTAAAATATCTCCTTCGCGGTATAAGGGTTCCATCGAATCGCCGTTTATCTCTAAGGCGTATATTTCATCATCGTTAGAATTCAATTCGGGGAAACCCACTTCATCCCAACTATCACCTTTGGGATATCCTTCTTCATCAAAGAAACCTTTCGCACCTGCCTGGGCAAAGCCAATGACAGGGATAGAAAACTTTTGCGCAATATTGTGATCGTCAATATCTTGAACCAAAGAAACAAAGTCTGACATCGTTGCTCCAGTGGCAGCAAGAATGCGCGAGATACTTTCTGTCGATGGCCAACGTGGTTTTCCATCAGGACCATTTCTTTTACTTTTGTTAAAGGAGGTGGAATCTAGTCCTGCTTTTTTGGCTAGACCAGAGGGACTGTAACCAAATGTCGTCGCTAAACGGTCAATGGCACGCCAGATTTTTTCGTGTGTTAACATAGGATTAAACTCCCATTATTTGACGTATAAGTAAATAGGAAAATAATCTTTTATCAACTAAAACAAAAGCCCCTAAAAGGGGCTTTTTATTTGGCTTGTAGGTGGCTTTAGGCTTGGGAATTTGCAAATTGTTGAGCTATATAGTCATCAATAACTTTTTTGAATTTATAGTCAACTTCCTGTGTTAAAGGAGAAAATTGTAAAACAAATTTGTCATGTCCTTTGCGAAGGATGCGTCCTATATGGGTTACGTCCATGATACGGTCTGCCATTTTAAATTTTATTGTTATGGTTTTCATATCATTAATTGTGAAATGTCTGTCGTCTCCATTAATGAGTACGCCGCCCTGACTCCAATTTTCAATGGGGTAGGCTTTGCCGTCGATAATACCAATACAACTATCCATTTCACGGCGTTCATAGGTGCGGCGACTGTTAAAATCGTCATTACTGGCGTTAATTCTTAAAGTGTCTAGAATGTCCGTAAGCATTGGGTTCCTTTATTAATTCGGGCTCTCATAGCACCCTTACTTGTTATTGTATATACATAAAAAAAATTTAAAAGAAAAAATCAATATTTATCCTTGACAATATAGGATTTAATTCCTAAAATACTTCTATCAACGCTATATTTGTATCTTTTTTACATCTGTGGCCTGTTGATAACGCTTTGTACTTCCCTATTCGGAAAGTTTTTAAGAATCGTTTCAAAGAACGGTTACTTTTTACTGCTTGAAACATCCTTTTAAAAGTTTAGCCCTGCGGGCCGTGACGTCGATTGAATTCATTCAATAGAAACGAGAACCCTATGAAAACAAAAAACAACAAAGCAATAACCTCAACTTTAACTTTAAACAGAAAAGGCTGCATATATTTTAGAAGGTATGGTAAGCCTTAGTACAATTTGGGCGGTGGGTTTGTCTGTTCTTGGAATCTATGTATACAAACGCAGTGAAGATAAAAAAGTTTTTTCAAATGTTATGCGCTCTGAAATTCCTATTCCTTTAAGAAAACCACAATCCTCTAGGGTTGTTTCACGTGAAACAAAACAAGAACCTTATTATAATGAATAGGAAATAAATACGGGGCTTTTCCTCTCGACGGGAATTGTATTGGTCTATAATATTGTCATGATTTGTTTCTCTTTCTCTTTCTCTTTACTTCAAGGAAATTCCCAGTATGACAAAAAATGTTCCGATTACAATTGCACGCGGTGATGGTATTGGTCCTGACATTATGGATGCTACGCTGAAAGTTTTGGAAGCGGCAGGCGCAGGGCTTGATATTGAAGAGATTGAAATTGGTAAGGCGGTATATGAACGTGGTGTACCCAGTGGTATCGAGGATAGTTCTTGGGAATCTCTGCGCCGTACAAAAATATTCTTAAAGGCACCGATTACAACGCCGCAAGGTGGTGGATTTAAAAGTTTAAATGTGACTGTGCGGAAGACATTAGGCCTTTTTGCCAATGTGCGCCCGTGTGTCTCTTATCATCCCTTCGTGGAAACAGATCACGAAAAAATGGATCTGGTGATTATTCGTGAAAATGAAGAAGATTTATATGGCGGTATTGAATATCGCCAATCACAGCAGGTTATGGCTTCTCTAAAATTGATATCGCGCCCAGGGACAGAACGTATTGTGCGTTATGCTTTTGAATATGCGCGGGCGAATGGTCGAAAAAAAGTAACCTGTATGACCAAAGACAATATCATGAAAATGTCTGACGGTTTATTTCATAAAATTTTTGATGAAATTGGTGCTGAATATCCAGATATTGAACAAAACCATATGATTATTGATATTGGAACGGCAAAGGTTGCGTCTGCGCCAGAATTGTTTGATGTGATTGTTTTGCCGAATTTGTATGGTGATATTATTTCTGATGTCGCGGCGGAGATTACAGGGTCTGTCGGTTTGGGAGGGTCCTCTAATATAGGTGCGGATTTCGGCATGTTTGAGGCTGTGCATGGCTCTGCTCCTGATATTGCAGGAAAGGGGATAGCCAATCCTTCAGGGCTTTTGTTAGGGGCGGTGATGATGCTTGTTCATATTGGGCAGCGAGATATTGCTACCAAAATTCACAACGCATGGAAAAAAACAATTGAAGATGGAATTCATACAGGCGAAATTTTCCGTGAAGGGGTCAGTAAGAAGAAAGTTGGGACTGCAGAATTTACGCAGGCGGTGATTGATAGGCTTGGTCAAAAACCATCAACATACGCTGAAGAAAATTATAATTCTGATTCAAAAGGTATTGTGATGCCGCCTTTGAAGAAAATCGTAGATCAGAAGAAAGAGCGTGTCGGGGTTGATATTGGTCTAAATTTTAATGGTAACGCAGATGATCTCGCTGAAAAAATCAAACCCTGTTTAACAGAAAATATTATTCTTTCGGTTATTTCTAACCGTGGCGTAAAAGTCTGGCCAAACGGCGCTCCTGAAACTTTTTGTACCGATAACTGGCGCCTACGTTTTATGGGGAAAGATAAACAGCATATTAAAACTTCTGAAGTGGTGCAGTTGATTTCAAATTTAAATCAGGCTGATATGAATTTCACAAGTGCACTTATGCTTCATACTTTTGATGGCGTTGAAGGATTTACGAAATCACAAGGGGAATAACCTATTTTGCGGCTTTAACTGTATTGGCCAAAAGGCAGGTAATGGTCATGGGACCGACGCCGCCAGGGACAGGCGTGATGGCGCTTGCAATGTCTTTAACAGCCGCATAATCGACATCACCGACAAGACGGCCTTTAGGTTTTTCTTCTGTAGGGGAAAGGCGATTAATGCCAACATCAATAACAATGGCATCTTTTTTAACCCAGTCCGCTTTCACCATTTCGGGGCGTCCAACGGCAGCAACCAAAATATCAGCCTGTTTACAGACACTTGCCAATTTCTGTGTACGTGTATGGGCTATGGTTACGGTACAATTTTCCTGCAACAATAATTGTGCCATAGGTTTGCCGAATAAATTCGACCGACCAATAACGACAGCATTTTTACCACTCAGGTTTTTTTCGACGGATTTAATTAATAATAGTGATCCTTGAGGTGTACATGGGACAAGGCCGTCTGGATGTCCGAGGAATAGCTTGCCACCATTGACTGTTGTGAGGCCATCTACATCTTTTTCAGGTGCTATCATCTGCACCAAACTTTCTTGCATCTCCGCCAGATGGTGAGGGAGAGGGAGTTGTAGAAGAATGCCGTGAACATCAGGATTTTGATTTAGGTTTTTGATCACATGGCGAATATCTTGTTCTGTCGCGGTTTCATCCATTCGATGTTCGAAACTTTGAATTCCAACTTCTTCGCAAGCTTTGATTTTACTGCCGACATAAACGTGTGATGCAGGATCATCACCAACAAGAATAACGGCAAGCCCCACTTTTTTTCCTTGTGTGGCAAGAGTGCCCACGTCATCTTTTATTTTTGACCGTAAGTCTTCAGCAATTTTTTTTCCATCAATAATATGAGCCGTCATTAATAATTAAACTCCGTGATTAAAGAATATTTGAGCAACAATATTTTTTAGAATGGAAATTCCAAAAATAATGATGATGGGGGTGATATCTATACCGCCAATGGCAGGGATATATTTACGCAAGGGTTTATAGACGGGCGCTGTTATTTTATTCATCAGGCTTATCAAATTTTGTGCTTGAGGATTGCGGTCGTTCACTACCCCAAAGGCCAGAAGCCAGCTCATCACCACCTGGATAATGATAATCCAGAAAAATATATCAAGAAGTAATATCAATAGTTTACCTATCATGATTTCCATTTTCTTAATGCCTTTTTTGATTTATCCTTTAGGCCTTTGTAACTGACTTCGTGTATAATTAAAACAGTTACTTGAGCGTATCGACAGTAAAATGAGGGTGAGTTTTTGTTTGGATTAGAGTTTTTAGCGGCAGGAATGCTTTATATGACCCCCACATCTGTCGCTTCACAGGTGGAATGCCGTATGAAAGTTCCGCCCAGAATCAATGTTCTACCCTCCAAAAGCCTCGTAAAATACGACTATACGAAATCGAAGGCTGAGTTGAACAGTGTGGATGTTGATACCATATCCCCCTATGGGCCGCAGCATAATACAACAGTTAGCGGTTTGATGAGTGGTTCAATTCAAATGCAGCATCAATTATCTTTTTTGAGTGAAACTTATGAGCAGTTAGGATTGGGGTGTATTTATCTAAAATCTGTCGAGGTGAAGGTTAATATTGATCCAACGATTTTTATCGCGAAGGAATATCCCAAGGGAACGTGTATGCATAATGCCGTTCTCAATCATGAGCGTAAACATGTGCGGGAAGATCAATTGATTGTTAATAAATATTCCAACTATATTGGTCGTGCGTTAGTTTCTTTGATTGACTCTCAAGAGGCTTCTTTCGGTCCGTTTTCTGTCAATGAAATACCAAAGATTCAGAAGAATATACAAGATTCAATCACCGAAGTTGTTAAAAAATTTAATGAGCAAATGAATCTGGAACGCCAAACGCGTCAGCAGGCAATTGACAGCTTGGAAGAATACGAAAGTATTGGCTCTAAATGTGAGAAAAAATAGGCATCAGACCTATTTTTATTCCGTCCAAAATGCGCTATAATTCGTCGAATATTTTCAAAAATATCAACAGGATAGGCTTTCATGACACGCACAGGACACGATACATTAAAAACTCGCCAGACTTTGACCGTTGAGGGAAAAGCATATGATTTTTTTAGTTTGAAAAAAGCGGCTGAAAAAATTGGTGATATTTCAAAACTTCCTTTTTCTTTAAAAGTTCTTCTTGAAAATCTATTGCGATACGAAGATGGTCGTTCCGTAACGGTGAGTGATGTGCAGGCCATTGCGGATTGGCTTAAGGATAAATTATCCGATAAAGAAATTGCTTATCGTCCCGCACGGGTGTTGATGCAGGATTTTACAGGTGTTCCTGCTGTTGTTGATTTGGCCGCCATGCGGGAAGCCATGGCTTCTCTGGGTGGTGATGTTGATAAGATTAATCCATTATCAGCCGTTGATCTGGTCATTGACCATTCTGTGATGGTGGATGAGTTTGGCTCGCCAACAGCGTTTGAAGCGAATGTTGATCGCGAATTTGAACGTAATGGAGAGCGTTACGAATTTTTGAAATGGGGGCAAGGGGCGTTCAATAATTTTCGTGTTGTACCGCCAGGAACAGGTATTTGCCATCAGGTGAATTTGGAATATTTGGGACAAACAGTCTGGTTAGAAGAAGATCAAAATAGAAAGAGTGTTATTTATCCTGATACACTTGTCGGAACAGATTCTCACACGACAATGATTAATGGCCTTGGGGTCCTGGGGTGGGGTGTTGGCGGTATCGAAGCCGAAGCCGCAATGCTTGGTCAGCCTGTTTCGATGCTTATCCCTGAAGTTGTTGGGTTTAAGCTAACAGGGGCTCTCAAAGAAGGGGCGACAGCGACAGATTTAGTTTTGACTGTTGTTGAGATGTTGCGGAAATTGGGTGTCGTCGGAAAATTTGTTGAGTTTTATGGAGACGGACTTGCTAACTTGTCGTTAGCAGACCGTGCAACAATTGCCAATATGGCGCCAGAATATGGCGCAACCTGTGGTTTCTTTCCTATTGATGAGGAAACAATTCGCTATCTTAATTTCACGGGGCGTGATCCCCATCGTGTAGCGATTGTTGAAGCCTATGCGAAGGAGCAAGGCATGTGGCGCGTTAAAGGCCATGAGCCTGAATTTACAACGACACTTTCATTGGATTTAGGTGATGTTGTTCCCAGTATTGCAGGCCCTAAACGCCCGCAAGACCGTATTCCTTTAACGGAAGCGGTTCAATCTTTTACAGCTCTTGGGACACCAGAAGGAACGTTCGCCGTTGAAGGGGAAGGTTTTGAAATGCAAAACGGGGATGTTGTGATTGCGGCGATTACATCCTGCACCAACACATCAAACCCCGATGTTATGGTGGCGGCAGGATTACTGGCACGCAATGCACTTGCCAAAGGTTTGCGTGTTAAACCATGGGTAAAAACATCACTGGCACCAGGATCGCAAGTGGTAACGGAGTATCTTGAAAAAGCGGATTTGCAAAAAGATCTTGATGCGCTCGGCTTTAACCTTGTGGGATACGGCTGTACAACCTGTATTGGAAATTCTGGCCCGTTGCCTGCACCCATCCGTACGGCTATTGAAAAAGATAATTTAACGGTGTGTGGTGTATTATCGGGAAACAGAAATTTTGAAGGCCGTATTTCGCCGCATGTTCAGGCGAATTATCTGGCCTCTCCGCCTTTGGTTGTGGCATATGCGTTGGCAGGATCCTTAAAAGTTGATCTTTATAAAGATCCCATAGGAAAAGACAAAGAAGGTAATGATGTCTTTATGAAAGATATTTGGCCGAGCAACGCAGAAATAAGAAAAACTGTGGAGGCGTGCCTTACACCACAAATGTTTAAAGATCGCTATGGTGATGTTTTTAAAGGGCCAGAGCAATGGCAGTCTATTGGCGGTGATAAATCGGGTAAGACGTATAATTGGGCACCAGGATCGACTTACGTTAAAAACCCACCTTTCTTTGAGGGGATGACAAAAACACCCGATGCAATAAAACCGATTAAGGGCGCGCGTGCCCTTGCGTTGCTTGGGGATAGCGTCACAACAGATCATATCTCTCCTGCGGGCTCTATTAAGAAAGATGGCCCTGCGGGACATTATTTAGAAAATCACCAAATTTCCCCTAAAGATTTTAATTCGTTTGGTGCACGGCGCGGTAATCATGAGGTGATGATGCGCGGTACTTTTGGCAATATCCGTATTAAAAATTTAATGCTTGATAATATAGAAGGGGGATACACAAAATATATTCCTTCGGGAGAGCAGATGAGTATTTATGATGCCTCAATGAAATATCAAGAGGCGAGGACGCCGTTGATTATTGTTGCGGGTAAAGAATATGGTACAGGATCTTCCCGTGATTGGGCGGCTAAGGGAACACGCTTATTGGGTGTAAAGGCTGTTATTGCAGAAAGTTTTGAACGTATTCACCGTTCAAACCTTGTGGGAATGGGGGTTTTACCCTTGGTTTTCAAAGATGGCGTGACGCGTGAGATGCTGAAATTGGACGGTTCTGAAACATTTGATGTAACGGGATTTGAAAATGGTATTTCTCCGCGGCAGGATATTACGCTCAAAATCACACGCGCTGATGGATCTTCAGAAGATGTAACACTGATGTCCCGTATTGATACGTTGGATGAGGTTGAATACTATAAACATGGTGGAATTTTGCATTATGTGCTGAGGGATTTAGCAGCATAAAAAAGCAACTAGATAACCCATTCACTTTCATCCAACTCACCGCCAGAGAGTTTGGCTTCGATTTGTGGTTTTAGAATTTTTATCGAATGGGTTGCTGCGCGTTCGACTATTTCACTGACGACCGGGCGCTGGGGCCTGTATGTCACATGGAAACTCTGTTCATAATTGGTGATAGCGCGATCTAAATTCCCTAACCGGGTTTCTGCACGTTTGTGTTTACGATCTTCATCGGAAAATTTTTCAATCAAGTTATAGTCTTGTTTTTTGTTCATCATGCCTACTTGAAAAGCAAGTTGAATAGATTCCAAAAAGGCGGCAGCAACGGTCAATGTTGTATAAGGCTGAATGGGGCGCGGATTATCAGGGTTGGGGGTGGCAACATAGTTAAAGGTAGTTGTTCCCGAAGCGGAGCGAACAATAATACCACATTTGGCTTGTTCTTTATTGGTTGAAACAACGAGGGCAATATTTGAATCATGTTCAATATGAACTTTCTTTCCTGCTTGAGAAAAAGCTTCTTCCGCGTATTTAATAGATTCTGCATATTCTTTTTTATTCGCGACATCACATTTTTCGATAATGTCGAGGAAGGGATGATATTCGCCGTCTTTAAAAAGAATACGCCCTTTATGATAAACGGCGCCCCAAATTTCTGTGTTCCAGTCTCTTTCATATCCTTTAATAACATCTGACCAAATATTTTCCCATGGCATAGGTCGGATACGATTGGCGATTGTACCGCGTTCATAAAACTCTTTAATTAACGCAGCGGCAAAGCGTGTGCAGCTGTGCATATTTTGTGTGCGGATGATAAAAGTTTCATCATCAATGCCATCTTCGCTAATCAGATGAATAACAATTCTATTGCTTAAAGCGATGATAGGAGATTCCTTTTTATCATCAGGTTTGATAATAAATTTTTCGCGCAATAATGATGTTTTGAAATCCTTCATGACGATATTATCATATCATATAATGCAAAAATCACTATATTATTTAATGATTTAGGGTATGTAGCGCTTTGATGTGCTCTGGCCCAATGCCGCAGCATCCGCCTATAATGGTTGCACCTAAATCTTTCCATTTTTGGGCAAATTTTAAATAGGCGTCAGGATCAGTATCATCACGAATGGATGTATTATCACTATTGGCTTCTACAGATTCTGTAATGGGGACAAAGGCATTTGCATACGCGCCGTAGGGAATATCGATATTCATTTTTTGAATGATACTTAAAGCATCTTTCATTTCTTCTGGTTGAGAGCAGTTAAATAGAATGGCCTTTGCTTGAGCTTGTAAAGCAGCATGAACAGCTTGTTCAATTGTTTCGCCTGATCTTAAGAGAGGGGTAGATTTTTCTCCCTGTCGATCTACAATTGTATAAGAAACCCATAAAGGCTTTGAATTTTCTTTTAGAAGTTGTGATATTTTTTGTACTTCTTTAACTGTAGACACGGTTTCTGCGAGCCATAAGTCAACATATGGTGCCTGTTCTTCAATTAATGGACGGTAAATTCTTTCAGCTTTTTCTTCGATATATAGTTCAGCGCGATATGAGCCGAAAGCAGGGGGGATAGAACCTGCCACCAGAACTTTATGAGGAGCGTTATCGGCAGATTGACGTGCAAGTTGAGCCGACAGTTTAATTAGGTCGCGGCCCTGGGTATCAAATCTTTCCTGTCCAATATGAAAAGGGACAACGGCGTAACTGTTGGTAATAAGGATTTCTGCGCCTGCTTCCACATAGGCGTCGTGGGCGCGAGAAACAAATTCTGGCGCTTGCATAAGGGCCAGAGCTGACCATTCTGGTTGCTTAAAAGGAGCGCCCATTTCCTCTAACAGGCGGCCCATGCCACCATCCATTATTGTAATATGATTATTTTCTTTTATCATGAGGCCATTCATCTTAGTGTTGCTTTAAACCCATTTTAATCTAAAGGAAGTCTTATGAATAAAAAAGCCATTCTTATCATTGTTTTGTTTATCGCCACCATCCTTGGTTTAGGTTATCTTTATCAGACTGTGCCGCAGCCATCTGAGATACGCACTGTTGTAATGGTGGGGAGAGATGGTGAAGAGATTGGTGATATCAAACTGAGTGAGACAGCAGCGGGCGTTCTTTTAACACTTGACCTACAAGGATTAACCCCTGAAGGGGAACATGCCATCCATATTCATGAAACTGGAGAATGCGAGGGTGATTTCAAATCTGCAGGCGGACATTATAATCCCACAAATCATGCTCATGGTCTAAAACATCCCGAAGGACACCACGCAGGTGATATGCCGAATTTAAAACCTAAAGCGGATGGCACCATTCAAACGCAAATCCTGAATTTTGATGTCACGCTAAACCCAGAACCTACGGCGAATGGCCGTGTGAGTGTCTTTGATGAAGATGGTTCCGCCATTATTATTCATGAAGGGGCGGACGATCATGTTAGTCAGCCCAGTGGCGCGGCAGGTGACCGCATCGCCTGTGGTGTTATCGAACCAAATGATTAATCAAAAAATTTGATTAAGGTTTTAAAATTGCCCGCGCGTTAACAGTTAGAGTAATGGTGCTTTCACCCGCTTCGGCAACAGGGGCAGCCATCTCCATTTTGGCATCAGACATCATCATAACCTGTCCACGTCCATACATTGGTTGATAGGGAACGTCAGTCCCTTGAACATTGATATCGCGCAGTTCTGCCGTTGACTTACCTAAAGCCTTAGCGGCGCGATCTGCACGATCCTGCAATTGTTTCAGAGCCGCTTCCATCAAGCTGTCTTGAACTTCCACCGCTGTTTCTGGCGAAAGCATGTAGTTAAGCCCATTTGATGTTAAACCCATGGATTGCAATTTACCAACCAGAGTTAAAATCATTTCAGAGTCTTTAGATTTTAATGTTAAAGATTGTGACCCATTCCATTTTGTTTCTTTGGTGCGCGGATCTGTCTGTTCATAAACTTGATACGAGCCTGTGTTCACCTTGATTTCTTTTTCTTTTTTAGCGAGTTCAACAGCCTCTTTCATTTTTTTGTTAATTTCATTTTGTACAACACTGGAGTCTTTGTTCACACTTTTGAAAGATAAAGTTGCGACGAGTAAATCTTGCTCAACTTCGCGGCGTTCTGTGGCAGAAATATTTAAAATAGCTTGCCCGTCAGGCATTGTAAGAATGGGGTCTTCCATTTGTGCGCTTGCGGGTGAGGTAGACAACATCGAGAATAAACATAAAGCCAGTAATAAATATTTGTGCATTGAAATCTCCTTCTATCAAACAAAACCACTTTACAATAACGATTTGCGGCAATTGTGACAATGCGAAGGTTATCCCGTGACATTTCAATTTTCTTCGAAGGGTTTCAAAACACCGCACGTATCAAGGGCAACTGTAAACTATAAAAGGAGTATCGAAATATGATACGTAAAATAATACTGCTAACAGCTTTGGCGACTTTTCCTATCATAGGCGGGGCAACAAAGGCCCAAGCCGCCGATAATGAGTATTGCCGCGAATATACCAAAACGGTGAGAATTGGTGGCCGAACCGAACAGGCCTATGGCACGGCGTGTTATCGCCCTGATGGCTCATGGGAGATTGTAGATCTTGAAGGTTCCGTCTATGGCCGCGAACAGGTGCGTGAAGTCATTTACGACGATGTGCGTCATGATTATCGCCGCAATCCTGTGCGTGAAGTGGTTGTGGTTGAACGCCATGGCAGACCGTATTACCCGTATTATCGCCGTGCGAGCTATAACAACTGGCCGTTTGCGCTGAGCTTTAATTTTGGGGATCATGATGACCATCATCATTATAAAAAGAAGGTCAAATATAAATACAAAGACCATCATGACCATGGGCGCCGAGGACATCGGTAAATTGTTTTAACCCTTATCCTTTACCAAAATGCGTTTTACCCCGTTCTAAGTCTTTGATTGAATGGGGTGAATCGTAAACTTATTTTGTTCCGTGTCAATCAGGGGGTGGGGGTAACGTCATTTAGAGTAAGTTTGGCGTCATTCGACGATGGGGTGTCAAAAAACCTTGCCGTTGCGATGTCTCTCGCAAAGCCGTGCCGTGTTGATTAACGGACAGTGTTTAGAGAATACTATAAATAGGAATAAAAGTCTATTTGTTTTGAACCACAAAGGCATGAAGACACAAAGATTGTGGCTCCGTCATTGCGAACATAAGCGAAGCAATCTAAAAATTTTTTTGTCGTGCCCTCCTTTGCACAGGTATCTAGAATAAAAAACAGGCTCCTGCATAAAGCGTGGCTGACATTATATTTCCTAGATTGCCGTGTCGCGTTACACGCTCTTCGTAAGGGCGGTGGTTATAAATCAAAATCTTCTGATAAAGCTCTGTAAACATCTTTAACGCTTTTTTCGCAGTAAAGTTTACTGTTAGGTGTTGTATATATAAATTCTTTTAAAAAAATTGTTTTATAATTACTTAATAAAGTTCCTACTTTTTTATTTATATTATTTTTGTCATTTTTATTAGTAAAATAAATATTATCTGTGTTTACAACTTTTAAATTTTCTTGCAATTTTAAATTATCATTATTCATATCATCAAATCCGTACCCTAAAATATAAATATTTTTAGCATTTTTAATTTTTTTGATGATGTCCGATAATTCCCCATTTTTTTTAGGGGAAATAATATCCAGTTCTTTCGATGCTTCGTAGGATAAATCAATTATTTTCCCTAGAAATTCATCATTTTTTGATTTGTAGTTTTTGTAAACCTCATCAAAATTAGGTTGTTTTACAATTTTCCCGTATACATGGTGAATTCTATCCTCAAAGAATTTTTCTATTTCTTTTTCTTCAATAATTTCTGTATTGATTAACCCTTCTTTTAATTTATTTTCTAATGATAAATCATAATTAAAAGTTATAAATTGAACTTTATTATCTGAAATATTTTCGGCATTGAGGATTTTAGATAAAATAAATTTTATCCAATTATCATCTTTTTTCGTGGGTGTGTTTTTATGCTCGTTGGGTTCGACAGGAAGTCTGTTAGGATTCCAAGTGCTTTCTTTATATTTAATAGAACTTTCAAGTAATATCCATCCGATGAGTATTTTAGCAATTTTTTCAACGTTTTTGTTCCTTGTAAGAAAAGCATCTATTGAAAGTGGGTCTGTCGCCTTAATTCTTTGTAAAAGTTCTTTACAGTCTTTTTTTAGTTCAGACCAAGTTTCTAGATTTGCTGTTTCTTCTGCTAAAATGGCGTATTTATTTCTGAGATAGCATAGTGGAGGAGCCTCATAATGAGAAAATATTCCATTCTGTCTATAGGGCTCAAAACCTATAATGATGTCGGCTTTATTTAATATTTTTTCAATTAAATCATAACCAGTTGGGTAACCGTAGTGCCAGCTAGCACCAGCTCCTAATATAAAAACAGTTTCTTTATCAAACATTATTTATCCTTTTCTGGATTGCCGCGTCGCGTTACACGCTCCTCGCAATGACGTTAGTATAGCACAGAATTCTTTGTGGTATTAGTGTCTTGGTGGTTTAGAAAACAGGATCTTTCGTCGCGATGCTCCTCAGGATAACAGGTTGGTTAAGACACTTTCGTGTCTAAGCAATAATAGATCCCGTTTGTGTTAATTCGCTTCGCTCATACCAACGGGATGACAATTTTCTAAAAATTTGGCGAAGCCAAATTAAGAAAATCCGTCACTTATCATCTCCCATTTTGAGGGCGTTGATGAAGGCGGATTGAGGGATTTCGACATTGCCGTATTGGCGCATTTTCTTTTTCCCTTTTTTCTGCTTCTCCAGCAATTTACGTTTACGCGTAATATCCCCGCCATAACATTTGGCGGTGACGTCTTTTCGCAAAGCGCTGATATGCTCCGCGGCGATAATTTTACCGCCCAAAGCGGCCTGTACGGCGATTTTAAACATTTGCCGCGGAATAAGTTCTTTCAACCGTTCGCATAATTGACGGCCACGGCGTTCGGCGTTTTCTTTATGCACAATCATGGCGAGCGCATCGACATTTTCTTGGTTCACCCGAATGTCGAGCTTCACCAGATCATTCTTCGCATACCCATCAAGCGCATAGTCAAACGAGGCATAACCACGGGAGATGGATTTCAAACGGTCATAAAAATCAAATACCACTTCATTGAGCGGCAGGCGATAAACCATCATGGCGCGGTTACCCGCATAGGTGAGGTCAACCTGTTCACCGCGGCGTTCCTGACAAAGTTGTAACAGGCCGCCCAGATATTCATCAGGCACCAAAATAGTGGCCTTGATCCATGGTTCTTCGATAGAAGAAATTTTTACCACGTCGGGCATATCGACGGGGTTGTACAGTTCAATCTGTTCGCCATTGGTCATGTTAATTTTATAAACCACGCTTGGCGCAGTGGGGATGAGGTCAAGGTCGAATTCACGTTCTAATCGTTCCTGAATGATTTCCATGTGGAGCAGGCCGAGGAAGCCGCAACGAAACCCGAGTCCCAAAGCCTGAGAGCTTTCAGGTTCATAATGCAACGAGGAGTCATTGAGCGCGAGTTTCCCCAAACTATCGCGCAGTTTTTCAAAGTCCCCTGCATCGGCAGGGAAGAGGGAGCAAAACACCATCGGGATTGATGGTTTGAATCCTTTGAGCGGTTTGGCGGCAGGGCGTTTTTCATCGGTGATGGTATCACCGACCTTGGTTTCACTGATATCTTTAATAGAGGCGGTGATAAAGCCCATTTCTCCTGGCCCTAAAGAGTCCAGAATAACTGGTTTGGGTGTGAACATCCCGACGCGGTCAATTTCGCGCGTGGCGCCATTGGACATGAATTTAATCTTCTGACCTTTTTTGAGGGTGCCATCAATAATACGTACCAGAATAACAACCCCTAAATATGTGTCATACCAACTATCCACTAGAAGGGCGCTGGTGGGAGCGGTGATGTCTCCCTCTGGCGCGGGCAGGCGGGTGACGATGGCTTCCAGAAGTTGATCAATATTAATGCCTGTTTTTCCTGAAACACAAACGGCATTAGACGCATCAAGGCCGATCACATCTTCAATTTGTTCTTTGGCCTTTTCAATATCGGCAGCAGGCAGGTCAATTTTATTAATGACGGGAACAATTTCGTGATTATTGTCGATCGCCTGATACACGTTGGCGAGGGTCTGCGCCTCCACCCCTTGGGTGGAATCAACAATCAGCAGCGAGCCTTCACAAGAGGCAAGGGAGCGGGACACTTCGTAAGAAAAATCCACATGCCCAGGCGTGTCCATCAAATTAAGCTGATATTCTATGCCGTCTTTGGCTTTATAGGCCAGGCGAACGGTTTGCGCCTTGATGGTGATTCCGCGCTCTTTCTCAATGTCCATGGAATCAAGGACTTGTTCGGACATTTCACGTTCTTCCAAGCCGCCGCAGGTTTGAATCAGGCGGTCCGCCAGGGTTGATTTTCCATGGTCAATATGGGCGATAATCGCAAAATTTCGTATGTGTTCTAGTGGTTTGCTCGTCATGGAGCAGGAGAATATAGATGTGCGAGGAGCGGAGCAACAAAAAAGGCGCTTATGAGTGTATCACGCGCCTTTTTGGAGGGGGTATTTAAGCTGTTTTTTATACAGCTAGTTCCATAGGCTTGCTTGCAAAGTTAACAGCAACCTGAGACCGCGTTTCAACAGCGGGAATTTTGTAGCCATCGGTTGCATCACCAGAAGCATTAGGATTAAAGGCAACTTTTGAGGCTGCAACCTCTAGGCCTGTTCCATTTGTATTCGCAGCAACACCTGTATCTGTTAGGGCTTTAGCCGCAGCAATCTCTTCAGGTATAATACCGTTGGTTGTATTCGAAGAGATCATATCTTCAGTAGGTTTTTCCTCTGTAGGCTCTTCGATTGTGTTTTCTTCAGCGACAGCGCTGTGTTCACCAATTCCTATCATATCTTTTGCAAATTCTGGTAGCTGTGCCATCCCTTTATCGTTAAACATGCTTGTTAACGAGTTTGTTACATCGGAAGAGACACCGATCATTTCTAAGAGGCTACCTAATTTTTCCATGAGCCATTGAGGGTCCAAACCAATAGCGCTCATCACGCCAACGAAGAGACCCAAACCAGAACCGTTAATTCTGTTTAATGCTTCATGCTCAATAGCTTCATTTGCATCTTCGATACTCATTCCCAAGCCGACATATGCTTTTTGTAATCTTTCAGCGCTTTTTATCGGATTCCAAATATCGTAATCTTTGATGGCATTATTGAGTTCTTTAAGATCGTCAATGGTAATATCGTCGTCAGGATCAGCGGCAATATTATTAAGAGCCTGTGCCATATCTGCTGCTTTTTCTGGATCATTTAATGCGGCTTCAAGAGTTTGAATCATCGCAGCTTTTTGTGCTTCCGTGATCTCTTCCCCACCTTCTGGAGAGAAAAGAGATTTAATTTCACTTATAGCATTGATATCACTTTTTATAAAATTAACAATTGCAGAAGATAGTTCTGGGTTTGATTTTATAGCGTCTGTAACACCGTGAAGGTTCGGATCAGATTCAACAATTGGCTTAAGAACTGTATCAATTTTCAAATCTCTAACAGATTTATCGTAAATATGTTGAATGGCTTCATTAGCATCGACTGTCGTCATTCCAAGTCCAATATAGGCTTGTTGAATGGCTTCTCTGCCAGTATCAGGATTTTGAATATCAAAGTTCTTGGTTGCATCAATAAGAGTTCGAAAATTCTCTATGGTAATTGTATCTGGACTTTCTGCCATGTTGTTAAGAGCTACAGTAAGATCAGAACGTATTTCAGGGTCTTGAAAAGATTTTTTGATAGTCTCTAAATTTGTGCGTTGAATTTCTGGATCCACTCCTTCTGCTCCTTCAAATAAACCTTTAAGCTCGTCTCTAAAAGAGTCACGTTGTATGTTTTTTTCTAGAGCATTTAGTAGTTCAGGATCGCTTGTAATTTGATCAACTATTGATCTAATTTGTTGGTTGTCTCCAGCAATTTGATTAAGTAGAGTCTTTGTAGGAAGAACTTTTACAGCCAAATCTTCTCCAACATCCGCGACATAGGTTGTGACGGTTTCCGCAGCTTTATCAAGCCCTGTAGCCTCTGCCGCCGTAGCAGCAGCATTTTTGAATGCGTCCATCCAACTGCTGCCTGCAGGTTCTGATGGTTTTAATGCTGCGTCTGAATCTCCAGCCATTTTGTTAATTACTTTCTAATTACTCTACTTGTTAACTTATGTCTAAATTATATTACAACTAGCCTGTTAAAAACAAATTAACGCAAATTATTGTTTTATATCAATGCGTTATAGTTAAAAACCCTTATGGCATTTGTGGCTCTGGCGGTTTCGAAGAAGCCTCATATTTCCCGCTTTGCCAATTATCAATAAGTTGAGCATAATCTTTTGTAAAAAAGTTGTTCCGAAATTGACCAGGAAGGTTGGAATTTTCAATAGCAGACCAGGCAATCGCTCCAGCAGTCAACATTCCTGCTATCGCACCAATACCTCCGCCATGTTCTTTTCCAAGTAAACCACCACCAATAACACCACCCGTTAGAGCCAAGAAAGGAACAAGGGTTTGGGCGGCATCTGCACCAATAAAATTGCCTAGTCCATTGACTACAGCATTTGTTCCTTGGCCCAGAGCACTTGTGAATGTATCTGTTAGACCTTCAGTCCAACTACCGAACGTGTCTCTCATGCCTTCAGGGACAACTTTTTCAAAAACAGCATCTGTAAATTTTCCATTTAGGACAACTTTGTCAACGGCAACAGCGCCGAAAGCCAGAGCGAGTCCTTGCTTCCACCTAGCAGGATGCATCGCATCATTTGTTGCGCTTGTAGCCATAGCTGCAATTTCTTGATCGGATAGGCTTGACATGTCTTCAGGATTAATTCCTAAGCGTTCGAATTTACCGATAGCATCTTGTATAGAGTTATATTCTGATCTTTGCTCAGGGTTAAGAGCCGCAATATCAGCAGCTGTAATGTTGGCACCAGTTCCAGTGTAGGGTCCATTTTTTGAAAAACCATTCTGATAAAAGTTAGCGATAAGATCCGCTTTTCCATCAAGATCCCCGAGTTCTTTACTGATAGCTTGAAAAACTTCGCCTTTGGTAGCACGTGCTTTTTGAAATAAACCGCTGCGAGAATCGCTGATAACTTGTTGTCCAAATTCAACAGCGTGGTTGTGTATTTTTGAGTTGCCAAAAGGGTTCAACGATGAAGGAAGTCCTGTTACAGCCAATGTACCTAAAAGCGCAGCTCCTCCACCTGCAACATACCCTGCGTTGTCAGGAGATAGGCCTGTTTTTTCTAGCCCAGTTTTGACTAGATCGCTGAAATTTTGTACGGCATTAATTATCCCATCAGAGAAACTGTAATCGTCTAAACCTTTCAGGCCATTATTTCTTAAGGCGGAATTGATCCGTTCCATCCCTTTACCGCGGCTTAAAGCTTGATCCGCAAAAGTGGCCGCCGCCGCAACAAATCCCAACTTCGCGACACTTCCGAAGGCGCGTCTGATGAAGCTTGGCTCTGTTGATGGTCTTGAAGCGGTTAATGTGGCCATTCGATTACTCTTGTATTATCCTTATTTATTGCTGAAGCGCAGGTGTTGGCAAAAGAGAGGCAACTTGTTGCGCGCCATCACTGATTTGCGGCCAGAATTTATTCACTGCATAAGTTGCAGCGCCTGCAATTGCAGCTGTTCCTATGTCTCCACTTGCCAAACTGCTTGCAGCCAACCCGCCAGTGGCGTAGCTTGCGGCCATTTTATAATCACCGTCTATCAACGCGCTTTTAGCGGCCAAAGCTAAAGACCCCAGCATAATCGCGGAAGGTAGTCCCCCGCCAGTCGCTAGACTAAACCCAACGCCTAAGGTTCCTGCAACCAATTCGTCTGCATAGGGAGCAAGGCTTTCGGGTAGATAGCTTTTCAACCAACCTATTCCGTCTTCATACCCTTCTTTTACCTGAGGTAACTTGTCGCGAGCAAAGTCACGAGCTGTACTGAAAGCATTTTGTACCATTTCAGAAGCTTCTGCTAATTTTTCTGGTGCGGCTGTTGTCATTTTATTTCTCCTTAATTATTCTTCTTTACGCGGGACCGTTAGTTTCTAAACTTGCGACGGGGGCAGGCGTCGTTTGAGCGCCAGTTAAATGTTTAAAAATGAAAGCTCCCATTGTTGTAGCCATTGCTAAAATGCCTAAGTTTCCTCCGCCTAATACACCACCCAAAATTCCTGCAGTGGCTGTGGCCACTATGGGGAGGGCAAGGTCTTTATCAATGCCAAGCGTATCTGCAGCTTTTTCAGCTATAAGATTGAAGGCGGCAGGTAATCCAAAATAAGCACCTGAACCAACTACGGCTGCTGTGCCAGCTGTTTTCCCAGCGCTTTCAGCCGCACCACCAAAAAATCGTGTAAGAGATTTTTTGATCCAACTTGCACCCTCCACTGCTATATCTGCTTGTCCTGACATCTGTTCTCCTGCTTTCATCCCTTTATTGGGCTTTAAATTTTTTCTCTTTACTTCTTGAGTTATCTCATTCTACTGAATCTGCTTAGATCTTTACAAATTATCCTTGTTTTTTATTTTATTTCAGTATGTTAAGCGCATTTAATTTTATTGAGAGAAAGGCGCTTTTGACAATTTTCATATCAAGTTTCAAAAAATAGTTGATATTTTCAACAATCTCTCGCCCCTATTATATGGAAAGAGAGTTAACAGATTATTAATATTCTAGGAAATTGGGGTGTGAAAACGCAAATTTCTAGCTTGGAAGCTATGGATTGCCGCGCTGATCTTCTCGTCAATGACGGTGGTTGTTTTACGATGCCGTAGCGCGTTTACGCGCCTGAGGCAAAAGCGTTTTAGTGCTTAAAGTGGCGCATTCCTGTATAGACCATGGCAAGGCCACGTTCATTGGCGGCGTCAATTACTTCCTCATCACGGATAGAGCCGCCAGGTTGAATGACAGCCGTTACGCCTGCTTCGGCGGCGGCGATCAGTCCATCCGCAAAGGGGAAGAAAGCATCAGAGGCCACCACAGAGCCCTTGGCAAGACTGACGTCCTGACCAATTTTTTGCGCAGCTTCCCCCGCCTTAATAGCGGCGATGCGTGATGAATCAAGGCGGTTCATCTGACCTGCGCCAATGCCGACAGTGGCACTATTTTTCGCGTAAACGATAGCGTTTGATTTCACGTGTTTTGCAACTTTAAAAGCAAAGATCATGTCGCGCAGTTCTTCTTCAGTGGGTTCGCGTTCGGAAACGACTTTTAAGTCCGCTTCTGTAATACATCCAAAATCATTGTCTTGTACCAACAAACCGCCTGCCACGCGTGTGACCATACGGCGTTTTTCATGGGCATCAGGAAGTCCACCCGTTGTCAAAACGCGGATGTTTTTTTTGGTTGCCAGAACGTTTAGTGCGGCGGCTTCAACATCGGGGGCGATAATCACTTCACTAAATGTTTCAATGATCAATTTTGCAGCATCGGCGGTGAGAGTGCGGTTTAAGGCGATAATACCGCCAAAGGCGCTGACAGGATCACAAATGAGAGCTTGCTCATAAGCGCTGACAATGTTTTTTGCGCTTGCCACACCGCAAGGGTTGGCGTGTTTGATAATTGCCACAGTGGGATCAGAAAATTCAGCAACCAATTCAAAGGCTGCGTCAGTGTCATTGATATTATTATAAGAAAGTTCTTTTCCCTGAATTTGTTTGGCACTGGCGGCGCCAACACGTTTTGATCCATCAATCGTGTAAAGCGCGGCGTTTTGATGCGGGTTTTCACCATAACGTAAAGGTTGTTTGAGCGTGCCAGAGAAACTGATGCGGCGGGGGTAGGAGTCATTATTCAGTTGTTTTGCAAACCAGCTATCAATGTTTGAATCATAGGTGGCGGTCATGGCGTAGGCATTGGCGGCAAGTTGTTGACGGGTTTTAAAGGTCGTGCAGCCATCATGATCTTTCATATCATCCAGAACAATCTGGTAATCTTGGGGATCCGTAATCACGGCAACGAATTCATGATTTTTTGCGGCGGAGCGAATCATCGCAGGGCCGCCAATATCAATGTTTTCGATGCAGGTATCATAATCTGCGCCACTGGCTACGGTTTCAACGAAGGGGTAGAGATTAACGACAACGAGGTCAATATCACCAATATTATGATCTTTTTGCGCCTGTACATGGGCGTCATTATCGCGGCGGGATAAGATACCGCCATGCACTGTCGGGTGCAGTGTTTTAACCCGGCCGTCCATCATTTCAGGGAAGCCTGTGTGGTCAGATACATCTTTCACATCCACGCCCGCGGCCTTGATTGCTTTCGCGGTTCCGCCTGTGGAGAGAATTTCAACCCCGTGAGCGGCAAGTTCCTTGGCAAATTCAATCAATCCTTCTTTATCCGATACTGAAAGCAAAGCGCGTTTTATCTTAACGGCGCGGGGATCACGAATGGTTTGGGCTTTAGAAGACGGATTGGCGGACATGTTTTTTTGACCTGTAGCTTATTTGTTGAAATATAGAGGATTTATAGCCTATGGGAGGCTTAAGGCAAGCTTTTTACGTTTTTTGATTTGATCTTCTTTACCCGTGGGCGGAGCCTGTTAAAGGTTCTGACGCGTCATCTTCCATAACTTCAGGGCATTGCATTGTAAATTCAATGCGGCCTTCGGTCTGTGATTTAATGGACAGATCATAACCGTAAGCTTTTGCCAGAACGCTGATGGCGTAGGGATGAACAAGGCGGGGATCAAGAGCATCAGGGTCAAGTTTTTGGGCAAGAGCTT
This sequence comes from Alphaproteobacteria bacterium, assembly GCA_041397885.1. Lineage (GTDB taxonomy): Bacteria > Pseudomonadota > Alphaproteobacteria > Micavibrionales > Micavibrionaceae. The sequence goes on along the minus strand of JAWKVV010000001.1, from coordinate 498,408 downwards.
CTTCCACCTGATCCCGCACAACAGCGCCTTCGCCTTCGGCGATAATGGTGGAGGCGTGATCTCCTGCAGGCCTTACCGAGATGTATCCGCCTTTCGGTAAACATTCCATGGCAAGCATCATTGCGCACATCAACATTTTACAATAGGCAGGCGGAAGCGGTTTTTTATTATTGTTGGGCCCTAAATTCCCGTAAGGATCCCATGTTTGAGAGATTTTACCTTCGGCGCGGATCAATTCACCGAAAACTTTCTGTACATCTTCGGGCTTAATATTGGGGTCACGCCCGCCCGCACCGTAGGCTAAACGAAAGGCGGCTAACTTGGCGGCGGACTGGCTCGCGCTGTAGGCAACAAGTTCAAGACCGTCATCAAGAGCGTCTGCCCCCATTTCCTGCATCAGTTCAATGCCGTTATTAATGGCCCCAACGGGAGAGATAATGTCATGGCATATACGTGAAGCAAGAAGTTCAATGATGGCGGCGGTATCTTTGGGACTGGACATTGGTTTTCCTTTTCGTTTTTCAGAATTTGAAATTGTATCCTATTTTTGCAAGCTCATCTTCAACCATTTTCTTAAGATTGTTAAGAGCTTCCTCAGAATTTGCTTCAACGCGGCTAACGAGGGCGTTTTGTGTATTCGATGGGCGTAAAAGCCACCATCCTTCAGGTGTTTTAACACGCACGCCGTCAATGTCGTTGATCTCATAATTATCGTTTGCTTGTAATTTCAAATTCTCAGTAATTTGGGGAACGATAGAGAATTTGGTGGCTTCATCCACTTCAATGCGCACTTCGGGGGTATTAAAGAGAACAGGTAGATGCGCGGAGAGGGAAGAAAAAGGCTGATCTGTCTCTGCGGCGGCATTCATCAGCCGGACAGCGCAGTAAAGGGCGTCATCATAGCCGTAATAACCGTCTTTAAAGAAAATATGACCACTCAGTTCCCCTGCAAGAGGAGCGTTTTCAGCAATCATTTTGGCTTTCACAAGCGAGTGTCCTGTATTCCACATGATGGCCTTTCCCCCGAGACGGGTGATTTCATCGAACATGACTTGTGAGCATTTAACATCACCAATGATTGACGCTCCAGGATTTCGGGAAAGGACATCTTTCGCATAAATAGTCATGAGGGAATCGCAGCGTAAAACATTTCCCTTTTCATCCACGACACCAATGCGGTCGCCATCTCCGTCAAAGGCGATCCCAAGATCAAATTTACGTTCCAATACGGATCGTTTTAAATCATCCAGGTTTTTATCAACGGTTGGATCAGGATGGTGATTGGGGAATGTCCCGTCTATATCGTCGTAAAGCAAAACGTGTTGACCAGGGAGTTTAGCGGCAAGGCGGCGGAGTATTTCACCTGCGGCGCCGTTGCCGTTGTCCCAAACAATATTGAGGGGGCGGGTGGTTTTAAGATCCTGAAGAAGGCGTGCAACATAAGCATCCTTTATATCGGGTGTGGTGAGGGTTCCTTGCCCCTGTTCAAAGTCACCTGCCGCGGCGGTTTTACCGAGCTGTTGAATTTCTTCGCCGAACACGGATGATTTCTGCAAAGTCATTTTGAAGCCATTATATTCAGCAGGGTTATGTGACCCCGTGATCATGATACCGCCATCGGCGTTACGATCTTTCACGCCGAAATAAAGCATGGGTGTGGGGCCTAGGCCAAGATTTTCTACAGTCATGCCAGTAGAAAGCAGGCCTTCAATTAGTTTTTCAGCAAATATAGGGGAACTTTCACGGCCATCATAGGCGATGCAAACATGGTTGCCGTTCAGACGTTTAATTTTTGTGCCAAAGGCACGGCCAATTGCCAAAGCGTCTTTTTCCGTGAGTGTTTTACCGACGATTCCGCGAATATCATATTCACGCAGGATAGTTGGATCAAAGCGGTGAGCATTTTGTGACATGTTGAGTTTTTTCTACGAAAATTTTTTGATAATCTGTTTAACGCTTGCGCCTATTTCTGGATCGGCCATGCCGAAGGCTAAGTTAGCCTCAATAAAACCGAGGCGAGAGCCGCAATCATAATGCTGCCCAGCAAATTTTAAACCATGGAAGGGTTGAGACCCGATGAGTTTTGCCATGGAGTCAGTAAGCTGAATTTCATTGCCTGCGCCCGTTTCAAAGGCAGAAAGGTGGTCTAAAACTTCGGGTTGTAGGATATAGCGCCCGACAACGGATAAGGTTGAAGGAGCATCTTCAGGCTTAGGTTTTTCAACAAGACCTTTGACTTCGGTGACATTGCCTTCTTCTTTACCAATATCGACGATCCCGTATTTATTGGTTTCAGATTTCGGGACATCTTTCACCGCAATGACGTTACCGCCTTTTTGATTATAAACGTCAATCATTTGTGAGAGGCACCCCTGTTCGTGCAAAACCAGATCGTCAGGAAGTAAAATAGCAAAGGGTTCATCCCCGATTAGTTTTTTGGCGCACCAGATGGCATGACCCAAGCCCAAAGGTTTGGGTTGGCGGGTGGTAAAAAGCTTTCCCGCGGGCATTTCAGAATCACGAACTTTTTCAAGCATGTCGGTTTTACCACGCAATTCCAGGGTATCTTCAAGCTCGGGTTGATAATCAAAATGTTCTTCGAGCATTTGTTTATAGCGGCCTGTAATAAAGATAAATTCTTCAATCCCTGCCTCGCGTGCCTCTTCATAGACGTGCTGAATCAACGGACGGTCATTGATGGGCAGCATCTCTTTTGGCATAGCCTTCGTTGCGGGCAGGAAGCGTGTTCCTAACCCCGCGACGGGGAAGACGGCTTTACGGATGGGTTTGAATTCTGATGTTGTCATACGTTAAATAATCTATGTTATTGTATATCATTAATATCGCGCTTATCCTAAGGGGTGAGGCCGCCTTAACCAAGAGAAAAAACCTGATCCAAAGATGAATTCTGCCGAAAAATTACAAAAATTACGCCAAATAATGGATGCGCAGGGACTGGGCGGGTTTATCGTTCCCAGAACGGATGAATATCAGGGTGAATATGTCGCGGCATACGCCGAACGATTGGCTTGGCTAACGGGATTTACGGGTTCCGCTGGGATGGCGATTATTCTGACAGATAAAGCCGTGGTGATGAGCGATGGACGCTATACCATTCAATTGAATCACCAAGTTGATGGCACTTTATATGAGCGGGAGAACTCTCAGGATGTAAAACCACATGAATGGTTGGCACAACATGCCAGTGAGGATTCCGTGATTGGATATGACCCCAAATTGCATACGCCATCGCAAATTGAGGATTATATAAAGGCGGGAATAAACTTACAGCCCGTCAAAGCAAACTTGATTGATGAGATTTGGAAAGACCAACCCGTTCCGCCCAAAGGTAAAGTGAGTTTGTTTAACGAAAAATATGCAGGTGTATCTGCCGCCGATAAGATTCAAACTATTCAGCAACAGCTTCAGGAAGAAAAAGCGGAAGCAGCGATCATAACCTTGTCTGATTCCATCGCATGGCTTTTAAATATTCGCGGAAGTGATATCCCCCATATTCCTGTGGCTTTATCGAAGGTAATCATCCCTGCAAAGGAGAAAGCGCAGTGGTTTATTGATCCCGATAAAATGACCAATGAGGTTAAGTTTGCATTAGAGGGAAATGTTGCGTTTTATCCAGAAGAACAATTGCCGCAAGTTCTTCAGAAAATTAAAGGAAAAGTTTGGCTCGACACCAAAAGATCATCCGTTTGGTTTAAAAACCAGTTAGGCAATGTTTTAGAAAAAGATGACCCGTGTATTTTGCCAAGAGCATGTAAAAATTCTAGTGAACAACAGGCGATGAAACAGGCGCATATTCGGGATGCGGTAGCCTTGATTAAATTTCTGAAATGGTTTGAAGAAGAAGCACCAAAAGAAGTGCTGACAGAATTGTCTGTTGAAAAAAAATTGGAAGGTTTTAGATGCGAAGCGCCGCAATATAAGGAGGCAAGTTTCTCTACCATTGCAGGATATGGCGCAAATGGAGCGATTGTCCATTATCGGGCGACCGAAGCCACTAGCCAGGCAATCAAGATGGATAATCTTTTGCTTCTGGACAGTGGTGCGCAATATGAAGATGGAACAACGGACATTACCCGCACGATTTGTGTTGGCACGCCAACGACAGAAATGCGTGAAAATAATACATTGGTTTTAAAAGGCCATATTGCTTTAGCTAATGCGAAATTTAAAAAAGGAACAATAGGCAAAGAATTAGACCAGTTAGCCCGTAAAGCCTTGCAAGCAAAAGGATTAGACTATGCGCATGGTACAGGCCATGGTGTGGGGTGTTATCTTTCTGTTCATGAGGAAGCGGCGAATATTAGTCCGCGCGGTGATAAAACATTGGAGCCAGGTATGATTTTATCGAATGAACCAGGGTATTATAAAGAAGGGGCGTATGGTATCAGGATTGAAAATCTAATCCTGACAAAGGAAAATGATACGGGAGAGTTGTATTTTGAAACCATTACGCTTGTTCCGCTTGATAAGAATTTAATTGAGCCAGAGATGTTGGATAAAAGCGAAAAGAATTGGCTTAATAATTATCACCAAAAAGTTTTTGAAACGGTGTCGCCGTTGTTAGATCAAGACCATGCTGATTGGTTGAAGGTTGCAACTTCTTCGATATAAAAAAACCGCCTGCGATATTTGAGGCGGTCATTTTATTGTTAGTGATTGGAATTGATTTTATCTTTCGCTGTTTTTCTTGCGCGCAGTTTTGCGTGAGCGACGGATATTTTCCTGTTTTTCGCGTTTACGCTTTTCACATGGTTTTTCAAAGTCACGACGTTCTTTCATTTCACGAAAAATGCCTTCACGTTGCATCTTTTTCTTCAGCACACGGAGTGCTTGTTCCACGTTGTTATCGCGTACGGATACAGTTACCAATTAAAATCACCGCCTTTCGAGGCTTTCTAAATGTTGTCATTCCTATACCAATAAAGGTATAAAGTCCGTGCATTACCTACCTAACGGGCAGGCAAATAGCAAGTAAAAATAACCTTATAACCCTATAATTATATGATATTTCGACATTTTTTACGAATTGTAGCAATTTTTCTGTGTTTTTCAGGGGCTTATGCACAGGAGATGGATAGACCGTTATCTCCAGAAATAGCCACTGCCACGCAGGTTAAAAAGCAGGTTCAGACGGGTAAATTTATGGCGGTGATGGCCCATCCTGATGCAACCAAGGCGGCCTATAATATTTTGGCGCAAGGGGGAACGGCCGCCGATGCGGCGATTGCGGCGCAGATGGTTTTGGGATTGGTTGAGCCGCAATCTTCGGGTTTAGGGGGCGGCGGATTTGTTCTTTATTATGATGCACAGAAAAAAACGTTGCTGAGTTTAGATGGACGTGAAACTGCACCCGAGACGGCAAGCCAGTATTTATTTATTGGGCGGGATGGAAAACCGATGGGGTTTTACAATGCCTCTATCGGTGGACGGGCGGTTGGTGTTCCTGGTTTATTAAAGATGTTAGAAGAACTACACCACCAGAAGGGAAAAATGCCGTGGGCTGATTTATTTTCTCCCGCTATTCAACGTGCAGAAGAAGGATTTACGGTTAGTGAAAGACTTCATCGCATGTTGGTAGAAGAGCGCCCACGTTTTCAGCAGGACGTAATTGCCCAACTTTATTTTTATCCTGATACGGTTGAACCGATTGCGGCAGGAAGTCAAAAACGCAATCCTGATTATGCGGTGACACTTCGCCGTATTGCCGAAAAGGGGATTGATAGTTTTTATAATGGCGAGATTGGCGAGGCTATTGTCAAAAAAGTTCGTCATTCTGATAATGCAGGATTGCTCGCGATTGAAGATCTTAGAGATTATAAAGCCATTGAACGCAAGCCAGTTTGTGCGATGTATCGTGGGTATGAGGTTTGTTCGATGGGACAGCCCTCAAGTGGTGGGCTAACCTTACTCGAAATTTTAGGAATGGTGGAGCATTATGATCTTGCAAAATGGGGAGCCGAGAACCCTAAAAGTTGGCATGTGATTTCAGAGGCTAGCCATTTGGCCTTTGCCGACCGAAATAAATACATGGTTGATCCTGATTTTGTAGCATCACCCAATACGTTGTTATTACAACCCGATTATTTGAAGGCACGTGCTGCATTAATCAATATTGATAAAGCTATGTTGGAAGTTCAAGCAGGAATTCCCCCAGGGTGGAATGATCAGCAGGCAATGGCCGCGGATCATTCACTGAAGCCACCAGGAACAACCCATATGAATATTGTTGATGGGTATGGAAATATTTTATCCATGACATCATCTATTGAAAATGCCTTTGGATCGCGGCTGATGACAGGTGGATTTTTACTGAATAATCAGTTAACGGATTTTGCTTTTGATCCAATTGATGAGGAAGGAATGCCTGTAGCCAACCGTGTAGAAGGGGGTAAGCGTCCACGGTCTTCTATGACGCCTGTGATTATTTTTGACAAAGACGGGAAACCTTTTATGGCGATAGGGTCGGCAGGCGGAAGCCGTATCATCGGTTTTGTTTTAGAACGCATTATCAGTGTGATTGATTGGCATATGGATTTGCAAGACGCGATGAATGCACCAAATATTTTGCATCGTGGGCAGAAGTTGGAAGTTGAAAAAAGCGCAGTAAAATTTGCTGAACCCCTTAAAAATTTAGGACATCCTGTTCTCGTTGGAGAGATGAATAGTGGTTTAACGGCCATCATGTTGAAAGACGGCAAAATTTACGGCGCTGCCGATCCGCGCCGTGATGGCATTGCGATGGGGCAATGATTTTATTGTGTTATGCAAATAAAATACTCGGAATTGCCAGACTCCTCTTATTCTGACATAATCCCTTGAAAGCGTTCGCTTTTAAAAATCAAAAAATTAGTTCAATTACGAATGGGGTTTATAATGAAAAAAGAATTCGCAGAATTTTTAGGTACATTCACACTTGTCCTTTTTGGTTGTGGTGCGGCCACAATTGCAGGAGAACAAGTCGGTGTTTTAGGTATTGCCATGGCTTTTGGTCTTGCGCTTATTGCAATGGCGTATGGGATCGGTAGAATTTCAGGATGTCATATTAATCCTGCTGTGAGCTTTGGTGCTTTTGTTGCAGGCAGAATGTCTCTCCTTGATTTTATTCGCTATGCCATTGCCCAATGTTTGGGAGCGATTGCAGGTGCTTTTGTCCTGATGACAATTTTAAAAGGCCAAATGGTGGGATATGATGTTGCGGCCTCTGGTCTTGGTCAAAATGGTTGGGGTGAAGGTTATCTGGGTGAATACACACAGCAAGCCGCCCTTATTTTTGAGATTGTGGCAACATTCATTTTTATGACTGTGATTTTGGGATCAACCCATGGTGATGCCCATCCCGCGATTGCAGGTTTGGCTATTGGTTTAACGTTGACCGTTATTCACATTGTTGGGATTCAAATTACAGGTGTTTCTGTGAACCCCGCACGGAGTTTAGGCCCCGCTTTATTTGTTGGTGGTCAGGCAATGCAGCAGTTATGGCTGTTTATAGCCGCGCCGATGGTGGGAGCGACATTGGCGGCTGTGAGACATCGCTGGTGTCCTTTAACAAAAGATTGCTGTGGCGGTTCTTGTAAAAAATAACGAGCACCATAAGAAATAAAATGAAAAGGCGGTCTTTAACTAGGCCGCCTTTTTGGTTTTAAGATTCAGCGCAGCTTCGAGCAGGGTTTTTGTATAGAGCTGTTTGGGATTATTAAAGATGTCTTCGGCCTTACCGCTTTCAACAACTTTTCCGTCCTTCATCACAATCAAATCATGCGCCATAGCACGGATAACGCGTAAATCATGGCTGATGAATAAGTAAGCCAGATCATGTTTTTCCTGAAGTTCGCGGAGCAGGTCAATAATTTCAACCTGAACAGAAACATCCAGAGCGGATGTGGGTTCGTCCAGAACAACAAATTTAGGGTGAAGCACCATCGCGCGGGCGATGGCGATGCGTTGACGCTGCCCGCCAGAAAATTCATGTGGATAACGGTGACGCGTTTCAGAGTCAAGGTGAACATCCTTCAAAGATTGCACAACAAGAGCGTCACGCCCTGCGGCATCAAGATCAGGGCGGTGAACTTTTAATCCTTCGCCAATAATATCGGCGATACTCATACGGGGGGAGAGCGCGCTGAAGGGGTCTTGAAAAACAACCTGCATATCCGCGCGAAGGGGGGTCATATTTTTGCGGTTAAAGGTTGAAATATCACGCCCTTCAAATTTTATTTTTCCCTGACCATTGAGCAGGCGCAGAAGGGCAAAACCAAGCGTGGATTTTCCTGATCCGCTTTCACCGACAACGCCAACGGTATGTCCTGCTTTGATTTCGACATTAATACCATCGACAGCCTTGACCCAGTCAGTGGTTTTCCCCCAAAAAGATTTTTTGGATGGGAAGTGGACTTTAATATCAGTTCCTTCAATAATATCAGCACTGTTTTTCTTCGGTGGTTTTGCAACGCCGCGCGGCATCGCGCCCAAAAGTTTTTTGGAGTAGTCGTTTTTAGGCGCGGCAAAAATTATTTTTGAATGTCCCTGTTCAACAATTTCCCCGTTTTTCATGATGCAGACATCATCGGCAAATTTTTCAACGATAGAAAGATCATGCGTGATCATCAGCATGGCCATTTTCAAATCACGTTGTAATTCTTCGAGGAGTTCAAGAATTTCCGCCTGTACGGTGACATCAAGTGCGGTGGTGGGTTCATCGGCAATGAGAAGCTCAGGATCATTGGCAAGCGCCATAGCAATCATCACGCGTTGGCGCTGTCCGCCTGAGAGCTCATGCGGATAGGCTTTCAACCGTTCTTTCATCATCGGCAGTTGAACCATATCAAGAAGTTCAAGAACGCGTTTTCGGGCATCATTCTCACTCATTTTCTGGTGCAGGCGCAAGACTTCACCAATTTGTCGTTCAATGGAATGAAGCGGGTTGAGGGCCGTCATCGGTTCTTGAAAAATCATGCCGATCTGGCTGCCGCGGATATGACGCATAAAGCCATCTTTTTTGCCCACCAGTTCTTCACCGTTGAATTGAATACTGGATTGGGCAGAATGAGACGCGAGAGGGTAGGGCAGAAGCTGCATAATCGATAGCGCCGTGACAGATTTTCCTGATCCGCTTTCACCAACCAGGGCAACAGTCTGCCCTTCCGTAACATCGAAAGAAACATTCTTTACGGCATGAAAAACACGCTGCGATGTTTTAAAATTCACATCAAGATTTTTAACAGACAGAAGAGCGGCAGGTTTATTAATCTGTAACATTCCGCAATTTTAGAGCATTTTCAACGCTTAAGACATTGAAAATATCATCTGTAATGCGGTTGTCCACGCTTTGCATGTCTTCTAGGTTAAGTTCATCAAGGCGGCAGCCTTTGGTTTCTGCGATTTTTACAATCGCGCCTGTAATATGGTGGGCTTCACGAAAAGGCAGTGAATGAGTGCGGACAAGCCAGTCAGCAATTTCCGTTGCCGTAGAATAACCACTCCTTGCGGCTTCCAACATCTTGGTTTTATGTACGGTCATAGTGGCAATCATGCCTTCGACCGCATTCAAACACAGCATGATGGTATCAAAAGATTCAAATACGGCGCCTTTGTCTTCTTGAAGGTCTTTATTATAGGTGAGTGGAAGGGCCTTTAATACCGTCATCAACTGAATGAGGTTTCCATTCAGGCGGCCTGTTTTGGCGCGCACCAATTCTGCTGCGTCTGGATTTTTCTTTTGCGGCATGATGGAACTTCCCGTGCTCCATGCATCACTTAAGGTGATGAAACCAAATTGCGGCGTGCTCCAAAGAATGATTTCTTCTGCCAAACGAGAAAGGTTAAGCCCGCATTGTGCACAGACAAATAAAAATTCTGTAGCAAAGTCGCGAGAGGAGACGGCGTCCATAGTGTTGGTCATGGGGCGTTCGAACCCCAAAGCTTCCGCCGTCATTTTTTTATCAATGGGAAAGCCTGTGCCAGAGAGGGCAGCTGCGCCCAAGGGTGATTTATTCAAACGCCAACGACAATGCTCGGTACGGGTTTTATCACGGTTTAACATGTGCCAATATGCATCCAGATGTAGGCCGAGAGTCACTGGCTGTGCCACTTGTAAATGGGTGAAACCTGGCATGATGGTATTCTTATGCTCGGATACCAGTTTTTCAATGGTGCCTTGAACAGATTCGATTTTGGTGTGCAGAGCATCGCAAGCTTCACGTACCCAAAGTTTAAAATCCGTTGCGACTTGATCATTACGCGAGCGGGCGGTGTGAAGTTTGCCTGCGCTATCCCCAATGATTTCTTTCAAACGGTTTTCAATATTCATGTGAATATCTTCAAGCGCGGTGGAGAAAGTGAAGGCGCCGTTCTCGATTTCGCCTTTGATTTGGTCGAGGCCTTTTTGAATTTTCTCGCCATCTTCGGCAGGAATGATATTTTGAACAACGAGCATGGCCGCGTGAGCTTTTGACCCTGCAATGTCTTGCGCGTAAAGCCGCTTATCAATGTCAATCGAGGCATTGATCTGGGTCATAATGTCATCAGGTTGCGCGTCAAACCGCCCGCCCCACATTTTATTGGATTTAATTTTTTTCATCGTTATCTCGTTTGTCATCCCGAGCGCAGTCGAGGGATCTTAACTATATCATATATGCAAGATTCCTCCACTCCTTATCAGTCGGTCGGAATGACAATAGTTTTTTAAGCCGCTTTCTTTTTATTTGCTTTGGCTGCATTGGCCACTTTGGTGTTATTTTTCAAACGCACGGCGTTGATTTTGATAAAACCATCGGCATCTTTTTGGTCATATCCACCTTCTTCATCCATAGAAGATTGAACAGGATCATAAAGTGCGTTCGGTGATGTCCGCGCCAGTGGATAGGCCATACCTTTTAGAAGTTGAACCTGAACCTCACCATTCACAACCTCTTGTGCTTTATTCATGGTGTGCATGAGCAGACCAAATTCAGGCGAGAACCAGAAGCCGTTATAAATAAGATGAGCGACATCAAGGGACAAGCGGTCACGAATTTTCATGACTTCACGATCCATGGTCAGCCCTTCTAAATCACGGTGGGCTTTGTAAAGGATTTCACCACCTGGTGTTTCATAAACGCCACGTGATTTAATGCCAACAAAACGGTTTTCAACCATATCCAAGCGGCCAATACCGTGCTTGCTGCCCAAGGCATTTAAATAGTCAAAAAGTTTGAGCGCACCTGTGATGGATTTTCCATCGTGCTCAACCTTTACAGGAATGCCCTGATCAAATGTAATGGTAATGATGTCGGCATCATTCGGGGCTTCGGCAATAGAGGCAGTGCGGGAATAAACATCTTCGGCGCAGGGGGCGTTCGGGTCTTCCAAAATACCAGCTTCGTGAGAGATATGTAGAAGGTTATCATCTTCTGAATAAGGTTTGGAGCGAGATGCCTTTACAGGAATACCATATTGATCTGCATAATTCAGCATATCAGTACGGCCTTTGAAGCGCGTGAGGAAGCTATCCATTTTCCAAGGCGCAAGAACTTTAATAGCAGGGTTTAGGGCGTAGTAAGAAAGTTCAAACCGGACCTGATCATTACCTTTCCCTGTGGCGCCGTGAGAAACAAATTGCGCCTTTTCTTTTTCAGCAATTTCAATTTGGCGCTTGGCAATAAGGGGGCGAGCCACGGAAGTACCGAGGAGATAACGGCCTTCATAAATGGCCTGAGATTTAATGGCAGGGAAGATGTAGTCCGAAACAAATTCTTCTTTCATATCTTCCACATAAACGGCGCAAGCACCAATTTTTTTGGCTTTTTCACGCGCAGCGTCTAAATCCTCATCCTGACCAATATCAGCGATATAGGCGACAACGTCATAGCCCTCTTCGATAAACCATTTTAAAATGACGGACGTATCCAGTCCGCCGCTGTAAGCTAGTACAATTTTTCCTTTAGACATTTTCTTCTCCTTTAAAGTTTAATCCTAAAAATTGAAAAGTTTCCCATTCGGGAAAATAAATAATTCCATTTACAATTATTTCATATATTGGGTTATCAGAACTTTCACCATTCCAATATTTTTTTGCATTCTCTTCCCAATGCTGTTCTGTTGAATTTAACAAGCTAGCATCAGCACAAAATTTTTTTCCTTCAATAAAACGAGCCTGAAAAACGGCTCTTATTTGATTAGGCCACCAATTTTTAAGTGCATTTTGTAAACTACTTTGGTCACTAAATAGAAAAATAGCTTCTATACGGCTAGGAATGTTTGAGAATTCTGTTTTTCTTATGCTTTCCCATACTTCTTCTTTCTTCTTATTATCATTGAAAGCTGTGTAAGGACTTTGAATTGTTCCATCAGGAACAATATCTGCCGTCATACTTCCTGAAGGAAAGTAGCCTTTTCTTATTCTAGCATTATGTAGCATTGTTTCTGTAAACATTGATCCATCTGCCGTATGCCAAAATGTCTCTTGGTTCATATTAAATATTTACCCCTGCATTTTCCAAGCACCAGGCCAATATAGCTTTTTGGGCGTGAAGGCGGTTTTCCGCTTCGTCATAAATCACAGAATGGGGGCCTTTGGCAACCTCTTCGGTCACTTCTTCCCATTCATGAATAGGAAGGCAGTGCATGAAAATTGCTGTGGGCTTGGCCAAAGCCATCAGAGCGCCGTTCACCTGATAAGGCCAAAATTTCTCAATGGCTTTTCCATCTTGACCGAGGGAAACCCATGTGTCCGTTACAATAACGTCAGCATCTTTGGCGGCTTGTTCAGGTTTCACATCGTTAAAAGGGGTGGCCATCACGAAGTCGAAACCAAAGATGGGCGCGGCTTGTTCATAGGTTTTGCTGACATTATTATCATCACCAAACCATGCGATTTTTTTACCTGCGATGCTGCCCAGTTTTTCTTCAATGGTCATCATGTCAGCCATAATTTGGCAGGGGTGTGAGTCATTGGTCATGCCGTTGATAATAGGAATATCAGAATAACTTGCTAGTTCTTCCATGACTTTATGATCGCTCATCCGGATCATAATGGCATCCACATAACGGGACATCACCTTGGCTGTGCTTTCGACACTTTCTGCGCCGCCGAGCTGCATATCCCCTTTAGACATCACGATGGTGTGGCCTCCGAGCTGTTTCATTGCTACATCAAAAGACATACGCGTGCGGGTTGATAATTTATCAAACATCATTGCCAGAGACAGCCCTTTAAAAAGCTGTGGCGGGTTGAATTTTTTGGCTTTGAGATTATGCGCGTTCTTTAAAATATCTTTTAAAACTTGCGGATCAAAGTCTGTGAGATTTATAAAATGCCGAACATCAGAAGTCATTACATGACACCCTTTCTAATAACATGCCCAATTTTTTCTAAAGCCTCGTCCGCTTCAGCTTTACCCATAGTGAGAGGAGGCGTAAGACGGACAGATTTTGCGCCCGCCTGTGTTGCTAACAAACCATTATCCTGGAGCGCTTTCAAAACCTTATTAATATCGTAGACGGTATCAATACCAATCATGAGGCCTTTTCCGCGAATATCTTCGATAGAATTCGTTTCAGTTTTTAATTTTTGTAACCCTTCCATCAGATAATTCCCTGTCTCAACAACATTTTTCAGAAAATCTGGTCGGCGGATTTGATCAATCACTTCATAGGCAATGCGGGTCATGAGAGGATTTCCTGCATAGGTAGAACCGTGATCTCCATACTTAAAGACTTCAGAGTATTTTTTCTTGGCCATGAAAGCACCAACGGGGAAGCCGCCGCCCATTCCCTTGGCGATGGCCATGATGTCAGGTTCTACACCGTATGTTTCATAAGCAAATAAAGTTCCAAGGCGTCCCATCCCAGCCTGAATTTCATCAGAAATGAGAATGATGTTGTGTTCATCGCAAAGGCTGCGGAGTCCCTTCATAAATTCTGGTGTTGCAGGGAGAATGCCACCTTCACCCTGAACGGGTTCGACAATGATGGCACAGGTTCTATCGTTGATAAAAGACTTTACACTTTCAAGATTGTTAAATTCAGCATGATGAACACCAGGAAGGTAGGGTGCAAATTCAGGCTGCTTCACAGATTTATAAGTACAAGTGACAGCGCCATATGTTCTGCCATGAAAACTGTTTTTAAAGGCAATAATTTCTTTGCAGTTTTCTCCTTTGTTCAGGTGAGCCCATTTACGTGCGAGTTTTAAAGACCCTTCAACAGCTTCTGCGCCTGAATTGGTAAAAAATATTTGATCCATGCAGGAGGCGTTAATCAGCAACTCGGCACATTCAATTTTAGGAACAGTTTGATAAGACCCTGAACACATTGTTAGTTTTTCAATTTGATCTTTAATGGCATTGATAATGCGTTCATTACAATGGCCAACAGACATTACAGCAATGCCAGCGATACAGTCCAAATATTGACGGCCTTCCGTATCCCAGACGTGGCAGTTTTGACCGCGCTCAAGGATGGCATTTTTGATTGAATAAAGGGGCATGATTTTATCTGTTGCCCGTGCAACATAATTTTCTGTTGTATCAAATGTCATGATTTGGTTTCCTTCTTTAATTCGTTTTTAAGGTAAGCGTCTTTTTCTTTGTGGCGGACAATCATAGTGCCAATCCCGCCAGAGGTATAAATTTCGTTACGAAGAGAGTCTTTTTTAAACCCGTTCAGAATATGAACACGTTTAACACCAGAGCGCACGGCATGAATACAGTTTTCTAATTTAACCCGCATGCCATCAGTCACAATTTTATCTTTAATGAGTTGTTCAATTTCTCGTGCGCTTAAAACGGATTGAACTTTTTTATTGACCATGACGCCATCAATATCTGTCATTAAGACAAGTTTGTGTGCCTTGATTTCAGTAGCTAGTTCAATTGCCACATTATCGGCATTAATATTTAGCGCAACACCCTCTTTAGTAAAAGCAAGGCAAGGACATACGGCCAGGTTGGTTGATAAAAAAGTCTCCCAGATGTTTTTAGCGTTAATGTTTATCAAAGTACCGTCAAAGCGGGTGATGCCGTTTTTCTTTGGCCGCCTTTTTGCGTTTGCCCAGTGGGGCGGAATAGCGTTATTCACCGTGGCAGGAAGTTTTGCCTTCACAAGGCTTTCGGTTAATTTGAACCCTAAATCCCCCGCCAGGACTTTTTTGATTATTTTGATGTCTGTGGCAGAAGAAATACGTCGTCCGTCAATTTTGACAGGGATAATGCCAGCCTCCGCCATGGCAATATCAATGGATTCACCGCCGCCATAAATCAATAATACCTTGATGCCATCATCGGTTAGTTCTTGAATATTTTTTATTAAATTTTCCCGCGCGGATTTATCTGTAATAATTTTTCCGCCTGCCTTGATAATAAAGAGTTGTCCGCGGAAGAGATTACGATAGAATTTTTTGAAATGAGTAATCATGTAACCTCTACGGATAGAACGCAGTATTGAAATTTAGACCTTCGGTTTCATCCAAACCGAACATGATATTCATGTTTTGAACAGCCGTTCCCGATGCACCGCGTAAGAGATTATCCAAAGCTCCTTGCGCAATGATTTGTCCGCCTTGGCCTTCGGTGTAATGCAGATCCACAAAATTTGTGCTGACTACATTGGTGAGTTCGACTTTATCAACGACACGCACGAAGTGGTGTCCTTCAAACACTTTTAAATTGGGCTTGGTTGATGTTTTAATAAAGCCATTGGCAAAAATACCACGCAGGAAAGGCCCAACCGTTGGTGCAAAATTAAGTTGATTTTCTTTTAGGCCGCTTGTTGCCAAAATTTCTGGTGTATGACGGTGTTCGTTGACCAGATAGCTGCGGATATTTTGTGAGAGCGTGGGATGATCTACGGGGTCACGATCAGCTCGTCCGCCGCCAGATGTCCCTGAGATAGCGATGATATCAGCTTGTTCCATTTGTCCTTTAAAAGGCAGGAGGAGGAGTTGAACCAAAGAAGCGCGAAACAGCCCAGGGTTGGCAACGGCATCGCACAACAATCTCGTACGATAATTTCCAGGAAGACCGTAAACAAAACGTCCTTTTTAAAGTTTCTTCACTGATGAGGATCTTATAATATTTTTCCTTGTATTTTATCGCCTAAACGGAAGTCTGCCGAGAAATCAATAATTTTTGTTTTTCCTAAAGGTAAGGGCGACCTCTTGGGCGGCTTTATGCGGGAGGCAGAGAAAGATGACGTCACTATCTTTAACCCAACAGTTTCATGATCTGTATTGGTAAAATTTGAGGTGCGTCAATATGGGCAAGACGTGGAAAACTTACCAAAGGTGTCCCATCATGTTGGCGAGAGACAAGATTTCCAGCTCGACATGATTATGTTGTAGAAGGCAACGCAAAGCTCATCCTGTGTAGCCTGTCACACCAACGATTGAAACTTTAATTCTGCTCATCCTGTAATCCTTAAAACGTTTAGTAAATATAGGCATTTGCCCTGTTAAATACCAGAGATGAAGGATTAAAACCGCATGATGGAAATTTCAAGAAATTCAGAATAAACACAAACGCATCCCCAAAACTGGGTGATTTTAGACGCTACGGCGTCGGCGGTTTGCTGTGTTTCTTCTTTGTTCATAATGTTAATAAAACGCAGATAGGGATAAGTGTCAATTATAAATTAAACGAGAACTCAAAGTTAGTATTTCTTTGACGAATGTTACTTATGGTGGGTTCTTGGTAGTTATTAATTTCTTGTTCCTGTTTTGAGGAGTTGCCGTTCCATTAGCTCTTCTTTTGACTTCATCTGGTGAATTATCTTGAAATCTAGCTGTTAATTCGCAGATAAGGTTCTTATAGCTTCTGATTTAGTTAAAATATCTATAGTTGAATTACTAGATAGGAAGAATATTCCTGTTCTAATGTTTCCCGAAGAATACTGTAGTGTTGCAGCTACAGCAAAAGCATATGGAACCGCTTTTCCAACTATTGCTAACAATTCACGTATATTCATAGGTCTGAATATTTTTCCACCATCAAATGAAAATAAGTGTTCTTTCTTTTATAAAATCAGGGTTAAAAAAAACATTTTCAGCTTTTTTCACAATATTGAGTTTCATGGCATTCCTCATTAATTTGAAGTAAAGTATATTATTTTTCATAATAAATCAAGGAAAATTTACCAAATATTAATTTTTTACTTATAAATTAGTTTCTGGGATCGAAGGCATCACGCACGGCTTCGCCGATGAAGGGTCAGGAGAGAGAGCATGATGGCCGGTGACATAAAGGCAGTGATTCCAAGCCAGGGTGCTTGAAGATTGTTTTCCCTGCGCCCAAGTTCACCGAGAGAGGCCGAGCCTGGGGGAAGGCAAACCCCAAGAAATCAAGTGAAGTGAGGGCGGTGATGGAACCTGTAAGAATGAAGGGCATTAGGGTTAAAGTAGCCACCATCGCGTTGGGCAAAACATGACGGCGCATGATGGTTAGATTGGAAACACCGAGCGCGTTGGCTGCCTTCACATAGTCAAAATTTCGCGTGCGCAAAAACTCAGCACGGACAACGTCGACAAGACTAACCCATGAGAAGAGCAAAAGGATCATGAGCAGTGTCCAAAACCCTGGAACGAACATAGCCGAAAAAATAATTAGGATGTAGAGCGATGGTAATGATGCCCAGACCTCAATCACGCGTTGCATGATAAGATCTAATCGTCCGCCGTAATATCCTTGAAACGCGCCTGCGGTAATACCGATGAGGGAACTGATAATTGTTAGTGCCAAACCAAAAAGCACAGAAATACGGAAGCCATAAATAACGCGGGCAGCAACGTCACGCCCTTGATCATCTGTGCCGAGAATGTTTTCAGCCGTTAACCCAGATGGGGCAGGGGTTGGTAGGTTGTAGTTGATGGTATCATAGGAAAAACGAATAGGCGGCCAGACCATCCATCCTTTGGCCTTGATCAGCTCAGCGACGTAAGGGTCACGATAGTCCGCTTCGGTTTCAAAGTCCCCGCCGAAAGTGGTTTCAGGATAGTTTTGAAAGATGGGAGCATAAAAACCACCGTCATAATTCACTAAAAGCGGTTTATCATTGGCAACAAATTCCGCACACAAACACAAGGTAAGAAGGGTCAGAAAAATCCAGAAGGACCAATAGCCGCGTTTATTGGCTTTAAACTGAGCGAGGCGGCGCTGCGTTATGGGTGAAAAAGTCATAGTGACATTTTAAACGCAAAGATCACAAAGTCACGTGAAGTTTTGAATTATTAAGGTGTCATTCCGAGCGTAGTCGAGGAATCTTTTATATTTATATTTTGTAAGATCCCTCCACTTCGGTCGGGATGACATTTGCAAAATTAATGAATAGAGGCAGAGCCAGTACCCGTTTTTTCCATGAGACGCAGGCGGAATTTCTGCTCTGTTGTCAGAGGGGTGTTGTCATTTTCAGCCAAAGGCATGGTACGGTTTTTTAATCTATTTGGCAGGTTTTGAAGATCTTCCTGTGCGATTTGGATGGTATCACCAATCAGGGAACGCAAAATCTTCTCATCTTCGGCAGAGATAGAACTATCACGGATGTTGTCGCGCACTTGGGATAATTTTTTTTGTAACAGCTTTGAGTTTCACATAATATTATCCCCTGTGAGTGGTATAGCAATTACGCCCGATTACCACATTCCTGTCAAATGTATTATGCTCTGGATGGAGCCATTTTTGCCGCTTGTTTTCTTTTTTCTGCGGTTTCTGCAAGATATCTAACTGTTTCTATAGCTCCGGGGAGAGCATATCTTGCGCGACAGGAGTCGCTGCAGTGTCTATATCTCTTGTGATGGGGCAAATATCCAATTGGCCTGACTGCACTTTTATAAGTGTTGCCATACTTGCTGCACGCATCGCAAGACCTTCTGGGTCATTGGCATGACCCGAGAAGGTACCATACACTAGCACTTATTGCATTTAGCATCGCCGCTGTTGGACTTACTGGCGCTTGTATATAAGGTTTATCACAGGGAAAACCATCATTATCTCTTGTACTCATTTCACACCTCAATATTATTAATTTTATGGAAACTACACTGTTCTGGCTTCAAAGTCAATACGTGGATCAACTAAAACGTAAACGACGTCCCTTATAAGGGTGGTAATGAGGCCCATCAAGGCGAAAATGTAGAGTGTTCCTAAAACGACAGAGTAATCCACGGTTAATCACGCTTTCATAGCCCAAAAGCCCCAATCCATCGAGGGAGAAGATAACCTCTATAAGAAGAGAACCTGTAAAGAAAATGGCCAAAAAGGCGCTAGGGAAGCCTGCAATCACGATGAGCATGGCATTACGGAAGATGTGGCCGTAAAGTACCTGTTTTTCTTCTAGTCCTTTGGCGCGGGCGGTCAAAACATATTGTTTATTAATTTCATCCAGAAACGAATTTTTGGTAAGCATGGTCAGGCCCGCAAAGCCACTGATGACCATGGCGGCGACAGGAAGTACCATGTGCCAAAGATAGTCAAGGGCGATCTGGATAAAGTTCATTTCTTCCCAGTTATCAGATAATAACCCACGTAACGGAAAAAGGTCAAAATATCGTCCGCCTGCAAAAAGAATGATGAGGAGAATGGCAAACATGAAAGAGGGAATGGCATAGCCTGTAAATACGGCGGCAGATGTCCAGATATCAAATTTTTGCCCGTCATGAACAGCCTTCTTAATGCCAAGTGGAATAGAAATGAGATAGATAATGAGCGTTGACCACAGGCCAAGCGAAATGGATACAGGCATTTTTTCAAGAACAAGATCAATGACCGAGACATCACGGTAATAGCTCTGCCCCAAATCAAAACTGGCATAGTCTTTCACCATCTTGAAAAAACGTTCATGGGCAGGCTTATCAAAACCATACATGGCCTCTAATTCCCACTTGCAATTCAGGATCAAGTCCACAAGAACATCCCCGATATTTGCTCGACTCGCCTGTGGATTGTCCTGTGGCACCAACCGCCATATCTGCGCCGCCTCCGCCTCCACCAAAACGGGCCGTAGCTTCAACGCCGTGGCCTTGCAGTTGCGCGATCATCCGTTCCACAGGGCCACCAGGAACAAATTGAACGATGACGAAGCTGATGAGCATAATACCGAGTAGTGTTGGGATCATGAGAAGCAGTCTTTTAAGAAGGTAATTGGCCATAGCAGTATTTTAAACGCAAAGACTGCAAAGTCACGTAAAGTTTTGATTATGCTAACGCCTAAATCCCAAAGTTTGTGCCCCTAAAGATAAAACAAGAGTGATATTTCTGAGTGATGGATGTTTGGTGGTAGCGGAAGCCGCTATCCAAAACGCTTGTTTGCTATATCCTTTATTTGGTAATTCTTGATGAAGATCTGATAGAATTTCAGCGCGTCTGAAAGGGATGCCTCTTACAGAATTATTTAATTCTTCAGCAGCATTCAAAAAAGTCAAAGCATCCTGATATCGGCCCATTCTATGCATTAGGCGTGCAGTTAACCAGTTGGCTTCAAAATTTTCAGGAAAGTTTATCAAGATATTTTCCTGGACTGCCGTTGCTGAGTGTTCTAGTGCGGATAATGCGGCTTTTTTTGTAGCCTCACTTTGTTTACAATTTTTGTTTGTAAAAATATTGGCTAATCTTAGTAGATTCCGTAGTGATTTTTCAGGATCGGCATTCACTGTTTCAACATTTCCTGTAATCTTTGCGACTACTGAAAATTCACGGCTTACTGGATTTGTATTCATAGAACCCTCTTACTTTGACATGAAATAGAAATTACACATAATTTTTATTATGACAAGGTTTTTTTAGGGCTTAATATTCCAATCTTTTACAATCCATTTGTTCTGGGAGAATTCTAATATGCCAAGAGCGCCCGTGGATAACTTAATTTTGTTGTTATCCGCGAAGCTGTCAAAATGATCGGTGATGTGAGGGGCAAAACGGGCGATACCGTTTGAAGTGACAACCAGTACAATATTGTCATTCTGAAGTGAAGCTGAAGAATCTTGTGTCAAATAGTGAGATCCTTCGCTTTGCTCAGGATGACAGTCTAGGAGGATTTGTTCAGCAAAATTTTTCCAATTCTGGATACATTCGTCTGGATTGAACTGCCATCCTTCAGGCACGATGGCTTTTTCATCCCACTCTTTGATGGCCTGCGCACCAATGCGGGCAATAACGTTATCTTCGGTTTGATTTTCATCCGGGCCGTAATCAATCTCGTTAAAAATATTGAGCGGAAAAACAGGTTGCGGGAAGTTTGTTTGTTTGAGTGCAATTTCTGCCGTTTCAATCGTGCGCTTGAGTTGTGAAGAATAGGTGACTTCGGGCACAAAGTTATGGTCTTTGAGATAGCACCCTAATTTTTTTGCTTGGTCGCGTCCAGATTCTACGAGCGGTAAATCTGTTCGTGCGCCGACACGCGTGGGTGTGTCTTCGGGGCCAAAAGTATTTCCGTGACGAGCGATGATAAGAAGGGTCATATTATTTTTTACCACCAAGGCACGAAGACACCAAGGTTTTTGTAGATAACGATAATCAAAGGCGGTAAGCTGAAGAGAATAGGAAAATAATATTCGAAAAAGTAGTGGGTTTTAAAGATGTAGTGAAACTTCGCTCTAATGAGAAAAAATAATATTGTTCTTTTTCTTAGGCTACCAAATATTCTTATATTCCTATATTCCCTTGCGCGATCATATATTTCTAACTTAGGTCTCCATAAGGAAGATCGTCTGTACGGACTGATTTCAACATTTTCTGGATATTGGGTTGGATGTTTTTTGAGATATCTGTTTTTACAATAGACATCCTCATATTGATGAAGTTGTTTTAAAATAGGGGTTTTATAAGTGCTTTCTTGTTCAAAAAATAAATTGAAATAGCGGATGAAAAAGTAAATCCACATCGCCCAAATAACCCAAGTGATGTTTTCCCCCTTGGTAATTTCCATTCCGAAAATTTTAAAATTTTTGTAATCAATGCCTAAAACATCATGTAAGAGGAGTACGCCACTTACAATGATTAAATTGCGGCGCTGCTTGCTGAAATCTGCGATATCATCAACACTCATTTTCTTTGTGTCTTGGTGTCTTTGTGGTTTAAAAGCTTTTCTGCGCGGGCTACATCTTCAGGGGAGTCAATACCTGCCTGGGCAAGGCCGAGAGGCACATCCAGTTTAATCGTTTGAATGGTAATGCCGTTTTCAAGCAGGCGAAGTTGTTCCAACCCTTCCAGTTTCTCGTAATGGCCTTCGGGGAGGGTCACAAATTTTTCTAAAATATCGGCGCGGTATCCGTAAAGACCAAGATGCTGGTAGGCGGGTGAAAATTCATCACGGCGATATTGTTCTTCCTTACGGATCGCAGGCATAATATTTTTTGAAAACCATAGTGCTTGACCATGGGAATTTACAATTGCAGTTGTGCCACTGAAAGGTGTAGTTTTTTTCTGTTCACGTAAATTATCTAATTCTTCCCAACGAAGGTTTATGACAGGAGTTACAACTTCAATTTTGGGATTTGTTTTAAATGCTTCAATCATTTTAATAAGCGCTTCAGGCGGCGTAAAAGGAGCATCCCCCTGAAGTCCCAAGATGAAGTCAAAATTGCCGATTTTTTTAGCGGCTTCGAGCACGCGATCCGATCCCGTTTTACAGTTATCCGAAGTCATCACGGCTTGTACGCCAAGTTCTTCGGCGTGTTTTAAAATGCGTTCATCCTCGGTAGCGACGGCAAGGGTGATATCAGGAATTTCCTCCGTTACTTTTTTTGCAATATCGATGACACGGGAAAGCATGGTCTGCCCTCCAATCATCGTCAGCGGCTTTCCTGGAAAGCGGGTGGAAGCATAGCGGGCGGGGATAATCAGGGCTATTTTCATAATTTAGTTGATTTGTCGCTGTGTTATATGATTTAGTAACCCACTGTACATGGTTTGACAGAGGAGTAAAAGAGTATGGCTGTTAATAGACGTGGAATTGACACGACAGGTATGAGTTTAGAACAAAAGCAAATTGCTCATTGGGGGTATATACCTGGCGATGGTAGTGGAAATACCAGAAATTTAATGAACGCTTTCTCAGAGGCGCTTCGGAAGAATAGAGATGCTGTAAGGGAAGCCAAAAGTCAAATCGATGGTGATTGGTCGATTACAAGAAAGGTTCTTAGGGGAGTTGGTCTTTTTACGGGACTTTACTTCACACGCACACCGCCAAACCCTTAATCAGTTTTAACCCACCATGTGTCTGTGATTGCGGGGGTAAGACCCGATAGGGTTTCAGGGCGTTCCAATTTATTCCAATAGGCGATGCGCCAGTGATCAATGTGCCATTGCGGTATGACGTAGTAACCTGCGAGCAGAATACGATCAAGGGCCTGGGTGAGAGCAACCAATTCTTCACGGTTTGGCGCCTGGATAATTTTTTCAATGAGATCATCAATAACAGGGTCTTTGATGCCAATGTAATTACGAGAACCTGGAATATCGGCTTTTTCACTGGCCCAGAAATCCCGCTGCTCATTTCCAGGGGAGTCTGATTGTCCAATCGACATGATGGTCATATCATAATCAAAATCATTCATGCGGTTTTGATATTGTGCAGGATCAAGAACGCGGAAACTGGTTTGTACACCAATTTTTTTCAAATTAGCAATAAAGGGGAGAACCCATCGTTCAAACATCGGGTTTGAATCAACAATTTCAAATTCTAAACGCTGTCCCGTTTTATCGTGAACTCGGATACCATCTGGCCCCAGTTTGTATCCCGCCGCATCAAGAATTTGCATTGCTTTACGCAAGTTGGCGCGCGGATTGCCAGAACCATCAGATTGAGGCGGTTCATAACGTGTAGTTAAAATTTCAGGAGGAAGTTTATCTTGATATCCTTCTAGAATTTCTAACACACGTCCTGTGGGTGCGCCGTCAGTAGCGGCGAGATCCGAATTTTCAAAATAACTATCGGTACGTTTATAACCGCCATAGGCAAATTGTTTGTTTGACCATTCAAAGTCAAAAGCATAGGCCAGGGCTTCACGCACGGCTTTATCTTTGAAGACAGGTTTACGAATATTATAGATGAAACCCTGCATTCCTTGTGGACGTTGATGTGGAATTTCTGCCTTTGTAATGCGACCATCTTTTACAGGGGTGGCATCGTATGCGGTATTCCACAATTTGGCAGTGTTCTCAATACGGTAGTCGTATTCGCCGCTGAAAAGAGCTTCAAGGGCGACATTATCGTCTTTGTAGTAGTCATAAACAATGCGGTCAAAGTTGAACTTTCCCGTATTGACGGCAAGATTTGTTCCCCAATAATCAGGATTACGTTTGTAAGTGATAGATCGTCCTGCATCAATTTTTTCAATGGTGTAAGGGCCTCCTCTAGAGGAAATCCAATGATGTTGAACTAAAATCTTTTCCGTCACTTTCCCAAAAAATGTTTTGCTAAAATTGTAATTTGTGAAACAACAAGAGGAAGCTCTGCATTGTTTGCATCTTTAAAGGTATAAATTTACGCGCTGCTAGATGACGCTGCTTCAACCTTGTGACACGCTTTCACAATAGGTTCTAAAAACTATGCCTTTTTCAATCATGGTGCTGAAAGTCCAGACAACGTCATCAGTAGCGGTAACGGGTTTTGTCCGCCCATTTGCTACTTGGGATTTAAGTTGTGAACGTTAAACCTGCTGTTTTGTCTTCAGTGTCGTATTCCTATTGTAGTCTGCCAATAGACCATACATAGAAAAAGGCTCGTCATGAACTTTGTTCCATCAGAATCATAAAATCATGCTTTGACTGAGGAACGTCATGCTCGCGGCAGGATTGTTTTTGACAAATGAAAGGATTAAGCGAGTCGTTAAACTCAATAACAGCATTTTTAACGTGCCGCCTTTGGAGGGGTGTTTGGGATTGGTGTAGTCAAATGAGTAGGAAAGTGGTACCGTATTTTACCGCCTGTGCATCGCGATAGAGTTAGATTTTATAACTTCGGCCTGTGCGGAAGGGAAATGTTAAAAGAAGAGGAGAATAAAAATTATGCGCATTTTTGTTCTTTCAGTTTTTTCTGTGCCCGTAGCTTCTTCAATAGAGTTAAACCCATCACGTTTTAAAATGTCAGTGAAGGCCTTGATTAATTTGATTGGCGAGTTCTGGTCCGTGATAGACAAGGGCGGAATAAAGTTGGATGAGAGAAGCGCCCGCTTTTATTTTATCATAAGCATCTTCAGCATTTGAAATGCCGCCTGCACCGATGATTGGAATTTTCCCTTTGGTTAGGTGATGAAAATTCCGAATGATGGCCGTAGATTTTTGTGTTAGCGGTTTACCGCTTAAGCCGCCCATTTGAGAGCGAAATTCTTCGGGTAAAAATTCAGGGCGCGCCAAGGTGGTGTTGGTTAGAATTAAACCATCAATACCACTGTCCAAAGCCGCTTGCGCTAATTCTTCTTGTTGTGCCTCGTCAAGATCAGGGGCGAGTTTGACAAGCAGGGGAGGAAGATTATTTTGATTACAGGTAAGGCGACGTTCTTCTTTAACCCGTTCCAAAAGAGGAAGCAGATTCTCACGGCTTTGCAGATTACGAAGTCCTGGCGTGTTGGGAGAGGAAATATTAATTGTGAAATAATCGGCGTGGGCACCAAGCTCGCGGATTAAATAGCAATAATCCGCGGCAGGATCAGTTTGATCTTTATTCATGCCGATATTTAATCCAATAATTCCCGCAGGGCGGTTTTCCCGAGTAGAAAATTTTTGAATATTTTCTTTGAAGGTCGAAAGCCCTTTATTGGGAAACCCCATACGGTTGATGACGGCTTCATTTCCTACATCACGAAAAATGCGGGGGCGAGGGTTGCCGATTTGTGGTTTAGGTGTCACGGTACCCACTTCGACAAATCCAAAACCCATTTGTAACATCGGACCCATGACTTCGGCGTTTTTATCAAAGCCTGCGGCAAGGCCAACGGGGTTAGAGAAGGTCTTATTCCATAGAGTGACTTTTAAGCGATCATCTTTAACAGTGTCATAGCAGGGGTGAAGCCCATTTTTCATGGCACAGATGCTAGCGCGGTGCGCTGTTTCCGGATCCATCGCGTGGAAAAGAGGTTTTGTGTATTTGAAAGGGATATTGAGTCTTATGGCCATGCCTTAATGAAGCGCAAGAAAGCGGCGAAATCAAGGCTATATATGTTTTAATCCCGCTTTCAGATAGCTCCATCCCGTGATGACAGTCAGAGCGGCGGCAATCGCGATTCCCCATTGACCATAGGTTAGAGTGTGAGGCAGGACAACATCGCCGTGATTTCCGACGACCAAAAACCCTAAGGCAATCATTTGTACAGTGGTTTTCCATTTAGCCAGTTTTGAGACGGGGAGTTGAATATTTTGCGGTGCCAAAAACTCACGTAATCCTGCCACAAGGAATTCCCGTACTAGAATGATGGTAGCAGGAATAACCCAAATACCATCAAGGCGGTCAAAATCAACTAGGGCGAGTAGAAGAGCCGCGATAAAAATTTTATCAGAGATGGGGTCAAGAAATTTACCCAAAGCGCTTTCTGTTTTCATACTGCGTGCCAAGTAACCATCCAGAAAGTCTGTGATGCTTGCCACCGTATAAAGTCCAAGCGCCGTCCATGCGGCCCAAGCATCAGGAATAAAGAATAGTCCAATAATAATTGGTAGAATCGCAATACGGAAGAAAGTCAGGATGTTAGGTAAGTTTTGCATGGTTAAGGATTACCAAAACTTAGCCTATCTGACCAGAAAAATGACGGAGTTATCCGTGATTTAAGGATTGTTTTGGACGGGGAGATTCTAATGAGTGATATTTTTCAAGGATTGCGACCAATATTCCACCAGCAATCTTATCTGCCGTTTCTTGGTGTGCCTCACCTGAAAATTGAGTTGTAAGAATATTCGTTGCAGCGGGTTGAAAGGGGCATCTATGTTCAGTTATAACATCATCTTGAACAGATACTGCTTTAAAAGCATTGGGCGCGGCAAAGATACGATGTAATATGGCTGGAAAACTCACATTTTTATCCTTAATACCCATTCCTACTAGGGCGGCAAATTCAACTAAAAATCCCGTACGTATAGCATTGTGCAATTCTGTTATGGTATTTTGAAAAACTTTTTGAACATACTCGGAAGCATCTTCTCCGAATAAAATGCTTTCACGCGATTTTTCATTTATGCAAGACACATAATCGCTTAGGAAGTTTTTAAGGGTTTTTACGGCTCTATATAATTGCGGATGGTTTTGCAGGTTTTTGATTGTTTCTGAATATTCTTTCTCTGCAAGGGGTAATGTTCCTATTAAACGTTCTCTACCCACTATATAGGCATCTTTAAGAAATCTTATATGATTAGGATTTGTGAAATCAGGTGTAACTTCTTCTCTTATTTCATCTCGAGAGCTAAGTGGATGTCTAAATTTTTCTTTTTGGGTTAAACACCATGTCAAATAAGCCGCTATCGCTTCTGATTTTAAAAGAAGAACTAAACCTTCATGCTGAGGGAGAAATTTTTCTTCGGCAGGATCGCAAAAAGAAGGAAATTCTTCGAAAATTTTGTCAAAAATCGAAAAATCAAATTCCTGCGGTTTAGGCATATGACCTTGATGTTCTGTAATCATGCCACAGAACTATCAAAGTCCATTTATTATGTCAATAAAACTAAGCGTTTGCGGCTTTGGCTCCTGCTTGTGGGTCACGCATGACATAGCCACGCCCCCAAACAGTTTCAATATGGCTTTCGCCGCCATTCATATTTTCAATTTTCTTCCGCAGTTTGCAGATAAACACGTCGATAATTTTGACTTCGGGTTCATCCATCCCACCATAAAGGTGGTTCAAAAACATTTCCTTGGTAAGGGTTGAGCCTTTACGAAGCGAAAGAAGTTCAATAATCCCATATTCTTTTCCTGTGAGATGAAGTGGTTTTCCAGCCACTTCCACGGTGCGGCTATCCAAATTCACAATGATGTTTCCTGTTGTGATCTGACTTTGGGAATGGCCTTGCGAACGGCGCACGATTGCCTGAATACGAGCCATCAACTCACGCTTATCGAAAGGTTTGGTCAAGTAGTCATCCGCGCCAAAACCAAGGCCTTTAATTTTATTATCCAGTTCGGTGAGGCCTGAAAGGATCAGAATAGGGGTATCGATTTTGGCGGCACGGAAATTTTTCAAAACATCATAGCCATCCATGTCTGGAAGCATTAAGTCCAAAATAATGATGTCGTAATCATAAATTTTACCAATCTCGAGGCCGTCTTCGCCTAAATCGGTGGTATCAACGACGTAACCGTCAGATTTCAACATCAATTCGATTGATTTTGCTGTGGAACTGTCATCCTCGACTAATAAAACGCGCATTTCTTGCTATCCCCCTTAAAAAATGGTCAGAATGAAAAATTAACTATTATTAATAAAGATTAACACAATTAACCTTTATTAACAAAATTATTTTACAGCCACTTAGGACGATGGGGGAGTGAATCTGTAAGCATGCCCTCCATATCTAGGCTTTATCTCAATAAGTTCAGGGAAATCAGCTTCCCGTAAATATTGCCTCAGTCTAAAAATTCGTTGTGAAACTGTTTCGGGGCAAGAAGGGGGAGTAATATGAGATCTGTGTATTTCAGATAATGTTCTGATTTCCCATGGTTTTTTTGCAAGTATCAATAATGTATCGAATGTTTCAGATTGAAAAGTTATCTCATTATTTTTGTGTATTAGAGCTCTCTTTGCGTAATTTAAGCGTAATTCACCGATTTTAAGGGTGCTGTATCGACCAAATGCATTTCTTAAGAGTAAGCTTGTATACTGGGATTTTTGCTCGGTTAGCTTTTTGGGAAGGGCAAAATCAAATTCGACAAGTTCTCTCCAGTATAGTTCGTTTTCTTCATAATCATTAGTCAGTTGAGGATCAAAAAGATCTGATCTTAAGGCAAAAGGGGACGAAGGAAACGACAGTTTTATTCGCTGCGCAAGGCCTATAAGGCTTTTTTGGTATGAATTATTGGACACAAATCTGTCATCAAAGTTCAATAAAACAGCGCCTAGAAAAGGATATGGTCTTCTGGGTTTATATTGCTTTATGTCTTCTATTCTATGGATAGAAACACCAGTACTCCCAAAAGCTTTTCTGATAGGATTAGATAGTCCTTTTGTACTATCATGTCCTCTGACAAAAAGAATATCTATTGGGTGTTTCATACGCGGTATTTAGAGAATATTTAGTCAAAAAAAGTTAGATACTTTTTATAATATGAAAAATCAAGCTTTTTATTATTTTTTTTCTGATTAATGTTAGAATCTACTCATGGATCGTCTTGCTGATAAAGCCCTTGCGGCACTTGCCCCTATCCCAGATCACGAAGTTTTTGGCCGCGTGACCAAAATTTTGGGTTTATTGGTTGAAATTGCGGGTTTTGGGCAGAATCTTCACATTGGCTCGATTGTCCATTTGCGCCCAAAGTCAAATATTGATGTTCCATGTGAAGTTATTGGTTTTAAAGATGAAAAGGCACTTTTGATGCCGTTTGGAACGCTGGAGGGGGTTGGCCTAGGTTGCCCTGCGATTATCCAAGATAGTGAGCCGACGATTTGTCCTGATGAAAGATGGTTAGGACGGGTGATTAATGCACTGGGCGAGCCGATTGATGGCAAAGGGTCGTTGATGCAAGGGGGGCACCCGATTCCTTTAAGGAATAAGGCCCCTCATCCGCATTCACGGCAACGGATTGGTGGTAAGTTGGATTTAGGGGTGCGGGCGGTGAATAGTTTCTTGTCTACCTGTCAGGGGCAAAGGATGGGGATTTTCTCAGGCTCTGGTGTGGGTAAATCTGTTCTTATGTCGATGATGGCGCGTTATACTGAAGCCGATGTCTCCGTGATTGGTCTGGTGGGGGAACGTGGCCGTGAGGTGCAGGAGTTTCTGGAAGATGATTTGGGAGAGTTGGGACTTAATCGTTCGGTCGTGGTTGTGGCAACGGGGGATGAACCTGCGTTAATGCGCCGTCAGGCGGCCTATGTCACCTTGGCAGTTGCTGAATATTTTCGAGGGCAAGGTAAAAAAGTTTTGTGCTTGATGGATTCAGTGACGCGTTTTGCCATGGCACAACGTGAAATTGGCTTATCTGCGGGAGAGCCGCCAACATCCAAGGGATATCCACCGACGACCTTTGGAGAATTGTCGCGGTTGTTAGAACGTGCGGGCCCTGGAGCAAAAGGTGAAGGATCAATCACAGGATTATTTTCTGTTTTGGTCGAAGGGGATGATCATAACGAGCCGATTTCTGACGCCGTGCGCGGGATTATCGATGGGCATATTATGATGGAGCGGCGGATTGCGGATCGCGGTCGTTATCCTGCAATTAATGTTTTAAAATCCGTATCACGGTCTATGCCGAAATGTTTAAGCGATCAGCAGAATGCATTAGTGGTGAAAGCCAAAAAACTGATTAGCCGCTATGAAGATATGGAAGAGCTGATCAAGTTGGGTGCGTATCGCAAAGGAAGCGACCCCGAGGTTGATGAGGCGATTTTACGCTATCCCCATCTGGAAGATTTTTTAGGGCAGGATAAAGACGAATGTACTTCAATCGAAGAAAGTTTTGCGATGCTTGCCAGTTGTTTAGGTATGGTTTATGAGCGTGCGGATCAAGGCGAGGACATAGATGGCTGATCTTGAATCTTTGATTAGATTACGTCGACATACTGTTGAAGAAAAACAGAAAATCCTTGCTGAAATTTTTCGTCAGGTTGAAATTGTTGACCGCCGAAAAAAGGAGTTGCTGGAGCGATTAGAGAAAGAACGCAAAGCGCTAGACGAAAATTTTGATATTGAAACTCGTGCCTATTACGGGCGCTTTGAAGGGGTGATCCGCGGTAATATTGCCAAGTTGGATAAGGAACTCAAGAAACTGGAAACACGGGTGCAATTGGCACAAGAAGAAGTGCGCGCCGCTTTTGCCGATATGAAACGGGTGGAGATTGTCCATAAACGCCGTCAGGCCGAAGAAGCGCAAGCGATCAAGGATAAAGAGTCACAAGAACTCGACGAAATAGGCATTGAAGGGTTTCGGCGGAACCAAGAATAACCTTATTCTGACCTTGTTTTTGTCATAGCGATGTATAACAATTACCTCGTCAGTTTTTTAATTTTTTAAGAGGAATTATTTATGATCGGTGCTGTAGCCTTTGGGATTCTTGGATTGCTTATCTCTTTAGCTATCCTTGTAGCACTTGGTTTTGGGTTATATTTCATCGTGCGATTTATTATTCAATCCGTAAATAAGACTCCCTGTGACGAAAAAACAAAAGTGATGAGTTCTGAGTCGAAAGTCAGTCCTTTAAAAGAAGGAACATCCTTAGATCGGTTAAAAGATAATCTAATGATACGTATCATTATAGCAGGAGTTCTTATTCTTATTTCCCTGATTCCTTTAGGGTTTGTATCGCAGTTGGTTCATGAACGTAGTCAGTTATATAATTCTGTAGCAGATCGTATGACAGAAGAGTGGAGTGGAGCACAGCGTTTGGCAGGGCCAATTCTTACCATTCCCTATAAATACAATACGACTGTTAGTGAGAAGATAGAAAACAAAAAAACGGGTGAATTTAAATATGTTGAAAAACAAGTTACAAAAACCAAAACACTTGTGATTTTACCAGATGATTTGAAAATTACGTCGCAATTAAAAACCCGTGAACTTAAACGTGGAATTTATAAAGTACCGATTTATGATAGTGAACATACCATTACAGGTCAGTTTTCATGGCCTGATGTAAGTTTACTTGATAATAAGCCTGAAACAGTTTTATGGGATAAAGCCAAAATTTCTTTTTTGATTAGCAACACGCGCGGCGTATCGGGCGGGACGCAATTTAAATGGAAAAATCAAGATGTTAACTTGTCTTCTGGTAATGGGATTTCAGATCTGAGTTTGGGCGGTGTGCATGCTACTTTAAAACTGAATGATGGTTTTAAAACAACACCTTCTTCATTCGTATTTGATTTGAATTTGAGAGGAAGTAAACGGATTGATTTTGCACCGACGGGAAAGAATTCATATATTGCCCTTCAAGGAGATTGGCCGCATCCCAGTTTTGACGGAAAATTATTACCGTCTGAACGTGAAATAACAGATACGGCGTTTTCTTCTTCTTGGAATGTGACACATCTAAGCCGCTCTTATACACAGTTTGATGATTTAGAAGTTTCTGCTCTATCACCTTACTTTATGTCAGTGAATAACTTTTATTTCGGTGCAGATCTTTTTCAGGCGGTTGATCTTTATACATTACTGGAAAGAACAATTAAATATGGCGCACTATTTATAGCTCTTACTTTTTTTAGTGTTTTTGTTCTTGAGTTTGTTTCTGGACGTAGAATGCATTGGTTGCAACATTTGATTATCGGTGGTGCTTTATCAATGTTCTATCTTGCCGTACTGGCGTTTTCAGAACATATAGCTTTTGGTGCAGCTTATGCCATAGGGGTGTCTATTATTGCTTCGATGATAGGGATTTATACATGGGTAGTGATGCGTAAGCTTACTTACGGTATAGGGATAGCGGGACTTATGGTTACGTTGTACACTGTTTTATTCTCTATTCTACAAATGGAAGACTACGCACTTCTGATAGGAACAATATTACTGTTGGTCTTTTTGGGCATTGGTATGTTCATTACCCGAAAATTGGCAAAAGAGAACGACTAGACGTGGACACCAAGTTGGGATTTTTCTTCCAGAACGTGGACCCAGTTTTTTGTACCGCCTTGAAAGTTAAGCTCGCCTGTTAAATCTGTTTGATCAAGTGCAGCGCTGTAGGCTTGACGCATGGTTTGCTGCATAGCGACGCTAAATGCGTTATGGGCACGAACTACCAAATCAAGGCGTTTATCACGTAACAGGCCATCAATTTGGATATTCCCCATGCGGGAAAGGGATAGATCAAAAATAAAACGGGTTTTGCCCTTTTCTTGATGATCGCGTTTGTTTTCTCCATTTTCGTGACGGGTGTAGAGCGTAATTTTGTGAATTTCCCCTTCCCAAAACATAGGCAGAGGGACAGCGCGCCAATCGCTAGTGGTTGCGGGATCAGGCGCTGGACCGCGGGCGGTGTTTGCAATATTTTGTGATAAGCGGTTGATAAGGTCTGTTTTTACGGCACGTTGAAGAAGATCAAGTTTTTTATCGCCAAGCCATGCCGTTATATCCCCAGACCGTACGGCGGCAATAAACATCATTGCGGCAGGTCCGATTTGCCCAGGATTTCCTGCATTCGGAAGGGTGCGGGCAAGAGACGCGGCCGCTTGAGGGATGATTTGTAGCAGTCCGTTATAAAGTTCATCCAAGGCAGGCCACTGAAATCCCTGGAGCAGTGATGTTGTGTTCAAGGGGTGAGGCGTTTGTATTGTCACAGGAACAGATTTTGGGATGAATTGAATTTGTGATCCGAGTTGCAGATTATTCACGTTTTGCTGAAGAATAAAGCTCTGCGGTAGTGGTGTGTTTGGAAAACGTGCCGTTACAAGAGGTAATCCTTGATGTGTAAAGCCTGTTACCTGTGCGGTCAATGTGACAGCGTTATTTGTACTGATCAGGGGCGGTGTAAAAGTTGTTGTCGCAGGAATGGACTGCGGTGGCAGAGCCGTATTTCCGTCAGAAGGGGGCGTATTAAGAAACGGGACAGGCGGTGTAATTTTTAGAACCTGAATATCAATTTGTGCAATACGCGCAGGGACAAGGGTGTTTGGATTATTCGTATCAAACGTAACAGGAACCAATGTGAGTGTTGTTGGTTGTGATATAGGGGCGTTAGGCTGTATGATTGGCGGCGTAAAAGTTGCTGCCGCACTTGTTGATGATAGCAAATTGGTAGCCAATGTCGGCGGCAAAGTTTGTGTTGCGGGAAGGGTCGGCGCAATGTTTTGTAAAGGATTAAGCGTTGCAAAATTTGCAGTTGTTGTCGTTTGTGTTAGCACGGTTGATGTTGTCGCCAGTGTGGGGGATAACACAATGTTCTGAACAGGTTGTGCAATGTTTTGAAGCGAATTGTTGAGCGCCGTTGCTAAGATGTTGGTTGGAGGGCTAGGTGTTGGCGGCGTGACAATTTGCAAAAGCGATTGCGTTTGCTGTGCGGCGGCATTTTGGACAATAAGATTTGATACAAAACTAACCCGCGCCACAATGTTATTTTGGAGTTGAGGTAGCGTTTGGATATAGTCGCTTGCAATAGTTTGTGCCTGTGCGGGGGGAACAGATAGAAGTCGTACAATGGCTTCTTGGGCAAGCGCCCCTGGTTGTGGCGCAGTAGCATTTGGATTATTGATTTGCGCAACAGTCTCATGGATATTGGGAGGGAGAGGTGTTTGAGGCGTTGGGCGCGGCGGTGTACCAGTCGGCTGTGCATTTTGTTGAGCTGTTTGTACGGCCTGTTGTGCCGCTTGCTGTGTTGTTTGTTGTGAAGACGCAGACGGCGGTGCGGCCGTGATACGTGTTTGCAAACCAGAAGGGGGCGGTTGTGTGTTTTGTTGTTGTGGTGCGCTGCTTTGTGGTACAGGTGATGATGACACAGGAGCATTACGAATAGAGGCTTGTCGCGCAGGGCGTCCTGCGGGGATATCAACTTCAAGACGTTGCCCCACTTTCAGGGGCTTGTTTCTTTTTGCTTTGACTTCTACTTCACCTTCAGAAGTTAAAATCCGCGCTGTGCCATTGTTATTGATTTGTGTGACCTGACCATCAAGGCGCAGAGCTTTTGTTATCGTTTGCAGATTTTCAGGAAGACTTATGATCTGAACAATTTGCGCTCCACGACCTGTGCCGCCATTGGATTGCGGTGGAACGGGAGATGATATTTTTCCAAAACTATCATTCATAATAAGTCTTTGATTTTGTTCTCTGCAGACCTTTTAAAACGCAAGACTGCCACTCTCTTTATCATGCCATAAAGAGGTTAAATTTTGCAGAAGAAAGCAGAGTTTTACCCGTTCGCGGCGATTTTTTTGCTCTGTGCCAAGTCGTTAATTACCAATTTGGCAATTTTTTCAACATCCTCTGCGGCGTCTGTATTGGGAGAGCGGGTGAGGATAGGGGTTTGATGACGAATACTGTCTTTTACCCGTGGGTCATGCCGTACCATGCCAATCATTGGGGGTTTTAGGCGCAAAAAGTTTTCGCAGGCCTTCAATAGAGTTTTATAGGTCTTTTCTCCTTCGGCGGTACTGGAGGCTTGATTGACAATAATGCCAACATTTTTTGACATGCCTGCAGCACTTCCAAGTTTTATGAAAGCATAGGCATCAGTTAAAGATGTTGGTTCATCTGTTGTTACAAGAAGTGTGCGCACAGCGGAAGCAGAAAGCATACGAACAGTCCGGTCAACTCCCGCGCCAAGATCGAGAATGACAACGTCATAGTTTTCGGCAACTTCGAGGATTTGATCCCGCAACATGGTAAGGCGTTGTGAAGGAAGAGCAGACAGGGAAGCTTGCCCCGAGCGTCCTGCGATGATGTCGAAGCCGCCATCATCAAAATGCTGAATGACTTTGTCCAGACCTAAGCGGCCGCGGATAACATCATTTAAATCCCGTTTTGGCATTAGACCTAGTTGAACATCAATATTGGCAAGGCCCAAGTCGCCATCAAAGAGCAAAACACGTTTGCCTTCATTGGCCAGAGCGTGGGAAAGAGTAATGGAAAACCATGTTTTCCCAACGCCGCCCTTACCGCTCGCGATGGCAATAACATTTGGCCCGCGGCGAAAAGACGGGCGTGCGGGTTGCATGGTGATTTCTTCTTCTATTGCTGCGTCAGACATATTTCTATCTATCCTGCCTTTCTGGCTTTATGCATTTTCACCCCTTCTGCGCGTGGCATCAAGAGCTGAGTTAATCTTTTTGATGTTAATTGGGATAACCCGTCGGCAACCTTGGCGGTAGCACTGACTTCGGCGAAGGCTAAGCCACCTTGATAGGCGGCGGTCAATAAACTTCCCAGACGGCGGGCAACATCGACGCGGGTGGGTAAAAAGCGCTGTGCCCCGATGGTTGCAAAGATGTGGGCAATCTCTCCTGCTTCATCTGCATTGGTGCTGGCAGGGAGAACAAAGACAGGATCTATTTCCGCCGCGCCAATCAGGCGGGCAAGTGTCTTCGTACTTTCTGAGTCAAAAGGATTTGTTCCCGCGGTATCTATGATTACCTGATCGAAAGCTTTGGTTTCCAGTAAAATTTCTTTCAG
Organism: Alphaproteobacteria bacterium; assembly: GCA_041397885.1. Taxonomy (GTDB): domain Bacteria; phylum Pseudomonadota; class Alphaproteobacteria; order Micavibrionales; family Micavibrionaceae. The sequence goes on along the minus strand of JAWKVV010000001.1, from coordinate 462,192 downwards.
CGCCGTGGGTGATTTTGCAACTTTTAGTTCAATATCCATGAGCTTTGTAAAGGCTTGAAGCTGTTCTAGACCGCCTGCACGTTCAGTATCAGTTGTGATAACGGCAACATCAAGACCATTCATTGAACTGCGTGCAGCCAATTTTGCGGCGGCAAGGGTTTTCCCTGAACCTGGCGGACCGACCATCATGACGGGGTTGCCTCCCGCTTGGTCGGGTAAAGGCGCAAATTTGAACATGCTTTCAATAGAGGAAAGGAGTGCTAAACGGGGTTCATCAATCCCCATGACTGACGCGTAAGAAACAATTTGATCCAGAATTTCATCGGGAACGCCATGACGCAGCATGGTTTCCGTGACTTCTTCGACGCACATAGCCTCGTTGTCATCATCTTCATACATCCAGTTTTCGGAGGCGATATCACCAACATTCTCTGCGGCGTAGTTATCTTTTTCAATGGCCGCAGTCAGATGTACCATAGCGCCGCCGACCGCGTTTTTTTCTTCCCGCGTCGCAACAATGATGGCATCTTCGCCCATTTCCTCACGAACCATTTGCATGGCCTCCCGCATTGTCTTTGCTGTAAACGACTTAAGCCGCATGGATTTGTACCGATTCTACTGATTACATTATAGAGTGCTGTGAATCACTCGCCTAGTGCATTATGGTATAGAAACCCCTGTCTTGTCCACAATCTGGGGATAAGTTTTTGCTTTAGACCTGCCCCAGGGTTTTGATACGGGCTTTGGTGTGGATTTCGTTTTGTGACATGACCATTGTCTGCGGTCTAAACCGTTCAATAACTGAGCGCACATAAGGGCGGATATTGGGAGAGGTTAGAAGCACGGGGCTTTCGCCTTCTTTTCCAAAATCCTGATAAATATCGCGGATAGCGGTGATGAAATCCTGTAATTGTGTGGGGGCCATGGCAAGCTGTCTTTCATCTCCTTCGCTGCCAATTAAAGCTTCGGCAAAAGCTTTTTCCCATTCAGGAGAAAGAGTGATAAGCGGGACGAAGCCATTCACATTGGTATTTTGATCGCAAATTTGACGCGCCAAGCGCGCGCGAACATGCTCAGTAATAAAGGAAATATTTTTCGTATAGATGGCCGCTTCGGCAATTCCTTCAAGAATGGTAGGAAGATCCCGTACTGAGACACGCTCAGACACAAGATTTTGCAGAATACGTTGCAGACCTCCAATTGTAATTTGTCCTGGGATAACATCAGCAACCAATTTTTGATATTCGGAAGGAAGTTCGTTTAGAAGTTTTTGAGTTTCCGCATAGGATAAAAGATCAGACATATTGTCTTTAACAATCTCTGTTATGTGCGTGGTAATAACAGTGGGCGCATCAACGACGGTGTATCCTTTGAAATGTGCTTCTTCCCGATATTGTTCATCAATCCACATAGCAGGCAAACCAAAAGTGGGTTCGGTTGTACTTTCGCCAGGGAGCGTGATGGCGGCCCCTGTCGGGTCCATGCACATTAACATGCCAGGGCGAACCTCGCCGCGTCCTGCTTCTATTTCTTTGATGCGCACGGTATAGGTGTTCGCAGGAAGTTGAAGATTATCTTGAATGCGAACGGCAGGCAGAACATATCCCATATCTTCGGCAAGTTGACGGCGTAACCCCTTAATTTGATCTGTAACCTTATTATTTCCTTCACCCTGCACAAGAGGTAGAAGACCATAACCAAGCTCAAGACGGATGGTGTCCATTGCCAACGCTTTTGAAATTGGTTCTTCTGCGGGGCGAGCGTTTGGTCCTTGTGCTTTTGAGGCATCCTCAAGCTTAAGAAGTTCTTCTTTTGCTTCATTACTGCGCCATGCCATATAAGCCATGCCACCAAAAACGATCGACAAGAAAGCAAAAGGAGGCAGAGGAATACCTGGAACGAGTCCTAAAATCATGATGAGGATGGCTGTCATTGCCATGGCTTTAGGCTGTTTTGTAAACTGGAAGAGGAGCGCTTTATCCGCTGCGCCTTCCACGCCTGCTTTTGAGACTAATAAACCTGCACCGATCGAAATGATAAGGGCAGGGATTTGACTTACCAGACCATCACCGATGGTTAGGATGGTGTAGGTTTGAGCGGCTTCTGACATTGTTAAGCCTTTTTGTGCCGTTCCAATAACAATGCCGCCGATGATATTGATGAAGACGATTAATAGTCCCGCGATAGCATCCCCGCGAACAAATTTTGACGCCCCATCCATGGCACCAAAAAAATTACTTTCTTGTTCTAATTCTTTCCGTTTTGCTTTGGCTTCATCTTCGGTTAGCAGACCAGAAGAAAGGTCAGAGTCGATCGCCATCTGTTTTCCAGGCATAGCGTCCAAGGTAAAGCGGGCGGCTACTTCGGCGATACGGCCAGAACCTTTGGTAATAACCACAAAGTTCACGATGACCAGAATTGCAAAGACGATGCCGCCCACAATAAAATTGTCCTGAATAATCAACCCGCCGAAGGCCTGAATAACGTGACCTGCAGCACCTGTGCCCTGATCACCTTCCCCTAGAATAAGGCGGGTTGAAGCAACATTTAATCCCAGTCTGAGTGATGTTGTAATCAAAAGCACTGTTGGGAAGGTCGAAAATTCCAAAGGTTTTTGAATCGACAGCACCAACATCATAATAAAAACAGAAAATAAAATAGAGACAGATAGCCCAATATCGAGAAGCCAGGTCGGAATGGGAATGAGCATAAATACCAAAATGGCAATGATGCCTAAAGCCAGCGCCACATCTCCACGCAAAACACCGCCTAGGGCGCTGCGCGCCTGTGCCATTCCCTGAATCTGAAAGTTTGACGATGTGTCTGCCATAATTTTTTATGAATGGATTTATTTGAATAAAAATAAGAACTTATCCTTAATTGTACTGTTTCAAACGACACTCTGTAAACATATTTGACAAGATTATTGGAAATTTATGTTATTATCGGCTAGGTTAAGATTCAAAGAGTATGAAGTTAGGGGTTCATAATGAAAAAGTTCACAACAATTTCAATGCTTTGTGCGGCGCTTTCTATAGGGGCGTGCGATCATTATTCCGAGAAACTGGCAGTCTATGAGGGGCAAAATCCGAATGTTGCCGCGATTAGCCCTGCCGCAGGAGAGGATATTACTTTTAGCGGTTATTTGGCGAATGAGTATCTGCAGTTGGCAGAATACGAAAATAACACAAAAAAGGACTACAAAGCGGCAAAATATTATACGGCCAAGATAGAAATTCTAAATGGTGGACAGATGGTGGCTCCCGCCACTGTGAAAGAATTCAAAATTGATGAAAAACAAACGCCGAATGTTATGGCAGAGCGTGATAATTTAATTTCGGCGTTGCAAACATATAATATTCCTGAAAATCGTCAGGTTTTGGCAAAGGCACAAAGCCGTTATGATTGTTGGTTGGAACAGTTAGAAGATCATCCCGAAGATGATATTCCCTTGACGTGTGAAACTGAATATAAACAGGCGATGGCTTCTCTGGCGTTGCCATTAGATCGGGATATTCGTTTTGCCATTCCGTTTGATGAAACAGGATCTTTGGTGAATGGGCAGGCTCAACAGTCTTTCGGGAAGGTTTTAAATTTTTGGAACAATAATCAGGGACGCAATATTCAGGTGAGTCTATTACCTCCTTCGGGCGTAACACCCGAACAGGCGGAACAGCAAATTTCAACAGTACGCGGGATGTTGGAATATAACGGTATTCCTTCTTATAAGATCAACATATTACAACCCAATGGTGATATTTTAGTCCCCAAAAATAACTTTGAAGTGATTATGCGTATTCCTTCAATACAAGGACAGGCAGTACCAATTATTTAATCAGGCAGGCTCATCCAAAACTTTGGATGTCTTCACCTTCATCTTTATATTGGTTGAGTTTGTTGCGTAGAGTGCGGATAGAGATGCCCAGTATTTTGGCAGCATGGGTGCGATTGCCGAGGCAGTGATCAAGCGTATTGATGATCATATTCTTTTCAACTTCAGAAATGGTTTTCCCAATCAAGCCTTCGACTCCTTCAATATTTTGAACGGTTGAAGTTGCAGAAGAAACGCCAGAAGGGTCAGGAGCATTGGCAGCGCTAGCAGAACTGCTTGCTGTTCCTTTAGTAAAGTCACTGTCTTGCAAGAAAATAGCATCGGCTTCAATCTCTTTTTCTGAAGCCATAAGAACGGCACGGTGGATTGTGTTTTCCAGTTCACGAATATTTCCACGCCAACTATAGCTTTGTAACTTTTTCTCTGCTTCGGCAGATATTTTCTTTTTCTCAATTCCGTTTTCTTCTGAAAATTTTTCAACGAAGAATTTTGCAAGCGCCAAGATATCACTGGGGCGTTCACGCAAAGCGGGAAGGTGGATAGGAACAACCTTTAGACGGAAATAAAGGTCTTCACGGAATTCACCTTTTTGAACGGATTTTTCAAGATCACGGTTTGAAGTGGCCAAAATACGCGTGTTCAATTTAACAACATCATTACTACCGATACGGGTAATTTCTTTTTCCTGGATAGCGCGCAGAAGTTTAGCTTGTAGAAGAGGATGCATTTCAGAAACCTCATCCAGAAGGATGGTGCCGCCATGTGCCTCTTCAAATTTACCAATGCGGCGGGCGTTTGCGCCTGTAAAGGCTCCTTTTTCATGGCCAAAAAGTTCAGATTCTAGAAGATTTTCAGGAATGGCTGCACAGTTGACAGCAATAAAAGGGCCATCTTTGCGTTTGGAATTTAAGTGAATAAATTTAGACATCACTTCTTTTCCTGTTCCAGACTCACCAGTAATCAAAATAGTGGCTTCGGAAGGGGCAATTTTTTCTGCGAGCTGCATCACGTTTTTCATAGCAGGATCGCTCGCGATCATCGTGCTCGCTTCGGCTGTAACGGCTTCTAAAACAGCGGCGATAAGTTCAGCATCAGGCGGGAGGGGAATGTATTCTTTCGCACCATCTTGAATAGCTTTTACGGCGGCGCGCGATTCTGTCCCAATGCCGCAAGCCACGACAGGGACGTGGATACGTTCAGCTTCCAGATTAGAAATCAGAGTAGCAATTTTTTGTTTCACGTCGCACATAACAACGTCTGCGCCTTTACCATTGCGCAACGCGCCTAGTGCTTCTTCAATATCTTCACAGTGGATGACTTTTGCACCGCGCTGTAGAGCAATTTTTCCAGCGGCGCTGATATATCCTTCAAGCTGACCGACGATCATTAAACGCATTACGTACTTCCTAATCTAAAAATTAATCAAAATATTTAATTTGTTCGCTTGGTGGTAATTCACTGTTCAACAACATTTCCAAGCGGCGAGGATTATCTTGGCGTGCAATTGAAGACATGGCAATCATCACAAGAGTACGGATCATTGCTTCTTCATTTGAGTTGCGTTCCAACTTTGCAGCCATGGGTGCAAGCACAGCCGTGCCCATAATCGCGCCATAAAACGTTGTTAATAAAGCCACAGCCATGGCAGGTCCAATGGTGTCTGGGTTTTGAAGATTGGCAAGCATTTGAACCAAACCAATCAATGTTCCGATCAATCCCATCGCGGGAGAGATTTCCGACGCGCGGCGTAAAATACTTGCAGAATAACGATGGCGTTCAACAAGGGCGTCCAAGTCCTGTGCCAAGACACGTTCAATATCCTCTGGCGCGTAACCATCTGTTACGATTTGTACGGCTTTATAAAGATGAGGGTCTTTTTTTAATTCACCTTCAATGCTGGCCAACGACAAAAGGCCGCGTTTTTTTGCCAGGATCGCAATTTCCATCAATTGGCGTGCCATAACAGAAGGAGCCATACGTGTTTGAAAAAGCGAGTTGCCAATGACGTTTCCTGCATTTTTAAATTCTTTCCAAGAGAAGGAAACGCTAGTGACTGACATCGTACCGAGGACAACAATCAAGAAAGATGGGATATTAAAAAAATTGGCATCGCTGTGGCCAATCATGATGGCGATGGATATAAGCGTAAAGGTAATAACCAGACCGAAGACAGTTGTTAAATCCAAAGAAACTTTGGAAGGGGAAATTCGAATATTTAAATCTTGTGCGGTATCGCTCATGCTTCCAGTGACTAGTTTTAGCTTTTATCAGATTTTACGATTTCAGTCATTGTTACGCCGAGTTTGTCCTCTACAACCACAACCTCTCCCCGTGCGACGAGGCGGTTGTTCACATAAATGTCGATGGCTTCTCCTACTTTGCGGTCAAGTTCTACCACAGCGCCACGACCCAGTTTCAAAAGTTGGCTAACTTGCATATTGGAACGCCCCAAAACGGCAGAGATTTGAACAGGGATATCATAAATCGCTGTGACGTCATTAGCCATTGCCTCACCCATTTCCCACTCTTTTTCTTGAGGTAAGGCGGCGGAATGGGATTTTATTTCTTTGTAATTAAGATTTTCATCTTTTTTAGGGTCGTCAGTCATCTTCATTTTCTCCTGTTGGGTCATCCTCGGACAAAATGTCAGAAGAATCAGAGGATTGCTCTTTATTTATAACATTATTTTCAGTCTTCGTAAGGGTAGAGTTGCCTTTAGACATTACTTGTTCTACTAAAAGCTCTTCAATCGCGGATTTTATGTCATTTACGGTCTTTTCAGGCGTTCTCACCATTCCACCGTCCTTCCAGGAAAGGGCACAGTCACCAATTTGAAGTTCGCTGTTGGCTAAAACCCTATAGCGCGGCGCAGTATCTTTATCAGTCCAGATATTTTCGATCATTTTATCAATGTCGTTGGCGCTTTCAGGATGAACCTCAACTTTTATTTCGGATTGGCCTGATTGGGTTTTTAGAACCTCTGCTAGGGCTTGCTTTAGGGCTTCTTCTCCCAATCTGCTTTGTAAGGAGGGGGCCAGAATATCAATAACTTTTAAAGCAAGTTTTAGGGCTTCTTCTTCATACTGCCGTTCGCGATAGATTTCAGCAGCAAAGAGATTTGAAAAATTATCAGCAATAGTTTTCAGATTGTCGGAAATTTGTTGTTCGCGCCGTGCTCTTTCCTCCTTCATTCCTTCGTTTCGACCTGTGGTGTGAGCAACAGCCTTTGCTGCTTCCATTTCATCTTCACTGAACATAGGGGGAGGGGGCTCAATGTAAACTTCTTCGACCAAAACCTCTTCTTCTTGAGCAGGAGCGTCAAAATTATTGAGGTCAAAAAGAAATTTCCGAGTATTCACTGTATTTTATAAACCTATTAGAACTTAATAAATCAATTCGTCTTCTTCGAGGCCTGTTGCGATGTTGATCTCGCCACGGGCTTCTAAGTCTTTTGCCACGCTCACAATATATTGTTGTGCTTCTTCAACATCTTTTAGGCGGACAGGCCCCATAGCGGCCATATCTTCCTTCATGATCTTGGCAGCGCGCTCAGACATATTGGCAAAGAACAGATCGCTCAAAGATTCTGTTGCGCCTTTCAAAGCCACAGGCATTTTTTCTTTGTCACAAGCACGAATAAGCGTTTGGATCGCGCTAGGATCAAGTTTTTGTAGATCTTCAAACGTGAACATCAGACTGCGAATTTTTTCGGCAGATTCGGGAACGGTTTTTTCTAACATCTCCATGAAGTTCTGCTCGGCAGAGCGATCAAAATTATTGAAGATATTGGCCATGACTTCATGAGAGTCTTGCCGCGCTGTACGGGCAAGGTTGGACATGAATTCGGTGCGTAAGGTGCGTTCCACATCATCTAAAACTTCACGCTGCACTGCTTCCATACGAAGCATGCGGTGAATAACTTCCAAGGCAAAATTGTCCGGTAATAAAGACAGAACGCGTGCGGCATGGTCTGTTGAGATTTTTGACATCACGACAGCAACCGTTTGCGGATACTCTTTCTGAAGAAAGTTAGCCAGAATATCTTCATTTACATTGGTTAGTTTTTCCCACATGGTTCGGCCAGCAGGGCCGCGAATTTCTTCCATGATGCTTTCAATTTTTTCGGCGCTCATTCCTGCTTTTGCAAGAAGACGCTCTGTACTTTCTTGCGTTCCAATCAGGGCATTGGCGGAACTCATTTGCTCTGCAAAATCAACAAATAAACGCTCAACAACATTGGCATCAACTTTGCCGAGATTAGCCATGGTTTGGGATATCTCCAGAATCTCTTCATCATCCATGTAGCTGAAAATTTTTGCGGTATAATCTTCACCGAGTGCTAACATAAAAATAGCAGCTTTTTCAGGGCCAGAGAGAGTTCTATAGTCTTCACGTACGCGCATTTTTAATGATCCCTATTCATTAATCTTCTGTCATCCAACTACGGATAACAGACACGGTTTCGTCAGGATAATTCTCAACAATATCTTCAACTTTTTTCACTGAAGATGCTCTAACTTTACCCTCAACACTGTTGACATCAATCATGCCTTCATTTTCTTCACTATCATCCAGAGGGGAGGGTTCAAATTCTCCCCCAGGTCCTGTGAGGGCAGGGTTCATTCTTCCAGTGAGAAGCCCTGTTTCCATGCCTTCTTCATCGTCTTCTTTACGTCCTTCCGCCGCTAAAAGTTTGCCAACCATAGGCTGTATCACAAGAAGGATGACGAGGATAATCATGATGGCAACGGTGATAATTTCGGCTGCATCGAGAAGTTTGTTCTTATCAAATCCGAACAGGCTGTTATCGTAAGGCGTGTCAGAAACTTCGATGTCTGCAAACTGCATATTCACAACTTCGAGTGTGTCACCACGAGTTGCATCAAATCCGATTGCCGAGCGAACAAGCGCAGCAATTTGGTCAAGATCTTCATTTGAACGCGGCGTGTAAACTTTTTGTCCTTCCGCGTTTTCGGTGTAGGTTCCATCAACCAGAACAGCAACTGACAGGCGACGGACTTCGCCTGTTTCGCGGATCATGCTGCGTGTTGTTTTGCTGATTTCATAGTTTGTTGTTTCTTCAACACGGTTTGATTCAAGGCTTGGGGCTTGATCAAAAAATAAATCATTTCCTGCAGCAGGCAGGTTGTTTTCAACGGAAACATTTTTCTCGTTTGGTTCGCGCTCTGTATTATTTTCCTCGATGGATTGCAAAGAACGCGCGACCTGACTTTCAGGGTCGTAGAGTTCTTCATTGGTGCTGATGCGGTCAAAATTCAAATCTGCGGTCACATTGGCACGAACACTGCCGTAGCCGACGGTTCTACCAACAATATCTTCAATGGCACGGGTGAGGCGCTGTTCGTATTTAAGGCGCATTTCATCGGCCTTCACGTTGGCCATATTCTCACCTTCTTCGTCTCCGCGAGCGAGGAGTTTTCCTGTTTGGTCAATAAGGGACACTTTTTCAGGTTTCAGCTCTGGAACCGCAGAAGCGACAAGGGATTGTATCGCCATGATTTGATTGCTGTTGATTTGCGCTCCTGGGCGCAATCCTAGCGCAACACTGGCGCTTGCTGTGCGGCTTTCGCGGCTGAAAAGTTGACGTTCTGGTAAAACCAGATGAACACGGGCGCTTCGTACAGGGTCGAGAGAGCTGATCGTGCGGGCAAGTTCCCCCTCCAAAGCGCGAACCTTATTAAGATTAATAACATCGTTTGTTGTGCCAAACCCTGATTGCGTATCAAATAATTCGTACCCCATTGATCCACCATCAGGCAGGCCAGCTTCTGCCAGAAGCATGCGTGCGCGGCCTACTTCTGTATCTTGAACAGTAACGCGAGACCCGTCGTCAGAAACCTTATAGGGGATCTTTTTTTCTTCGAGATTAGCGGCAATAGCGCTTGAATCAGCGGTCGACAAATTATCGTAGAGGAGACTGTAATCTGGTGTTGAAACCCGCAGAGATATGAAAATAAAGAAGGTTGTTAAAGCCAATAAAATTCCGCCCATAATCCCCAAACGGGTTGGGCCGAGCTGTTTCAGTGTTTCGATAAAGCTGTTCACAGATACTACCTTAATAATTAGTCAAAGCGTTATACAGGATAAAGCATGAACCCAGGGAGGACGGGGAGCTTTAACCTGCCACAAAAACAAGGGTATTTGCCGTAAACAAATCACCTCATTTACCATTATACCTTTTTTTCGATAAGAATCCTACAATCCTGTTTATTCTTTTTTAAGGAATTTTATAATAGAATCAGGGTGTTCGGAGAGAGCTTTCTCACACGAGAGTTGGAGCCCGTAAAAGCGATTAACTCAAAAGAATATTGTTAATGTTTTGTTAATAATTTCAACTATTTACCTGCGTTTTCTTTAAAAGCTTTTCAAGTAAAAATAATGTGTTTAAAAGGCAAAAATACTTGACTTATCGGTGTAATTTCTGGTATTATGATAATAGGGTTTGGTGCGTTCAAAATTTGCGCATCATTTAGGGAATAAAAATGATTGAAGCAGTAAATTCAATTCTATCTAGTGCAGTGGCCAGTCGTGGTGCGATTGAGCAGCAAAGCACCGCGCGTTCCCTGACAGCTAACCCAGAAAAGATTCAAGAGGCTGCGAAGGTTCCTTATATCAGTCCATATATTTCTCTCGATAGAAATTATAACAAGGCCGTCTTGCAAATCCGTGATTCAGAAACTGGGGATGTGGTTCGACAATATCCTACAGAGGGGCAGTTGCGGGCCTACCGTAATGCTCAACAATTTTCTGAAAGACAAAAAGCCCAAGCGAATAATCAATTGAGAGAGGCAACGGGTGGAAATTCTGTTCCGACGCCATCTGTTGAATCACCTGTTGTTGCAGATGTTGCGGCGCCGCAGGCCACATCTATTGATTTACCGCAAGTTTCTGCTCCGCAGTCGCCAACATCTATTGAAACGCAAGCGTAGTTTTTTAATCTAGGCTGATGTAATTGTTGAACCACCTTCAGGTGGTTTTTTTGTGTCTAATTTATTTTTGTTTTCTGGTTTTTTGGTTGCCGCGTTGTTCATAAGCCCCGCAGCAATTTCACGGTTGATATTTATTAGAATATTTAGCTTTTCTTTTTGCGGTGTGCCAAGGATTTCTAGCTCACGTTTGAAAACAAAATTAGCAAGGTTTATGATGTTGGAACGCAAATCATTGGGGCGGTTACCTTCAGTATTTTCAAGGGCTGTGTCATAAAACATCATCCAAATCTGGCGGTTATATTTTAATGTTTCTTCGAGAATATCTGGTGTTACGTTATCCCAATCATTTTGAAGGGCGGTAAGAAATTTTGCGGATTTTAAAAGCACGTGCGCTTCTAACTCGCGTTGATCGGGCGTGTTTTTCTGAACGTTGGTACCGTATAAATCCGCCGCCGTTGCATGATCTTTGGAGGAGGAGTGTGAGTTATCCTGTGACATTTTCAATCAACTCCTTTTCCAACTGAATGAGTTCTTTGGCTTCTTTCATCGCTTTATAGTAATTCCCCTCAATTATTTTTTCATTGATGTTGAGAAAGATGAAAGAAAATTTAGGAGCAGCATGCTGAATATCTTTTACAACAGAAAAATATTTTTCGTGATAGGTTTTTGGGTTGCGCGCCATATACATGCATTGAATGAGAAAGTAGGCCCGTTTACAGGGAGTGTCTGCTTCTTCTTCTTTCATGACATCTTTTTCGCGCAGAATGGGAGTATCGCCAGAAATATGGAGGCGGGTGCGCTGCGAATCGTTCGTGATGACAGCATCACCAATAAGAATTTTTTCACCTGGTTTGAGATCAATTACGAGAGCCATTTTGGAATCCTTCCGTTGTTGGTTAAAAGTGAAATTCTTCACTTCATTTATCAGTATAATACAGGAAAGCTGATAAAAAGTTAATATCTATGTTCAAAACACAAAAAAACCAGTGATTTTCACCACTGGTTTTTAAGGGAAAAATAGACCAATCAGGCGGCTATTAAGGCTCCACTCGCTTCCAGGGCCAGTTCGTCGGTTAGACCAACAACATTATGAAGTTGCGCCACTTGAACGAAGTTATCACCACCGCCATCGGCATCCACAGCCACAAAGGAATGCGTTCCATTATCGGTGATTTGGACAAAATCTGTAATCAGATCTGTTGTTGCATTGTAACCGCCGAGCAGGTCTGAGAGATCTAAGGCGTCACCATCGCTTAAGCTGAAATCGTTGATGTTGTCTCTTTCGTTGTAGGCGCTTGCGGCTTCGAAAACAAAGGTATCTGCACCAGAGTGGCCCCATAAAATATCGAAACCATTTCCACCAAAGAGGATATCATCGCCACTGTTTCCTTTAAGGATGTCATCGCCATCCCCGCCGTATAATGTGTCATTTCCACCCGAGCCTCGCAGAACATCCGCTCCTTCATTGCCGTAGAGAATGTCATCGCCTAAACGACCTTCCAGATCATCATTTCCTAGGCCGCCATTTAATGTGTTATCTTGGGCATTACCAACCAAGATATCGTCATAATCTGACCCAATAACGTTTTCGATATTGATGAGTGTGTCTGTTCCGCCGAAACTGTCTGAAGCCGTTCCGTCTTTTAAACTAACAGATACTGAACCAATGCCATCGGAATAATCAGCTGTGTCAATACCTGTGCCACCGTGCAGAACATCGTTTCCAGCACCACCTTGCAGGATATCGTTGTCTTGGTTTCCATACAGGACATCGTCACCATCTCCTGTGCGGATGATGTCATCGCCTTGTAACCCCATGACAATATTTTCTTCCATGATGTCTGATATTGATGATGCACCAATCAAAGGTAGTGCGCTATTTAAGGCAAAAGTGCTGCTTAAAGGCAGTAAACCACCAGTTAAATCAAGTATGTCATTACCGACCGTAAGAGTATCCACAAAGCTGATCGTTGGGCTACCATCAACAAATTCTATAGATTCTATGTGGTTGCCTATGGCGTAGTGGTTTTGAATAATAACAATGTTCTCTTCATCACCAAGAGGGGAGGTGATAAGTAAATCGTCACCATCTCTTTCAAATGTAAGGTCATCATCGTTATCCATTATGATTCGGTCATTCACACCGTCTTCATCAAAAACGAGCATATCAAGATAGTAAGTATCATTGTGAATCACTTGGTAAGTGTCATTTCCTGTACCGCCGTAAAAGTTGGCCTCTTCAACAGATTCATGAATAAAGTAATCATCTCCTGCGCCGCCATAGGCATAGTCTTGATACCCGACAGGAGAAAAACTGTAACCGCTATAGATGATATCGTTTCCATCACCACCATACATGATATCATTTCCAACACCACCATCGATGATATCGTCACCTGCACCGCCATAGAGAATGTCAAATCCATCACCACCATTAATCACATTATTTCCGCTCCCGCCTATAATGGTGTCATTGTCGGCAGTTCCATTTAATGTTTCGTTGTTTGTTGTTCCAACAATCAAGTTGCTTGCGTTGAGGTTAATGACTTCACCCGAAGGGAAGTTTAAATCATAAACAAGGGCAGTACTCAAAAGTTGATCTGTGAGGCGAATGGTTGCGCCGTTGCTTGCATAAATGAGAAGATCATCGTTATCTTTTAGAAATGAAAAATTATCGAAGTCAAACCCTGTGCCAAATGTAATTGTATCAGCAGGATTTAGGCCAGAGAGTGTTGTGTTTCCATCTGTAATTTGAAAAGTGTAGTTTGTCATTGAATTCTCCTATGGTTGTGTTTTGTTAGAGACAAAAACAACCATAGGTTACTAACTGAATAATAACTAAGAGATTTCAAAGTTGAGTACGATCGTACGTCATCAAGATGCACAAGAAATAGACACAAAAAAAACCAGCGATTTTGTCGCTGGTTTTGTGTTGTTAGGCCTGCCGCCCTTTATCGATTTTCTATCTTTGGCTAACCGTAAGCCAGTGAAGATTAGAATAATCTTAGGACCGCCTGTTGTGACTGTGCAGCCAAGGACAGGGATGTTGTTCCCAATGCCTGACGGGTCTGAAGGGCAAGAAGATTGGCACCTTCTTCGTTTTGGTCGGCGACGACCAAATCATCTGCACCAGATTGCAACGTATTAATTGTTTGTTCCGTGAAGTCACGACGGAATTGAACAATCGACAAGTCGTTGGCAATAGATTGACCGAAGTTTCTAACAGACGCCAAAGCGTCACGAATATCATCAATAGAAAGTTGAACGTTTGCGGCGTTGGTGAAATCACCTTCACGAATACCTAAACCATCTGCGGTGAAGTCCACACCTTCTGTTGTCAGTGAATTGCTACGATCTTCATTGAAGAAAGTTTCAAGATTATCACCTTGCAACAAGTTGACGCCACGATAGTTTGAGTCTTCAACCAATTGATTGATTTGATCACGGATGTTGTTGTAGTCCTCTTCGAACTGGTCAACATCTGGGTTCACGCCATCAAAGGTAAAGAACTCACTGGAAATATCGCCGAGAGCAATAGCAGCATCAGCTCCACCTGCGCCAAAGCCAAAGCTTGTTGTTGATGCAGCATTTGCTGTAAATTGCAACTCAACTTGACCAACGGTTTCGTCAAACTGAATTTCAATTTTACCAGTTTCTGTATTGAAGCTTGCTGACACTGTGCTTGGACCATTGTTGTTAATTGCATCAACAACATCTTGAATAGTATCCGCGCCAGTGATGCTTATTGCTCCTGGTGTGACAGAAGAAACAACCCCATCAATTGTAAGATCAATTTCAATGTCATCGCCAGCCGCGCCAAGATATCCAGCGGTCACAAGATCTGTGCTAGCTTCATAAGTAGAACCATTTAAAGCACCTGCAGCAGCTTGTGCAGAAAATAATGTGTTCCCAGCAATCGCTGATCCACCTTGACGGAAACCACCCGCGCCATCATCTTCAGTACCGACAATTGTGTCGAGACCTAAAGCGGCGAAACCTGCAGAACTTAAGCCATTCGCTGCTGCTGATTGAATGCGGATAGAAGAGTTTTCGACGTCAGAGGCGATCTCAAGATAGCCAGCACTTGTCACTCGTGCAGTACCTACTGCCGCAAATGTAGCGTTTGAGTTCAAATCAGCCACGATATTATCAACGGTTTCGCCCGCATCAATATCAATATTGACTGTTGCAGATACAACTCCATCAGAGTCAACAATTGTAACGTCGAAGCTGTCGGCTGCACCATCGTTGATGATACCACCACCGCCGATGTTAACGAGGTCAGAAATCTGTGATAGATCAACATTACCACGTGCTCTTGCATATCCTTCAGAGGCACGAATTTCTGATTGTGCTTCAGAAGCAATAGAGTCTGCTTGATCAAGCAATTGGCTTAATGTTTCAACACCAGTATTTGCTTGTTCAATCGTACGGATAGACTGACCAATACCATCTAACAGACGGGTTAGGTCACTTGCACGGTTGTTTAACGCTTTTGCTGTGAAAAAGTTTTGGGGATTATCCAACGCAGAGTTAACGCGCAGACCTGTTGCCAAGCGTAACTGGGCAATATCAATAGATCTTTGTGTGTTCTGGAGGGATAATAGATTGTTCCGCAATGCGGACGATAGTACGACATCTCCTGTAGCCATATTTTTCTCCTTTACTAGGTTATGTTTTGCATACTGCAATTCGGCTCAATACTTGAAACGAACATCTACTATAGTATAACACAAATACTAAGATAAGGTTAATATAGTTAAGTGTTTGATAACAAATAAGAACTTTTTGTGGACGAAAGTCCGTAGGCTTGCTGCCGATCTGGCAACACAGGGATTATATCGCATTTTTACGACATACATAAGTATTTTCTTAAAAAGCCCGTTCTTTAAGGTTTTTTCATAAACGAACCCCGCCAAGCCATAAAGCAGGGCGGGGAACGCGGTGTTACTGAGAGTGTCTAGGTACGATATTCTATCGTAATCTCAGCAAGTCTTCGGTCATCTGGTCAACGGTGTTAATCACCTTGGTGTTGGCGGAATATGCCCGTTGGGTCACGATCAGTTTTGTAAACTCATCGGCCAGATCCACATTCGATTGTTCAATGGAGGTTGTTTCCAAGAAACCAGCTTGGGAAACGCCCGCTTCTTGAAGAAGAGGTTCACCTGATTCGGCACTCTCAACATAAGCGGTGGCAGAAATCTCCTGCAAGTGGGTTGAGCTTGGGAATGTCACGATAGGTAATTTATACAAACGTGAGAGTGTCCCGTTGGAGAACCTTGCATTCACATAGCCTTCACGGTCGATCTCAAGCCCCGTTTTCAGACCAAGGTCTGCACCATCTTGTGAAGCAACACTGACATTATAAAGGCCTGCAAATTGTGTATGTCCATCAATGTTGATGTTAATACTTTGCAATTCGGACCCGTTCATCCAGTCAATAGCTACCAACTCAATGTCGCGGTTTCCGTTGGCATCAACCAAGGCATTCAATGTCCCATCACTGTTGAAATTGATCAGACCTTGTGTCAGAGGAGCGGCAGGGTTCGGGCCTACCACGTTTACTTGCCACCAACCACGTGAGTTATAGGCCGCGCTTCCTGGAACATTATTAATGTCAGGGAAGGTGCCGTTTAAGTTGTCAGGTGGAAGAGTACCCAAAGCCACGACAGGAACTGTTGTTAATCCTAAAGTGGTTAACGGTGTACCTGTTACGTTTGCCAAAGTAATGTCCTGACCTAGGGCGAAGTCGATGGCAGAAATAACAAGTTCACCATTGCCATTCAGATAGGATTCGGCAACGCCGCCCCCGCCGAGGTTGTTGACGAAGTTTACAATGTCATTCACGGTATCTGTGGCGGTGATAGGGCCAAAAGTGGCATTCACCCCGCCGACGTCAAGACTGAACTCGTCACCAACAACAAGTCCTAAATCATTCACAAGTTCATCATCAAGTTGCAAGTTTGCAAGTGAAGATGTTGTGGCGGCTTGAGGGCCGTAAATTTTGGTGTATTGGAAGGTAACGTCCTGTGCTGATCCCAAAGAGTCGTACATTCTGATTGTTCTTGAGTAATCAGCGTTGTTTCCTGGTGTTGCAGGGAAGGCAATCAAGTTTGTCAGGGGATCAACGAAGACAGCGTCTTCATCCGCATCCAAGTTCAATCCTAAAGTTGCTTCAGTGGTTACACGGGATTGACCAGAAGCCAAGCTGACATCAACAGGGACAAGAGCGCTCACATCTGGGTTGTAGATGGTCACATTCTGGGTTGTTGTTGGGTCTTGATCGAGGGGATCAACAGGCCAACCATATAGATACATCCCTGCGGAATTTTGAAGGATACCATTTTCATTTTCGAAGAACTGACCATTTCGTGTGAATTTGAAATCACCTTCAAGATCCAATGTTGGTTCAGAACGAACGGTAAAGAATCCATCGCCTGCAATGGCCACATCTAGAGAAGATCCTGTTTGTGCAATCTGACCTTGTTGGTCAATTTGCTGTAGACGGTTCACTCTGACAGCGCCAGGGGAATATTTTGCAGATGCTGATTCAACGGTGACCAAAGCAGCAAAAGAAGCTTCAGCGCGTTTGAAACCCGTGGTATTCACGTTCGCAATATTGTTTGAAATAATGGATGTGGCCTGGGATTGTGCACCCAGTCCCGACACCGCTGTATATAAAGATCCAAATAAGCTCATAGTTACCTCCTAAAAAATGTAAAAAGCTAAAATATTTATTTTGTATTCGTTGTTGTTATTCATGTTTTGGTTAAAATTAAAAATTCTTGGTTTTAAGGCGCGCCTTAAAGATATTATCCACTCGCACCTCCTGTTGTTGTTCCAGTTCCTGTTGTATTCGTTGCAGTTGTTGGTGGGACAACGGCGTTCAAAATTGATGTAATGGGAACGGCGCGATCTCCCACAAGGGCGTAGACAACACCGTTTTGTTGTTCTATCCCTCGAACGCGGGATTGAACAACAGTCGTTGTTTCAACAACTTCATCATTTGCATCAAGGGAATCAATGCGCACGACATAAGTTCCTGATGGAAGAGGGTTGTTGACAAAATCTGTTCCGCTCCAATTAAATTCATGCGCTCCCACGCCTTTTTCAGCAGGAGCAGAGAAAACAAGATTTCCTTCTTCATTGAAAATGTTGATTTGTGATGTTGTTGCGGCACTTTCAAGAGAATATCTAATTGTAGACGGCGTTCCTTCTACGTGAGCAATTTCCGCACTCACATATTGAACATCCAAGCCAACATATCCCAGAGCAGATGTTGCGGCATTGGCAAGTTGCAAGCTGACAAGATCATCTAGTTTTGAGTTGCTGTTGATGGCTTGTTCGACTTGAGAGAATTGAACCAACTGGTTTGTAAACTCGTTAGAGTCCATGGGGCTTAGCGGGTCTTGGTTTTGTAGCTGTGTGGTCAGCAGTTGTAAGAATTGTGTGAAATCTTCTGCTAAAGTTACAGATTGCTGTACAGTCTGTTGTGCCTGTATCGCTTGTCCTGATGCTGTTACTGTTGAAATCATTTTTATTTTTCTCCTGTTCAGTATCTTTGCAATTCTTATGCCAATAGGTTGTAATGAACGTGACCTGTTTCAGGGTCCACATCCCAGGTCATGGTTGTTTCAATTAAAACATCGTCATTGGATGCCATGTCAGACCCATTTGAGCTTTCACCCTCTGAGTCGTTTGACCCACGACCATCTCCAAATGAGTTAAAGTCGTAATTGTCTTGCGCCATTTGATAATTCAAAGAACTGCTATCGGTGTCTAAGCCAGCATTTTGCAATGCGCGCTCCAAAGCATGAGCATCGCGTTGTAACATCAAATAGGTCTCGGGTTTTTCAACCACCAAGTGAGCTTTTACCGATTTGTCTTTTCCAAACTCAAGACGAACCTCAACGCGGCCTAACTCTGGCGGATCAAGTTGGAGAGTGATTTTTGAAGTATCACTATTTTGCGCTGATTTTGTGATTTGTGCAGCCACCATACTGGTAGCAGGGTGAGCTTGTCCTGCCTGTACATTTGCAGAAGAAATGTGATGGGCAGCCTGCATGATGTTGCTGAAGGGCGTGCCTGTTTCAATATCATATCCTAAAGCATCGCTGAGTATGCTTTGGGACAGTGAATTTTCAAAACCACCAAAGTTTTTATAGAGAGCGCCCGGCTTTCCAAAGGCAGGTGTGGCTGCCAAAGAGTCAGCAACGCCTGATTTCAATGTCCCGAAATTAATTTTGGAATTTGATTTTTCTAAATTAACCCCGTCTTTAAATAAGGCATTAAAGTCTGCATTACTTAAAGATTGTGGTAAAGATTTTGATAATGCTTCGCCATATTCGTTTCCGTTCGCAGGGCGTAAAGCATTGAACGGTGTGCCAGCAGGGGCGACCTGCACGGCTTCCAACATTTGCAGAACTTGTTGGTGAACGAAGTTTCTTTTTTCTTTGTTTTCAATATTTTTGATGTTTTCGGAAATAACTTGCCCGATATTTTCTTTCGGTGTTTCGTTATTTGCTTGAATCTCAGTTTCGATTTCAATTTCAGATTCAATTTCAAATTCAGTTTCGGATAAGGGCGGTGTTTCAGTTTCAATTTCTGTTCCTGAAAGATCTAATGCTGCTTCAGGAGTTTCTTCCTTGATTTCAACGACCTCCCCCAGGTTAATCTCTTCCCCATCTTCATTGGTTAGCAATGCTAGAGCATCTGTTACGGAGAGTTCATCGTCTTCGTCTTTTTTAGAGCCAGGAACAGGAATGATATTTCCAACACCTGCGATTAAATCCTCGACGGTGAGTTCGCGGCCTAGTTTTGTTTCAACTTCTTCAATACGGTTTGTAATTTTCGTTAGTTGTGCAGGGTTTAATCCTGTGGCAATTAAAAGTTTAAAGGGAGCGTCTTCATCGCTGAAATCACCTGTGCGGAATGCGTCTAAACTGGCTTCCAGTCTTTCTAGACGGCGCGTTAGACGGGCAACAAGTTCTTCAATATTTGTTTTGTTTTCGGTATCTACTTCTGCAGGAAGACCGCTTGTTAAATGATTGATGAGTTTTGTTAGTTGCTCGATACGATTTTCTTTGCTTTGAGCAATCCTTTCAATGCGGAGTTCAGAAAGCTTTTCATCTAAAGTCTTGTCGGCATCCTGACCAAGCAAGGCTAATTGTAAAAGGGCAAGGTCAGCCTTTTCCTTTTTAATACCCTCAGATTTGTTTTTTGTGCCAAATTCTCCAAGGCTTTTACCGTCTGTTTCAGATGTTCCTTCGGGTGAGCTGCCCAGAATGATATTCCAGAATGCTGCGCCATTGGTTCCGCCTAATCCGTTCTTTCCGAATGCGGCAGCGCCGTTTTTCCCAACATTCACGCCAGATTGAATAAGCTGTGTGGCAAAAAGTTTAAATCCATATTTTATACTCCTGTTAAAAATTTCTATGCTGATTCATTCACGCCGATACTGCCTTTATGGGCAGACTGCATATGTCCCGTCGCGCCATAAACCAATTGCTCTTCTTTCTTTGCTGCCTCACGCGCAGTTTCCATGATTCGATCACCCAGACGTTTCATGCCGTTTTTCATACGCATTAAGGCTGCGTGATTTTCATGGGCGATATCTGAAAATTCGATACGCATATCTTCCATGCGTGCTTTCACTGTTTCGTCAGCTGTTTTTAATTCTTCTTTACGGGATAAAAGTTGTCCCATGCCTTCCAAATAGTCACGAGCAACATCAAGTTTTCTATCCTGAAGTTTTAGAAAAGTTTGGGTGTCTGCCTCTTTTAAAGCTTTTGTTTCTTCTATAAGAGAAGCGCGTAGACGGTTAATAGTTTCCATCATTTCCAACATCGCTTTGTTAGGGTCAGTAGAAAGAACGTAGCGCGGCGTATCTTTTGTCGAAGGTTTTTTAGCTTCAGTTTTGGGCATAATATTTTTTTCCATTCTTTTCTCCTTCATTTCTTCCTAACGAACAGGGCCGTTATCGGCTTCTGATTGCATGCGGATTAATTCTGCTTTAACGGTATTGGCAATGCCAAGTTGACCTGTTTCGGCCATTAGCTTTCCGTATTCCTGAAGCATCATGCCTTGAAATATCTCTTCACCTTTCCCACCACCAAACATGGCGTCAGGTTTAATTTGTTCGAACATCGGCTTCATCATCTCTGTCACAAACATGGCTTCAAAATCCTTGGCAGCCTCATCAAAACGCTGCATGTCTTTATCGCTGAGTGCCTTTTTGACATTCGATGCGGCTTTTTCTGTCTGGCCTTGCGCTTGTAATTGCGTGGCCTGCATTAAAGCGAGCGATGTGTTAGGATTTATGTTCATGCTTTTTTATTGTTTCCTATTTTTAAAGTGTCTCTATATCGGCTTGCAGAGCGCCTGCGGCTTTGATGGCTTGTAAAATTGTAATGACATCACGCGGTGCAACGCCCAGTCTGTTTAAACCTGTGACCAAATCCTGCAATGTTACGCCTGACTCCATGACCGCTAAACGCACGTCATCTCCTGTGTTGATTTGAAGATTGGTTCGGGGAACGGTGGTTGTCTCTCCAGTATTTGAAAAGGCATTCGGCTGTGAAACTTGTGGTGTTTCAGTAATCTTTACAGTCAGGTTTGCTTGCGCGATGGCGACTGTGCTGATTTTTACATCAGACCCCATGACAATCACTCCTGAGCGCTCATCAATTACAACACGGGCGATCTGGTCAGGTTCAACAGACAGTTGTTCAATGTCTGTGATTAAATCAACGATGTTGCCTTTGTAATCATTGGGACGGCGTAGAACAACGCTTGCAGAATTTTCTGCTTTGGCGATGTTACCACTTGTCTTGCCGTTAATCGCACCTGCAATACGGCGGGCTGTTGTGAAGTCAGGATTACGCAGAGCTAATCTGACTTCTTGCAACTCTTCGAGCTTGAAATCAATTTCACGTTCAACAATCGCGCCGCTAGGAATACGTCCTGTGGTTGGAATATTTTGTGTAACGGCGCCCGCCTGACCTTCAACGGTAAACCCAGAAATAATGACGGGCCCTTGGGCAACGGCATAAACTTCACCATCGGCGGCCATCAAGGGTGTGACCAATAATGTTCCGCCTTGAAGACTTTCTGCATCTCCTAAGGCGGAAACGGTAACATCAATATCTGCGCCTTGATTGGTAAAAGGCGGAAGAGTGGAAGTTACCATCACAGCGGCAACATTTCCTGTATTTAAGTTTTGGCCGCGGATGCTGACACCCAAGCGTTCCAACATGGCAATCAAGCTTTGTTCTGTGAAAGGAGAGTTATTGAGAGAATCTCCTGTTCCGTTTAATCCCACGACAAGACCGTATCCGACGAGTTGGTTATCCCGCACGCCCTCAAAATCAACGATGTCTTTGATACGGGTTGTTTTGGCGGTGGCTATAGGGCTCATACCAGATAACACGGCGAGCGTTATCACGATCAGGCCTAGCTTCTTCAAAAATTGTGTCATAGAGGCACTTTCTCAAAACGGTTTAACTCCCTTTTTTCTATGCGAAGGACGTGCCAGTTCTTATCAATCCCAGTGTTTATTATTTATCAATAAGTTAGAGGTAGAATAGGGGAGTTTTGGTCATAAACCAGAGGAAGAAAAATCCTTGTTATTTAAAGGATTTAAGACAATGGGGAAATTTTTGCCCGCTTGACGAAAACATCAAATAACTGTGCTATATTGTTAAAGGATAAATAAGGAATCGCGGCATGAAAATTGAAGGCCCTTCAAAATCACAAAAGACAGGAAAATCTTCCAAAACGGCTTCTATAGGGAAGTCCGATGGAACATTTGGGGCGATGGTCACAGGCGCTGCGCAAAATGCTTCTGGTGTTGGCACAACGCAGTCTATTGCCAAGGTGGATGCGCTTTTGGCGGTGCAGGGTGCAGAAAGTGCGACAGAGCGTAAGGCAAAACGCCAGATGCGTGAACGGGGCGATAACATCTTAAGGCAGATGGACCACCTTAGACTCGCGATTCTGACGGGCAATTTAACAATAGGCCAAGTCATTGATATTGCTGATGTTGTGGCGTCTCACCGTGAAAAAATCAACGACCCAAAGATGACGGCTGTTCTTGATGAAATCGACATGCGAGCGCAGATTGAAATTGCAAAGCTTAGAAAGGCAATGGAGAAGAGTTTCTAACGTAATATTAAGGAATTAGGGCGTAAAATTGCCCTTGATCCTCTGGGGGGCTCTGACTATAGTCTTGGTCTAATTTTAGGGGGATAATCCTTTAAAGATAAAAGTAACCAATAGGGTAAATATTATGGCGAAAGCAAAAAAGACAAGTAAAGAAGCAGTTTTGACACCAGATTATAATCCTGCAAAGGATAAAGGCGGGTACATGAACCCTGTCATGTTGGAATATTTTCGTCAGAAATTATTGGACTGGAAGCGGGAACTGATTAAAGAATCTTCTGAAACGATCGCCAATACATTGCAGGAAACCGAACTGCAAAAACCTGATTTGGCAGATCGTGCTTCTGCGGAAACAGATCATGCATTAGAACTTCGCACACGTGATCGTGAACGCAAACTTATCAATAAAATCAATTCAGCAATCCAACGCATCGACCAAGGTGAATATGGTTACTGTGAAGAAACAGGCGATGAAATTGGTGTTGCCCGTTTGGAGGCGCGTCCTGTAGCAACCATGACTTTGGAGGCACAAGAAAGACACGAAAAGAACGAAAAAATCTATCGCGAAGAATAAGATTTTTTTTAATACCTTAAAAAATAAAAAGCCGATCTATCCTGGATCGGCTTTATTTATTCTGACAGATTAATCCTGAACCTGTTTCTTCCTACTTTTTGTGTGTGCCTGAAACCTCCCTCAGGCACGGAAGAGGCGAAGACCATGCATATTAAAATGGGAACAGGATGTCATAGACCTGCTGTCCGTAACGGGGTTGTTGAACATCTGTAATTTGTCCTTTTCCGCCGTAGGAAATGCGGGCCTCTGCTATTTTGTCATAGGAAATTGTGTTATCCGTTAAAATATCTTCGGGGCGAATAACGCCAGCCAATTCCAGAACACGTTTTTCAAAATTTACACGTACTTCCTGACGTCCTTGGATCAACATATTTCCATTGGGTAAAATTTGTGTAACGGTTGCCGCAAGTTTCATTTCGACTTTCTCTTCGCGCTTGCTTTTCCCTTTTCCTGTGCTGTCAGAGGTTGTATCAGCGTCAACAAGTGTTGGCCCTGTTACCCCTTCAGGTAGAACTTTGGTTAACTGGGATTCAATGCCGAGTAAGTTATTGATACCCGCTGACTCGTTACTTGTGCGAGAGCGTTCAGTTTCATTTTTAATATCTGCTTTGTCTTGAATATCAATAAGAACCGTTAAAATATCGCCGACATTATTGGCGCGTTGATCTTTAAAGAATGTTTGTCGGTTTCCTGCCCAGAGAGAATTATTTTCTTTGACAACAGGTTGAACGGCGGGCATTGGCATAGAAACAGTTTTAAATTCCTCGCTATCGGCGGGGTTTGAAATAGGAGACATTTCTGGCGCTCTGCCTACATTTGATAATCTGTCGACAGTACCGCAGGCGCTTAACATTAAAACGGCTGAGACAGTTGCCAGTAATTTTAGTTTTTGGTTTCCTAGACGCATAGTATTCATACTCCTTTTTATTTCCCTGTTATTTCTATTTCACAACAACCTGATTTTCTGCGGTGACAATGGCATCAATCGTGCGGCTGCTATTGATGTTTGTTACGCGAACCAAATCTCCCTTTGCACCAGATTGAAGAGCCTTCCCTTTTGCGGTTAAAATAAGGGTGCCTTCGTGGAAGGTGATATTAACGGGGTCTCCGCGCTCCACCAATTGGGGGCGGTCGAGTGTTCCGTTTAAGATAAATTTCCCTGCGTAGGCCATACGGCGCGGTGTCAGCCCAATCATGTCATCTGCATTTAACATGACGTCGTGTTGCAATGATTTTTGTGGCACTTCAATCATTTCAATATCATTGGCACCAATCACGTCGCCGTTTTGCAAATTATTGCGAAGGACGGGGACGGTAACCAAACGTTCCACCATTCCCGCTACGGTAATTTTTTGAACAGGATGCTCGGTAGAAGGAGCAACCAACGTGGCGCGAAAATAATCTTTTTGAACGTCGTAATCTATAGATGAAACTTCAACCTGTGGCGGCAGATCTTGCGGCAGTATAATCGTTGGTTTTCCGCTAGTGAGAGACAGGTTAAATTTCCCTGTAACACCTTTGTTTTTTAATTCGCTACGGATCGTTTTTTCTATTTCATCATAGGAAACAACGGCTGCCTGACGACGAACAACAATTTGATCGGAAGAAGAGGTTGGCCGCCATGAAATGTCCAATGCTGTTGCAATGCGGTAGAGTGTGCGGGCGTTTAAGGTTATGTCATGGCCTGGCTGTGGAGCTGCGCCAATCACATAATCTGCATTGCGCGTGACCCCGTCAAACAAATCACCAACGGTCAGTGTGTCGCCACTAATAACGCTGACAGGTTTTAATGTGGCGGCTATTGCTGATTTTGCACCGATGATGGCTGTTAATGTCATGGCCATCAGAGCAAAAGCCAATATGGTGGATTTTGTTGTTAGTGAAGTTTGTTTCCAAAATCTATTCAGCATCACTCTTCATTCCTTTCGATCTATAAATTATCGAAGTTGTGTTATTGTTTGCAGCATCTCGTCACTAGTCGTAATGACGTTTGAATTCATCTCGTAAGCGCGCTGCGCCGCAATTAGGTTGGTAATTTCCTCAACGATATTAACGTTTGAATTTTCGATCGCGCCCTGACGAATAATCCCGAAAATATCTTCTCCTGGATTACCTGTCTGAACATCGCCAGAGGCGGTTGTTTCCAGAAATAAGGTATCTCCAATGGCGTCAAGACCTGCTGGATTGATAAAGGTAGCAAGTTCAATTTGACCGATATTGTCATACTCAACCTGATCTGCCACTTTAACCAGAACCTCACCTGATTGATTGACAACAATGTCTAACGCATTGTCAGGAACGGTTAATCCAGGTTGTAGCCTGAATCCTTGAGGGGTAACGATTTCCCCATTTTCATTCAGTTGGTAAACACTTTGTCTGGTATAGGCAATTTCACCGTCAGGAAGTTCGATCTGAAAAAACCCTTCTCCTGTGATGGCGAGATCAAGTTGATTTTCCGTGAGTTGAATACTGCCTTGTTCATGCAGGCGGGTGATAGAACCCAAGCTGACCCCCAAACCAAACTGAAGACCTGAGGGCATGGTTGTATCTGCATCGGTTGAAGCGGCACCTGGGCGGACTTTGTTTTGATAAATAAGATCATAAAAATCTGCACGTTGACGTTTGTAACCTGTCGTCGTCATGTTGGCGATGTTGTTGGAGATCACGTCAACATTTTGCTGTTGGGCGAGCATTCCTGTTGCGCCGATATCTAAAGATCTTGTTACCATTTTTTATTACTCCTTTTTAAAAATTCTTTCTAAATAATTGTTATGCTTGTGTTTTTGCTAATTTTTGTGCGGCGCTTCTTAAGCGTTCATGCTCGGATTGCATTAAGTTTTGAACAGCTTGATATTCGCGCAAAACATCAATCATCCGTGTCATCTCCACCACGGCTTGTACGTTAGATCCTTCCAAATAGCCTTGCTTAATAGCGGTTTTTTCAGGTTCTTTACCTGGTTCTTCTGTTGCGTAGAGACCGTTTCCTTGTGGGTCTAGTTTTTGATAATTATTAAATTCCCGAACCATTAATTTGGCGATTTGCCCTTGTTCTGTAGAGACCATACCTTTTTGATCAATGTGAACATCTTTTGCGTTGTCAGGAATTTTAATTTCGCCGCCGCCTTCTTTCGCAACTGCCAAGCCGCGGGCATTGCGTAGAACTCCGTCGCTATCAATTGTTAAATTTCCTGCACGGGTATACTGGATACCATTTCCTGTTTGAATGCCGAGGAAACCATTACCAACAAGCGCGATATCTAGGGCGTTACCCGTTTCTTTAAGGCTACCTGCATCGGTAATTTGATACTGGCCATAATCCAGAACGAATGCCATATCTTCTTTCATATAACGGGGGTCTTCAATATATTCACTAAACACCATGTTTTGCGCGCGATACCCAGGTGTATTCACGTTGGCAACATTTTGCGCGATGATGTCCATATTCTCTCTCAAAACAACTTGCTTTGATAAGCCGATATAAAGTGAATTTTCCATTTTCTTTCCTAAATTTGTTACGCGGTTTTTGCGGCAGGCTTTTGGGGAGGAAATACATGACCCAAAAACCATTTCGCCTTTTACACAATGCATTTGCCGTGCCAGACATAAAAATTTATCTATTTCAATAGGTTATCATTTTTCAGGGAGGCAAAGATCTTGTCTTTTGTGATCGTTTGGCTCTTTGTTGCCCGTGTTAAGGGGCAAGAATTACCATTAAAGCTGTCTGTGGGCTTTTCTGTTATGCGGCTAGTCAAATAGATGGGATTTTAATTATAATTAGACAGATTCTATGCTGTGCTATGTTATTATATTTATTCAACTTTTTTAAATTGGAATTCAAAAATGTCAAACATTGGTAGTTCACGTATTAATGCCACTCTTGATGAAGAAGATGAGATCAAAGAGGAAGAAGCCAAATCAGGGGGCATAAGCGCCAAGAAACTTTTGCTCTTTGTGGTTCTTCCTTTGTTGCTTATTGGCGGTTTGGGAGCTGCTTATTTTTCAGGAATATTCGATAAATATTTGAATAAAGAAGGTTCTATGGAGATGGCATTAGATCAGGAAGCTTCGGGCGAACCTTCAACGGCAGCTTTTGTTAAAATTCCAGATATGATTGTGAATTTGAGCAGCGATGATGCGCAGCCACGTTATTTGCGCCTTAGTGTTCAGTTAGAATTGAAAAATGAGGCGGATAGTATGGCGGTGGAGCAGGTAATGCCCCGTGTGATCGACCAATTTCAAACCTATTTAAGGGAATTGCGGGTTAAAGATTTGCGTGGTTCTGCGGGGATTTATCGTCTTCAAATGGAGTTATTGTCCCGTGTGAATGCCGCGGCCTATCCCGTGGAAGTGCAGGATGTTCTCTTCCAAGAAATTCTGATACAATAGGTTGTTCTATCAAACGCCCAAAAACGGCACAAAACTTGCGTAGACAAACTATAAAACGAATTATTTAGTGGGGCAAACGTTAGTAGAAAATAAAAGAAACGCATGAGCGATACAAAGACACAAGAAATAGAGAAAAAGAAAAGAGCGGCTTCTGCGGCGATCGCGGAAGAGGAAGATTTTGATGAAATGGAGGATACCGATGAAGGTTCCCGCATTCTTAATCAGGATGAAATTGACTCGCTTTTAGGTTTTGATGATGAAATAGGTGGACCAGGTGAAAATTCTGGTGTGATGGCGCTAATTAATTCCGCGATGGTGAATTATGAACGCTTGCCGATGCTTGACATCGTTTTTGATCGTTTGGTGCGTTTGATGTCTACCAGTTTGCGGAATTTAACATCTGACAACGTTGAGGTTTCTCTGGATCAAGTGTCGACGGTGCGCTTTGGCGATTACATGAATTCTATTCCCCTGCCTGCGATGCTTTCTGTCTTTAAGGCGGAGGAGTGGGATAACCAGGGGTTAATGGTGACCGATAGCGCGCTGATTTATTCGATTGTGGATGTGCTGCTTGGTGGACGGAAGGGGACACCCGCTATTCGTATTGAAGGACGTCCCTACACAACGATTGAAACCAAGCTTGTCGAACGTATGGTACAGGTGACATTGAGTGATTTATCTTCCGCTTTTGATCCTTTGTCACCCGTTAGTTTTACATTGGACCGGATGGAGACCAACCCCCGTTTTGCAACGATTACGCAAGGCGGAAATGCCTGTGTTTTGGCGCGTTTGCGTGTGGATATGGGGGATCGGGGTGGCCGTGTTGAGGTTGTCATTCCGTATGCAACACTGGAACCTATTCGTGAACTGCTTCTTCAAATGTTCATGGGGGAGAAATTTGGCCGGGATTCCATTTGGGAAAACCACTTGACCCAGGAACTCCATCAAACCGAAGTTTCGCTTCAGGCAGTGTTGGGGGAGAAGGTTTTACCCTTAAGCGAATTGTTGAAGTGGAAAGTAGGAACACAGATTGTGTTTAATACCTTTACCAGTGATGAGCTTGAACTGCGATGCGGTAATGTTCCTATGTTCAAAGGACCTGTTGGGCAGAAATTAGGAAACATTGCCGTTCAGATTGATAAGTATATCCAAGATAATGACGAGGATGAATTATGAGTTATGATATAGGTTTGCTTCTTGACGGTTTGATTTTAGTTTTTTTGAGCGTGACGATTTTCTATGCGGCGCGCCTGTCGATTTTTATGAAGACGTTTCGTGAAGGTAAAGACGCAATGCAGCTTCTCATCCGTGATTTATCAAACACTATCAATGTTACGGAGAACGCTGTACAGACTATGAAGGTTCACGCCAAAGATACAGAAAATGAATTGCGTGAAATTATCAATGAGGCCAAATTTTTGTCAGACGAACTTCGTTTTATGAATGAAACAGGAGATAGCCTTGCCGATCGTTTAGAAAAACTAGCAGATCGCAATCGCGAACTTGTCGATCTGATGGAAAATGCAGGCGGCATAGGAACGCAAAAAATTACCCCTTATGAACCTGCAAATGCAAAACCCACTCAACCGAAAAGATCGTCAAAGCCTGCACCAGTTAAGCAGAGCGACCCCTTTGAAATAAGTGATTTTGAAATTGATGACGATGATGAACATGATTTTTATGCTTTGGAGGATGGAGCTTATCGCGAAGAAGAGGCGGTTAAAAAACGTCAGGACCATAAATCAAAAGTAAACACTGAATCAAAAAGCAAGGTGCGTAGCTTTGCGATCTTTGATCGTGATCACATGGATGATGAGGATTTTCAAGAGGATGATAATCCCTATACAAAAGTGGCCAATGTGCAGGAGGAAGAAGTTCAGAAATTTCATTCTCAGGCCGAAAGAGATTTGTACGAAGCATTGCAGCGCAAAAAACGCGCAGGCAACAATAAGCGTGTGAGTGAAATTACATGAATTGGATGATGAACCGTCTTCGCATTATGCCGTTATTGGTGGTTGTGGCCGCCTTGTCCTTTGGTGTGCGTTTTGGTGAATTTGTAACAGGCGTTTCCTCTATTCCAGGAACGGCGCAGGCGCAGATGAATGAATCTGCTCCACAGGATCTGGGTGCGCCGCCTTCCATTCCTGCTATGCCAATGATGGAACATGGTGATGAAACCGTGGTAGAAAAAGTGCCCACAACGGAAACATCGCCAATGGAAGTGCCGAGCATGGAAGACGGCGAAGTTATTAACTGGAAAGATGCCGCCGATACAGATTTAGAATTTTCAGAAATGCGTATGGAGTTATTTGAGGATCTTACCGCCCGCCGTAAAGCGTTGAGTGAACGGGAGCGGGAGCTGTCTGTTCGTGAAGCTCTATTAAAAACAGCAGAGCAAGAAATTGAGCAGAAATATAATGAGCTTGTTTCTCTAAAAGCGGAAATTCAGGATTTGTTGGTTGAACAAAATGATGAAGAAAAGGCGCGTACCGCAAGCCTTGTTAAAATTTATGAAGGAATGAAACCTAAAGATGCCGCGCGTATTTTTAATACCTTGGATTTAGATGTGTTACTTGCTGTTGTTTCACGTATGTCTGAACGTAAGTCTGCCCCTGTTATTGCCTCTATGGATCCCGCACGGGCACGCACATTAACGATTATGTTGATGGAACAAAAATCACTTCCTTCTGCCGCTGAGGATTTATTGAACGATGCGGGGACGTAACCGCCGCCGCCGTAGTCAGACGAATGCTCCAGCATCAAATTCTGGGCAAATGATGAACTTGTCATTATTCATCATGCTCCTTGCCTTTTTTATTGTGCTGAATAGCGTTTCTTCCTATGAGGAAATCAAGGCTGAACAAGTGCGCCGTAGTTTGCTCATGGCTTTTTCCAATGAAAACATAGTTGAGGAGCAAAAATCTTCTAACTTGGAAGACCCTCTTGCGGCTATGAAAGAGGGACATACGTTCGACCGTCTGGATGCATTATTTCGTTCACAGATATCATCTTTTGAGGCGACGCAAAGTCAGAGCAGAGGGGTGATGTTGCTGCAGATGCCCTTTGATGATTTTGTAACAGCTGTTTTTAAAATCGGACAGAAAGACCTTTTAAGATATCCAACACGAGATGCCGTGCGCGGTAACTATTTTTTACCGACTTTAGTTTCATTGCTTAGAAATAATATTGATGGCGCGCCAACACGGATGGAAATTTTAATTCATACGCAAGGTAACCCTGCCCAATCTCAAAACCAGTTACCAGAAGAGATGAAAAAGACGATTAGCACAGCAAGCGGTTTGTCCGAACGCCTTGAGCAACAAGGAATGCCACAAAAATTGATTAGTATTGGGGTTAAAAAAGGGGATCCCCAGATGGTTGATCTCGTCTTTCGAAAATATACAGCCTTTTCTCCCATTGGGGGACAAAAGAGGGGGGAGGAATGAACGATATTCCTGAGAAAGAAAAAAAGAGTCCTGAAAAACAGATCGTTCATGTTACCGCGCCGCGCCGTTTTGGTCGGCGTATGGGAGATCAACGGGGAACGAGTCAAAGTATGTGGCTTGTTTCCTTTACGGATGTTATGGCGTTAATGCTGACCTTTTTTGTATTGCTTTTCGCTATGTCCAATCCTGAGCCAGAGCATTGGGAGTATGTGCAGGAAAATATTCAAAAGAATTTTAATAATTTTGAGGGGCAACAACTCGATCGTGGTCCAGAAGATAGTATCAATGTTCAACGAATTAATTTTACACAGGCACTTGATCTTAATTATCTACGGGCATTGATGGAAAATCTGGTTGTGCAGCACCCTGAGCTAAAAAACGTACGTTTGATTAATGGTGACAGAAGTTTAATTGTGTCACTGCCGCAAAATCTTCTTTTTGATCCAGGAAAAGCGGAGATTAAAGAAAATGCAAATAAGGCGCTGTATATTTTGTCAGGAACATTGGCGCGGATGAAAAATCGTATTGAGGTTGAAGGGCACACAGACCCACGCCCTATTAACCGCGCTGAATTTTCTTCGAATTGGGATCTATCTTTGACGAGAGCCGCGAATGTTGCGGCTGTTTTGGAAAATGTTGGGTATTCTCGCCCCATCACGGTGCGTGGGCAGGCCAGTGGCCGTTATGAGGATATCGCTGATACCGTGCCAGAACATGAACGTCTGGATCTTTCACGCCGTGTAGACATTGTTGTTATGGAAGATGATGGGCGACGGGAGAAGTTATTTGATATAGGTCTTCCCGAAACCCCTTAAAAACGCATAAAATGCCGTTGATACTTCTGTAGAAGATTCTGCAGTCGCTTGTTCTTTCCTTGGGGTTGTGGCATTTTTGAAAGATGAAATTTTTCTGGCATATCAAACTCTTAACCATCTGCATGCTCTTTTCTTTTGGCATGATTTGTTGGGGTACACCTTTTGCTTACGCCCAAAGTCAGGTGAGTGTCAGATCTGGCGTTAATGAAGATTATTCACGCCTGGTGTTTGATTGGTCAGAACCGAGCGATTATGCCGTTTCAAAGACTGAAGGAAATTTGATCATAAGCTTTGGATCTGTGGCGGCGATAGACTTAGCGAAAATAAATGCGGAGACGTTGGACAATATCGGAACATTAAATGTTTCTTCTGGGGCAGGTGAACCCTTAAAAATTTCAGTTCAGGTAAAACCAGAAAGTAAATTTCGTCATTTTAAGGTGGGTAACCGCGTTATTATTGATGTGTACAATGCCAAAGGGGAAATCCAGAAAACAACGGCTGTTAAAACATCTTCCGAAGGCAACGTCGCCGCAGAAGAGGTGCCTGAACAACCTTCAAATGAAAGTCTTCAAGCGAGCGAAAATGATCCCGTCGTTGGAAAAACGCCATTGAGCGGTAATGAGCCTCACGTCATTACCTTGACCAATACCCAAAATGTAGGAATGGCTGCTTTTGAACGGGAAGGATTTTTATGGATGGTTTTTGATGACCCGTCTTTAAAAATTGCGCCTGTTTTATCAGGACCAAAGAAAGAAGATTTTCAGGCCTTTGAAAGAATTGAATTGCCGAATGCTGTGGCCTTTCGTTTTCCTGAGCCACAAGGGTATTATTTTTATGGTGAAGGCGGGGGGTTGTTGTGGCGCGTTGTTATGACGCCTAATCCGCGGGCATTGCAACCTATTAAACCGCAAGTGATTGAAGATGATCTGGGACAGGATCTAGGTGGAAAACTCTTATGGCCTTTAACGGAAGCCAAGAAAAAAATTACACTGACGGATCCGCTTGTGGGGGATGAAATCACCGTCATTACAACAAATGTTTCAACAGATTTTGTAGGGTCCAAAAGACAATATGTGGAAGTTGAAATTCTATCTTCCATTGTAGGGTTAGCGTATGTTTCTAAGGCAGATGAGGTGCAGGCAACACTGTCTTCTGATGGCGTGACAATTTCACGTCCGCAAGGGTTGGCCGTATCCTCCGAAAAGGACACGGCGCTTGCTGTTCTTAAGGATGATATTCAGAAGGAAAAAGAATTTTTTGACAATGCGGAAAAACCAATCAAATTAAAACGTATTTTTGATTTTGATCGTTGGGAAATGGGTGGTGTACGCGCCTTGGAAAAAAACAGACAGGTTTTGATGCGCAGTATTACCAATAAAGAAGGGTCTAACAAGGTCGAAGACTTGCTGACGCTCGCAAAATTAAACGTTGCAAATGACCGTGGCGCAGAAGCGTTAGGGCTTTTGCGTGTGGCCGAACAAGAACTGCCTGGCATTGAAGAAAATGTCGAATTTATTGCCTTGCGCGGTGTTGCGGCGGCGCTAGCAGGAAAAGAGGATGAAGCAATCAGGGATTTGTCTCATCCTGCAGTTCAGGATTACACCGAAACTAACTATTGGCGCTGTTTTTCTTTGGCGGCCTTAGAGGACTGGCGGCAGGCAGATGCGGTCATGCCAGAAGATTTTACTGTCCTTGAAACATATCCGATGCAAATTCAAAAACCGCTTATTTTAACTTTGGCTGAAGTGGCTTTGCGCGCGGATAAGAAAAACACGGCAGAGGAATTGCTCTCTAAACTTGAAGCTGAATTTCCGACGATGTCACTCGGCCAACGTTCTGCCTGGAAATATCTCAATGGTGAGTTGGAACGTCAAAAGGGTGATGAAGAAGAAGCCATTGCCAATTGGCAAACTCTTATAGATGGGAAAGATGATTACTATCGGGCGAAGGCAGGGTTGTCTTTGACAAAGTTGCAATTGGAACGCAAAAAAATTACGCCCGCCAAGGCCATTGATCGTTTAGAAGGCTTGCGCTATGCCTGGCGCGGCGATGAATTGGAAACATTGATCAATTACCGCCTGGGTGAGGTTTATCTACAGAATGGGGACTACCTGAAAGGATTTTCGGTTCTCAGAAACGCGGTTTCTTTGTCACCAAACTCACCTATGGGGAAAGAAGTGACAGAATATATGACGACGCAGTTCCGTAAGCTGTTTATTGATGATCAATCAAAGGATGTTTCTCCATTAGATCTCGTGAGTATCTATGATGAATTTAAGGAACTGACGCCAATTGGAGATGAAGGAGATGTTTTTGTTCAAAACCTTGCCGAACGTCTGGTTGAAATTGATCTCTTGGGTCGTGCGAGTGATTTATTGCAACATCAATTGGATCACCGTTTAACAGGAGAGTCTGCAGCGCGGGTAGGGACGCGGCTTGCTGCTATTCAATTGCTAGATAACAAACCTGATAGAGCGCTGGAGTCTTTGAAGAAAACTGAAAACGCGCTCAATCAAACTGTTTCAACAGATAGTGCGGCGATTGCCCGTGAAGTGCGCTTGTTAAAGGCACGCGCTTTGTCAAAACTGAATGAGGCGGATAAGGCTTTGGCTATATTGCGCGGTATGTCCAATGATAAAGATGTTAATCGCCTGCGTGCGGATATTGCTTGGAATGCGGGGCAGTGGGGGCAGGCCGCTTCTGCTTTTGCGGATTTGATAACCGAAGAAAATATTTCTCTGACACGTCCGCCGAGCGATTATCAATCTAACCTTATCATCAATGAGGCTATCGCTTTGAATTTATCTGGGAACAGAAGCGACCTTGATAAGTTGCGGGAACGTTATGGTGATGTGATGGCACAAAGTGAAAAGGCAAAAATATTTGATCTGGTCACCCGTCCACGTCAATTGGGGATGCTGGCGGATAAAGATTCCATCGGTTCTTTAATCTCTGAGGTCGATTTATTCGGCGACTTTCTAGAAAACTATCGTAAAGCTAATTAAAATTTCTAACCCGCGCCGACGGCGCTTGTGAGGGCGGGGCCTGTGTTGCCGAAGCTTTGGATGAGTGATCCCGAAACCAAATACCACCCATCAACAAGCACAAAGAAGATGATTTTAAAGGGTAATGAAATCATCACAGGCGGCAACATCATCATCCCCATTGACATCAAAATAGAGGCCGTAACCATATCAATAATCAGGAAGGGGAGGAATAACATAAACCCAATTTCAAACGCACGGCGCAATTCTGAAATCATAAAGGAAGGAATTAAAACCTGTATAGGAACGTCCATAGGTTTGGCGTAAGGCCCGCTTTTGCTGAGCTCCGTAAAAAGCTCTAAATCTGTTTCACGCACATGGGTGAGCATGAATTCTTTAAAAGGTTCAAGGCCGCGTTCAAAGGCAGTGACTTCGTCAATCTCTTCATTAATCAAAGGCTGTAGGCCCTGTTGATAGGCTTTTGTAAAGGTCGGAGCCATAATGAAAAAAGTTAAAAACAGTGCGAGCGAAATCATTACGGTATTTGGGGGTGTCTGCTGAATACCAATCGCGGTTCTTAAGAAAGAGAGAACCACGATGATCCGCGTGAATGACGTCATCATAATCAGGATAGATGGTGCAAGCGATAAGATAGTGAGAATGGCAACAAGTTGAATGACGCGGCCCGTTACGGTACCTCCTTCGCCTGTTCCCATATCAAGGGTGATGGCTTGGGCGAGTGCAGGACTTGTTGTTAAGGCAACCAGCAAAGCGCCGCAAATTGCAGTGACCAGAAGATTAACAACAATGAATCGCTTCATTGTCTTGGTAAAGAACACGGGTGTTTCTGTTTTAGTTTCTTGTGTCATCTTCGGTGTCTTTCGGCGCCTTGATATTTGTTTCGATGACAGTTTCGCCCGAAGCGCTTAAAAGCACAAGATGCTGTATGTCATCGCGTTGGATAATGACGGCTTTACGGCGGGCATCCAGTGGCAGAATTTCAACAATTTTCAGGCGTTTTTTATTTTTTGAACCAAGTGGGGATATCCCGCCTTGCCCCCATCCTAAACGCTTCATGAGGTAGGCCAGTCCTCCCATTAGGGCAAGAACAAAGACAAGAGCAAAGAAGAATTTTAGGTAATCGGCGTAATCCATTGTTTAAGAAGCACTCCGATTTTGAAGGTTGGTCTGAAAATCTTTGAGCGCCATTCCCAATTCTTCAAGCTTGCTGATCATTGTCCCCATAATGGGCTGAACTCTAGCTGCGTCTTGCGGGGGGAGCGTCAGTGTTTCCTCACACAGTCTTGCGACTTCTTCATCAAGATGAGAAAGATTTAAAACTTCCCCCTCACGAAGCTTGTCCTGGGCTTCTTCAATAAAGCGGGTGAGGTCTTCTAGTTTTGTGACGATGGCGTCAGCTTTACTCATGAGAGTCATCCTTCTTTTTACTTTGTTCATCCATAACATCTTTTAGAACGGCATCAAAAGGATTTGGTTCTCCATTGGCACGATAGACATAAGATAGAACTTCTGCTACGGCCATAAAGGCTTCGGAAGGGATGGGGCTTTCGAGCTCGATTTTAGCTAGAATTTCAGCCAAATCTGCATCACTTCTGACATTAATCCCGTTTTCGTAGGCAATTTGCAGAATCTGCTCGGCAATTTTTCCCCGTCCTGCGGCTGTGATAATGGGTAATTGGCCGTCATCGGTTCCGTCTTTTAAGGCAACGGCAGTCTGTCGAGACGGTTTTTCCTTTATATTTAAAGGCTTTAGCGGGTTTTTATCTTTTTTGAACCCGTCTTCAAACTCATTCTCAAATTTATCGGCCATTTGGCATGCATCCTGCAATGATTAAAGGGCTAAACGGTTAATTTACAAACTCAGGATAGTGAAATGGATCTTAAAAATATAGCTTTATTCCAGGCCATGGGTGCAAAAATGAATTATTTGAGCACGCGTCAGGGCGTGATTGCCCAGAATATCGCCAATGCGGATACACCTGATTATCGCCCGCGTGATCTGACGAAAGTGGATTTTGGTTCGGTGTTGCAAGAAGTGACGGGATCAAAGAAAGTTCGCATGGAAAAAACGGCCTCAGGTCACATGCTTCCTGGTGGTGATATTGATGATCCTAAAAATCGTAAATCCAGATTTATGTATGAGGTCGCCCCTGATGATAACGGCGTGATTATTGAAGAGCAAATGATTAAAGCCTCTCAAACCACCATGGATTACAACCTGATTACGAATTTGATGCGTAAGAATGTAGGGATGATTCAAATGGCTTTAGGACAGGGACAAGGTCGATAAATTAAGGTAGGAGAGTAAGAATATGACAGATATATATGACGCCATGACAATTTCTGCCTTCGGGATGCGTGCCCAAGGGGAACGTACTCGCGTGATTTCAGAAAATATTGCAAACGCAAATACGGGGGCCTTAACCCCAGCGTCAGAACCCTATTCCCGTAAAGTAATCACCTTTAAAAATGAACTGGATCGGGAAGATGGTGTTCGTAAGGTAAAAGTTGAAGATATTACGGATGACCGCCGCGGCGAATTTCCTTTAAAATACATGCCAGATCATCCAGGGGCAGATGCCGACGGTTATGTGAAGATGCCGAATGTGAATATGCTGATTGAACTGAATGATATGCGTGAAGCACAAAGAAGTTACGAAGCCAATCTCGGGATGATTGAAAATTCCCGTACAATGATGTTTCGTACAATTGACCTTCTGCGATAGGCGTATTTTGTGATATAATGGTTTTAAGGAGCGTAAAATGGACAAAATAATCAATCCCGCTATAGCTGCAAATGCTTATGCCGCAACATCTAAAGGAGCGGATGTGGCCAAGGGGATTGGTGTGCCACAAAAAGAATCATTTGGGGATGTCCTGAAAAATGCAGCGATTAAAAGTATTAACACCTTACGCGCAGGGGAAGCCGCCTCTGCTAGAGCGGTCTCGGGTGAAGCAAGCCTTCCTGAAGTGGTGCAGGCCATTACCGCTTCAGAAGTCACCCTTCAGACAGTTATGGCTATTCGTGACCGCCTTGTTGGGGCGTATCAAGAAATCATGAGAATGCCCGTTTAATCGAGCTTTGAGTTACAAGCTTATAGTTTCAAGAGCTTTCTTGTAACTTGTATCTTGTAACGATAAACTGAACATATGAATCAAAACGAAATCATCGATGTCACGCGTGAAGCGATTATGTTGGTTATCCAAATTGGGATGCCTGTGATGCTCGTCGGGTTACTGGTCGGGGTGGCGATTGCGTTATTGCAAGCCTTGACGCAGGTGCAGGAAATTACATTGGTTTTTGTTCCTAAAATTCTGGCTATCTTTTTGGCAATTTTCTTTTTCTTGCCAGGGTTTGCTGCTGTGATGATTAGTTTTATGGATAAAATTGCTGATCGTATTATCGGGATTGGTTAATTCTATGCATTCGTCACGTTATGATGGCGGTTGGTGGAGTAAATAATGGAAAACCTTCCTTTAAGTGTTGAAGAATTTTTGGTCAGTGGTGTTTTCGCATTCATGTTGGTGTTCACACGCCTGGGCACGGCTTTTATGATTATGCCAGGAATTGGCGATTCATTTGTTCCCGCTAATGTTCGTTTGATGATGGCGCTAGGGATTGCCTTTGTTTTAACACCTGTTGTTCAGCCCCATATGCCTGATCCTATTCCTGCGTTTCCTGTTTTGCTTTCGTTGATTTTTATGGAGTTTGTGATTGGCCTTTTTGTGGGCACGATTGCGCGTATTTTTATGATCGCGCTGGATGTGGCGGGGATGCTGATTTCAACAACATCGGGACTGGCAAACGCGCAAGTCTTTAACCCGAGCCTGTCAACGCAAGGGTCTATTACGGGCGCTCTTCTTTCAATGACAGGGGTGGTTTTGTTGTTTGCAACAAATTTACATCATCTGTTGATTTATGGTGTTGTTGAAAGTTATGAGATGTTTCCTGTGGGGGCTGTCCCAGATTCTGGCAGTATGGCGCAGTTAATGACGCAGGCCTTTTCGGCAAGTTTTCTGATTGGCTTTCAAATTGCTATTCCGTTTGTGGTGGTGGCAATGTTGCTTTACATCGGAATGGGTGTTCTCTCCCGTCTGATGCCGCAGGTGCAGGTTTTTATTTTGGCTTTACCTGTTCAAATTATGCTGTCGTTGCTGACTTTAGCGCTAGTTTTTTCAGCGGCCATGTTGTTCTGGCTCACGAAATTTGAATCAGGCATGACATTCTTTTTAACATCGGCGAATTAAGGGGAAGCAATGAGCGATTCAGAACAGGCCGACGATTCCCAGAAGACCGAAGAACCCACCCCTAAGAAGCTCGAAGAGAGTCGAAAGAAAGGGCAGGTTGCTTTAAGCCGCGAAGTAAATAACTGGGTCATGTTATTTACAGGGACAATTGTTGTACTTGCGATAGGTCCCTATAGTATGAATTCTTTAAAGAACCATCTAAAAGCTTATATTGAAAAAGCCGATGTCATGCCGTCTGTGCCTGGTGGGTTTGGTATTGTCTTGGGTGATTCTTTTTGGACGATTATTGGCATTCTTGCCTTGCCGCTCATTATTCTGATGGTTGCCGCTTTCTTGGCGCCGTTTCTTCAGATTGGCCCGCTTTTTTCAACCCATGTGATTACACCAGATTTAAGCAAGATTTCACCTGCTCAAGGTTTCAAGCGGCTGTTTTCAATGCGTTCAATTATGGAGTTTGTGAAGGGAATACTCAAAATCACAATTATCGGGGCGGTCGGTTTTATTTTATTGAAACCTTTTTATAGCTCTGTCGATCATATGGTGGGAATGCCTGTGCCTGTCATGATGGAAGAACTACAAAGCCTCGTGTTCAGGATGATGTCGGGGATTTTGGTGGTGTTGCTTGTGGTTGCGGTTATCGACCTCGTTTATCAACGCTATGAACATTATAAGAAAATGCGCATGACCAAGCAGGAATTGAAGGACGAATATAAGCAAACCGAAGGAGACCCGCATGTGCGTGCCAAACTGCGTCAATTACGCCAACAAAAGGCAAGCGCCCGTATGATGCAGGCTGTGCCACAGGCGGATGTTGTGATTACCAACCCGACGCACTATTCATTGGCACTTAAATATGACCCTGAAGAAATGGATGCCCCTGTTTTGATTGCAAAAGGCGTTGATGAATTAGCTATGCGTATCAGGGAGGTAGCAAAAGAAAATGATATTCCACTTTATGAGAATAAACCGCTTGCACGGGTGTTGTTTGACACTGTGGAGGTAGATCAAATGATCCCGCCAGAACACTATAAAGCAGTTGCGGAGGTGATTTCTTATGTCTTCCAGTTAAAAGGGCGTTTGAAATAGCCGCTCAGACGTTGGAAAACTCTCTCTTAAGCTGTCATAACGCTAGTCATTTCTACTGAATCTATGGCATTCTATCGGGGTTATGCCGTTGGATCATTCAGAATTTATTCGTCGCCAAGAACCTAAAGCGCTTAAACCAGATGACAATAATCTGGAATTTAAGCATTTTTTGATCTCTAGCTTTCTGACAGCTCTTTATGTGGCTTTTTGTATTGTTATCGCCGTCTTCTTGGATATTGATAAAACCACTGCTGTTTTATCGGGACTATTATTTATTATTGCAGCTATCTTGATGTTCTGGGCGCAGCGCCATCTTCATGCGCTCAAACAAAAAGAACGCGAGCGGCGTCTTATTCGTGAGGTACTT
The DNA here is from genome assembly GCA_041397885.1 of Alphaproteobacteria bacterium. Classification (GTDB taxonomy): domain Bacteria; phylum Pseudomonadota; class Alphaproteobacteria; order Micavibrionales; family Micavibrionaceae. Next base: position 421,324 of record JAWKVV010000001.1, on the reverse strand, counting down.
GAGGGAAGTCGCGGGGCACGCATGATTACAGACAGCGTTGATAATCCTATCTATTTTAATCAGAGATTTCAGGAGCTTTGCAAAGAATATGGAGAAACTAATCTAGATTCTCTGGCGCAGATTTTTATCAAAAATGCGGATACCTATAATTTGTTTAATAAACTGGCGGAGCAGGCACGCCGTGGATTGACAGATTCAATAGAGCTACGCTCAGGCGAAGGTATTCATGAAAGATGGTATCTGCTCACGGCTCAACCTGTGGCAGGATGGTCAGGCTATGTCCATTGGCGCGTGGATGACATTTCACGTCAGCGCGAATTGGATCGCTCGGTGCGGGAGGAGCGTGAAAAACTTATCGACTTTACGGATAATGCCCCTGTGGGATTCTTTTCGGTTGATGAAATGGGGCGCTTTATTTTTGTGAATGCGACTTTGGCGCGTTGGTTGGGACAAGATATTCAAACCTTGTTATTGAATGGGTGTATTCATACCTATCTTGAAAACCCACCTGTGGATGCGGCGCCCTATGACCTAATTGAAAAGGGTGGCGCGCGTCAGGTCACGGAGTTGATGATGAAAGGTCCTGCGGGCCGCACATTTTTAGCCAGTGTCAATCAGGCGGTTGTGCGGGAAGAAGGCGGACGCGTCAGAACGCGGGGCGTTGTTCATGACTTAACATCTGAAAAAGAAATGCGTCAGGCGTTGAAGGCGTCGGAAGATCGTTTCCAGAGATTCTATGAGGAGGCGCCGCTCGGAATTGTCCTTGCCGATGCAAATGGTTTTATTCGCGATAGCAATACCACTTTTGCGGCCTTGGTGGGGCATGAGCTTAAACATGTTGAAGGCATGTCTCTCAAAGACATTGTAGCGCTTGATGATCAGGATAAAGTCATCCAGGCGATGGGTAAAATCGAAGAAGGACAGCGCATGTCCGTGCCTTTGGAAATTATTATGATGACGAAGGACGGTAAAGACATCACGGTTCAAATGCACGCGCAGCGCTTTAAGCAAAGCGACAATATTGTTCTGCATTTTATTGATTTAACTGAGCAAAAGGACCTTGAAGTTCAGTTTGTGCAGTCACAGAAAATGCAGGCGGTCGGACAGCTTGCGGGGGGAATTGCTCATGACTTTAACAACCTGCTGACGGCGATTATCGGGTTTTGTGATTTGTTGTTGCTTCGCCATAAACCTGGAGATCCGTCTTTCGGGGATATCATGCAGGTGAAGCAGAATTCTAACCGTGCGGCTAATCTTGTGCGGCAGTTGCTAGCCTTTTCGCGTCAGCAAACCTTGCGGCCTAAGGTTCACGATATGTCGGATATTTTGACCGAAGTATCCCATCTGATACGCCGCCTCATTGGCGCAAATATTGAACTTGATCTCGTTCACGGTTCAAACCTTGGTATGGTGAAAGTTGATATTGGGCAGATGGAACAGGTGCTGATCAATTTGGCCGTGAACGCCCGCGATGCCATGGAAAATGGTGGTGAACTCACTATCCGCACAGAAAATTTTGATAACTCCAAACCCATTATATGCGGGGAAGATGAAATGCCCCCTGGCAAATGGGTGTCGATTCAGGTTCAGGATACAGGATGTGGAATTTCAAAAGAAAATCTGTCACGAATTTTAGAACCGTTTTTTACCACCAAAGATGTGGGGCAGGGAACAGGTTTGGGATTGGCGACGGTGTATGGGATCATTCGTCAAACAGGCGGGTTTTTGTCTATTGAAAGTGAAGTGGGAAAAGGCACTATTTTCACAATTTATCTTCCGCGCTTAAGTGAGGAAGAAATTAATAATCAGGATCAGGAATCTGTTGTGGAGGCAGAAGAGGCCACAGGAGATTTAACAGGTACGGCGCGTATTCTTTTGGTGGAAGATGAAGAAGCAGTGAAAACTTTCAGCACGCGCGCGCTGATGAATAAGGGGTACGAAGTTCTGGCAGCGGAGAACGGGGAAGCTGCGCTTAAATTAATGGAAGCGCAAGAAAACAAACATATTGATCTGATGATTACCGATGTCATGATGCCAGATATGGATGGGCCGACTCTGGCGCAGCGTATGCGACAAACCAGTCCAAAGCTTCGCATTATTTTTATTTCTGGTTATACCGAAGATAAATTGAAAGACCATATGGGGGAGGGGATATCCTTCCTGCCTAAACCCTTTACCCTCAAACAGCTCGCCGCCAAGGTTAAAGAGGCGCTAGAGGATTAATTTTCATTTATTCACAAACGCCTTCGACAAACTCCTCAGGGCGCAAACCAAGCGCCAAGGCAAGGCGTGAGCGCAGGATTTTCAAACCTTGTTAATAAGCGCTCGGCAATCGTTGAAACCGCATAAATCCTATGCAAAAAAGGAAGGAACCTAAAATGTCAGTGACCCAAATGAAAGATCAAACCATGCATAAAAACGCCGACGAGAAAAGCAAAGCTCTGGATGCTGCCCTTCAGCAAATTGAACGGGCTTTTGGAAAAGGGTCTGTGATGAAGTTGAACGGGGAACAAAATCCGATGGAGGTTGAAGCCATTTCAACAGGATCTTTGGGGCTTGATATTGGGCTCGGGATTGGCGGTGTTCCGCGCGGGCGTATTGTTGAGATTTATGGTCCAGAAAGTTCAGGAAAAACCACATTGGCATTACATATTATTGCGGAAGCTCAAAAGGCAGGGGGCACTTGTGCAATTGTGGATGCTGAACATGCCCTTGACCCAAGCTATGCGAAAAAATTGGGTTGTAATGTTGATGAGCTTTTAATTTCACAACCTGATGCAGGGGAGCAGGCGCTCGAAATTACAGATACGCTTGTGCGATCTGGTGCGCTGGATGTTGTTGTTGTTGACTCTGTTGCGGCGCTTGTTCCGCGGGCGGAGTTGGAAGGGGAAATGGGAGATACCCATGTTGGACTTCAGGCGCGTCTCATGTCCCAGGCGCTGCGGAAATTGACAGGGTCTATTTCTCGTTCCCGTACAGTCGTGATCTTTATCAACCAAATCCGTATGAAAATTGGTGTGATGTTTGGATCACCTGAAACGACAACAGGTGGAAATGCCTTAAAATTCTATGCTTCTGTGCGTTTGGATATTCGCCGTATTGGTCAAATTAAAGAGCGTGATGAAATCGTGGGCAACCAAACTCGCGTTAAGGTTGTTAAAAATAAAATGGCGCCACCTTTCCGTCAGATTGAATTTGATATTATGTATGGTCAGGGAATTTCCAAGACAGGGGAGATTTTAGATCTGGGGGTTGCAGGTGGTTTTGTTGAAAAGGCAGGATCTTGGTTCTCTGCAGAAGGGGAGCGTATTGGTCAGGGACGTGAAAATGCGAAGCAGTATCTTCTTGATCATCCTGAGATGATGGCAACGTTAGAACGTAAAATTAAAGAAAATGCGGGAATAGTTTCTGAGGCCATGTTGGTGGGGCCTGATGACGAAGAAGGTCCTGTATTCGAAGTGGTTGATGGTGATATAGATTCTTCTGACATGGATGAAAAGCCAAAAACCAAAGCCAAGAAGAAATAATCTGAACATATCCCCCCATGTTTAGAAGTGAAAAAGCGCCTTATCTCCATTTGGCGCTTTTTTGTTTCACGTGAAACAAAAGAAGAACATTTTTTATTTGTAGAGAAGAAAAGGAGTTTACCTAACCACGATCACGCAAGATTCGCTGTTTATCACGGTTCCAATCACGCTGTTTTGTGGTTTCACGTTTATCATAAGCTTTTTTCCCTTTGGCGAGGGCGATTTCTAACTTTGCACGCCCGCGTTTATCAAAGTAGAGCCGTAGAGGAATAATGGTATATCCTTCGCGGGTGACGGCTCCCATTAACTTATTAATTTCCTTTTTCTTTAAAAGCAATTTACGCGGCCGCCGTGGCTCATGCTGTAAATATTGTGAGGCTTGTTGATATTCAGGAATATGTGCGTTGAGCAAAGTCAGTTCACCATCTTTTTCCGCGACATGAGATTCGGCAATCATACATTGCCCATGACGCAGTGACTTGACCTCGGTGCCGACCAAAATCAAGCCTGCTTCAAATTTATCTTCAATATGATAATCAAAATTAGCGCGGCGATTATCTGCGACAGTCTTGTCGGTCGAAATAAGACCTTCTTTTTTCTTTTTAGGAGGAGCCATAACACTTAGCCATTGGCTTGTGCGGTCTTAAGCGGTGCAACAGTGGCATTTCTCAATCCTGCAAAATCGAGCGCATTGTCAACGATCTTGCGGCAATTTGCACTTGCAGGAAGAAGAGGAAGGCGCACCATATCACTGGCAAGGCCTAATTGACTCGCTGCATATTTGACGGGAGCGGGAGAGCTTTCCACAAAGAGAGCTTTATGAAGCGGCGCAAGTTTATCGCGGCATTCCACCATTTTTTCCAAATCTCCTTTTTGCCATGCTTCGTGCTGTTGAGAACACAGGGCAGGGGCAACATTTGAAGACACAGAAATGCAGCCATGCCCCCCTTGCGCCAAAAAGGCTGTGGCAGTGGCGTCTTCTCCAGACAGTTGGCAGAAGCCATCTCCTACTTTATTGCGTAAGTCCAGAGGACGAGACAAATCGGCAGTTGCGTCTTTAACACCAACGATATTGGGCAGTTCTGCCAAGCGTGCCATTGTATCATTATTCATGTCAACAACACTGCGCCCTGGAATATTATAAATAATCATCGGAATGTTAATGGAGTCATTCAATGTTTTATAATGTGCGTATAAGCCATCCTGCGTGGGTTTATTATAGTATGGCGTTACAATTAAAGCGGCATCGGCGCCAATCTTTTTGGCTTCGGCTGTTAGTTCAAGCGCTTCGGCGGTGTTGTTTGATCCGCTTCCTGCGATAACAGGAATGCGTCCATTGACGACTTCTACACAACGTTTGATAATTCGTTTGTGTTCAGCGTGCGTTAAGGTGGGAGATTCACCCGTTGTTCCGCAAGGTACAACGCCATGCGTTCCTTGATCAATTTGCCATTCCACAAAACTGTCAAAGGCCTTCCAGTCAATCTCACCATTTTGATTGAAAGGTGTAATAAGCGCAGTAATAGAACCTTTAAACATTTTGTTTATTCCTTAAATATATGGGCATAGTTGCCGAACGTCTCTTTTCAAATATGACGATACCCTATAGATTTTAAGGGTTTCTTGCAAGAAAAAGGCGCGAAAATGCAACGGAAAACCTATTTCACTTTAGGGGTAATGATAATTTCTATCCTTCTTATGGGATTGGGAAGGCAGGCTTATGCCCAAAATGTTGTGGCTGCCTTGAAATCTGCGGACCGTGGAGATTGGACAGCACTTCATCAATTACGCCAATCAACACAAAATAAGGCAGCCAGAGATACCTTAAATTGGTTTGCTTACAGCCGCGGGGCATCAGGCGTTGGTTTTGATGAAATTGCAACTTTTGTTATTCAAAATCCTGATTGGCCTGCGTTGAATACTTTGCGCCGCGAGGCAGAAGAACACCTGAACAATAGTTCATCGGATACAAAATTTTTAGAATTTGTAAAAGACCAAACACCATCGGCGGCTAATGCGATGGATCGTTATCTGCAAATCCTTTTGGCTAAAGGACAAAGTAATGACGCCCAAAAGGTTTTAAATGAATGGTGGCCAGAGGCACATTTAACGCGTGATGAACAAAGAGGATTTTACAATAGTTATGGCCGTTATATTTCTCAGGAGAACCACAAAAAACGTTTAACGGCGCTACTTTATAAAAGCCAGTATGAAAATGCTGCAGCGATCGCTGATGTTTTGGGTTCAGGATATGCTTCTTTGGCTAACGCCCGCCGCGCTTTGCGAACAGGAGATCAAAATGTTGAGGCCTTTATTAATGCTGTGCCCAGTTCGCTACGTTCGGATGAAGGACTTCTCTTTGATAGGCTTCAGTGGCGCCGTAAAAAAAATCTTGATAGTGGTGCAATCGAAATTTTAAATCAGGCGCCTGTCGCTTCCAAAATGTACAGTCCGAAAGATTGGTGGAAAGAGCGTCACATTATTGTCCGTCGTTTGATAGAAGCAGGGCAATATAGTACGGCCTATCAACTTGCGTCCCATCACAAACAAGTTGAAGAATTTCCAATGATACAGGCGGAATGGGTGTCGGGTTGGCTCGCGCTTCGTTTTGTCAATAAACCATCGAATGCGTTGCAGCATTTTCAAAAAATTTATAAGGAAAGTGATACACCTTTAAGTAAATCACGTGGATCTTATTGGGCAGGACGCGCGAATGAAGCGCTGAACAATACTGAAAAGGCCAATGAATGGTATAAAATTGCCTCACAATATAAAGAAACTTACTACGGGCAACTTGCTGCCGAGAAATTGGGAGTAGCGTTACATTTCCCTGGTCGCGTTACGCCCAATGTGGTGGCCGATGAAAGTTCAAGATTTTATAATGATGAATTGGTGCAGGCTGCGAACTGGTTTCATGCGGCGGGGCTTCAGGCGGATAAAGATATTTTCTTATTTAAAATTGCCAAGAATGCAAAAACAGAAGCGGATTCAGTTTCAGCGATGAAGCTCGCCGATAAATTGGGGCGCCCCAATATTGCGATTAGAATTGCGCAAGATTTGCAAAAAGATAAAGGGCTTTCTTTCTATCAATATCTCTACCCGATGAAGGTTAGTGAATTGCGGAACATTAGTGACGTGGAATGGGCGTTTATCAACGCCATCATTCGGCAGGAAAGTCGGTTTGATCAGAACGCACAAAGTCCTGCGGGTGCGCGGGGGTTAATGCAACTTATGCCCGCAACGGCGAAGGAGACAGCGCGAAAGGCAGGCGTTTCGCACCAAACGGCGTGGCTCACTTTACGCCCTGATCATAATATCTTTTTAGGTTCACGATATTTAAAACAAATGACGCAGCGCTTTGGTGGGCATTATGCTTATGCGGCGGCGGCATATAATGCGGGTCCTGGCCGGGTTGATAAATGGGTCAAACAATTTGGTGATCCGCGCCGCGGAGAAATTGATTTTATTGACTGGGTTGAATTGATCCCTATTTATGAAACCCGTAATTACGTTCAGCGTGTTTTGGAAGGGGTGAATGTTTATCGGGACCAACTGCGCGGCAAGCAGCAGCCGTTTGATGGTGTTATTCATACAAAATCTCCAAGATAATAAAAACAACCAAAGATTGTATTTTTTAACTCTTAATTTACAATTATAGGTTATTTTATTCCCATAATAAAAATATTATTCGGGAGATGTGTTGGCGGGGAATCACACAGGGTATTGTTGCGTTTATTGCAAAATGAAAATAACGCCGCGGGAGCAGGTTTTGTTAAAAGATTTAATGCGCGGTCAACAGGATAAGCAAATAGCTTATAATCATGATTTACCATTACATACTGTCAAATATCGACTTCGCAGCCTCTACGACAAGATGGGCGTGATGAATAGAACACAAGCTGCTTTGATGGCGCGCGAAATCAATTTATAGTCATGTCATGACATTGATACCTGTAGAAAAAATAGGCCCGCCAGAGTGGATGATAGAGTCTAAAACCCAGAAACTGATGGAGGTTATCGGCGGGCGGGAGCGGCATTCTCTTTTTGTGGGGGGATGTGTTCGCAATCAGCTCTTAAACAAGGCTGTCGAAGATATTGATATTGCGACGCAACTATCACCACAGGATGTGATCAAAAAACTAAAGGCGGTAGATATAAAAGCCATTCCAACAGGGATAGATCATGGCACTGTGACGGCGGTGGTCGAGGGGAAACCTTTTGAAATTACAACATTGCGTAATGATGTTGTTACGGACGGGCGTCATGCAGAGGTTGCCTTCACTGAAGATTGGTTCGAGGATGCGAAGCGGCGCGATTTTACAATGAATACATTGCTCGCCGATATAGAAGGCAATATCTATGATCCAACAGGTCAGGGGCTCGAGAATTTAAAAGAACGTCGTGTGGTTTTTGTGGGTGATCCCGCCGCGCGTATTGCCGAAGATTATTTACGCATTTTACGGTTCTTTCGCTTTCATGCTTTCTATGGAGAAGGGGACATGGATCAAGAGGCGCTGCGTGCCTGCCAGAATGCAGCACACCACGTCAAAACATTGTCGCGGGAGCGTATTACGAGTGAATTTTTGAAAATTCTTTCCGCTGAAAAAGCGATACAGATTTTGCAAGTCATGTTTGATTGTAATGTGTTGATGGAGTTACGTGATAAAAATTATCAAGATGCCATGCTCCGTAAATTATGTGTGCTACAGTTCGAAAATAATACCGTTGAGCTCATGGCGCGTTTATTCATCTTGGGTGGAAACAAGGCTCGGTTTTATGAAGATATATTGCGTCTGACTCATGCACAGAAAAACTTTCTCGTGAAGCTAGAGATGGCGTTTAATCTTGCATTATATGTCGATGAGAAAGCGTTAAAAAAAGCGATCTTCTATAATGGAAATGCATTGTTGGTCCAGGGGTATCTGCTTTTAGTTGCTGCTGATAAAATCAAGAGAGATGATAGCTTGCTCCATATCTTGCAAAATTGGCAAGCGCCCAAATGCCCGATCACAGGCGACATGCTCATCGCCGAAGGTTATGTCACAGGCCCTGATCTTGGCATCGAACTCGCCCGTCGCCAAGAAGAGTGGTTAGAGGATCATTTATCCTAAAGTCAAAAGAGGAGAACCTTGTTTTAAGGGTGTAGGTTTAGCGAGGCTATTTCCATTTTTCTGTGACGGGTGGGTGCCACGTAATATAGCGGAAATAGAATTTTCATCTCTATCCATATCACTCGTAACTTGCATGTGTATAGCATTCACTAATGAAGCTAAGAACGGTCCTGTTTTTATAACATGAATAATCGGGCTCTTTTCAATTGCTCTGGAAATACTGGGGTGCGTTTTATGATAATCGTAAGTATCGGTAATAAAGACAGCATCCAGTTCACTGTTATTGATTTTATCAATAATAGATGTTTTAGTTGCGTTTTTTGAAGGAGTGAATAAGCCAGAAGTTGCAAAAAGAATAACGGAGCGTGCCCCTCTTTCTTTTAACTTTTTTGCAATTTTACAAGCGGTACCGCCAGAAGCGATCATATCTTCAAAGAGAACAACATCTTTATCTGTAAAGTCATTATCAATTTTAATGTCTTTTTCTCCTGTTGTGTGACTGCGATCTGCATCAGCCTGTGCCCATTCATTCTTTTTTTCTGGGTTTAAGTTTATACTGGCTGTTCTATATAGCGCAGCACGAAAGCTTTCAGTGATCCTAGTTCTTGATCCTGCATCAGCGTGGGTAAACAGAATGTTTTTACGAGATATAATCCTTTGATCGAATAGCGAATTCAGTTGTGTCGCAAAAGAATAAGCAAGATGTACTGTATCACAACTTTTAACATTTTGTGCAGCTTCAAATGTGCTTTTTGTTAAGTTCTGATTGTGAGGATCAGCTACAATGACGTTATCACAAAAATCTCTATATCCTTCAATTGTATCAATCAGAGCAGGTGTCGTGCGGCTACCGAAATTGGCATCAGAACGTCCATATGTCATATAGGGGAGGAGTAAAGTTATTGAAGCTGCTCCATTCTTTTTGGTGGCTTTCAATAGAAGGCGTGTTTCTTTTTCAACGCGGTTTGGATCACCTGAAGCTGAAGCAATAACGACAATGGGACGTCCTCTAATGTTCTCTTCTATACCCACACGTATTTCACCGTCGTCAAACATCTTTCTATCAATGCCAACAATTTCTGCATCAAGGCATTCGGCAATATCTCGTGCTAATGCTTGAGAACTAAAGCCTGAAATAATGAGTGGTTTTGGTGCGGTGTTCGTCATGGTTCAAAATATGCCGTTTTAATCTTTAGAATGGGCACAGAATACAAATTTTTACATAAATATCAAGCTTTTTATTTACATATTAATAAAAATATGATTTGCTATGTATTAAGTTACGGAGTGCGATGTGATGAGTGGTGATGATTTTAAGGATGTTGTACAGAGATTGCGTCCAGAGGACATTGTTCTTTGGAATGAGTCACCTTTTGAAGACGTTAAAGTTCCAGAGTTTTTATTCACCTTTTTCGAAAAATTAAAGAGCCAACAAGCAGAACGGGGTAGAGCAGGTATAGAGCTTAAAGAAGCATTTTTATATGGTGGTGCTTTGGGAGATTTGGCCTGCAATAATACACCCAAAGATTATGATATTTATATCCATTCCCCAGATTGGGTTGAGCAAATCAAAAAATATACAAAGGCACGCGAAGAGGCTGTTGGTTTTAAAGAAGTAAGGGAGCTTTCAGAAGAAGAAGAAGCGTGGACAATAGGCTATAATTGTCCGATAAAGCTAGCAGAAACAACACCTATTAAAATTAAACAAACAAGTGCTTTGGGTGAATATTTTGAGTTTTCAGGATATTTCGATGGGCGTGTCATAGATATTAAAGTCGGTTCAAAACCCATTCAACTTGAAGATTTTTTGACTTATGTTTCTGCCCCAATTTTAGCTTTTGGCGCGCAAATTGACGATCCCAACAATATTACTTACGTCTTTCATAAAGAGGGGCCTTGGCATCTTGTTAATAAAATAATGGTTACAAGCTCCCCAGATCATCCTGATCTTGTTGAAAAGGCGGATCGCAAAGGGTGGAAAATAGCGCAGCCAGGTGATGACTTAATCCCACTTTACGATGGGGGGGAGGGACATCAGGATCGCCTCGGTATTTCCCCCCGTCTTAAGGCCAAATTGGGTGCCCCGGTCATAAAGTAGGTTGTATTCAACGTAACGCCCCCGCTTGATGAGTTGCGCTTCACGCTGTTCTTCTGTCCATTTTTCGTGCATGTGACGGCGCACGATTTTGGGATAAATATCAAGGAAAGTGCGTCCTACATCCTGTGTATAGGCGAAATTGGCGTCCCAGTCGCCTTCCAGATAATCATAGAATATTCCGCCGATTCCGCGGGGTTCACCCCGATGGGGAAGGAAGAAATACTGATCACACCATTCTTTAAATTCGGGGTAATAGGTTGGATCATGGCTGTCACAGCATTGTTTAAAGGCGGCGTGGAAGTCCCTTGTGTCTTGTTCAACAGGGAAAACGGGGGTGAGGTCAGCGCCGCCGCCAAACCATCCTTTGGATGTTACAATCATCCGTGTATTCATGTGCACGGCAGGAACAAGGGGGGAAAGAGGGTGGATAACGAGAGAAATGCCGCTTGCCCAGAACTGCCCGTCATTTTCTTCCGCGCCAGGGATTTTTGACCGAAATTCCTCGCTAAATGTCCCATGAACGGTTGAAATATTAACGCCGCCTTTTTCAAAGACGCGTCCTTTGATCAGTGAAATTTCGCCGCCGCCTTGAAGAATGGAGCCACTTATATTGGGCTCATTGCTTTCTTCTCGTCCCCAGGGGGTGCGCTTAACTTTTCCTGCAGGAAGATCACTTTCTAATTCATTTTCAATGGCTTCTAGCTCGTTGCAGATTTGATTTCTTAAGTTTTCAAACCATGCGGCGGCGGTTTCTTTTCGGGTGTTCCAGTCTGTCATTTTATCAATCCTATTTGCCGTGTCGCCTCACCTGTTATCATGGATGTGGCATTAATAATATTAAGTGACCTTGTGGTGCCCGCCATCTCTATCTTAATTCGGTTTGTAATGAATTGATGAATGTCAAGCGGGACGCCTGCGCTTTCGCGCCCTGCAATCAAGATGTCATTTGCGGTAAATTGAAAATCCAGATAATTTTGTGAGGCTTTGGTTGTCATCAGGACCAAACGGCGATCTTTATGGTAATCAAGGAAAGATTTCCATGAGTCGTGGCGTTTTAGGTCAGAAAGTTCGATATAATCCATCCCTGATTGCTTGATTTTCTTTATATCCCAAGGGAAACCGCAGGGTTCTATGATATCTAGCGTAATTCCCAAACAGGCGCAAAGACGCATGGCGGCCCCCACATTCTGCGGGATATCGGGTTGGTATAGGGCGATACGTAACATGATGTGGGCAACCTAAGCATTTTTAATATTAAAATCTAGAATTCTTATCTTGTTTTCACTAATAATTTAATGTTATTTCGTTTCAAACACTTCCGCGTATCGCGGAGGGTATATTATTACAAATTTGGGTGCTTAGATGAGTTCTTCAGAAACAATTGATAATCATAACCATGGCGAAGGGGAAACTCGCCGTGATTTCCTTTATTTAACAGCCGCCGCCTTTGGTGCCGTTGGAGCGGGGTCTGTGGCCTGGCCATTGATTGACCAGATGAATCCTGCGGCAGATACATTGGCGCTGTCTTCTACCGAGGTGGATTTAAGTCCGATTGAAGAGGGGCAGGCCATCACCGTTATGTGGCGCGGCAAGCCCGTTTTTATTCGCCACCGCACAGCCAAAGAAATTGAAGAAGCACGTGAGGCCAATGTTGCTGAACTCCGTGATCCTGCAACGGATGAATCACGGGTGAAAGAAGGTAAGGAGCAATGGCTGATTATGGTGGGGATTTGTACTCACTTAGGGTGCGTGCCCTTGGGGCAAAAGGAAACTGATGTGAAGGGGGATTTTGACGGTTGGTTCTGTCCTTGTCACGGGTCACATTACGATTCATCAGGCCGTATTCGTAAGGGTCCTGCACCGAAAAATCTGGCTGTGCCTGAATATACATTCACTTCTGATACAACAATTAAAATTGGATAAGACTCCAAAAGGGAAATAAGCAATGGCTTCTGGTAATCGCGAAAAATTGGATAATCCTGTGATGGAATGGGTTGATTCTAGACTTCCTATCTTCACAATGTTGCAAAAAGAATACGGGGTTTTTCCAACACCAAAGAATTTCAATTATTTCTGGAATTTTGGCGCTATCGCCATGGTGATGTTGGTCACAATGATTTTAACAGGTGTGATTTTGGCGATGCATTATGATCCAAATACATCTAATGCTTTCCAAAGTGTTGAACGTATCATGCGTGATGTTAATCATGGGTGGTTGTTGCGTTATCTTCACGCAAACGGCGCTTCATTTTTCTTTATTGCTGTCTATATCCATATTTTCCGGGGCATGTATTACGGATCATATAAACAACCACGGGAGCTTTTGTGGCTTCTGGGTGTGTTGATTTTCTTACTGATGATGGCCACGGCGTTTATGGGATATGTTCTTCCTTGGGGGCAAATGTCTTTTTGGGGAGCGACCGTTATCACCAATCTTTTTTCTGCTATTCCATTGGTCGGCGATAGTATCGTGACTTTGTTATGGGGTGGTTTTTCCGTTGATAATCCAACGTTGAACCGTTTCTTTGCACTTCATTATCTTTTCCCATTCTTGATTTGTGCGGTGGTGTTCCTTCATATCTGGGCACTCCATGTCACAGGATCAAATAATCCTTTGGGGATTGAACCAAAAGGCAAGCAAGATACATTACCATTCCATCCTTATTACACCATGAAGGATACGTTTGGGGTATTGGTGTTCTTGATTGTTTACGTGGTGTTTGCATTTTTCTTGCCGAATTATCTAGGTCATCCTGACAATTACATTCCTGCTAATCCGTTGGTGACGCCGTCCCATATTGTGCCTGAATGGTATTTCCTGCCATTCTATGCCATTTTGCGGGCGATTACTTTTGATATCAGTATTCCATTCACGGGGATCATCCTTGTTCCTGCAAAATTGGGCGGTGTTCTTTGTATGTTTGGATCGATTGCAATGCTTTTTGCTCTTCCCTTTATTGATAAGCATCCTGTGCGTAGTGCGGTCTTCCGTCCTTGGTTTAAAATAGCCCTGATTGTTTTTGTTGCGGTTGTTTTTGTTTTAGGTGTTTGCGGCGGAAAACCTGCTGAAGGATTGTGGGTCCCTCTGGCGCAGTTGTGCACCGTTTATTATTTTGCATTTTTTGTGGTTATTCTGCCGTATTTGAATAAAAAAGAACCAGTTTTGGAATTGCCGAAAAGCATTAATGAAGCTGTATTAAATAAAAAGAAGAAAGTCTAAAAGATCATGAGAAAATTTTTAACATTCAGCATCGTCTCATTTCTTTTTGTTATCCCTTTGGCAAAAGCGGAGGAGGGAGCACATGATCATGCTGCTTCAGGTCATGGCGCGGTAGAGGCTCAAGGGTGGAGCTTTGAAGGTCCGTTCGGCACCTATGATCGCGGCGCACTACAGCGCGGTTTTCAGGTTTATTCGCAAGTATGTTCTGCCTGCCATTCCATGAAATATATGTCCTATCGTAATTTGACAGCGCTTGGATATAACGAAGACGAGGTTAAGGCGATTGCCTCACAATACACTATTATGGATGGACCTGATGATGAGGGTGAGATGTTTGAGCGCCCCCGCAAGCCAAGCGATAGATTTAAGAATCCATATGAAAATGAAAACCAGGCACGCTATGCCAATAACGGGGCATTGCCACCTGATTTATCTTTGATCACCAAAGCCCGCGTCGGGGGAGCAGATTATGTTTATGGTATTTTGACAGGATATTCTGAAGCACCAGAAGGTGAAACCCTTGCCGCAGGTCAACATTGGAATAATGTTATGCCAGGCAATAAAATTGCTATGGCGGCGCCATTATCTGATGACATTGTTGGGTATGAGGATGGTTCACCAACAACGAAGGAGCAGTATGCTCGCGATGTCGCCACTTTCTTGACATGGGCTGCAGAACCTGAAATGGAAGTGCGCAAACGTACAGGAATTAAAGTTATCCTGTTCCTTCTTGTTTTTGCGGGGATTATGTACTCTGTGAAGAAGAAAATCTGGTCAGACGTTAAAAACTAACCTTGATAAGCCGTACCTGTCTTGGGCGGGTCTCTAAATTCTCGTGCAGAGGCGGGACGGCGACTATCTTTCAATGATTTCAGATATATAACACCCTTCCCCCCGATTCTAAACTTTGATAGAATCGCGGGTATGAAAGATTTTCAAAAAGAGGTTCTTGATTTCTGGTTTGTTGAAACGCAGCCTGCACAGTGGTTTCAGGTTAATGAAGAATTTGACCAAACCATTCGTGATCGTTTTTCTGAGCCTTACCAAATGGCGTCCCGCGGTGAATTTGATGAATGGCAGAAAAATGCGGATGGGGCCTTAGCCCTTTGTATTTTGCTTGATCAAATGCCGCGCAATATGTTCAGAAAAACACCCAAAGCCTTTGAGACAGACAAGAAGGCACTTGTTATTTCAAAATATGCTATTTCTAAAGGGTTGGATCAGGTTTTGTCTCCGCAAAAGAGACGGTTTTTATATTTGCCATTTGAACATAGTGAGAATTTAAATGATCAACGCCGTTCCGTAGAGTTATTCGAAAAAATGAAAGAGGATGATCCTTTGGGATATGATTACGCGGTGCGTCATTTAAAAGTCATTGAAGAATATGGGCGGTTTCCTCATCGAAATAAAATTCTTGGTCGAACAGATACACCAGAAGAACAACAATATCTCGCGCAGCCCAATGCGGGATTTTAATTTGTAGGAGAGTATTATTACACCCACCTTAATTTTATTGAATATTATTGCAGGGGTTTGCCTTTTGTTATGGGGGGTGGCTCTTTTAAGGTTGGGTGTAACGCACGGGTTTGGGGCGGAACTGCGCCGTTTTTTGGCCGCGAGTACAACCAATAAGTTTAAATCCCTGCTATCGGGAATGGCCATTACGACGCTTCTTCAAAGTTCAACAGCGACTGTCTTGATTGTGTCTTCTTTTGCCGCGCAAGGGATGATCAAATCTTCGGCAGGGTTAGCTATGGTTTTAGGAGCGGATGTCGGGACGACATTGGTGGCGCAGGCTTTTTCTTTTGACTTAAGTTTTTTAATCCCACTTTTTATGGTGGTTGGTTATATCTTTTTTTCCATGAAACGGTCGGGTAGTTTTAAAAATATGGGCCGTATTTTTATTGGCGTGGCCTTGATGCTTTTTGCTTTGGGATGGATTAGAAATGTTGCAGAACCGTTAAAAACATCTGAAATTTTACCTCTTGTTTTAGGCGCGCTTGATAAAGACCCATTTTTTGCGGTTTTGATTGCAGTTTTATTAACTTGGATAGCGCATTCCTCTTTGGCGATCATTTTACTTTTAATGTCTTTTGTATTGAGCGGGGTTTTACCGCTTGATCTGGGGTTGTACATGGTTCTGGGGGCTAACTTGGGAGCGACTATTCCTTCCATTCTTGCAACGCTAAAAGATCATCGTGAAGCTTTGCGTATTCCTATTGGGAATTTTATTATTCGGTTGATAGGGGTATCAGTTTTGTTTTTTACCCTTCCGATGTTGGAACCATTTTTAGATCATTTTGGCGGTGCGCCTGCCCGGCAAATAGTGAATTTCCATACGGTATTCAATATTGTATTGGCTCTGGTTTTCTTACCAATTACAGGCCTTGTCAGTGACCTCAGCAAAAAAATTGTTCCCGATAAGGTGGAAGTGGATGATCCTCATCTATCACGGTATTTAGATAAAAAAGATTTAAGCACGCCTGCGGTGGCTTTGTCGTCGGCAACACGGGAAACACTGCGTATGGCGGATCTTGTTCAGGAAATGCTTGATGACACCATTAAAGTTTTTCGGACAAATGATATACAACTTCTTGAAGAAGTGCGCGAACAGGACGATGTCATTGATAGTATCTATGAACAAATCAAAACTTATATGGCGCAATTATCGCAGGAATTCATGAATCCAAAAGAGGCGCAGCGTTATGTTCAGGTGCTGACGTTTTCAACTAATCTTGAACACGCGGGGGATGTGATTGATAAAAATTTGATGCCCCTTGCGCTCAAAAAAATCAAACGTCAGATCAATTTTTCAAATGAGGGATTGAAAGAAATAGAACATATTCACCGCCTGGTTATGGAGAGCGTTCAGTTGGCTCAATCTATCTTTGTATCGGATGACAAAGCGCTAGCTCAAAAATTGTTGGATGATAAGCGTGTTATTCGTGAGGCTGAAATTACAGGGATGGCAACACATATTGAACGATTGAGCGGTGGGCGCCCTGAAACAATCGCGACGAGTAGTTTGCATGTTGATATTATTCGTGATTATCGCCGTATCAATAGCTATATGTGTACGGTGGCCTATCCGCTTCTTGAAGAAGATAGTGAGCGCGAAAAACGGTTTAAAAGTAAGACGAGAGATTAAATCATAAAAGTCAGGAGAATATCATGACTCAATACCGAGCTATTTTAGAAAAAAATAAAATTAAGGGATCAAGTAAAGGCGATCTGGCGGTTTATACCCCCATTGATGGATCTCTTATTGCACGGGTTCAATCTCACAAAGTTTCTGATGTTAAAGACGTTGTTGCAAACGCAGTTAAGGCATTTGAGACATGGCGCAAGGTACCTGCTCCAGTGCGTGGAGAACTTGTTCGTTTATTGGGGGAAGAATTACGGGCAGCTAAGAAAGATTTAGGTGCGCTCGTCACACTAGAATGCGGCAAGATTGTTTCCGAAGGCTTGGGTGAAGTGCAGGAAATGATTGATATTTGTGATTTTGCCGTGGGTCTATCTCGCCAACTTTACGGGTTAACAATTGCATCTGAACGTCCTGGGCATCACATGCGTGAAACATGGCAACCGCTTGGTGTTGTGGGGGTGATTTCCGCATTCAATTTTCCTGTTGCGGTATGGTCATGGAATGCAGCGCTTGCCATTATTTGCGGAGACCCTGTGATTTGGAAACCATCGGAAAAAACACCGTTGACGGCTTTGGCCTGCATCAAAATTTTTGATAAGGCAGTTCAACGGTTTAAAAAATCAGGTCACGCATGTCCTGATCATCTTCTTCAAGTTTTAATCGGGCAGGGGGATGTTGGGCAGGCACTTGTTGATGATAAGCGTGTCCCCTTAATCAGTGCAACGGGCAGTACCCGCATGGGACAAATAGTGGGCGAGCGTGTTGCCGCCAGAATGGGTAAATCCCTTCTTGAACTTGGGGGTAATAACGCCATGATTGTGAGCTCGACGGCAGATTTGGATTTGGCGGTGCGCGCGATTGTTTTTAGTGCGGTAGGAACAGCGGGGCAGCGTTGCACAACCTTGCGCCGTCTGATTGTTCACCAAGATATTAAAGATAAATTGGTGAAGGCGTTGATCAAGGCCTATAAAACTTTATCTGTAGGAAATCCACTCGATAAGAAAATGTTGATTGGCCCTCTTATCGACGAACAAGCTTTTAATCAAATGCAAACGGCGTTGAAAGAGGCTAAAGCACAAGGCGGAAAAATCCTAACGGGGGGAGATCAAGTTAAAATCAAAAACGGGTATTATGTACGTCCTGCTCTAGTTGAAATGCCTAAACAAAGCGATGTGGTACGTCATGAAACTTTTGCTCCGATTCTCTACGTGATGAGCTATAAAAACTTCGATAAAGCGGTAGAGATGAATAATGCTGTGCCGCAGGGTCTATCTTCCTGTATCTTCACGACAGATATGCGCGAGGCAGAAAGCTTTTTATCTGCAACAGGCAGTGACTGCGGGATTGCTAACGTGAATATTGGGCCAAGCGGGGCCGAGATTGGCGGCGCCTTTGGCGGGGAGAAAGAGACGGGGGGAGGGCGCGAAAGTGGCTCTGATGCTTGGAAATCCTACATGCGTCGCCAAACCCAGACGGTTAATTACTCAACGGAGCTCCCTCTGGCGCAGGGCGTTGAATTTCACATTTAGGCCATAATTTCTGAAATTTTATTTCGTTTTTGAAAAATTATTTCTTGATTAACTCAATTCGGGTTACAATTAATTATTAACCATAATGTTTGTTTAAACAACCACATCAACAGGAGGATCTGCCTATGCACTCACAGCAAGGTATGGCGTCATCTGCGGCGCGTATTGAAGCATTAAAAGCAAAACATAAATCTTTATCAAAGAAAATTGAACAGGAGCTGAGCAGACCTTTTATTAGTGAGTACCAAATCGGCGAGTTGAAACGGGAGAAATTAAAACTGAAGGAAGAAATTGAGGGCATTCGTAAGGCCTCGTAGACAAAGAATTACAAAAAGTAACCTCTAATAAGAAACGCAGCTTTGGGTAACCAGAGCTGCGTTTTGCTATTGTGTTTCCTGCAGTAATATATGCAAGGAGTTTTATAAATCTTAATCTCTCTTTGTTCCAGAAGATAGGAAGTTGGAGAAGTCAAAACCACCTGTTGAATCTTCAGATGTTTCAGCGACAGGGTTAATATCTTCTTCCAATTTTTTCAAACGTTCGGCTTTTATGGCTTCTGGGTCTTTTCCTTGAGATCTGAAACCTTTATCGGATGCCGCTTCCAACTCTCTATAAGAACATAAGCCCATTTCCGCAGGATTGCGGGGGCGAATGTTTGATGAATTTTGGTGTGTTCTGTCACGAACAGCTTTAATTGTCGGTTTTGTTGTTCCAACAAGTTTGCTGATCTGTGCATCGCTGATTTCAGGATGGTTTTTCAAAATCCATGCGATGGCATCTGGTTTATCACCCCGTTTGGAAACAGGAGTGTAGCGTGGTCCTTTTGCTCGTGTTTTAACAGTTGGAAGATCATTGCGTGAAAGTTTCATGATATAGCTTTCATCGGCAATCGCTTTATTAAGTTCTTCTTGTGTGGTTTCTTCGCTTTTAATGGGGTCACGACCAACAATGCCATAACCGACATCTTCATCAGCCAAGGCCTGAACTTCAACTTTGTGTAATCCTGTAAACTCGGCGACCTGCTCAAAGGTCAGGGTTGTGTTGTCAATTAACCAAATGGCGGTTGCCTTTGGCATAAGAAGTTTTGGTGCTTCTGCTTGTGATTTTGCCATTTTATAATCCTTTATCCTGTTTGTATGACCATCGCGCATGGGGGATGGCCGCCGATCCTTCCCTTGGATCAACTGGTTTAGACGATAATTTGTCTGGGGAATGGGGTTAATATAGGGATTTTTTTAAGTTTTGCAATCTTTTCTCGCCCCTAAAAATGGGGTAATTTGGCCAAAATGGAGAAAAATGATGTTTGATGACGATTTAGAACCTAAAAAACAACTGAACATAGTCAAGAATCTGGAACCCATGTCTTTGGATGAATTGACCCATTATATTCAGGAATTAAAGGATGAAATTGTCAGGACAGAAGCCGAGATCGTCAGAAAAAAAGCTTATTTGGACGCGGCATCATCAGTTTTTAAATGAGAAACATTGCCTAAAAGAATATTAGCCGTTAAGGTGCTAATGTAATTTTTTAGGGAGACACGATTATGGATGATATTAAAAAACGCCTTCAGGAAACAACCGAAGCTTGCCTAAAAAGTTATGAACTATGGGAAGGAAAGAAGGGGGCTGAAAATCGTGAAAATCTTCAGGATTCAATTCACGAACTGCGTAAAGTTGCGTCCCGTCTAGAAATTACTATCGCTATTAGTGAGCGTGAGGGGATGTCGGAAAGACCACTCCCCATTCCTGCTCACCGTTCAAATTCAAAAAATAAAGGAACTGTAGAATCTATTTTACCCGATAATGGAAATGTTGATGGTGGTTCTGCAGGTGGTGGTGATAAGAAATCAGGTGGCGGACGTCGCCAACGTTCCCGCCGTCCTTCTTCAAATAATCAACCTTCAGAATAAATTTTTAGAATTTATCTCTTAAATCACGGTATTTTTTGAATATTGCGGGTGTTTCTGCCTGCACAAAAAGGTTAGTTTTTCTTTCTAGACCGAGTGTTGTGGGGATTGAGGGTAGCCCTTTTTCTCTTAAGGTTTTAACTTCTTTTGCACGGTTTATAATATCTTGGTTTTGGGGGTGAAGGTTTAAGCTAAACTCTCCGTTCACTAACGTATATTCATGACCACAGTAAATGGCAGTTTCATCAGGTAAAGCCTTTATTTTTTGAAAAGAATTAAACATCTCTTCTACGGTGCCTTCAAATAACCGTCCACACCCCATGGAAAATAAAGTATCTCCAGAAAATAAAATTTTTGAATTCATAAAATAGAAAATGATGTGATTTTTTGTGTGCCCGTGCGTTTCAATAACTTGCACGGCCTCATTTCCAAATTGAATAATACCCCCATCTTCAACGCCTTCATCGATGGAAGGAATGCGGTGTTTATCTTTTTCCGCGGCTATATGGTGTAGGGAATATTTTCTTTTGATATCTTCTATACCGTCGACATGATCCCAATGATGGTGGGTAGTAAAAAGAAAACTGGGTATGATGTTGTTTTTTTCAAGATAGTCTATCACAGGGGTGGCATCGCCAATGTCAACAAGGCCAACGGTTTCATCACTTTGGATAACATAACAGTAGTTATCCTCATAAATCGGAATAAGTGTCACGTTTAACATGATAATTTTTCTTCCGTGCTTTTAAGGGCATCGGCTAAACGTTTTTCAGCACTGCCAGGGCGTAAAGGTTTTTGCTGACTTTCGTGGGGCGCCCAACCTGCAATAAAAATAACTTCAAAAGTGGCTTTGATCCGTCCATCGGGTTCGCTGTATCTTTCTGCATAATCCTGAACAATGCGGCCAAAGAAATTATAGGAAGAAAAATATTTTTTTCTTTCAATCAGGGCATTTCCTTCCCCCATATTACGGATATCTTCCATCAATTTAAGGGCGTTATCATAAGTGACAATAATTTTTTCAGAATCAATCACGGGTAGATTAAAACCCGCCCGCTGCATCAGAGATCCCATTTGGGGCATATCGGCAAACGGGAAGATATGGGGACTGAGGCCACCATGTATTTCCATTTCAACGCTGTTCATAGACTCGCGTAATTCATATAAGGTTTCACCGCCCAGAAGCGCCGCTATAAACATTCCATCAGGTTTTAAGCAATGCTTTATTTGCGCGAGCGTTCCAGGTAAATCATTTGTGGTATGCAGATTAAGCGGGCTTAAAATTAAATCAAAACTATTGGGAGCGAAGGGAAGAAGTTCTTCATCGGCCTGAATGTTGGGGTTAAGGTTTTCGGCTATATCCAGAGTATATAAATTTTCAATACCAAATTCTTTGAAATTAAATTGATGGCTACGGCATCCAATTTGTAATGCAGAAGAAAAATCTCTTTTTATATCTTTTAATCGCTCACTTATTTGGCCCAAAGCCCAATCTACCAAAAAACTGTGGTTGGATAATTTAGAAGCGCATCTGTTTCGGTTGTGACGCACAATATTTCTGTCGAAAACAAAAATATTATTTTTCATTGGCCAGATCTTTTGCGCTAGATCCTCCAGACGAAGGCGTGAAGTGATTATACATGCCAATGAAAGAACTTTTGCGATCGGCATGTTTTTGACTGAAAGACATATTGGCACTTAAGTCGCTATTTTGTCCCAAGCAGGACTGATAAGCCATGGCAACGACTTTCATAAAACTGTAATGGTTATCAAGATATAGGAGTCTATAAAGCTTGTATAAGGGGGCATAAACCGTTGCACCGTGGGTGCGGCCTACTTTTTTCCATCCTTTTGCGCCTGCGGTACTGACAGCAAAGGGGTAGATACGTTGGGGCATGACGCCAATGTGGGAATAAAAACTTTCCCCAAGACGTGCAACACACTCAATAGGAACTTCAAATTTTTCGGCAATATATTTTCGCGCCATTTCAAAATTTTTGATATCGGAAGGTAAAGGAAAGCTTGGGCAGCTAATGGTATATCCATTGCCATTATACCGTTGAGGGATAGGTAGATATTGTTCAACGATACCTGCCATCACTTCTCCATTAATTTTTTTTGTGAGAGGGAGAACAACGGCCGTGTTCATGGAGCCGTCTTCATTTAAAATGAAATCCATTTCACGGCTCGCAAGCCCTTGGACGCCTCCATTCATTTGGCCTTCATCAACAAAGACAGATTGCATGGCTTTGATTTGTCCTGCCATGCCAGGGCGTTCTTTATACCGCGTATCCTCGCTCGCATATTTTGCAATAATATCTTCCAGTTTCGTTGTTTTTTCAGGTTCTTCGGTTTGTAAGGTTAAAGGGCATTCTGACCAGGCCTGATAGGGAATTCCTAGTTTTTCGTATAACGCTAATATTTGTATTTCGAGGCGGCTTGTGGGGATAAAGCCAACACCAATCGCGTTTAGAATTTGCTGAGCGTCAATTTCACGAATGCGTCCCCGAATAGAAAATCCATCGGCATCTTCAAGAAGAACTTTTGCAAGAATAGGTTTATCAAGTGGCTGAACATTCAGATAATAGGTTTGAATATGTTCGTCTATTGTATTAGGGGCAGGATAAAACCTGGCCCTTGTTCAAATAGAGCACCCATTTTGGGAGTTAAGCCAATATAGTCTTTTGCAAAATTAAGGGTGCTTCGGAAATGTGAAAAATCTAAATTTTCCATCATACTTCTGGGGAAGGTGATAGCTTCTGTCATGTGGCCAGACCATTTTTTCCCATCAATATTGGGGCTGCGGCGGGGAACGATATTGCATAAGGCTCTTGCCACACCTTCATGAATAAAAACATGTAGTTTGTTATCGTCTGTCACACGATAGGGAAGAATTTCATTAAGATGCATGTCGCGGGATACAATATCGGTGACA
This sequence comes from Alphaproteobacteria bacterium, assembly GCA_041397885.1. Lineage (GTDB taxonomy): Bacteria > Pseudomonadota > Alphaproteobacteria > Micavibrionales > Micavibrionaceae. Next base: position 397,852 of record JAWKVV010000001.1, on the reverse strand, counting down.
ATGCCATCATGTTCGCTGTGCATTGCAGTGATGCGCAGGTGGGAGTTTTCATTTCGGGAGGGTTTGCGCTCTTGAATAAGAAGTGATCTTTTTCCAACTTTCTTTTGTGCCACAATCACAAAACTGGTTTCCCATGAGGCCATGGGGGAACCATCTTCATTATAAAACCTGATCTTTTTAAAACGGTTTTTGATGATCTGTTCATCCCAATAAGGCGCCGTGTAAAGAATTCGCGCTCCATTGCTTTTTAAAGCGCGGTCAAAATCATGGGCGGTAAAGAAGGTATATTCTTTATGGATTTCATCGAGCCATTTTTGGCGTTTTTGATCGCGTGATGTAAATTCATGATGAAGTTCAGAAAGCCATTTTTTTCGGTTATCTCGCCGCAAGACAAATTCATGCGCCCATTTGGAAGGTAGCCTAAACAAGCGTGTGCGGGGAAAACGCGGGGGCATTTCTTCCAGATAAAATCCACGATACATGTCATCATCGCGTGATCTGGCGTGTTCAGAATAAAGGGTAAGAAGTTCAACATCAGAAATGCGCGTTCTGTATTTACGGCTTTTTGTGTCTTCCCTGATTTCTAATAAAACATAATCGGCTTCCGACGACATAAAATGTCCTTGGATAAAGATATAACCATTATCTTTTAAAAGTTCGAATTGACGTTCTAAAGAACGCAACACAGACTTCTCACTGCAATTATTTTCTGAATAAATCTCGTGCAGCGTGAAAGAATTTACAATGGCATCAATTGAATTTTTGGGAACAAAGTTCGCTTCAATTTCACCGCCGATGAATTTTAAATTGGGTAGGTTGTATTTCTTTTTGGCTTTATCGACTAAACCAACATCTCTATCCATGCCGATGAAATCAATCTCAGGATTGAGCGCCGCCATGGTATAAGTGATAATTCCTGTCTGACACCGAATGTCCAAAACGCTTGATCCTTTGGCTAAAACCAGATGCGCCATGGTAAACCAGGCGCGGCGGATGATGGCGTTGGGGACATTTCTAAGCAGCGGATTTTTGGCGACATCAGGGGCAATGGGGTCTAAGGCAACATCTTTTTCCATCTTAAATGGCGCAGGAGGGGCAGATTTATTGCCCTCTTTCATATGAAAAGGTGTAACCTGTGATGACGGATAATCCATATTTTTAACTTAGCGAACTCGGTTCGTTTTCGCAACAATGATTATAGAAAATAATTAAATATTTTAAAAACGCAGCGCAGGTCTTTAAAGTCGCAGTATGAAAGCGTTTCATTTGTTTTTAGACATGATTTTACCGCCGCGCTGTATTGTGAGCGGTGAAATTGTTGATCGGCAAGGACTTATTAGCCCTCAAATTTGGGGACAGTTGAATTTTATTACGGATCCGCAATGTAACCGCTGTGGGTTTCCGTTTGATTTTGATACAGGGGACGTTAGGGAAGGAAATATTTGCTTAGGCTGTCTTCAATCCCCCCCTTTGTTTGATAAAGCGCGAGCGGCTTTAGTTTATGATGATGTGTCACGCGATATTATCTTGGGATTTAAGCATGGAGACCAGACAGAGGCGGTACCTGCTTTTATTCCATGGCTTAGGCAGGCAGGGCAATCTCTTTTAAAGCAGTCCGATTATATTATGCCTGTCCCGCTTCATCGGTGGCGAATATTAAGAAGACGGTTTAACCAATCCGCATTAATTGCCAAATATTTATCGGAAGACACAAAAATCCCTATGATGCTTGATGGGGTGTTGCGGCAACGCGCGACGGTAACACAAGGGCATCTGAATTCCAACGAACGTCAAAAAAATGTGAAGAATGCTTTTGTGGTTCATCCTAAACGTGCTGAAAGTCTGAAGGGTAAAACGGTTATTTTAATAGACGATGTTTATACAACAGGGGCAACGGTGAATGAGTGTACGAAGGTTCTTTTAAAAGCAGGGGTTTCAGCTGTTAATATTTTGACTTTGGCGCGGGTTGTAAAGCCGCAGCGTTCTTAAAGTTTTTCACCGCGCGCTAAGCGCCCTTCGTCAAGATTGGGGGAGAGTCCATGCTCCATAACAAAATGTTTAAAAGCAGGCAGGGCGCTTAATGTTTTTAATCCTGCGCGGCGCACACCGCGTAGCAAGCTGATATTATTACTCACAATACGGTTATATCCATCAACGCCATTAAAGCGGGTGTTCATGTCTAGACGTCGTCGTTTGGCGTAGCGGGCAAGTACAAGTTCTCCGCCAATATCTTCACCCAGACGAGCAGCGTCAATTATTGTTTCAGCCAAGGTGGCAACGTCGCGCAATGATAAGTTTAATCCTTGTGCGCCAATCGGGCTCATTGCATGAGCGGCTTCGGCAATCAAAGCTACGCGTGGAGCTGTAATAGTGTTTGCCATGACGGCGCTTAACGGCCAGCTTTCTGGGGTGCTTGCTAATTTTATAATACCTAAGGCATCTCGTGTTCTTTTTTGAAGCGCTTGCTCAAACAGAGGTTTTTCGAGAGTTATAAATTTTTCGCTGTCTTCAGTTTTTTCAATCCAGACGATGCTCGAATAATGTCTACCCTCTTTACCAGGCATGGGAACAGTTGTAAAAGGGCCGCCACTGCGATGATGCTCGGTTGAAATATTATGGTGCGGCAGACTATGTTCAATCAGGCAGGTGATGGCGCTTTGCCCATATTTGTTTTCTTTAAAATCAATGCCTGCCAATTTACGAGTTTTGGAACTCTTGCCATCGGCACCAATGATAATTTTGGCTTCAATTTCTTTGCCGTTATCGAGAGTAGCAATAACTTTATTGTTCTCAACACGGTAATTTTCTAAAGAGTCAGGAATATAAAAACTGACATTCTTCATCGTAGAAATTTTTTGGGCAAGCGCTACATGCAACATAAAATTAGGAATATTGTGCCCGAAGTTTTGCCGACTAATCTCGCGAGCGGGAAAGTCTATCTGCACAGGTTCAATTGCAGGGTTACTGTCATCAATAATCCGCATGGTGTTTAGGGACGCCGTACGGGCAGCTAAATCTTCCCATAAACCCAGACTTTTGAGGATATTCACAGAGGCACCCATCAGCGCCGCCGTGCGGCCAAAATATTCGGTTTTTTCTTCAAGTGGCAGGTTTCTGGGCTCGACAATGCCAACAGATAACCCCGTTTGTCCTAAGAAACAGCCCAAAGTTAAGCCTGCAATGCCCCTGCCAATAATCAAGACTTCCGTTTTCATGAGTTTGTTTTATAGTGTTTCTGGCTTTTAGAAAAGAGAGGAATATTGATGAGCAATCAAGCAAATGTAGAAGTGTATTACTGGACGACTTGTCCCTATTGTGCCCGTGCCCGCGCGTTACTTGACTCTAAGGGGGTTAACTATACAGGATATGATATTACGGGTGATGAAGCGGCTCGCGCTAAAATGATTGAACGCACAGGGGGGCCAAAATCCGTGCCACAAATTTTTATCAATAATAAACATGTTGGTGGATGTGATGATCTTCATGCGTTGGAAGATCAGGGAAAACTTGATGAAATGCTAAAAGGATAAATATAAAATGTCAGCACTCACCGTGGCCTGTGTTCAGCTTAATAGCGGGCCCAATATTGATGGAAATTTAAGACAAGCCGCAAAGCTTATTCGTGATGCGGCAAAAGATGGCGCAGACTTTGTTTTTACACCAGAGAACACGGATTTTATGCGCCTGACGCCAAAACTTACTCTTCAAACTGCGCTGGATTCAGAACATCATCCAGGTGTGCCATTCTTTTCTCTTTTGGCAAAAGAATTGAAAATCTGGCTCCTCATCGGCTCGATGAAAATCAAAGTGTCGGATACAAAAGTGGTTAACCGTAGTTTTCTGTTTACAGATACGGGGTTGTTAAAGGCCACTTACGATAAGCTCCACCTCTTTGATGTTAAACTGCCCAATGGAGAAGAACATCAGGAAAGTTCGACGGTTGAGGCGGGAACGAAAGCAGTTCTGGTTGGAACACCATGGCAGAAATTGGGTTTAAGTATTTGTTATGACCTTCGCTTTCCTTATCTTTATCGTGATTTGGCAATGAAGGGGGCGGAGATGCTTGCCGTTCCGTCGGCCTTTACCGCACACACAGGAATGGCACATTGGGAAACACTCCTACGGGCGCGCGCTATTGAAACAGGAAGCTTTGTGATTGCACCTGCCCAATGCGGGGAACATGAAGGCGGACGAAAAACTTATGGTCATTCGATGATTATCGGACCATGGGGACAGGTCTTGGCAGAAAAAGTTTCAGATACACCAGGGTTTATTTCCCGCAAGATTGATTTTCTGGATGTCACAAAGGCACGCGCCGCTATCCCATCTTTAGAACATGACCGCACTTACGATTTTTACAAGACGAAAGAGGAGCTGTAATAATGTCAGATACACCAGAGGCCATCTATGTCGGATCGGAAACAGGAAACCCAGATCATAAACTTTATTTTGAATTGAAATGGGGAAACCGCCATGGCTTGATTGCAGGGGCAACAGGAACAGGAAAAACGGTGACGTTGCAGGATTTGGCTGAGGGGTTTTCGAATGCAGGTGTTCCTGTTTTTATGGCGGATGTGAAGGGTGATTTGTCTGGAATTTGTCAACCTTCAGAAATGCAGGATTTTTTGGTAAAACGTGCGGAGACGATCGGCTTAAGTGATTATAAACCACATGCTTTTCCTGTAACTTTCTGGGATATGTACGGGAAACAGGGGCATCCTGTACGCACAACGATCTCAGAAATTGGTCCCATTCTTTTGGCACGAATGTTAGAACTGAATGACACGCAAGAAGGTGTTCTTAATATTGCATTTCGTTTGGCGGATGAGGAAGGTTTACTTCTTCTTGATCTGAAAGATTTACGGTCGCTTCTTGTCTCAATGTCTGAACGGGCCTCGGAGATTTCATCTACCTACGGCAATGTCAGTACGGCGTCTATTGGTGCTATTCAGCGCTCTCTTTTACGGTTGGAAGATCAGGGCGGAGATAAATTTTTCGGTGAACCTGCGCTGGATCTCAAAGATTTAATGCGTACCGATATGGATGGAAAAGGCTATATCAATATTCTAGCAGCTGATGAGTTGATGAATAGCCCGCGTCTTTATGCCACATTTTTACTATGGCTTCTTTCCGAACTTTTTGAAGAATTACCAGAGGCGGGGGATGCGGCTAAACCAAAATTTGTTTTCTTTTTTGACGAAGCCCATTTACTTTTTGATGATGCACCCAAAGCCCTACTTGAAAAGGTAGAACAGGTCGTGCGTTTAATCCGTTCTAAAGGGGTGGGAGTTTTCTTCATTACACAAAACCCTGCAGATGTTCCTGATACGGTGCTCGGACAACTCGGTAACCGTATTCAACATGCTTTGCGCGCCTTTACACCCAAACAGCAAAAAGGCATTAAGCAAGCTGCCGAAACCTATCGTGAAAATCCAAAATTTAATGTGGCTGATGTTATTACAGAACTCGGCGTGGGGGAGGCTCTTGTCTCAACTCTTGAAGGTAAAGGAACACCATCAATTGTGGAGCGCGCCCTTATTCGTCCACCAACATCGAAGCTTGGGCCTGCGAGTGCGGAGGCAAAACGCATGGCTTTGATGGCTGATGGCGTGGGTGCTAAATACGATAAAACCGAAGATCGTGAAAGTGCATATGAGGTGCTTCAGAAGAAAGCTGAGAAGGCTGCAGAGCAAGCGGCCGATGCGCAAGAACAGGCATCTAAAACCAAAAAATCATCCAATCGTCAGGGGATAGGCGAAGCGGCTATCAAATCTATCGTTCGTTCTGTGAGTTCGTCTTTAGGGCGTAAATTAATAACAATTGTTTTTAGTAAAAAAGTTCTAGAAAAGATTCTTAAGAAACTTGGAGAACCTTCAAATACTAAAATCGTTACTAAAATCATCCGCGGTGTTATGGGCGGGATGAAACGGTGATTCACCCTGCACGTAAGCCATGTGCTCTGATTTTCTCTGGCATCCTGATGAAAATCAGGATCCATAAAAAATGAACAACCATTATGTGTATATTTTGGCCAGTCAAAGAAATGGCACACTTTACATAGGTGTTACAAAAAATTTACAACGTCGTGTCTACGAACATAAAAATAATATTATAAAAGGCTTCACGTCAAAATATAATGTTCATGATTTAGTATATTTTGAACACTATGAAGATTATTGGACAGCCGCAAATCGTGAAAAAAATCTGAAAAATTGGAAACGCCAATGGAAAATCGAACTTATTGAAACAGATAATCCAGACTGGAAAGATTTATACAAAGATTTGTTTTAACAACTGGATTCTGGCATTCGCCAGAATGCTATATTTTTGTAAGGCGGCATCCTGATGAAAATCAGGATCCAATAAAAATTAAGCCAATAGCTCTAACGACACATCTAATGCGCCTGCGATGGATTTTAGGGCACGGATGGAACCGTCTTTCCGTCCCGTTTCAATTTCGGTGAGGTAGGGGCGGGAGATGCCCGCAGCCTCGGCTAAATCCCCTTGAGTTAAGCCGCGATGTTTTCTAATGATCTTGATGGGGCTATCTTTACCAACAGTCAGTTGCTCCAGAATGTTGTTGGGCAAATTGCTGTTGCTTCCCGCATTCTTTAGTGCGGTGTAATCATGCACGGGCACAAGGACGTGCGGTTTTCCTGCAATATGTATGATGTCGTAATTCATGAGAACAGTAGAAGTTGAGAGAAATGTTACCCTTGGCTACATTCTATCGCGATTCGGGGAAGGAGTGGATTCTAAACCCAACTAAAAACGGGTTGTTAGAGTTATGGAGCCAAAAATGCTTGGATCATCCTGTTCATCAAACTCTCTGGTTCGGTAATTTGCCGTATAAGATAGGCGGTAATCATCATATGTGATGGCGAATCCTGCGTTGGCGTCACCCACTAAAATGTTTTTATCAACGCTTGGGCTATCCCGAAAACTATTTCCGTCTAGAAAAATATTGCGGGCGACGGCGCGGCCATCAAGGCCTGCAAAAAGAAACCAGCTTAATTTGTTATCAGGTGAGTCGAAGAAACCTGTTCCTGCCATTGCGGGTTGAACGCGCGGCGGCGTATCTTGTAGGCGGTCTTTATAGGGACCAAAAGTCACGGTCGCGCCCGTTCCTGCATAGGTGTAAATATTACCAAGTGAAACATTGATATTCGGTTCAACCCGAAAGCGAAAATCCCCCACATTTTGTGTTGTCCAGACAGGCCACCGTCTGCGCCAGGATAATCCCAACCCTGGTTCAAATTTCAACTGGTTGTCCCATCCTTTCGGGTCTGGAGAATCTGAAATATGGGTATGGATTAGTTTTTGGGTTTGTTTACCAAGGGCCGCAGGGCCGATAACCCCTGCGGTAAATTCTAATTCATCCAGATGGTTTTTGGTCACGGTGGCAAGACCTACGGACCCATAAAGATACCCTGCCCAGGGGCGGTCATGGGGCTGATTGGCGGCAATGGTAATATCTTTGGGGGTAAAGAGACTTTGACCAATGGTAAAGAACGTACTTGTTGTTTCATTGATATCAAAGGTGGGAACAGCATCGGCAAGTTTATCGATGACGGGTGGCATCGGGGTCTCAATATCAAAGTAGGTCAAGCGCACCCCGTTTGTGTAATTTTCGTCGTCACCACTGCCGATTAAATCATTTTCAAAAGAAAGGCTTAGATAGTTATGATCATCTGCGTCTTTAACCCGGTTCTTGATTTTCTTTTCAACGGTTTGAATATCATTTAATTCTTTTTTTAAATTCTCTAGTTTTTCGCGCGCGTCATAATCTTGTGCGGACACCCAAACAGGTGGCAACATAAAAAAACTTGTCAGAAGGAACAGGGCAAAGTGACGCATGCGCTTTATATAACTGTAATTAATTGCTCTGTCTAACCCTTAGAAGATAGTTAAGTTCCATATTTCCCTTTCTAAAACGACTGTGGTAGACATTTTGGTATGACAATGCTTAATCATTATATTCAAAAACCTCAGTCAGAAGATAAACCAAAACAGATTATTGTTTTGCTACACGGTTACGGGTCGAATGGGCGTGATCTTATTTCGCTGGCCTCTTATTGGGCATCTGCTGTGCCCGACGCCATTTTTATCTCTCCTGATGCGCCTTTCCCGTGTGAGATCGGTATGGGGCGGCAATGGTTTTCCTTGTCAGACTACACACCCGAGAAGCTTTTAGAAGGGGCACAGAAGGCGCATCCCATTCTTGAGGCGTATTTCGATGGCCTCTTAGAAGAATATGGCCTTAAAAACCAAAATCTGGCTTTGGTGGGGGTTTTCTCAAGGGACTATGATGTCGCTTTATACAGGGTTGCGCCGTCAAAACCCGCTTGCGGGTATTTTGGGGTATTCGGGCGCCTTGATTGGGGCAGGGGATTTAACGGGTCAAAATGCCCCTCCCATCCATCTTATTCATGGGGAAAGTATTGAATTCGAGTTGCGCCTGTCGCCGCTTACCATAAAGCAGTCGAAGAATTGACCTCAAACGGCTATGTTGTGAGTGGTCATACAACCCAGGGCTCGATCGTTCGATCGATGAGCAGGAATCAGAAAGCGGTGCAGCCTTCCTTGGAAAAGTCTTAATTTAATCAAATTGTTAAAAGACGATATTAATTCTTTGTAACAATATTACAGCTTTGTAACAAAACGTGAAATTTTTACCATAAAATCTAATCCAATTTATGAGATTCTGGCGAATATTCACAGTATTGCATAATTCTTGGGTCAGCCTTGCTTTCATGGTATAATGGAGGGGTAGGAGGCGAGATCCTACTCACATTACTCACCCCTTGGATCTCCCCCCAGTTCTTGGGAATGTCTCTATCGAGACCTACATGAAGAAGGAGATTACATAATGAATATGACGTTTACGTCAAGACCATTAGAGAGTTGTCCTGCCCTGATCCTCAACGCAGATTACAGGCCCTTAAGCTATTTTCCATTGTCTGTTTGGCCGTGGCAGGAAGCGGTGAAAGCCATATTTAGGGAGACTGTGACAGTAATTTCGGAATATGACGCTTTATTCACTCCCCAACCACCAGAATTTAAGCTGCCAAGCGTGATTGCGCTGAAGGAATATGTTCCAACATCGCATGCACCTGCTTTTACGAGATATAACGTATTTTTGCGCGATGCCTGGCATTGCCAGTATTGCGGCGAAATACACAAAACAAATCATCTAACATTTGACCACGTGATCCCGCGATCACGCGGCGGAAGAACATCCTGGGACAATATTGTCTCGGCCTGTAAGCCGTGCAACACCAAAAAGGGAAGTAAAACCCCTGAGGAGTGCCATATGCACCCCATTGCACCGCCCAGAGAGCCGACCATATATGAACTCCAGGAAACAGGACGAAGATTCCCACCAAACTTCTTGCATGAAAGTTGGGGGGATTTTCTATATTGGGATAGTGAACTCGAGGCATAAGAAATTCGGGAAACTGTTTCAGTATTTTTCAAACTGAACGCAAACTTAAGGAGGTTGCACATGATTGATAAAATATTAGACGTAGGTCACGTAAGATCAACAGTCGGAGCTTTTTGGTTCTATGTACTGTCATTAACATTATTGGTAGGTATTTCTACCACTCTTGTTCATTTCCTCGGAATGGCTGGGGTTGTTGAAGGCGGTGGATCTTTCTTCAGTGGATCAAGCATCTACACATTAATTGGGTCAGTATTTACCCTCTTGGTGTCTGGTATGATCCTCTCACATAGAAAGCTCACAAGCGACATCTTCGCTGTACTTTTGACTGTTGTGGCTGTGTATTTGTCATACACAACAGATGTGATGTTGGGTCTTATCCCTGTCGCAATTATGACCACAATTAAGAAATAAGCTTAATTAAACAATAATTCTAAAACCCCGCTCTCGTAGCGGGGTTTTTTATGTCTAAATTCGCAGAAAACTGCGGATTATCGCTTGACTTATGTCTTGTGAATAACTACAACTGTCCCCAATCAATAACAATTTAAGTGAACGTTTTTGAAATTGTGGTGTTCCCACAAGGGCTTGGGCGTTTTGAAAAGGACAACATCATGTTTGATGATTTATTTAATTTTGGCAAAGAGCGTAGTTTAAAACAATCTGTCGGGTTTTACCTGTTTTACGTTTGTATTTTTATGGGTTTTAGCGGTTTTATGACGCTTTTAGGGTTTTAATCCATGGATGGGATGAGCAAAGGCGCATTAGCGGGTTTGGCCATAGTGGGATCAGTTCTTGCAGCTGATTTTGCGACAGATAAAATCAATCTTTCGGAGCGTTTTGGTACTGCAACTGAGACAGCATATACGGTTTTGTTTGCTTTGGGTGCAGGGCTTGGTGCGGCAGGTGGCGAAGTCGTGAGCCGTCGTCGTAAAGATAAAACTTTAGATTTATAATCTATCATCTTGTCATCTTTATCTTTTTAGGGTCTTATGAGGTGCTTTCCTGAAAACAACGAAAGGGCCTCGACCATGCGTAAAGTTAAAGTCATTTCATCTATTGTTATTCTCCTTGTTTTGGTACTGGGCGTTGTTATTGCTTTGAATTTTACCTCTCTGGCCAAGGGGGCGGCAGAAAAAATTGCCAGTGATGCACTCGGTGTGAAAGTCACAATTTCTGATCTTAATGTCTCTCTCAAAGAAAAAAATGTTGTTTTAAGTGGCCTCAAAATTGCCAATCCGTCAGGCTATAAGAAAAGCCATATCATCACGGCGGATAAAATGGATATTGCGTTAAATACCGCGTCAAAGGAATTGATTGATTTTAAATTCGTTAGCGTTGATGGCGCTGTTGTTAATCTTGAGGTGAATGGCACAGGCGTTAACCTTCAGGATCTTAAAAACCTGATGCAGCAAAAGAAGCAAAAAGAAAGTATTGGGGCCAAGCAAGTGCAAGTGATTGTGCGGAAAATGGTCATCAATACCTCGACATTGAAGCCTAGCGTATCTTTCATGGATAAGAATTTGCCGAGTATTGAGATTAAACCCATCAGCATTTCAGGGTTGGGAACAGGAAGTAACGGCAGACCCGCTCAACAGGCTGTTGAGCAAGTAATGTCGATCTTGATTGCCGAGGCGCAAAAATCAGCCACACAGGCGGGATATTTATCCACTGACGGCGTGGTGGATCAGTTGAAAGGGGCGGTCGGTAACGCCGCCAAAGACTTCAAAAAGCTTTTCGAGTAAATCATGCTTTCTTCCAAATAAGGCGTACGGAGATTACGGCGATAAGCCCTAATCCTAGACAAAACACAACATTGTAATTGGCCATGGAAAGATGGAAGAGGGGGTCGGCCCAGGGAATTTCATCGCATCGCACCGCCTCGGTACGGCTTTGAATATCGGCCAGAATTTGTGCCATATCACCTTTCATTTCAGGCACCGCGCAGCCTTCTAAAAATGATTTCCACCAGTGACGTTCTACACCGCTGTGATAGAACGCAATCACGCTGTTGGTCAGGAAAGTTAATCCAATGAGCGCCATGACACCTGCAACCGCTTTTGTGTATTTACAGGAGAGTAAAAAGCCGACCAGGCCAAGGGCGATGACAATGGCAAAGGGCCAACGCTGGATCAGGCATAAAATGCAAGGCTCTAACCCGAACACATATTGTGCCATGAAGGCCAGCCTCGTGCTGGGCCGCGATCGGACCCCGCAGCGATAAGAGGCATGGCGCGTGGGCAGGAGAGAATTTTTTGTATGGTGTCTTTCATTGAAAAAATCCTTCTATAAAATTTTTAACAATATCAAACCCTTCTGGGCCATAGATAATAACAAATCCGAGGAGTAAAATCACCCATGTTAAACCAATGATAGCGCCTGCAATGACGGCTAATCCATCGCGCATTAAAACACCAATAGCCATCATCGCGATACCAAAGCTCGGCACGGTATTGGTTAAGGGGATAGGAACGGCAACAGATAAAGCCATAATGAATCCAAAAACCCCGATCAGGTTTGAGATATAACCCTGTGTTATAAAACTTAAACGTGGACGAATAAAAAATTCAATCCGCTTGATCCACGGCTTGGCCATGGTGATGAATCCTTCCACTTGATTTCTGGAAACTGTTTTGTTTTCCCATTTTTGGGGAATTTTAATGGTGTGGAAACCTAAGGCCTGTTGCCCGCTCAGCAATAATAGCGGCAGGGCGATAATCGCATGTAGGCCAAAGGCAGGAAAAGGCAGTGCCGCAGGCAGCGCAAACAGAAACAAAAAGAACCCAAATCCTCGCTCATGAAAGCCTTCAAGCAGTGTTTTTAAGGAAATAGTGTCTCCCGTAATGTGAGATTTGAGATCATCAAGTAATTCAGTAAGCGTGCGTGTTTCCATGCCCCTGTTTAACCATGACGGGCAAAATAAACCAAGAGGGATTATTAAAAACTTGAATGTTGTGGGGATTTTAGATAAAAAGTGCCGTCTTCTACGTCATATCTTGATTATGCGGGTGTGGTGGAATTGGTAGACGCGCCAGACTCAAAATCTGGTGTCCGCAAGGACGTGTCGGTTCAAGTCCGACCACCCGCACCATTTAAAATCAATCACTTAGCTCTGGTTTTTGAGTTTTCACCAAAGGTAGAAATTCGTTAAAAAGCGTCCATGGGACACTTATGGGACACTAGAGTTTGGAAAGCGTTTTCAGCTCTGATTTTCCCGATATTAAATAAACCAGAGTAAGCCAGAAGAATAACTTTCAAATTCTCTTAACCTATTGATTTTACAGTAAAAATTAACTTTTTGCTGTTACTTTAGAAATTGGAGAAGAAAATGGCAGCGATTGAAGAAAGAGAAAATGCAAAAGGCGAAAAATCCTACCGTGTGAAAGTGCGGGTAAAAGGGTATCCAGTTCAAACGGCAACTTTTAATACAAAGACCGAGGCGAAGGCTTGGGCACGAAATACGGAAAGCGCCATTCACGAGGGACGGTATTTTAGTTTTTCGGCATCCAAGAAAAAAACGATGGCGGATTTGATTGATCGCTATATCGAAGAAAATTTACCCCTAAAATCCGAAGCTTCGCAATATGACCAATTAAAGCAGTTGGAATATTGGAAGGACAAAATCGGTAATTTAACCATCAAGGAAGTCACTCCTTCCATTATTACCGCTTTTAGAAATGAGTTAAAAAAGACCAAGATCGTTCAAACGGGTAAAATGCGTTCCAACGGCACGGTTAATCGCTACATGGCCGTTTTAAGTCATGCGTTTACGGTTGCGATGAAAGAATGGGAATGGACTAATGATAATCCCTGTATGAGGGTCTCAAAATTAAAAGAGGCCAGAGGCCGAACCCGCTATCTATCCAAAGAGGAAAGGTTCAGGTTATTGGACGCTTGTTACCAAAGCTGCAACAAATATCTATACACAATCGTTGTTTTAGCCCTAAGCACTGGCGCACGGAAAAATGAAATTCTCTCGCTCAAATGGGAGAATATTCATTTTGACCGTGAAGTGATTCAACTGAATGAAACTAAAAACGGTGAAATCCGTATTTTGCCGTTACAGGATTATGCGCTGGAGCTGGTGTTAGAATTATACAACAAGCGTAAAGCAAATGTTGATTTACTCTTTCCCAGTACCAAAAGTGGCAATCATGTCCCAACAAATATTCGTAAAGGGTGGGATCGCGCCGTTAAAGACGCAGAGCTGGAAGATTTTAGATTTCACGATCTGCGCCACAGCGCGGCATCTTACATGGCGATGGATGGTGCAAGTTTGATTGATATTGCCCAAATCCTTGGTCACAAGACATTGGAAATGACAAAACGCTATTCTCACCTCTCTGATGCACATACGAAAAAAGTTATTGCGAGCATGAATAGTAAAATTTTTGGCAAGCGCAGACCAGAAATGCGGGAATAATTTTGTAATATTATTTCTTTTTTCAATCTTTGTTTTGGCTAAGAACCGAATGAATAAAAATTACTTTTTTTGAAGGTCAAAAAGGCACGTAAAAAATAAAATAGGGAGTAATTCCAAGCCTCTGAATTTTTAAAACATTAAAAAAACATTGTTTTCAAAATATATAAACTATTCACTTTTTTCTTAAAATTATCATTTATTATCAATATCTTATAAAAAACAACCTCTTGCCTCTACCCTCTGCTTCGTGATGTAATTTTTATATGAGCAGATAAAAACAGAATAATAGGGAGGTGTCACGATATGGCCATATTAACAGTTAAGCAATTAGTGGGTAGGTATGATTTTTTAACGGAAAGCAAAGTGAGAAATTGGATTACCAGAGCAGATAAGAACGGAATGGAAGTTTGCTTAATCAGGCCGCCAAATACAAGGCGTGTTTTAATCGATGATGTCATATTTGATCAATGGCTACGTGGTGCATTGAAGAAGGAAACAATCAATGAGTAAAAAGTTAAGCGAGAGTTACTTGCGATATTTTATTTTCAAATCAAAACCGAACGATCTTTCAGAATTATTTATTAAGCAGGGCGCAAAGGTGACTATCGACGAAAATAAGTTCGCCGAATATTTAAAAGAAAGAGAGCCTGATTAGACTCTTTGTTCGTCATTAAAACCTAAGCCTGTTTTTTTATCTCTTCTTCATATGGATCTACTAAACCGTCTAGATGTTCTTCCATTTTAATATGAATCTCTTTTGTTGTTTTTATAAAATCTTCTAACGCAGTCTTTTTGCATTCATACCCTAGGGTATGAAAAAGGTAAAAGAATTGCCTTATTGTACTCGTTTCAAGCTGTTCAACATATTCAGCTCCTTTTGTTCTTTCATTAATATAATCTTCGAGAATTGTTGTAATTTTATCTGTTGTCGGTTCTTTTTGCATGGTTTTCTCCTATTTTGGGGTTTAAAAAAATGAAATGATAAGCTCAACCGTGTCTTTGGCGAGTTGATATGCCAAAAACAGGTAAAACCCTATTTCAAGTGCTGAAATTAATATTGCGGCTGGATTTAAGGATTTGAGGCAATAATAAGCTAATAAAAAACGATACTTAAAAAACCTGATAACCAGCCCCAAAGTGCATTTATAAAGCCATTTAAAAATGAACCTTGCCCACATCTTCAACCGTTGCTTTGTAAATAGTGGCTGTTTTGTTGTAGTGTTGACTTCGTTCACGCATAAACTCCTTAAAGTAAAACGGCTCCGAGCATTGCTCTGGAGCCGAGGAGTTCGTAACCGTTACACGAACGGTGCAGCGTATTCCAGCTTTCACCGTATTATATTTCGCCGCCTCCTCGACAAACGAGAAAGCGACATCAAAATTAACGACCTGATGTCTATTGGCCGCGTGTAAGAGGTTACGACACCTCAAGCTTCAAATAAGCTCATTTAAATAATAGTAACCTATGGATATGAGGTCAATATAAGTTCAATTCTATACACGTAGAAGTGTTTATTGATTTAATTAGATTCATGGGTAGATTTGTTATTGTGTATCTTAATATTTAGTAAAAATGTTGGGTGGTGTTAACTCATCCCTAATATTAAAGTCAGTTTATTCTATAACTTTAGAGCATGGATAGCCATTCTGCTGTCGCGATCGACGAATGGTCTTACATATTCAGTTTTGGCTATTTGTGCCGATCTTTGCATTGCGAGAATAGGAAACTTAAACGAGTTGTCGATCAAGAGACGTTTTCCTTTGGGGATAGTTATATCTTCACCAAACATCGAAAACTCCTGTTTTGAAGTTGCTTTAGCAAAATGACAAAACTGATATGAATTAGGATACCAGTCCATTGAATATTCCCAAGCATGTGGATCAAATCCATCTGCATCAGGAAGTACGTCTCTTTTTATGCCGTGCATTATATTAATTTCAAATTCAGCATGTTCTGGGTGATCATAATCGCTAAAAAGAAGTTTTTTACTAGTTGTTGACTCTAAACCAATAAATACAACCGTATCGGGTGGTAAGATTTTCTTTAGCTTTGTAATTTGAGTTGCCATCAGTTCTATGGCTTCTGACGTATTAGGTCTTGCTTCAAAATTTCCAATAGTTCCGCCCATAAATAGAGCAACAGACTGACCAACATAAGGGATTTGTAAACCTAATCTCATAAAATCATCATTAAGAGAGACTGATTTTATTTTAGAATTAGAAGAAGTTTCAATAAAACGAGCCCCATTATTTGCTGCTTCACTTGATATATCGATTGATACATAGTGAGATAATTCTTCGCCATATCCTTTAACAAAGGGAAGGGTATTCCTTGTTATTGCTGCGATTCCTCCTGGTCCTAAGTCTAACAGCGTATTTCGAGGCTTTGTTAAAGAAATCATATCATCTATTTGTTCTTCAATAATGCGCCCCTGACGCGTAAGCATATTGTCGGGATTTAAATTTGCAACGCGCTCCCAAACATCCCATAGTTTTGCTCCTCGAACGAGATCACCTTCATATTTTGGTTCTCCATACTGCCATTTTTCCATGTGGCCAAACCGCTTCTCCTTAAACCAAGAGTAAGCGTCTAAAGCAAAAGTATGTTTAAGTTGTAATTCCGAAGCCGTATTAAGCATTAATAATCTGTGCTCCATCCCATGCTAAATTAAACTGCGCTCTTTGTGTGTCCGCAATTTCATGATTGTTAATAAGATGGACTGTTGTTTTTTCACCATCAAAAATTAAAAAGGCTAGGTTGTCGCCGAACACGTAAAATGGAACTGTGTGAAATTGTTTTTCTGCAACCCATCTATATTCGGCGTAATCAGAGGCAATAAAGTTGGTGTCACCTTCTTTAATCAAAATTTTAAAAGAATATTTGTTTTTGATATTTTTCATTTTTTCGGTGTATTCATCATCGGCTTCTTTACCCATCACTTCTGAGAAAAGCGCCTCATCTACGTTTGATACACAAAACTCACCGCCATGATCTTTTGCGGTTTCATAAACCAAATTCATAAAATCAATAAAACCCGCTTGGCCGCGATAAGTTTTTGTCTTGAGAGTTTTGCGTTTTACGCCTTCATCGGCTGTAAATTCGATGCCTTCTAAATCAAAATAGTAGGCAATTTTTTCGAGATTTTGACCAGACAGTCCCGATTTTCCGCTTAAATAAGAGGACATCATTTGCTTCGAAACTCCTATTTTTTCTGCTAAATCAGATCCATTCCAGCCGACAAGACCACATGCTGCTCTAATTTGTGATGGTGTAAAAAAAGTTGCCATAGTCAATTTCCATTAGATTTTTTCAATTTTGTTAACCATTTATTAGTAAATTAGGCGTAAAAAGTCAAGTATTGTTTTAATTTGTAAACCAAACAAGGGGAAATGAGATGAGTAAGACTATGTATAAACTACGAAAACTGGGGGCTCGGGCGGTACAGGCCGTGGTGGCCCGCAACGATAACGGGCAGAATATCAGCCTTTTTGATGTCAAGGAGCTGTATGATGCGGCCTATGAAGAAAAAGCCAAGGCGAGAGTGAGCTTAAAGCGCTTTAAAACCTTGATCCAAAAGGCTGAACAATTAGATGCTCTCTATCGCACTCAATTAATGGCTAGCCAGAGCCTATCTTACGGGAGAGCGGCATGATCAATACCCGATACTATAAGCACATCGAAAAGATGGAATATGATCTGCGGTTTCAAAGCTTTCTGACCAAGATCATGAATATCAGTAATTTATACCCGCGGGATCAACATCTTTACCCTCTCATGGATAAGGTAGCATTTAAAGATTTAGAAACGGCGATGATTGTTGTTATTCAGGATTTTGCTGCGGAGGCCTCCAACGATAACAAAAGCGAGTAGGGGGCACCATCATGATAAATTCAAATGAACGAGAGGCGTTTTACGCCGAGATGGGGTTTCGCTTAAAACAGCTACGGCAGATGAAACATGTTTCCCAACATGAGCTAGCCGATGTTTTAGGCACAGTCAAACAAACCATCCAGAAATATGAAAGTGGTGAGATCAGAATGCTGCCTGAAATCATTCAGCAATTCGCCAAAGTCTTTCACGTGCCTGTGGGATATTTCTATGGTGAAGATATGGCTAAACAAAAATTCACCCGTGTGAGCTTGATGGTGGCCAGTGAAGTAATGCGTCTTCCCAGTAATGATATCAAGAAGAATATCTATAGCTTAATCAGGAGCATTAATGAAAACTCATCCCAAAACCAAGAGTGATAACAAAACATTAAAAGCTTTTGGTTTTGGTGTCGGGCGCGATATACTCTGTTATATGAAACAAACGCACAAAACAAAGTTATATATTTCACTTTACTGTGTGGTGGTCGTTGTCGCTCTGTGGGCGCTATGGACAGTTTATGCGCCGAGTAAACATCCTGTTGAGGGTAGTGAAAATAAATTTGATGTTCATTATGCTTTGAGTTTAAAACCCCCTTTTATTTACAAATATTATCTGTATGAACCTTATAAGTTTGATCAAAACAAGGAATATCCTTTAGTGGTTATGCTGCATGGCGCAAGTAGACATATGAAGGGGGCTTATCACGCCAGTAGCTACGAAGTTCAAAAACGATATCCTATGTTTGTTTTGGTGCCCGTTGCACCGCCTCTTACAGTTTGGGCAAGCCCCCATTCAGTTTTGCCTCAGTCTTATTCCTTAGCAAAATCAGCTACATCAAAAATTATCCGTCAATATCCTATTGATGAAAAACGTATCTATGTAACAGGTTATTCATTGGGCGGGGCGGGAACATTTGGTATGCTGTATCACTATCCTGATCTATTTGCCGCCGCTATTCCGCTCTGTGGTTATTGGTCTGAAGATATGAAAGATTATCGTAAGATGGCTGAAACAGATGCCGTAATTAAAATTCATCATGGGACACGTGATCAATATATAGACTACCAAAAATCAAAAGAGGCATATTATTCGCTTCGAACTCTGAGAGCTAATGTAGAGATGATCTCTCATAATAAAATGAATCATAATATCTGGGACAAGGTCTATAAAGAGATGGAGTTTTGGGAATGGCTTAATGCTCAATCTAAACCTTAAAATGACCCGTGAGACGGGTCATTTACCCATAAAAAACCCGTGACATGACCCGTCACACGGGTCATTTAATCCCAAAAGTCCCGTCACACGGGTCAAATGCACGAAATATCGTTTTTTATTTGACGGATATAAAAACCCCGTTCCATGCTCACAACATGGAACAAGAAACCCAACAACAAAAACCGCATGAACCAACTTTATTTTTCCTAGCAGAGGATGATGAAGGAAGAGGGGGCAGAGCCCTTGCCCAAAAGTTTTTCTCCCAAAAACAGAGCTTTGCTCTTTTGAACATATTTAGGGGTATTTGCCTGTTAGGGACGGGCAAAATTACAGCACAAACAAATATTTTAAACAAGCTAGATATTTTTTTATCTCCGTGGTTTGATACCAAAATCCAAACAATTGATAGAGGGACTGACACGTTTCAGGGGAAGTATATGAAAAATAAAGTTTTTAGTTTATTTGGTTTAAACAAAGATAAAAAAGAAGATCCTTTTTTGAGAAAAGATAAGGGGGGGAGAGAGTTGTTCTATCCATGGGGTTATCCAGGTGAAGCTTACTGTTTGGATGAAAAACAAAAAGGATATGTATTGTTTTTTTTGTATTTTGTTTTTGTATTTTTTCTAGTTTGCACTTTTACATCTATATATGCAAATTACCAAAATATTATTGGCCAAAATGTCCTTTTTTATACTAATGCCGTAATTTTTATGTTTTTTCCAAGCTTATATTTTTGCATTATATATATTTTCCAAAAGAGTGCAGAATCTTACATAGAAATTAAAGAAAAAAGGTCTGAAAAAGCTGTTTTTTTGACATGGTTCGTAATTGTTTTTGTCGAAATATTTGCGGTTTTTACATCATTTAAGGAAGGCCTGATGTTTCCTTTTTTCTTATTTGCTTCGTATATTCTCATTATCACATTTTTTTTAATCAAACTTAAAAAAAATAAAGGTTACATTTTCAACAAATAAGGAAGGTTTATCATGTCAAATACATATTGGTCGGAGGGGGAGTTTTTACGTCCTGATTTTATAAGTGATGATGTTTGGCAAAAGATATTTGATAACTTTCTTGATTATATAGGTGATCCTCTTGTGGATCTGCCTACCTCCCTTGATGGTGCCAAGACACGTTTAACGGATATGGGGGTGTCTGCCCCTAATGATCTGGCGGCGATGCAGTTTATTTTGCAACAAGCAGGGGATTTTGGCACTTTAGCAGAGCGGGGCAGAGAAGGGGTTATGGGGCAGGGTTGGTCGTCTCTTGCCGATATTAAGCTCTTGATCAATGAAGATGGTTCTAAACAAGTTATAGGTTTGGTTAATGCTGATGCTTTAACAGCCTTAAATTCTAGTTATACCTCTGAATATGCAGTGTCATTATCGCTTGGTAAAATTTTAGGACAGACTGGGAAATTTGTAGATTCTGGATCATTTGTTCGCCCATCTTTTACTACCAATCAGACAACACAAGGAGATATGAAGCTCGTCACTCTTTCTACTGGCTATGAGCTCATTACTGGGGCAGGTGATAAATTTGCTTTTGATCAAAACGGCAAATTTACATCTTTTGTATCAGGAACAGGAGAGATGATTACTATCACTTATGATGTTAATGACAGAATATCACGCTATGACGATATAAATGGCAATTACATAGAGTTCACTTATGATGCTTCTGGCCGTATTATAGAAACAGAGGACGCGGATGGCCGTGTTGTTTCTTACACTTATTCTGCCAATGGTGAATTGATAGCGGTCGCAGATGATGCTGGTGATACAGATTTTACCTATGATACGGAAGGAAATTTATTAACGGCGGAACGTATTGGCGGCGCTGAAATTACTTTGACCTATGACGCGGATGGTCGTGTTAATTCTCAGAATATTGGAGGATCAATCTCTGAAACATATACGTATGATGATCTGGGTGAGATTACGATTACAAACGGATTATCTGAACAAACGATAGTTCAGATCGGGCTGGGAGGAACGATTGCCAGTACAGTCAATAATATTGGGCAGGCTTACACGACAATAGTTGATACTGATACAAACACGATCACGATAGAAGATCCTAATAATGTTCAATCTTACCTTGTTTATAATGATGGTGGGCGACTGATATCTGCGGTTGATGGCAATGGAGATTCAGTTGGTTTTGAATATGATGTTTCGGGGCATTTAACCGCTTTCACTGATGCTGGTAATAACAGTCGTGAATTTACTTATGATACGGCAGGTCAAATCATGAGTGCAGAATGGGCAGATCAAACATCTTTAGGTTTTGTTTATGATATTGATGGAAACTTAACAGATTTTACGAACCGCCGTGGTCAAACAGTTGAGTATGATTATGATGCACGCGGTCGTGTAACTGATGTTTCTGATTCTGCTAGTGGGGCATTATCATACACGTATGATACGCGTGGGAATGTAACGTCTATTACGTCTTCTGTTGGAATAACGGATATTACTTATGATAGTGCCGATCGTGTATCGCTGATTGAATATCCAAATGGTAGGTCATTAGCTTACACCTACGATGCGGAAGGCAAACGTCTTTCGATGGTTAATCAGGATAATGAAGGAACATTTTATACGTATAATGCGGCAGGGCAACTGGCAACCGTATCAGACGATAATGGGGTACTGGTTACTTATGGGTATGATGCGGCGGGGCGGCTGATTTCTGAAACGAATGCCAATGGTAGTTATACAGAATATGGGTATGATGCGGCAGGACATCAAGACGAAATTACCAATTATGATAGTGGGTCAAATGTTACCAGTTTTTACCAATATAATTTTGATGCGGCGGGTAGAAAAACAGGCGTTGTAACAAATGATGGGACATGGACTTACGATTATGATGATGCGGGACAGTTAATAGAAGCTAATTTCACGTCTACGACCACAGGCATAAATAGTAAAACGATTCAGTATCAATATGACGAAGCGGGTAATCGCACGGCGGTTATAGAAGATAGCGTTACAGAAAATTATACATCAAATAATCTTAATCAATATGGAACGGCAGGCGGAAAAAGTTTCTCTTATGATAATGATGGCAATCTGACAACGCAGACCCAAACAGGAAATAACTATAGCTATGTTTACGATGTTGATAACAGACTTATTCAGGTAACGCGTCCTGACAGTACCATTATCTCCTATGAATATGATGCCTTTGGTAACCGCTCAGCAATTGTGGATAATGGCGTGCGGACAGAATTTCTGGTTGATCCATTTGGTTTTGGAAATGTTGTTGGGGAATATGATAACAACGGAACACGCATTGCTTCTTATACGCATGGTTTAGGATTGGTCAGTCGCACCGACACAAATGGTGATCTTGCCTTCTTTGATGTTGATGCTACAGGATCTGTGGTGGGCTTAACAAATGATTCTGGTGTTCTTGCCAACAGCTATATCTATACCCCATTCGGGGATGAAATCTATGAAAACGAAACTATTGCCAATAGTTTTGAATTTAATGGAGCTTTAGGTGTAATGGAGGATGCAGAAAATCTCCTATATATGCGGGCGAGAAGTTATGATGTGGAGCTTGGGCGGTTTTTATCTGAAGATCCGCTATATCTTGATGGGGACATCGCTAATTTGAATCGCTTTGCCTATAACGATCCTATTCAGTATACAGACCCTGATGGAAATTATGCAGTCCTAATAAGAGAAGGACTACAGTTTGCTGGAGGAGCTGTTGTAGGTTATTACGGTAGTCAACTAGTTATCAATGATGCTACTACAAATAATTATGGGTCTGAAAATGTAGATTCTGCATACCATGTTTTAGGTATCACAGGCGGGACATTAGGATTGGCGGCAGCAACCAAGTCTCCCTCTTTTGCTTTAGGAGTTGGAGTTGGTGCATTTTTTGGTTCTAGTAAAGCGAATGCTCATGACTCTGATGGTGATGGCCGTTCTGACGGCTCTGGTGGTGGCAATAACGGAGGAGGATCTGGGGGTGGTGGAAACGGAGGAGGATCTGGAGGCGGCAGTGGCGGTTCTGGCGGTAACGGCGGAAATGGCAATGGTGGAGGTAATGGTGATGGCGAAGGCGGCGGCGGAAATGGCGGCGGCGGCGGCCCTGGAGGGCAAGCTTCTCCATTAGTTTTAGATTTGGACGGCGATGGTATTGAGCTTACAGCCGTTGGTGAATATGGATCTTATTTTGATTTATTAAATAATGGGCAGGCAGTTCGTACGGGCTGGGTTGAGCCTGATGATGGTTTATTGGCCTACGATATCAATGCAGATGGTGTCATTAATAATATTACCGAATTATTTGGTAACGCCAATACGGATGGCTTTACAATGTTGGCAGCTTATGACTCAAATTCAGATGGTGTTATTGATTCAAGTGATGCAATTTTTTCCGATCTTCTAATTTGGACAGATGTGAATACAGATGGTTATTCCCAAGATACGGAATTATCTACTTTGTCAGAAAACGGAATTATCTCAATTAGTTTAAACTCAACGCGCCTGCCCAATATTGATAATGAAGGTAATTCTATTACGCACGAAGCAACTTATACCATGACAGGCGGTATAGAACGCTCAATTGTTGATGCATGGTTTGCTTATGATCCTAGCATGACACGGAATGTGCAAGATTATACTTTTGATGTACGAACAGCTTTCCTACCTACTTTACGTGCTTATGGTGAAGTCAAAGATCTACATATGGCTGCTTCTTTGGATAATGGCAGTACCCCCACCACGTTAATTGAACAACTTATTACCATTTCAACGAACCGTAGTTTTGTTGATACCATTGCTAATTGGGATAGTTATACGGCTGATGTTGAAAGCTTAATGTTAAGATGGGCAGGGTAGATAGTGTTTCTCCTACTAGTAGAGGAGAATTCGTTGATGCTCGCCATCTTGAGTTTTTGAAGCCTGGACGGGAGAAGCTTTTGATCAAGATGGTCGCAGTAACCCCTTGCTCGAGGCAGGAGAGTTTGTAGAAGCAGTATATGATAATTTTGTCATGTACTCGGCTACACATTTGTTAGCACAAATTGATGGTAATTCGATTTTTGCAGCACCATCATATGACCTTTATTATGGAGGAGTCCTTGGAGATTTAACTCTACTACAAAGTGGAATTGATGCGATTAGGGATGAAGCTATTGCCGCGCCTGATGGAACCGTAATTTGGGCACAATTTGCAAGATTTTTGGGATATGCAAAAGGACTTGATAGCCTTACAGCAAGTGAAATTACAGCTCTTGATACAGCGGTAGCTGCGACAAGCGAACCATCATTATCAGATTGGCAGGATGTTGTGAATTTGATGAACTCAAGTTTAGGGGAAGTGATTGATAGTATTGATGATTGGGGTTCTTTTGAGGTTTATTACGATAATTTACAAATGGGCACTTCTAACGGTGAAACCATCACGGATTCTAATGGTGGAGGTTTAACCAATAACGAGCTTATGGGGCTTGGTGGTGACGATACTCTTAATGGTTTAGAGGGTCACGATAAATTAGATGGCGGTGATGGTGATGACATATTGAACGGCGGGTCTGGTGATGATTTCATGCTCGGCGGGTCTGGTAACGATATTTATATATTTGAATCAGGAAATGATACTATTGCCGAAGAAGGCAATGGTGGAACAGATGAACTTCATATCGCGGCATCAACGGGCTTAACGCAGGCAAACCTTCAAGATATGTATCGATATGGTGATGAGTTAATTGTCGCGTTTGATACAGGAGACTATGTTACTATTCACAATTATAGCCAAGCTGGGTCAGAAATTGAAAAAATTGTTTTCTTATCAGACAATTCTGAAATTGATTTGATAACGCTTATACAGCAAAAATTTTATGGTTCGGATAAGGCCGATAGCTTGACAGTTTCAGGTAACTCTATTCAAACGCTTTTGGCTTATGGATTGGATGGTAATGATACAATTACAGCTTCAGGTTCTGCAGGCAAATTTTACGGTGGAAATGGCTATGATACTTTATTGGGTGACTATCTATCAGATGAACTTCATGGCGATAATGATGATGACTATATCTTTGGCGATGATGGTAATGATGTTCTCTACGGTGATGACGGTAATGATTTAATAGATGGCGGAGCAGGCGATGACTTTCTGTACGGTGGGGCGGGCAATGATACTTATATTTATGGCACTGGATATGGTGATGATATCATTAAAAATCAGCGCTAAACACATCTCAAGGCGATAGAGTCTTATTTAACTCAAGTGTCTTAAGTAGCGATGTTTCGGTAACCAGAATTGACACACCTAATGATCGTAAAGATTTAACTTTAAAACTTATATCTACAGGGGAAACCCTTATGATTGATGATCATTTCTCTAAAAATAATGTTGAGTTTTTTAATATTGAAAAATTTCAATTCTCAGACGGAACTGTATGGAATAGCGAGGATATTAGAAATAAATATATTAATGATAACACTACTAGTGGCAATGACGAAATTATAGGTTTTGAATTTGATGATATATATTTAGCAAGTGCTGGTGATGACTATATTAAAGGGTATAGTGGAGCAGATACATATCATTGGTCTACAGGTATGGGTAATGATACTATTTATGACCAATTGGTACAGGTTAATAATGGAGATGGGGATGCTATCTACTTTGATAACCTGAATTCGTCAGATGTTTCGTTTTCTAGTCAGGGCGATAACCTGATCGTTACGAATATTGCGAGTGGTGAATACTTAACTGTAGAGCGGCAATTCCATTCTCTAACCCAGTTCCACGTTGAAAGCTTTGTATTTATTGATATTACTTATGATAAAGATACGGTTTATGATTTAGTTTTTAATTCAGGAATTATCTCAGGAACTTCAGGGAATGATACTTTAACAGGTACATTTGAGAATGAGTTGATCTTTGGCTATGCAGGGAATGATACACTGGATGGTGGCGATGGAGATGATGTTTTAGTAGGTGGGGCGGGGAATGATACACTGGATGGCGGAACAGGCGTTGATACAGCAGATTATTCAGGTGCAACTTCTGGTGTTAATGCGAACCTAAAGACAGGAGTAACCAGCAATGATGGTGAAGGTGGTAGTGATACACTAACCAATATTGAAAATCTTAAAGGTTCTAACTTTAACGATGTTTTGACAGGTTCAAATGGTACGGTAAATGCTATCATTGGCGGATATGGAGCAGATAGTATAAATGGCTATAGCGGCAATGATATTATTTATGATGTTACCGATAATATGAATGATAATCCTGACCGTGCACAAGATGGATATGACACGGTTGAGGGAGGGAATGGAAACGACATCATTTATCACCAAACAGGAGATTCTACTTTAAGTGATGGCGGGGGATCGGAAACATATGTCATTCGGTTTAATGATGCGTTGACCGATGGAGATGCTATCAAAATCATAGATAACAACTATAATATCAATGATAAGGTTGTTTTTAACTCTATTAACTACAGAGATACAAATTGGCAGTTTGTTTTTGGTGCAGAAGATATTTTAAATGTCTTTGCAGGAGGTCTTAAATTAATTTACACAGGAACTCTGACACCGACTGTTATTGATTTTAGTAATCAATACAAACATTTCAACGGAAATGGATATTTAGATATTGGCATTGATAAATTTGAATTTGCCGATGGAACAATGATTGATTTCTTGGATTTACCTTTTGTTATTGAGGGTACATCTGCTGCTGAAACAATAAATGGAAGCTCGGGCAATGATTATATTATTGGCTATAATGGAGACAATATAATTAATGCGGGTGCGGGGAATGACTTTGTAGCAGGGGGCAATGACAATGACACCATTTATGGTGATGATGGGCATGACATGCTAACAGGATGGTCTGGTATTGATACCATTTATGGGGGCGCAGGAAATGATACAATCAATGGAGGTGTCGGCGCAGATATTCTACATGGTGGTGATGGTAATGACGACATAGATGGCTCATGGGATGATGACATGATCTATGGTGGTAACGGCAATGATACCTTAAAGGGGAGCGGCGGTAACAATACACTTTATGGTGGGGCAGGAAATGATGACCTCTCTGTCGGCGGTAATGCCAGTGAATCAGGAACAGGATATGGTGAAGAAGGGGACGATATTCTTCGCGGCGGTCAAGGCAATGATACCCTGTACGGTGATGGAGATGGAACAGAAACCTATGCAGGAAACGATATATTCTACGCAGGAAATGGCAATGACACTCTCTATGGAGGCGGTGGCGCTGATATCTTGAATGGTGATGGCGGCGATGATGTTCTCTATGGAGGCGCTGGAGACGATTATCTTTATGGAGAAAGGCAAACAGCGAACACAAGCTTGACAGGGAACGATATTCTCTATGGTGAGGATGGGATAGATTTTCTTTTTGGCCGTAAAGGAAATGATATTCTCTACGGTGGCAATGATAACGATAATTTATACGGTGATGAGGGAGATGATATTCTTCATGGTGGAAACGGTGATGACATCTTATCAGGGGGAAGTGGTAATGATATCTTATACGCTGATGATGGATTAGATAGCTTATGGGGCGATAGCGGCGCAGATACTTTTATATTCGAAGCAGCAAGTGCTTATAGTGATTTAGATATCATTGGCGATTTCCTCATCAGTGATGGGGATAAGCTTGATTTGTCTGATCTCTTAAGCCAATACACATCAGGAGTAGATGATATTACTGATTTTGTAGAAATAACACATAGTGGAAATCATACCTATGTAGCTGTTGATGCTGATGGCGGAGCAGATAACTTCCAACAAGTTGTCAGAATTAACGGGCTTCAAGCTATGACAGATGAAGCAGCTCTAGAAGCCAGTGGCACACTGATTGTTTAGGTGTATTTAGGAGCGTGTAAAAACTATAAGTGAATAGATAGAGAGCTATATTGGTTCTCCAATAAAAACAGAACAGCACCAAGAAAATACATTAAAATTTGTAGAGCCTTGCATGTAGTTAATTATAAGGAGTTAGGTCACTATTTCTTACAATCAAACTGGTTTATCCTAATGGATAACGAGAAACTACGATGCTGTATCTGAATGGAAAAGAAGATGATTGTATACTTTGATTTAGATGGGACATTACTCAATTCAAGTCAATGTTCGGTGGTTACGGCGCAAGATACTTTTAAAAAGTTTGTCGGGTTTGAGCCTGCCGCAGAACAAATCATTGAAAAAATGGGTATTCCGATTGAAGTCAGCTTTCGGGAACTCTCGGAGGGTAAGATCAATGATGATAATTGGGATGAGGTAGCGACTTATTTCAGAGCCACATATAAAGAAAATTCAGATAAATACACTTCTCTATATGATGGTGTAGAGGCTTTTCTGAAACGCTTAAAAGAGCAAACAGACAATATTTTTATTGTCACCAGTAAGAAAACCGAAGCCGCAGAAAATAATCTTAAACAATTAGGCGTCTTAGGGCTTTTTAACGCGGTTATAGGCTCTGATAAGGTTGAAAAGTACAAACCCGATCCAGATCCAATCTATCAAGCCAGAAAGCTTCTATGGAATGCCAGCCAGCCAGAAATTATGATTGGTGATGCTGATACTGATATTATCATGGGTAAAGCAGCAGGCGTTAAAACTTGTGCGGTGACATGGGGAGCGCATGATTTTGAAAGACTGCAAAAATCAAATCCTGACAAAATAGCTAACGACTTAGAAGAATTAGAAAAAGCCATCATGGAATCTTAAACTCCTTACTTCCATTTTATAACCAGTAAGGTGTCTAGATTCATAGGGGCTATTCAATACGCTAAACGGCATACTTTTATACGAATTGGCGTATATTTTCATTTTATACGCTAAATTGTATATTTACATTTTATACGGATTGGCGTATAAAGGTATTAGGAGGATTTAGTTATGGCCGATTTAGCACGTAGCCCAGAACAAATAGGAAATGCCATTCGCCGCGCTCGTAAGAAGATCGGCATGAGCCAATCCGAACTAGGAGAAAAAACAGGATTACGCCAAGGCACAATTTCACAGATTGAAAAAGGCCATGCAGCCGCGAAGCTGGAAACGATTTTAGCTGTGCTGTCGGCTTTAAATTTGGAACTTCGTGTAAATGAACGAACAAAACAAACAATGTTAGCGGATGCGTTGAGAAACTATGGCAAGAACTAAAACCCACCCACGCCTTAGCGTATATCAAAATGGTGAGATCGTTGGTTATCTATCTAAAGAACCAAGCGGCGCTGTTGAGTTCATTTATACCGATGAATGGCTTTCCAGTGACCACGCCGTTCCTGTTTCTTTATCTTTACCTCTGAGAGAAGACGCTTATAGGGGCGCACCTGTCCTTGCGGTTTTTGAAAACCTGTTACCAGATTCAGACAGTTTGAGATCGCGTGTGGCGGAAAAGATTGGGGCAGATGGAACAGATGCTTACAGCCTTTTAACCAAAATAGGTCGTGACTGTGTTGGTGCATTACAATTTTTTGCTGAAGATGATGAAGTGAATTTTAGGCATTTAAATACAGTGATGGGGCATCCCATTGATGAAGAAGAAATCGAAAAGCTGTTAAATAATCTTGCCCGCGTACCTTTGGGCTTGGATAAGGAGCATGATTTTCGGATTTCTGTTGCGGGTGCCCAGGAAAAAACGGCGCTTTTATTCGATGGCAAAAAATGGTTACGACCATACGGCACTACACCGACAACACATATTTTGAAAACCCAAATAGGCGAATTACCAAATGGCGTTAATCTATCAAACAGCGTTGAAAATGAATTTTATGGACTGGCGGTTATGGAAGCGTTTGGGCTTCCTGTAAACAAGGCAGAAATCAAAACTTTCGGAAACACAAAGTCTTTAGTTATCGAGCGCTTTGATAGATTTTGGCAGGGCGTTTCATTGCACCGCATACCGCAAGAGGATATGTGCCAAGCTTTATCTATTCCACCAAGCCGAAAATATCAAGGCGATGATCGCCCCGCGCATGAAAAGCAACCAAGCATGATTGAGATTTTGAACTTGTTAAAAGGTAGTGACAGACCAGCAGAAGATCAAAAAGCATTTATAAAAGCACAGATTATATTTTGGCTTATCGGTGCAACAGATGGCCATGCAAAAAATTTTAGTATCTATTTAGGCGTAGGAGGGAGGTTCGTCCTTACACCGTTCTATGATGTACTAACGGCGCAGCCCTTTTTTGACGCACATAACTTGAGGCAAAAAGAAATGAAAATGGCAATGTCCGTTGGTAACGACAACCATTACCGCATGGAAGAAATTGTAGGCAGGCATTTTGTACAAACTGTGCAGAAATCTGGGCTGCCAGAATATATCGCAAAAGATGCGCTGGATGAAGTCGCAGATTCATTAGAAAAAGCTATGCAAGCAGTTGAAGAAAAACTTCCTTCTGACTTTCCAGAAGAGATACATAATTCTGTAATGCGTACAATGAAATCACGTTTGACTAGTGTAAAACTACGATGAGATCGTGGTTTCTATCGGCGATTCAAATTTTTATTCAAAAACAGGTTTTAAATTCATTCCTCAAGATCGTGTCAAAGCACCTTACAAACTTGGCCAGCTCGAAGGTTGGTTGGGGCAATCAACACAGGGTAATAATCTTGAAAAAATTGTAGAACCTTCTCAATGTGTAGTGGCGTTTGATAATTTCAATTACTGGTAAGTAAGATTGTAGATATATTTTTAATTTCTACTTTTCGTTGATTAATTTGTTTAACCATAGTTTATTATAACCAGATAAATTTTAAGGAAACGTATAAAAAGTTACTCTGGCCATTGCAGGGCTAAATTTTATTTTTCGTGTTTTGAGGCGAATATAAAATTTAGTAATGGTTAAGAAAATTATTCCGCTTGTTTATAAATCAAAGGGAAAAATTAATGCAGGATAGGATATTGTAGCCACAAAATTTTGAATGGTAAAATTAATGCAGGATAGCATATTGCCATGACAAAAATTATTAGCTGTTTTTCCTATCTAAAATTATTGCAGGATAGCATATTGTCATGACAAAAATTTTCAGCTGTTTTTCCTGTCTAAAATTATTGCAGGATAGCATATTGTGTACACATTTTTTGAACGATCAAAATCGGCTACTAGTATTTGCAGGATAGGATATTGTCCGGACAAATTTTTTTTGACGTTTTTACCAGCAGAATTTATATTCAAAATCTCTTGTGATGGTTTCATTATCTTTCTTGAATTTATGGGACACTCATGGGACAATTGGATAGAAAAAAGGGTAATTTAAGAGAAAAAAGAAATTAACCTTTTGGCAACTAAGTTATTGATTTTAAATTAATAAATTTATTTTGGGTTTTTCATATTTTTTATTTGGACTGACTCAAAATCTGGTGTCCGCAAGGACGTGTCGGTTCAAGTCCGACCACCCGCACCATTTAAAACACCCAAATCGGGTTTTCTCTTCCGCCATAATCATGTATCCTTAAATCAGATATTTCTAAGGATTAGAATGACTTCTGCTGCACAAAATACAGAAACGCGTGATCGCTTTATCGCCTTTGCTTTTGCTTCCTCTGACTTTCTGTTGGAAATTGATAAAAAGGGGCAGATTGTTTTCGCCGCGGGGCAGGCTTATTCCCTGACGGGGTGCGAGCCTGCAAAGCTGCAAGGGCAAAACTGGCTCAAGTTTTTCTCAAAAAACTCTCAAGGAAATCTTGAAGCTCTTCTTAAAGGTGTTCAAAAGGCGGGGCGTTTGGGTCCCTTGATGGTCAACATCATCAACCAAGAAACCCGTAAGGATAACCGCGCCTTGATTATGGGGATGACAATCCCCAATCATCCAAACATCTATTTGACGATGAATGCGCATCAATCGTTTTTTGATTTTCTGGCCGTTGGGGATTATCAGGATAACCGCTTGCAGGACAGTAAACAGTTTGAATCCACCGCCATGAAGGCGTTTCAAAACGCTAAGCAAGATGGAAAAAATCTGGACATTACATTTGTTGAGGCGGCCAAAATTGAAGAATATAAAAAGGGATTGACCTTTGCCGAGGCTAAAAACTTCACGGAAAATTTTCAGGCTCTGTTAAAAGAACAATCTTTAAATGGTGATGCCGCTAGTCAGATTGACAACACAAAATATGCGGTGATTCACGATAAAGAAATTACCCCTGATTATATTGAACAAAAAATTCAGGAACTTGTGAAACGCACAGGGGCAGGAGAATTGAAAGTGGGTCTGAAAACTCAGACCGTTGAAGCCGACATGGTGAAACTGAATGAACGTGAAGCGCGCCGCGCGCTTGTTTACACCATGAATCAGGTTGAAAAAGGCGGGCTTGAAATGGTGGGTAAAGACCTTCGCCAGAATTTTGATCATTACCTGAAGGAAAATGCCAACAAAATTGCGAGCCTGAAAGCTCTGGTGGGGCAGCAAGCCTTCAAACTGAATTTTCAACCTATCGTCTATTTACCGAGTGAGCAAATTTGTCATTACGAAGCTTTGGTGCGGTTTAATACCGATGAATCCCCTTATGAACTGATTGTTTTTGGCGAAGATATTGGGATTGCGCCTGATATTGATATGGCAATTTTAAAACGTGCGATTGGGAATATTGAGCGAAATAAAAAAGATAATCCTGACCTTCGTATCGCGGTTAATATTTCAGGACAATCTATTCAAAGTGAAACATTTTTCAGACGGTTGGTGGAGATGTTGGATGAAACCGATGTTGATCCCAAACATCTTCTTTTTGAAATTACCGAAAGCACAGGGATTGGAAATTTAGATAAAGTGAATGCTTATTTGCAGGAACTTCGGAAACGCAAATTCGAAATCTGTCTGGATGACTTTGGGGCAGGGTCGGCCAGTTTCCAATATCTGAATGCACTCGATATTGATTGTGTGAAGATAGATGGAAAATATATTCGTGACGCGCTGAATTCCACGCGGGATGAAGCCATGGTTAGAAACCTCGCACGCATGTGTCAGGATCTCGGCGTGACCACCATCGCCGAAATGGTGGAGACGCAGGAACAACTGGACTACCTCATCGGCATTGGCGTGGATAAGGCACAAGGATGGATGTTCGGTAAACCTGCCGCAAAAGCGGAATATATAAAGCGTAAGAAATAATTTATCCTAACTTAAAACTTTCAATAGCGCTTTCTGCTTTTTTAATCATCTCTGGATTGGCTACGTCATATACAAGGCCATCGTGAACGATGGCTAACGATTTCGGTATGATTCCCGTTTCTGCTTCAGCTAATTTTCCGACTGCCTGGTGTGCGGTATCACTTTCAAACTTGCTCCGCGTATCGTCGTCAATATTTCCGTTGCTACGGAATAATGTTTTTAAGTATTGTCGCGCAAATTGTGGCGTCATTAAAGAGATTCCTGCAAATACATGACTGGCGCTTTTATCGCTACGATCGCACCAAATGATACTACCATCTTTAATTCTGTAATCTGCACTGCCTTCTTTGCCGATGGCATTTTCTTTTTTGCAAACCAACATGGCAATATCGGGCTGTTGTTCTCTCCATGCTGTTACTAGTCTTGTAATTGGATTTTCAGTATCTTCGTCTAAAGGTAGCAATATATTGTCTGCATTTGCATATAAAAAGGGAGTTCTGCCAAAGAGAGTTTTGGCTATACTCCAAAAAGAACTAGATGTTGGATCTATTATTTTATCCTGATCAATAGTAATTAGTCGCTGTCCTGAAGGTGTCCAAACACTAGCTTGATGCGCTGAAACGTAATCTTTAATTTTGTTGGCTAGGTACGAGGTGTTAAACAAAAAGCGTCGAAAACCTGCAGCATGAGCAAGATCAGTTGTATATTCTACAAGTGGTTTACCTGCTACATCTATTAGAGATTTAGGTTTGTTCTTTGTGATTTCCCCCATTCTTGTTCCGCGTCCACCAGCTAATATTAAGGCAGTGGTAGGAACAGGCATTGCTTGTAATTTTGGTAATTCAATTCCAATTTTTCCGCCTAAGAAAGTATTTGGTGTACATAGTTCAAGACTGCCATTAATAAAATCTTCGAGCCTGTCTGCGCCACCATTAAGTAAGCGCTTTGCCGAATGAGTTGCTTCAAACATGGCGTTTAATGCGACGGGGTCAGTTACAAATAAATTAGCATGATTTTTATACATTTTATTTTCATAAGTAATTATAATTCTTATGTCAATATTAAATAAAAAAGGAATCTATTCCTTTTTTGATAAGCTAAATTACGTTATGCTCA
Organism: Alphaproteobacteria bacterium; assembly: GCA_041397885.1. Lineage (GTDB taxonomy): Bacteria > Pseudomonadota > Alphaproteobacteria > Micavibrionales > Micavibrionaceae. Next base: position 363,659 of record JAWKVV010000001.1, on the reverse strand, counting down.
TTCTACTGTCCTTTTGTTGAAGGCATGGCTTTGCGGGAGACATCGCAATAGCAGATTGGTAAGGTCTCCCCCTATCGTTTTATCATCAAACGAACTAGGCCAATCATAGATTACGGTAAATAAAACATCCCAATTGTCATCCTGCGATCAAGTCGCAGGATGACGCATTTTGAGTGATTTTAAGCGGCTTTTTTGGATTTTGTCTCGGATTTCTTGGCTGCTTTCTTATCCAAGATGGGTTTTAGAAATTCACCCGTGTAACTTCCCTTGGTCTTGGCGATTTCTTCTGGCGTGCCACTGGCGATAATTTTACCGCCTTTGTGTCCACCTTCAGGACCAATGTCGATGATGTAATCGCAAACTTTAATCACTTCCAGATTATGTTCGATAATAATGACAGTATTCCCTTGATCGACGAGTGTTTGTAAAACGTCCAGCAATTTACGCACATCTTCGAAATGTAGGCCCGTTGTTGGTTCGTCCAGAATATAAAGTGTTTTTCCTGTCGAGCGTTTGGAGAGCTCCTTGGACAGTTTTACACGTTGCGCTTCGCCCCCTGATAACGTGTTTGCAGGTTGGCCAACTTTAATATAATCGAGTCCAACTTGTTTTAAGGTTTCCATTTTATCGCGAATGCTCGGCACGGCTTTAAAAAATTCGGCGGCATCTTCAATGGTCATGTCCAGAATATCAGCAATGGATTTTCCTTTGAATTTAATGTCGAGCGTTTCGCGGTTGTAACGGCTGCCGTTACAGGTTTCACAAGTGACGTAAACATCAGGGAGAAAATGCATTTCGATTTTAATAAGACCATCACCCGAACAGGCTTCGCATCGGCCACCTTTGACGTTGAAGGAAAATCGCCCGGGGCCATATCCTCGCGCTTTGGCTTCGGGTAGGCCCGCAAACCATTCACGAATGGGTGTGAAGGCACCTGTGTAGGTCGCAGGGTTGGAGCGCGGTGTACGGCCAATAGGGGATTGGTCAATGTCGATCACTTTATCTAGAAATTCCAGGCCCTTGATTTCTTTATAGGGTAGGGGAGCTTCGCGTGATTTCATTAATTTTTGTGATGCGGCGCGATAGAGCGTATCAATAGTGAAAGTTGATTTTCCTGATCCTGAAACACCTGTAACGCATGTCATGGTGCCGAGCGGAATTTCCCCTGTGACATTTTGTAGATTGTTACCACTGGCGCCGATGAGTTTAAGGGTCTGTCCTTTTTTCCCCGCGCGGCGTTTTTCAGGAATGGAGACTTCCCGTTTTCCTGTAAGGTAATCGGCAGTGATGGAGTTTTTGGCTTTCATCACATCTTTGGGTGATCCTTGGGCAACGATGTGGCCACCATGCACGCCTGCGCCAGGGCCAATATCAATAAGGTGATCAGCGGCAAGAATGGCGTCTTCATCATGTTCCACAACAAGAACGGTATTGCCCAAATCCCGGAGACGTCGCAAGGTATCGAGCAAGCGGTTATTGTCCCGTTGGTGCAGGCCGATAGAGGGTTCGTCAAGGACGTAGAGAACGCCTGTCAGGCCAGAGCCGATCTGTGAAGCAAGGCGGATACGTTGGGACTCCCCCCCTGACAACGTTGCTGAAGATCGTGATAAAGATAAATAATCCAACCCGACATTCATTAGAAATGTTAGACGCTCATTAATCTCTTTCAGGATTTTTTCGGCAATTTGTTGCTGCTGTTTGGTGAGGGTTTTGTTGACCTTATGGAACCAATCATCTGCTTCTTCAATTGAAAGTTGAGAAATTTCAGAGATATGTTTTTTATTGATTTTAACGGCAAGCGCTTCAGGTTTAAGACGATATCCATTACAGGATTCACATGGTGAACTGGTTTGGTATCGTGTTAAGTCATCGCGCACGCTATTACTGTCAGTTTCAATCAGGCGCCGCTCGAGCGAGGGGATAACACCTTCAAAAGGTTTATTACTTTTCCACGTACTCTCGGTTTTGCTGAGATAAGTGATTTTGATATTTTCTTTGCCTGATCCGTAAAGGATTTTGTCTTTATCGACTTGTTTCATTTTTGACCATGGCACATTGGTTTTAAAACCATAATGCTTGGCAACGGCTTGCATGGCCTGCATGTAGAAAGGGGCAAAGCTTTTAGACCAGGGTTCGACTGCTCCTTTATCTATTGATTTGCTTTCATCGGGAACAACAAGCACAGGGTCGATAACCATCTTTTGACCGAGACCATCACAGGTTGGACAAGCGCCATGCGGAGAGTTGAAAGAAAATAGCCGTGGTTCAATTTCAGCAATGGTAAATCCAGAAACAGGGCAGGCAAATTTTTCAGAAAAAATTTGTTGGTCGTTTGTTGATGCATTTTCAACGATGCACAAACCATCAGCAAGTTTGAGAGCCGTTTCGACAGAGTCGGCCAAGCGGGTTGCGATATCGTCGCGAACAACCAAGCGGTCAACAACGACTTCAATGTCGTGTTTCAGTTTTTTGTTGAGTTCTGGAACATCGTCGATTTCGTGAAGCGTGCCATCAACCTTGACGCGCTGAAAACCTTTGGCTTGAAGTTCTTTAAATTCTTTTTTGTATTCACCTTTACGGCCACGCACGATTGGTGCAAGGAGGTAAAGTTTTGTGCCATCGCCCATGGCCATGATTTGATCGACAATCTGGCTGACGGTTTGGCTTTCAATTGGTTTTCCTGTCGCGGGGGAATAGGGCACACCGACGCGCGCCCACAAAAGCCGCATATAGTCATGAATTTCAGTGACCGTTCCAACCGTCGAACGGGGGTTTTTGCTTGTTGTTTTTTGTTCTATTGAAATAGCAGGGGAGAGACCCTCAATGCTATCCACATCAGGTTTTTGCATCATTTCCAAAAACTGGCGAGCATAAGCAGAAAGGCTTTCGACATAGCGGCGCTGTCCCTCGGCATATATTGTATCAAATGCAAGGGATGATTTGCCCGAACCAGATAAACCTGTGACTACAATCAACTTGTCGCGCGGCATGTCGACATTGATATTTTTTAAATTATGTTCTCGCGCCCCGCGCACTGAAATTTCTTTAAGCATGCCGTCTTTATAACGTGAACAGATGAGAAACAAAACAATTTTCTTTTTAATTTGTACTGTAACTAAATCGCTCTTTTTTCTGAATAGCGTGCTATAAATCTATCTATTCATTAACCTCAACAAAAGGAGCTTATCATGTATAAATTGTTTTCTATCCCTGGATCATGTTCCATGGCCGTCCACGTTATTCTCAATGAAGTTGGGCAGAAAGTTGAACTTTTGCCAGCGCGTGATAGCAAGGGTGAAAAAACACCTGAATTAATGCAAGCCAACCCGCGCGGTCAAGTGCCAACACTGATAGATGGTGATAAGATTATGACTGAAGGTGGCGCGATTATCACTTATTTATGTGATAAATATAAAAGCGATTTAATGCCAAAAGAGGGTTGGGAACGGGCGCAGGCCTTGCAGTGGCTTATGGTGTGTAATGCATCACTTCACCCCGCATATTCCAGAACAAATTTTATGAAGAGAAATGGAGCTTCTGAAGAGCTTATTAAAGCATCGCGTGCAGGTGCGCAGGCTATTTGGGATCAGGTTGAAGAGCAATTATCCAAGAACGGTCCTTATTTATGTGGGGTCAAACCAACAGCCGCCGATATATTATTGTCCGTGATTGGTAATTGGGCGGATAAGGGTGTTTATACTTATGGTCCAAAAACCAAGGCTTTGTTCAAAAACATAAGTGCGCGCCCAGCTTATCAAAAAGCACTAGCAGAAGAGCAGGTTGAATATAAGGCCGCCGCGTAATTTTGTTCTTGTTTTGTTTCACGTGAAACAGTATCATGAGAATCCTCGCTCATCAGGTTTGGGCGGGGATTTTTGTTATACAGAAATATTGTGTAAAGAAGCGGCTTTAAGCTTTTAAAACAAGGGCGAGCTTGTATAGTAGGCTCATTCATCATTCACTGACAAAGAGGAACGCATGGCTGGTAGTGTTAATAAAGTAATTTTGGTTGGAAACTTAGGAAATGACCCTGAGGTGCGCACAATGCAAAGTGGCGACAAGGTCGTTAATTTATCATTGGCTACGTCAGAAAGTTGGAAAGATAAGGCAACAGGGGAGCGCAAGGAAAACACGCAGTGGCATCGTATTGTCGTTTTTAATCAAGGCCTTGTAAATGTTTGTGAAAACTATCTGAAAAAAGGATCCAAAATCTATATTGAAGGCCAGTTAGAAACCCGTTCATGGGATCAGGATGGGCAAAAGAAATACGCAACGGAGGTTGTACTTCGTCCGTATCGCGGGGAATTGACGATGTTAGATTCCCGTAATGCAGGTGGTGGAGATTATGGCTCTGCACCGTCTGGAAGCTATGGTCAGCCTGCGAATCAGGGAAGTGCCGCACCTGCGCCAATTGACGAACTTGAAGACGAAATCCCATTTTAGGTATAATTAAACAATGATCCGTTTCTTAAGCTTATTGGCTGTTCTTTTATTGTTTTATCCTGTGTCTGTTTTTGCGCAGGAAGATGCTGATGCGGTTTTGGAGGAAACGGCCGATGTTCCTGAAACATCTACTACCGAGGTTCAATCTGATGCAGGAGAAGCAGACAAACCGATTAAGCCCGTTATTCAAGATGAGGATTATGACGAGCGTTTAGAGCTTTCCCGTAAAATGCATGAGATATGGCCTGTGCGCCCAAAAATTGAATCAGCGTTAGAACAGATTGCAGAACAGATTCCTCAACAAGAGCGGTTGAAGTTTAAAGCAGGAATGCGCAAGGCAATCCAGTTTGACGCGGTCGAGGTTGCATCGGTAAATGCGATGGCAGATATTTTTACAGCCGAAGAATTAAAGGCCATGATCGCGTTTTATGGGTCTAAAGAGGGGCGTTCTGTATCGCATAAAACCTCTGACTATGAACATGCCTTGGAACCCATCATGATCAAGATGATGGATAAGGCGCTTATGGACGTCAAAGTTGGCTCTCAGTAAGGGTTTCACCTCTATTTAAAAGGGGAAAATTTGTGGGAAAAAAGCCCGCATTTTCTTGTTTTTTTCTGCCCAAATTGCTATCAATAGACACTATAACGAATCTATAAAAAACCCTGAAAATCAGGCAAAAGGAAAAGCATGAGCGACGTTGATAACACCGCACCCCAAGACCCTATAATCCCTTCGATTACGATTGAAGAGGAGATGAAGCAATCTTACCTTGATTACGCGATGAGCGTTATCGTAAGTCGTGCGTTGCCAGATGTGCGCGATGGGTTGAAACCTGTCCATCGTCGGATTTTCTATGCTATGCGCGAAGGGGGATATACTTCCGACAAAGCCTACCGTAAATCTGCCCGTATCGTCGGGGACGTGATGGGTAAATATCACCCACACGGAGATCAAGCGATTTATGACTCGCTTGTGCGGATGGCACAAGATTTCTCACTCCGTCTACCACTGATTGATGGGCAGGGGAACTTTGGATCGATGGATGGTGATCCGCCTGCGGCGATGCGTTATACAGAGTCTCGTTTGAATAAAGCGGCTGAAGCGCTTTTAGAGGATATTGATAAAGACACGGTAAATTTCCGTCCGAACTATGATGATTCAACGCAAGAGCCTGAAGTTTTGCCATCGCGTATTCCAAATCTACTCGTCAATGGTGCAGGGGGGATTGCTGTAGGTATGGCGACAAACATTCCGCCTCACAATTTAAATGAGGTGGTGGATGGATGTTTGGCGTATATCGCCAATCCAGATATTTCAACCGAAGAGTTGATGGATATTATTCCAGGCCCAGACTTCCCAACAGGGGCGCAAATCCTGGGTAAGATGGGAATTAAGAGTATGTACCATACGGGGAATGGGTCCGTTAAGATCCGTTCCAAAACATCAATTGAAGAAATTACTGGTGGGCGTGAATCTATTGTTGTTCATGAAGTTCCGTATCAGGTGAATAAAGGGAAGCTGCTAGAGCGTTTAGGCGAAGTTGCCCGTGAAAAGGTTGTTGATGATATTTCTGAAATTCGTGATGAGTCAGACCGTGATGGTGTGCGTATAGTGATTGATTTGAAGAAAGGCGCGGTCAGCGATGTTGTTCTGAACCAGCTTTTCAAACATACGGCGCTGCAATCATCTTTTGGATGCAACATGGTTGCTCTGGATCATGGTCGTCCGCGTATTTTTGTATTGCGTGATTTTATTAAAGCTTTCGTTGAATTCCGCGAAGAAGTTATTACAAGACGGACAATATTCGAACTCGCAAAAGCGCGCGATCGTGCCCATGTGTTGGCAGGTCTTGCTGTGGCGGTTGCTAATATCGACGAAGTTATTGCGCTAATTCGTGGAGCAGCAAACCCAACCGAAGCGCGTGAGGGCTTGATGGCACGGCGCTGGCCTGTCGGCGATGTTCGTCCGCTCATTGAACTAATTGATGATCCTGAACATCCTGTGGAAGAAGACGGCACCTATCAGATGTCGGAAACACAGGCAAAAGCAATTCTTGATTTGCGTCTTCACCGTTTAACAGGGTTAGAGCGGGATAAAATTGGTGATGAGATAAAAGGTATTACAGACTCTATTGCGGAGTATCTGGCCATTCTGTCTTCACGCGAGAAAATGTTAGAGGTTCTTCGTGAAGAGCTAAGCGAAGTAAAAGAGAAGTTTGGAACACCCAGACGGACCGAACTTTGCGAAGCAGAGTATGAAGCTGACATAGAAGATCTTATTCAGCGCGAGGACATGGTGGTTACCATTACGCATGGTGGTTATATAAAACGTGTTCCGCTCGATACGTATCGTGCACAACGGCGCGGTGGTAAAGGGCGTTCAGGGACATCATTGAAGGATGATGACTTTGTGTCAGATATGTTTGTGGCGTCTACCCACACACCGATTATCTTCTTCACGAGCCGTGGTATTGCGCACACTTTAAAAGTGTGGCAGTTGCCGCTTGCTTCACCACAATCTCGTGGAAAGGCAATGATTAATCTGTTGCCTTTAGAGCCAGGTGAAAATGTTTCCGTTTATCTGCGGGTTCCTGAGAATGAAGAAGTGTGGAAAGATTTGGATATCATGCTTGCAACATCTCATGGTTCTATCCGCCGTAATAAACTGACAGACTTCCAGAATATTCGTTCAAACGGTTTGATTGCAATGAAACTGGATGAAGGTGAAAGCCTTGTGTCTGTCAAGATTGCCCGTGATGACGAAGATGTATTTTTGGCTTCGAAAAAAGGTAAAGCTATTCGATTCCAGGTTGATTCAATTCGTGTTTTTGCAAGCCGTGCGTCGAAAGGGGTACGGGGTATGAAGCTCGGAAAAGGCGATGAAGTGATGAGCATGTCCATTTTAAAGCGTGAGGCAGAAGGTGCTCAAGGACAGGCTCTGCTTAGTGTTTCTGAAAAGGGGATGGGTAAGCGAACTTATGCTTCGGAATACCGCACCATTGGACGTGGCGGGCAGGGCGTTGTGAATATGAAACTAACAGAAAAAACTGGAGATATTGTTGCAACATTCCCTGTCACAGATGATCATCAGGTGATGTTAATTTCCGATTTAGGTCAAATGATACGTATGCCCGTGCGGGATGTTCGTATTGTTGGACGGGCAACCCAAGGTGTAACACTCTTTAAGGTGAGCAATAATGAAAAAGTGGTTTCTGTTGCTTGGCTTGTTGAAGATGACAGTGAAGAAGATGTCATTGAGGGGCATCAGGAACAAGAAGCTGTATCAGGTGATAATATCCCTGATGGTGATGTTGCTGAATAATGACCCAGCGCATAGGCATATATCCAGGCACCTTTGATCCTATCACGCAGGGGCACTTACATATCATTAAACGGGCGAGTAAGCTTGTTGATAAGTTAATTGTCAGTGTTGCTGAAAATGCGAACAAAAAACCTCTCTTTAATTCTGAAGAGCGTGTTGTTCTGGTCAGAGATGATTTGCAAGCCTTAGATATTGCACCAGGTTGCACTCTGGAGGTACGGTCTTTTAACACGCTTTTGGTGGATTATGCTCAAGAAGTAGGGGCTTCCTGTATTTTTAGAGGGTTACGCGCTGTCTCGGATTTTGATTATGAGTTTCAAATGACGGGCATGAACCTGCATTTAGCCCCTGAAATTGAGACAGTTTTCTTAATGGCGGCTGATCAATGGCAGTTTGTATCCTCTTCTTTTGTTAAGGAAATCCATGGTTTAGGCGGAGAAATAGGGGATTTTGTGACTTCTTCCACGCTTCAGGCGCTTAATCAGAAACGGGGTAAATAAATGTGATAATAGGCTTGCAATTCGCAACCAAAAACAGTATCAAGTCCTTTCATAGTGCCATTTACGGCTTTATTGAGACCGCTTAGCTCAGTCGGTAGAGCAACTGACTTTTAATCAGTAGGTCGAGGGTTCAAATCCCTCAGCGGTCACCATTTAGTCTCCCTTTCCACGGTATATGAGAGAATGTACGCATGAAGCGCGGGGTTCTGCGCGGTTTGCGGCAGTATAGTTTTTAGTGGGATGTGTGAGAATGTGGGTTTTAGGCTAAAATAGCCGTTTTTCTCAGATCGTGATTTCTGGAATCCCTCTAATTTGTGAGGAGAGTTTGGAGCGTATCGAAGCTGTTTCGGATCATTTTACCAACGCGGCTGCGGTCAACGCCTTCGCGAGTAGCAATAGCATCAATGGTTAATCCATCAAAATGCTCATCCCGCCAGATTATGCCTTGAATAAGGTTTTTGAGCTCTCTAGGTGGTAAATCGAAGGGATCGTGTTGTTTTGGGCTTTTAGCCTTTAAAATCAACGTCCCGTCCTGTGCCTTATGGTTTTTATATGAAACCGAAATAACATGAGTTTTGTCTAGCACAGAAGTTTCAATTTTTTCCGAAAATAAAATGCTTAAAGCTTTAGTGTGGATTGATATTTCTAAGCGATCCTGATGAACAATGATTTTTTGAATGACTTTATAGAAATCGGACAATTCTTTGTTTTTAAAGAGGGATTGTAAGTAATCGATCATATGACGATCTTCGACCATGTCCAGTTCAAGAATCTCCATCAGTTTCTCTGGGGTTTGTAATTCAGAGCGAATGGCGTTCTCAACGGTCTTTTCCAAATCATGTGCCGGTAGTCTTGCCCGAAACCGCTGCGGATGGTTTTTATCCTCGGTCAAGTTCTGGTTAAAATAATAGCGGTATTTTTTGTTTTTCTTCTTTGTGTAAATAGGCGTATAGAGACTGTCATCTGGTGTGTAAATCAGCCCCATCAGCAAATTTCCTTGGCTTTCTTTGTTTGTACCTCTGGGGTGGGCTGCCTGATTTCGGAGCTTGTCCTGCACCGCGTACCACAATTCATCAGAAATAATCGCTTCATGCATACCATCATGGATTTGATCATGATGTTTGATTTTTCCGATATAAACGGGGTTTTTGAGGAAGTTGTATAAGGCTCCGCGGCTAAAATTCTTACCGCCGTAATTTAAACCGCGCTTTGAAACACGAGGGCAGCTTTTAACATTTCTACGAGCTAATTCCTGCTTGAGATTTTTAACACACCCGCATTCCAAATAGAGTTCAAATATCATGCGAGCGGTTTTGGCATCTTCTTCATTAACGATAAGCTGTCTGTTTTCAATATCATATCCAAGAGGCGGGCGCCCGCCCATCCACATGCCTTTGGCTTTACTGGCTGCGATTTTATCTCGGATGCGTTCTCCAGCCACTTCGCGCTCAAACTGGGCAAAAGATAATAAGACATTCAGCGTTAAACGGCCCATGGAGGTGGTGGTGTTAAAACTCTGTGTGATGCTCACAAATGTTACTCCGTGCTCGTCAAATATTTCAACCAACTTGGAAAAATCCATCAAACTGCGTGTTAAACGGTCAATTTTGTAAACAACGACAATATCAACACGCCCGGCACGAATATCATCAAGAAGAGCTTTTAACGCTGGACGTTCGAGCGATCCACCAGAAAACCCACCGTCGTCATAATGCTTTTTGACCAAAGACCAGCCTTCGGCCTTCTGGCTAGTGATATAGGCATCGCAAGACTCACGCTGTGCATCCAGAGAATTAAAGTCTTGATCTAATCCTTCATCAGAAGATTTGCGGGTGTAAATAGCGCATTTTAAAACGTGTTTTTTCATGATTCTTGATATTTTTGTTTTAAGCCAAAAAATACCCAGCCGTTCCAACGAGAACCTGTGATTTCGGAAGCGATTTGTGACAGGCTTGTGTAATGCTTGCCGCGATATTCAAACCCTTTTGCAAGAACCGTTACATCATGCTGCTTACCTTTAAATGTCCGCACGATTTTTGTGCCGGGCTTTAGAATATTCTGGCCTTCGTCAAAACAAGCCGGATTGCGTCTATAATTTTTAATCAATTCATCAAGGCGAATTTGAACGTTGGGTGATATGCCATGATCCTCTTCCCATTTTTTGAATTTAAAACTGCGTTCAAGCATCACGCGTCCGATTTTATTATGTGGCTCTTTGCCCCAATATTCGACCCATATTTTCCGTAGTTCTGTTAATGATTGTTCGTGCATAGGAAACTCCTGTTGTTGGAGTTTCATACACGCTTCCTATGGGCCGGAAGTCCAGTCAAATACTGCGTTATGCCTCTTCTTTTCTAACCAAAACATAATACTGTTTCGTGGTGTCTTCGACATCTTTGAGGTCATATAATTTAATCAAAAATGCAGGCAAACGGTCCGGTACTGCCGGATAAATGCTTCATAATCTTCTTATCTTTTTCAGCTAATGAAGATTTGTTCACAGTTTTTTGAGGTGGCGGCGGTTTATCCCATCCGGACTTTTCGATAAATTTAGGATTTTCTGTTGGGCTTTATGATCACCTTGTAGGGCTTCATTCATAAGACGTTTCACCAAAGCTTCATGTTTTGTAATTTTTGTAGAAGCGCCACCTTCCTTCACAGAAATTTCTGCCTCAAGCTCTTTAATGAAAGTTTCATAAAAAGATTTCTTCTTAGGGCGACCGGATGGATTTCGGATTGCCCTTTTTTAAACTGGCCACCTTTCGGTGGTTTTTTATACCCAACATCATAATCACCTTTAGGCATGACAGACCTCCTTATGTTCGGAGATTTTTTCCGCTTTGCTACCCGTCTGTTTTTCCCAGCGGTGGATACAGACATCAACAAATTTAGGCTCTATTTCTATGCCGTAACATTTGCGGCCAGATTTTTCGCAAGCTAAAAGTGTACTACCACTGCCTAAAAACGGGTCTAAAACGATATCATTACGTTTTGAACAATCACGGATCGCATCTTCCAGCAAATTAACAGGTTTGACTGTGGGATGCAGGTTTAACAGATTATCACCATTTTCATCGCGCGCCTGCATACTGTTAATCCCGCATACTCCCAGACATTACTGCGATACCGCCATGCTGTCCTAGTTCAAAATTATTGATATGAGGCGCTCTACCGTTTTTGAAGACAAACACCAGTTCATGACGGCTGCGATAAAATGTGCCCATGCCCCCATTATCTTTTACCCAAACACAAAGGTTTTTTAGCTCATGATATTGCGTCCCCGCAGTCAAAATTTCCTGCATATGACGCCAATCCATGAAAATGTAATGGATGGAGCCGTCTGTGCTGTATTTTCTTATAAACTCAAAATTGGATCGTAAAAACTCCGTGAATTCTGCTTGGGACATTTCTCCCGAAGCCATAGTGAATTCATCATGCTTGGCTGAACCTTTACCGCAAACATGGCCATCTATCGGCACATTATAAGGCGGATCGGTAATAACCATGGTGGCTTTGTCATCCCCCAATATTTTTTGAAAGCTCTGATCTTCAAGGCTGTTGCCACAATAAATACGGTGAGCGCCAAGTTGCCAGATATCTCCGGGTTGGGAGATTGGAGGTCTGGTGGGAATGTCGATAACCTCATCTTCCTCTTCGTCATCGGAAGCATCCTTATCAACGCCTTCAATCAGAAGATCGATTTCATTGACATGAAAACCTGTGATATCAAGGCTGAAATCCAGATCGAGATCGGAGAGTTCTTTCAGCTCTAAAGCTAATATTTCCTGATCCCAACTGGCATTTTCCGTTAGTTTATTATCGGCAATAATATAGGCACGCTTTTGCGCATCCGTGAGATGTTCAATCCGTATGCAGGGCACATTATGCATTTTGAGCTTATTCGCTGCCATAATACGCCCATGTCCAGCAATGATTTGATTGCTACTGTCAATCAGCACTGGAACAAGGAACCCAAACTTATCAATTGATGTGACAATTTGTTTGATTTGTTGTGGGGTGTGCATGCGCGCATTACACGCGTAAGGCACAAGAGATTTGGTTGGTAATGTTTTAATGTTTAATCCAGGCATGATCAAATCCTTCCTTTTGTCAAAGAAATGAGGGGCTAATGTTTCGTGTTTTGATCTCGGAATATCTTCCGGTAAAGCCTGGTCAGCGGCACTGCCATCTAGCGCTAGCGAAGCCGGGTCTGTTTACAGCCAGTACCATGGCGCTCCGCATATACGGGCGGGTGTCCGTTGAGGTTGACCAAAATCAGATACAGCTCTGAAGGGGCACTCTTCTGAACAGAAGGTAAGTTGAATATAGCGGAAAACCGTTATAAATGCGAGTCTTTTGTGCTTTCCAATTGAATTTAGCGCCTTATTGGGCTAATGCTGGGGTGTCTCGATAAGTTCAGAGATGGGGCGTGATAACCCCTCTTACGCGGCCAATTGCATCGGGTCGATATTAGCGATGCCTTCGACATCTGTCGGGGAGGCGGCGAAATACAACAGCGCCTAGCGTAAATACGCTGCGCCGCTCGTAAGACGGTTATCAACTCCCCGGCTGCCAGAGAAATCTGGTGGCCGTTTTGACAAAAAAATGGGAGTTTTAGAATGAAAAAATATCTTATGTTGAGTGTATTGGTGCTGGCAGGATGCGCCACGGCGGCATCTTACAATCGCGGGTGTTTTCAGGAATATCCAGATTTTAATGCCGCAGTTGAATGCACAAAACAGAAAATGAACAATGATCCGCGTGTGCATTTGCCAACCAATCAAGGATTTATTAACAGTTTGTTTCCATTCATGGACATGGTGGCCGCGGAGGTAAAATCTGGAAAACTAAGCGCAGATAAAGGGCAATATCTAATCGCCGAAAAGATCAACGAATTGGATGCCGCACAGCGTGCCGACATATTGAGCAATGGCGCAAACAGTGGCAATAAAAGCACTATGACCAACTGCCATGTCGTTGGAAATACTGTGAATTGCCATTCTTTTTAAAGATTTAAACTATTGCTGGTAATGACGATATTTCGTACAACTAAATTAATTCAGATATTTAGAGGATTTGTAGGTTTGAACGCTACGATTTTAAACCAAAGAATAAAAATAGAGCGCTTATTTAGAGCTTGTAATCAGCGATCCCCGATTACATCGTTATTTAACCGACTTCTTCATATAAGCGTCTTTATGACTTTGTGCCTGTTTGTTACTAGTTGTGCTCAAGAAGAGAGCCTTGACAGTTGGGAGGCCTCTACAATTGAGGAATGTATTCAAGAAAAAGCCTGTGCTTGGAGAGCTTTTAAAGAAACCGTTCTGGACGCACATGGACTATGGGAGCATTCAAACAAGCGTGCAAAAATTGCAAAATGGCAGGATGATATTAATGTTGGGTTTTGGGACGATGTTTCTGCAGATACAAAAGAAATTGTTCTAGACGCCAAACACCGCATTGAGCCATATTTTCCTATGATATAGCAATACAAAAACCACCAAATTTTATTATTCTTCCGCTCGATAATTTTGAAAAAAAGACTATTGATCAATTTCGTCCCAAAATGAAAAGTGATCTCAAAATGACTGATGACCAATATGTTTTCTTCACAAAGTATGCAAATGCAAAAGATAGAGATTGTGCATACTTTCGTAAAAAAGATGAACTTGTCTTAGGTTATCTTGTGCTAGTAAATATTACAGAAAAAACTGCGCCCAAATGCGTGTACACAAGTTTTTATTCTTCCATGAACATCAGTCATCATGGACTTTTAAAGTTACATCTTAATGATTATCCCATAGAGCAAAAAAGCCTCGAAAAGATCACAGACTTACACCTTGTTATACTTAAGGTGTTTTACGATGCAGAATTCCCAGAAATTGTTGACTATCATTCAGGAAAACAGGCTTTTCTTGATATTTATCCCAAAGTTTTAAAAGAATACAACGCGGCAAAGACAGGAGAGTAAAACATGTCACAAGATAGAGTAGCCTATTGGCAAGATCAAATCCGTGCAAATTTGGCACCTGAGTATCAAAATATTAATTTTGTCATTGATTATCCAACGCTCAGTTTGCTGGAAAAATATGGTTTGAATGCCCTGAATTTGGAATTACGGAGTACAACGGTCAAATCAGGTGTAACTCTGAATTACTCACGAGACGGAGAGATTGATGTGGGTGGCACTGAAGTAGAGGGACAGATAGATTCTTCTTGAGCTTCAATGATTTTGATGGATTAGGCTTTGATGTAAGCGCTCCTGTAGAGATAGAAACTTTTGACAATGTTAGCTTTGTTTACGATTTTGCTGATTTCGATGCTCAAGGAAATCCATCTGTTCGGCTCGAAGTTTTAGATGCTGGCAACAAGCTTTTCGATGTTGATGTTTATTTAACATTGAACATGGACGGTGTATGGACGGCAACCGTGATATTGAAATTGGAGGCAAGAAAAAGTTTATTCTGCCGTTGTTCAAGGTGAGGTGCGTCAAGATGCCAATGGGGTTATTATTTTTCTGATCTTCAGGGGCAGACGTCCGTTCCTTTTGTTAAATTGGTTTTGGATGCCCAAGTCGGCGTTCAAATCAGCGTCGATCCGAATACATATCATGTTACGGCAACAAATTATAGTACAGCCCCTATACCTTGGCAGGCCTCCTCGCTTATAAATAGTGGCGTCAGAGACATTCATGACAATGTTATCGTAAATGCCCTTTCCAACAATCAGTACAGCTATGACGATATTGTAAAATTTGCTGAGGCTGCGTATCGCTCCAATGATGTTTCTGGCGGAACACAAAATGCGATTGAGTTCGCACTCAATAAACTGTACGGCGGCCCTGGAATTGACTATTTCGAAACAACAGACAAAGGATTACTTCAGAGCCAGTCTGATTACATTCAGGGATTCTTTGATCAGGTGGTTCAGGTCAAAGGATCAAGTTTCTCTGGTAACGCTATAACAATCGAAATACTCGAAAACACCGATTATTTTGATCCAAATGATATTGAAACTGTTCAGGATGCACTGGATTTTCTCACAGGTGTAATTCCAGGTATTGAAGAGCATTTAAAACAATTGTTAGCTGATAAAACACAAGGCGATAAAATTGCACAAGATGAGAAAATAGCAGTTGAGTACGAGAAGGCTGATGGCTCAATAGAATCGTCGAGCTTGGTTTAAGTGACGTTGCTCAGGCTGAACTGAAGGAAATTCAGGCAAAGGCTGATTCAAGCGGTACAATTATTTCTGATGTTACAGGCACAACAACCTCTTTGGAACAACATTCAATACTCGTGAAACAGTAGTAGAACTGTTGGATGGTTCGCAGATTACACGTACAGAGATTACATTGCCATCGGGAAATTCTCCTGCTGTTAATGGAGTTACTGGTCAATTAGTTGTTGTCTATAACGGCGCTGATGGACGAACAATAAAAGAACGTCAAACGCATTTTGTGGATTCAAATGGAAATGAACATACAACAATAGAAACTAAAAACTATGATGGCCAAACGCTCATTCAGGAAAATATTACTGATCAAAACGGTGTTTTTGCAGAGGGCACTTCGTTGTTGTTCCTGATACAGATCTTATCAATGATTTACAATTCATAGGAGGTACAGCGGGGAGCTTGTTGGCAGATCAACTTGCGGATGGAGACATTTTAAAAGTATTTCCTATAAAGCTATTATCAATACGATTACGGACCATTTTGGTTCGTTTACGGGATATCTTGCATCTGGCGGAACGTTTGAGGCCGCACTTGAATATGCTCAAGGAGTAGATATTGATAACCCTGTTGCAGGACTCTTCTGAACACGCCTGAAATCAGTGAAACTTTTGTAAAACATCTAACAAATTTTTCAGGTGCTGCCTTGGCAAGCGTTATAGTTGACGAAGCTGGTGATGCTCTTGGCCTAGAGGGAACCGTCGGAGGCGAGGTTTTAATGTTGCTGCTGGAACCGTAACAACAGGCGTAACAACAGAGTTATTTGGCGTTCTTTTCAATGATATGCCTACAGGCGTTTATACCTCTTTAGCGAATACAGGATTTGATTTTTCTGCTGGTTTTTACGACCCTGCTCTAGATCCAAATTTTGATCCGAATGCTTTCGGGCCATACCAGCCAAACACAACCGTGGGAGATTATATTCAAGGACAGGTTGTAAATGCGCTTGCGGCATATGCGGGCAGCAGATTAGTTGGCGAATTTGTTGAACCGAAAGTGAAGCTGCAGCTATCTTCGGTTCTTTTGGTTCCGCTTTAGGGCAGCTGTTTCTACAGGGAGTATATTGGGGACTTCTGCTGTTAGTGGTGCTTTGCAAAGTCTTAATCTAGCGCTTCCTGGGCTTGGTATAGTTGTTGGAGCCTTCGTTGGAACGGCACTGGGTACTACGTTTGGCAATCTCTTTGGCGGTGATGATGAGCCAATGGCGTGGGCGCATATTTCTTACAGCAAAGAAAATCAGGAATATTACATCGGCTCTAATTACGGGTCGGATGGTGGTGATCCTGCCGTTGCGCAATCTATGGCACAGCAGGTGATTGACGGTATCAACGACATTATTGATATCAGCCATGGTAAATTACGTGAAGGTACACCTGCGCCACGTCTTCAGATCGGATTTGAAGGGAACGAATTTTTGGTAGCTGCCGATGGTGGCGGAGCAAAATCGTTTGGCACCGCTGCAGATGCCATTCACTATGCTGCATTTAGCATCATGAAGAACTTCGACCTCGTAGGAGGTCATATGGTAGTAATGCGTGCGTGGCATAATTCAGACGCCACCAATATTCATGAGTGGTTGGATGATATTCAGGTTGCGGAAGCGTTCCAGCTTTATCTTACAAATCCGGCAGGCATTTTGGCACTCATGATGGATCAGCCAGACAGTGAACTGGCGCAAAGCTGGGCGGCGATCTTACAACGTGCTGCTGAACTTGAACTTCACTTGCCGCATGAGAAAGACCTAGATGGAGGCTGGGGTGAAATCTTGCTGGCACAAGGGATTGATCCTGAATTCATCCCCTCTCTTGATGGCAATACGTTGACAGTAACCGATCCAGTCACTGGTGAAGATACAGTCATGCATCATATTATTGGCCCCGGCTATGAGATTGTTCGCATTGAGGGTACCGATGGCAATGACATTATTGAGGTAGTTGTTGACGGCCCATCCATCACTTATGTTGATGGCGGCGAAGGCAATGATATTATCGAAGGCAGTGATCAGGCTGATATTCTGGTTGGCGGCACTGGTGAAGATATCATCAATGGTAATGATGGTAATGACTGGCTACATGGTGGGCTTGGTGATGATACAATTGACGGCGGTGCGGGCGAAGATCTTGTGGTTGGTGGTCAGAACAATGATTACCTGATCGGTAGTGCAGATAACGACCATGTATACGGTAATGATGGAGATGATTATCTTTTCGGAAATGGAGGGCAAGATTTTCTCTTTGGTGGTAGTGGCAATGATGTTTTAGACGCTGGTGAAGGGCAATTCGATGAAGTTTACGGTGGTGAAGGTGATGATACACTGATTACTGGCGAATTCTGGCATTATCTAAATGGCGGCAAAGGAAATGACACATACATTCTTCAGGGGGCTGATAAGGGTAACCAAATCAATATTAAGCGTGGTGATGGGCATGATATAATTACTGGCGTATCCACTGAAAGAACATTTATTAACTTTGATCTTAGTATCAGCGTTAACGAGCTCTTTCTTCAACAAGACGAAAATAACCTTATAGTTTATGTTCTTGGTGAAGACCAAAGCATCACTGTTGAAAACTTTTACAATAGTAATTCTACTTTAAGACCAGACATCGGGATTACAGGGTATGACGGTGAACTCCGCGCATATGTGGACGGTGAAAATTGGCGCAGTGGAATAATTTCACTAGTTGCCAATGATTCAACAATTAGTGAGTCAAGGGGAAGCTACAACACCATCTCCGATATTGCTCTTGCCGCCGGAACATCAGATTTAGAAGGTGGTAGCGTATGGCAGCCCGGTGAAAATATTAACGGTTTTCATCTGCTTGGTGATGGAAACGATAATTATATTACCTCTGATAATATTCAAATTATTTATGCTGGCGCAGGCGATGATATAATTACTGCAAGTGATGATGACCATATTCATAACAGGTTCAAAGCTATTTATGGCGATAGTGGAAACGACACGATTTATGCCAGAAGCGGCAATGATATTCTTGTTGGCGGCCTGGGTGACGATGCACTGTATGGCGGTTGGATGCAGGACAAACTCTATGGAGGTGAAGGTGATGATGATCTATATGGTGAAGAAGGACATGATTATATCAGTGGTGGCATAGGTAACGATTACATTGATGGGGGCATAGATGATGATGATATAGAGGCTGGCGCAGGAGACGATTTCATTCAAGGCGGAGCAGGAAATGATCTGGTGAAAGGCGATCAAGGCGTTGATGAAATACATGGTGGTGACGGTAATGATACGCTTTATGGGGGTGAAGGTGATGATAATATAAACGGAGATAAGGGCGTTGATACGATCTTTGGCGATGCCGGTAATGACAATCTGGACGGTGGTGACGATGATGACCGCATCAGTGGCGGCACAGGTGATGATACGCTCATTGGCGGTGCTGGCAGTGATATTCTATTCGCTGGCGATGGTAATGATACGCTTGTTTATCGTTATGGCGATAATATTGGTTCTCAGGACGAATATAATGGCGAGGCTGGAAACGATAAATTATCCGTTTATTTCACGGCAGCGGAATATCTGAATACATCAATTCAGCGGGATATTCTGCGTTACAAATCCTCTTCTTACTATAATAACCAAACTGGCATTACAGGTGCTATTTTTACTTTTGCACTCTTTGGTCTGATTGTTCAAAATATTGAGGAGCTTGATGTCTACGTTGATGACGTTTTGCAAACAATTTCTTTGAATGCCTATGCGGGTGATTTGAATGATAATGTACTGTCTGGAAGCACATCAGAAGATATTATTATTGGTGATGCTGGAAATGATACTTTGCAAGGGTTAGCTGGTCATGATGATTTACGTGGCGGTTTGGGAGATGATGATATTCAAGGCGGTGTTGGTGATGATATTGCTTACGGTGATAGCGGTAACGATGTAATTTCTGGCGACGAAGGTGACGATCAACTTTTTGGCGGTGCTGGTGAAGATAATATCTCGGGCGGTGTAGGTCAGGATGTTATTAATGGCGGCGATCATAATGACACAATAACTGGTAATGATGGTGATGATTTCCTTATCGGCGGCGATGGTGATGATACGCTCACAGGCGGCGATGGCCGTGATATTCTTATCGGCGGTGCAGGCAATGACAACCTTGATGGTGGATTAGGGGATGACCTATTGGTTTACCGCGTGTCTGCAACAGATACTGACATCATTGAGGGTGGAGCTGGAACTGATATCTTGCAAATTATTGTTGATTCTGCGATGGCGGCTTCATCGTCCTTCCAAAACGACATTATAAATTTACAAGAAGCAATTGATCTAGGAAACTCTTACGCTTTCTCCAGTCTGAGTTTAACAGTTTCAAATGTAGAACATCTGTATATTTTAACTGATTTTACTGGTTTATATTCACCAGTAATGGCTGTGGATGACAATATAACCGTTTCAAATAATAGCGTTCATAATCTTACCTTTATTATAAATAACGATTTGAATTTTAGCGATGGTTCTATTTCAGTCAAAAGCTTAACTGCTTCGGACAATGGAAATGTAATTTTGAATAATGATGGCACTATTACATATGTATCTGATCTTAATTTTATGGGGGTTGATAGTTTTGATTACACTATAACCGATGCCAAAGGGCACACCTCAACGGCTACAGTGACATTGAACATTACATCTAGTTCTAACGTGATTAACGGAACAACATCTTCAGATACATTGAATGGAACATCTGGCTTTGACATGATAAACGGCCTTGAAGGTAATGATACAATTCATGGCGGGGATAGCGATGATATTCTCGATGGTGGCTCAGGTCATGACTCTGTTTATGGGGAAGCTGGCGATGATACATTGCTATATACAACGACTATATCTGGCTCAAGTGAGAACGATGTGTATGATGGTGGTGCTGGAATAGACACGATGGATTATTCTGGTTTTGGTTATGCTGTTTATATTGACACCATATACTCAGGCGCTGATGTATCGACAATGTACCTGAATTATGTCGTAGGAGGCGGCGGAACGTGGAGATATTTAGGTGAAGTCGACAATATAGAAAACTTCATTCTAACCAATCATAGTGACGTCATATACCACGATGATAATGCCAATATTCTTAAGGGGTTGGATGGAAACGACAGGCTCTTGGCGCGTGGCGGTGATGACATCCTTTATGGCGGTGATGGTTATGATCGTTTATGGGGTGGCACTGGAGCTGATACGTTTGTTTTTGAATTAAATTCCGCATTCAATGATGTGGACAGCATTGAAGATTTCAGCTTGTCTGAAGGGGACATGATTGATATCTCAAACTTGTTAATAAACTATGATCCAGCATCGAATAATATTGTAGACTTTGTGCAAATTACTAGCGGTGGTGCCATTCTAGTGGATTCAGATGGTGGAGCAGATAATTTTGTACAGATAGCTACAGCTTATATGTCTGGATTAACAGACGAGGCTGCTTTTGAGTCGGATGGAACATTGATCACCTTTGTGGCACCAAATAATATTGCGCCGAATGCCTCTGATGATAATTTTAGTGGAGCTGAGGATGCCGATATTGCAGGTAATTTATTATCAGATAATGGCAACGGTTTAGATACCGATGCTGAGAATCATGCTTTAACCGTAATCTCTGGAACTTTTGTGACCGTTCAGGGTGGTCTGGTAGATGTATCTTCAAATGGAGATTTTATTTATACACCAGCAACCAATTTTAATGGTACGGATAGTTTTAATTACACATTAGAGGATGTTTACGGGGGGCAAGACGTAGGTGCTATAACTTTAACTATTACTCCTCAAAATGATGATCCAATTTCAGCTAGCGACCAATTCAGTGGTACTGAAGATGTGTTAATAAGTGGAAACCTACTTCTGGACAACGGGAATGGAGTAGATATAGATCCTGATGGTGATGCTTTAACAGTTGTTGCAGCAACATTAACGACAGTTAATAACGGCTCTGTTTCAATTCTTTCCAATGGCGATTTTACTTATTTACCTGACACGAATTTTGTCGGTGTCGACAACTTTGACTATGCGGTCGTTGATGGAATGGGAGGCGTTGATATTGCAAACGTCACTCTGAATATTTCTCCAAATGTAAATGTAATAACAGGCACAACTTCATCTGAGATTTTAAATGGCACGTCAGGTATAGACATCATCAATAGCCTAGAGGGTAATGACACAATTTATGGAGGCGATAGTAATGATATACTTGATGGTGGAGCCGGAGGAGATAATGTATATGGTGAAGCTGGTGATGACACTTTGATTTACAGCCAAGTGGCCTCTACATCTTCGGGTAGCGCAGATATTTATGATGGAGGCACTGGAAATGATACTATTGATTTCTCAACTTTTGGTTATGCTGTCTATATTGATACAAATCCAGCAAATCCTGATTTGCAAACTATGTATTTAGGGCATGTGTTTGGCGGTGGCGGCACTTGGCGGACTATTGGCAATGTAAATAATATTGAAAATTTTATTGCCACAGAGTTTGACGACGGTCTTTTCCTGGACAGTAACGACAATATCATTCGTGGATTGGGAGGCGATGATAGGCTTTTGGGGTATGGCGGCGATGATACGCTATACGGCGGTGATGGATACGATCGTTTATGGGGTGGAACGGGAGCAGATACATTTGTTTTTGAACAAAACGCTGCTTTTAATGATGTTGATGTTATAGAAGATTTTAACTTATCGGAGGGTGATAAGATTGATATTTCTGACGTTTTATTTGGCTATGATCCCCTATCAGATAGCATCACAGATTTTGTCCAAATTACCAGTAGCGGAGATGTTTTGATTGACTCAGATGGAGGAGCGGACAATTTCGTTCAAATAGCGGAAATTTATATATCCAGTATGACAGATGAGTTAGCACTTGAGAATAACGGCACGCTGATTACGGTATAAGCCTCTAACAGTACTGGATAATTTTATGATACTGTAATATTTATAGATGCAGAAGAATTATGCAGTAATTGAAGAGCGTCTATGAAATACCGTACCGATATTGATGGTTTAAGAGCTTTGGCCGTTCTACCGGTTGTTCTGTTTCATGCCGGTTTTGATGTTTTTAGCGGCGGCTTTGTTGGCGTCGATATTTTTTTCGTTATCTCTGGATTTTTAATTACGTCCATTATCATTAATGATTTAAATCAGGAACGTTTTTCCATTCGTGAGTTTTATGAGCGTCGTATAAGGCGGATTTTACCCGCACTTTACACTGTCTGCTTTGTCACGCTTATCGCTGGTTGTTTGGTTTTTTTACCCGCTGAACTTGAATCTCTGGGAAGAGGTCTTGGGACAACGTTGCTCTTTGTCTCGAATATTTTGTTCTGGTCAGAGACAGGGTATTTCGATGCGTCCGCAGATTTAAAACCGTTGCTTCACACATGGTCATTGGCTGTTGAAGAGCAGTTTTATGTGTTTTTCCCGTTATTATTGATATTGATCGCAAAGTTCTTGAAAAAGAAATATGTGCCAGTATTGCTCATATGCGCTTTCGGATCTTTTGCTATCAGTGTGTGGGGAGCAGAATATAAACCATCAGCTACATTTTACTGGGCACCGACAAGGGCGTGGGAGCTATTGCTGGGAGCATTTCTGGCTTTAGGTTTTATTCCACTACCCTCAAGGCGGTGGTTGTTGGAAGTACTTGGAATATTAGGGCTGTGCCTTATTGGCTATGCCGTTTTTGCTTTTGATTACGATACGGCGTTTCCCGGGTTAAATGCTTTATTTCCATGCTTGGGTGCAAGTCTCCTTATCTATGCTAATCAAAGCAGGCAAACAGTTTCAAAAAAATTTCTTGGCCTAAAACCATTGGTCTTTATTGGTCTTTGTTCTTATTCGTTTTACCTTTGGCATTGGCCTGTTTTTGTCTTTGCAAAATATCTGTCGATGAATTCTCTGACAGGGGTTCAGTCTTGTGGTCTGGTTTTGTTGTCCTTTGCGTTGTCTGTTATGACCTGGAAATTTATCGAAACGCCTTTCAGAAACCGGTCTTTCTTGGCGGGTAGATGGAAGGTTTTTACGGTTGCGTTATTGGCTTCAATTCCTTTATTCGCTGCATCGGGAGCAATTATTGGTAAAGAAGGCTTTCCAAACCGCTTTGCAAATATTGAAGCTTTGGAAAAACAAAAAGAAAGTCATGTAAAAGAGGCCTGCGTCGATATAGCCTCTTCTGAGTTTGAAAAACAGAAATGTGTTTTTGGGAATCAATCGAAAGCCCCTTCTTTTATCGTATGGGGAGACTCCCATGCTGGGGCGTTTATGCCTGCGTTTGACACTATCGGAAAAGAAACAGGCAGAGCAGGGATTTTAGCCAGCAGCAGTGGTTGCCCGCCATTATTAGAAATTACATTGGCTCGAGATGAAAAACCGCATAAATGTATAGAATTTAACAATACGATACTTTCAACAATAAAGGATGGAGACACAGTTTTCCTCGTTGCCCGCTGGACATACTACACACATAAAAGCTTAATTAATCATGAGGGGCCGACTTGGCTTAATAATGAGTTTAGTCGCGAGATTTCAGAAAAGGAAAACCTCCGTGTTTTTGAAGATGCCTTGAAAAGTACTATTAAAGCAATTAAGGAGCGCGGAGCTGTTCCTGTGATTGTAGACTCCGTGCCAGAATACCCACGCTCTGTTCCTGAAATGCTGTTTTTATTTGATCGCGATGTCACGGTTTCTAAAGAGCTATTCAATAATAATCGTCAGAAAACGAGCGATATTTTGCGAAACATTTCAAGCCAGAATGAGGCAGAATACATCGATCCTTCCAGAATTCTATGCGATGAAAGTAAATGCTATGCAAATAAGGAGCAGAGCGTTTTCTATTTTGATGATGATCATCTTAGTTTAGACGGGGCTGAGAAGATTGAATCCATGTTAAAGTCATATCTAAAATAACCATTTTCCCTGATAAATTCCCTGCTTGGGTTGGAATGGGTCCTCTGTATTGGCTGAAAACCAACGATTTTTGGATGAAGACCGCCTTTTTATCTAAATTTCCCTGTATTTTCCCAGTTAAACAGGGTAAATACGGAAGAGAATAGTTAGCGACGGACTGCTTCCGTCACCATTATTTCTAGATTTTGCCCTAATTTGTCTGTTTTTTTAGAGCTTTTGTTATCCTTGAGGGTAACTTTGTGTTTTAGCGGGTCTGTATGAGTATTAAACAAAGGTAATGGAGAATATATGAGATTAAAACGGCCGAACATTAGTTCAACCCTTATGGCGTTGATTCTTTCTTCATATTTTACTTTATTTCTTAATCTGACTTTATTTCGCGATGTTCTGGAAGTTTTTTCGAATTTAGAAAACTATAATATTTTCTTTCTGCTTTCTATTCCTGTTACTTTTATTGCTGCCTTTAATATTCTTTTTCTTCCTTTCACAATAAAATATATCGAAAAACCGTTTTTTATTGTCCTGCTCGTTTCCGCGGCGATGGTTGATTACGCCATGTTCAATTACGGTACAATTTTTGATAAGGACATGATTGATAATTTTGCAAAAACAAATGTTGCAGAAGCAAGTTCTTATTTTAATGGGGTTGTTATCCTTTGGGTTGGGCTTACGGGAGTTTTACCTGCCTTATTACTTTTATTTGCTAGGATACATCATCCAGGAGTTGTGAAGGATTTTTTATACAAGGGCGGATCTTTTTTAGTTTCGGTTATTGTAATTTTAATTATAGCGGCGTTTTTCTATAAAGATTATTCATCAGTAATACGTAATAACAAGATTTTAAGGAAAGAAGTCAATCCAACCTATTATGTGGCAGGGGTGTACAAGTATGTTCGGAACACGTATTTTTCTAAGCCCCAAGAGTATCAATATATAGGCCTAGATGCCCAAAAACTTCCGAGAGAAAAAAATGATTTGTTGGTTTTCGTAGTGGGTGAGACAGCGCGCAGTATGAATTATTCCCTTAACGGATATGAAAGGGATACAAATAAATACACAGAAAATATTAAAAACCTGACTTATTTCAAAAATGTGACTTCCTGTGGAACGGCAACGGCTGTTTCTCTGCCCTGTATGTTTTCCTTGATGGGAAAGAACCATTATTCAAAAAGTGCATTTAATTATCAAGATAACTTAACAGATATATTAAAACGGGCAGATATTGGTCAGCTTTGGTTTGAAAATAATTCTGGGAGTCAGGATGTAACCAAAAGAATTGATATTATTTCTTCACCAAAAACCAAAAGCGAGTTTTGTAACGGTTTGACCTGTACAGATGATTATCTTACCGCCCATTTGCAGGAAGAGATTGATAAGTTGAAACAGAATGACAATATTATTTATCTGCATGTTATTGGCAGTCATGGCCCTACATATTTTGAACGTTATCCTAAAGATCATGAGGTTTTTACACCTGTCTGTGCGAAGAGCGATATTCAAAACTGTACGGATGAAGAAATTGCCAATACTTACGACAATACTATCTTGTTTACCGATTATATCGTGTCGCAGGTAATTGAAATCCTAAAGAAAAATCAGGATAGATATAATGTGTCTATGATATATATGTCTGATCATGGGGAGAGTTTGGGAGAGAGCGGTGTTTATTTACATGGCTTGCCCTATGCGATTGCGCCATCAGAGCAAACCCATGTTCCATTAATGACTTGGTTTTCTGATGAAACACTTAAGGCCAAGAAGATTGGATTTGGCGTGTTTGCGGGATGAAGCAAAAACAGATAAGTATTCTCATGATAATTTGGCGCATACGCTTCTTGGCTTTATGGATGTCAAAACATCTGCATATAAAGCGGATATGGATATTCTTGGTAAATGTAGACATTCGTAAACTCTATGACAGAAATATCATATAAAGCCGAAATTTATAGAAAGCTTATCCATTTAAGCTCTCTCTGGATGGTGGTCGCGATATATTTTTTAACTGAAATGCGGGCTGTTATATTGTTTTCTTTTTGTGTTACTTGCGTTTTGTTATTTGAAATTCTAAGGCGTAAATCTGAACTGGTTGATACCATTGTGCGGAAAAGTTTTTTAAACAATATTTTTAGGAAACATGAAAGTGCAAAGTCTTTTTGCCGAGTGGTGCATTTTTTTGGTTCTGGCAGCTCTTCTCTCCGTTTTGTTTTTTTCAAAGGTGATCGCTGCTACTGCTTTTTTAATTATGATTTTGGGAGATACGGCGGCGGCTTTAATAGGAAGACGATACGGAAAAACAAAGTTTTTTGGAAAATCCTTGGAAGGTTCAATGTCCTTTTTTATTGTCTCTCTTTTTATATTAAGCGTTTCGGCTTTTCATGGACTGCCTATTAATATTCTTTCTATAGTGTTTACGGCTTTGATGGCAACATTTTTAGAGCTGTTTTCCAAGAAACTGCATCTGGATGATAATCTTACCATTGTTATAGGGGTGGGAGCGATTTTAACGGTTCTTGCCAATCTTCATATCTAATCCCATAAAAAAATAAGGCCAACTTAAAAAGCTGGCCTTATTGAATATCTAGGGCTGTGGATAAGTTAAATACTTATTCACAGTGGTTGAGAGCTACAGCTTGCCTCACCGTTTAGAAGGTCTTCTGCTGTACCGTTGTAATTCAGGTTCACAGGCTTACCTGATCCTGCTTTACTGACGGCATCACCCCAACAAGAGGCGTCTTCACCACCGCCTGCGGCTGTTTCGATAGCATTCAGGCTTTCAGGGTCTGTGCCGCCATCACCACCTGCTGCAGGTGTGATGGAGTTCAGCGCAACAGGGTTACCTGGAATTCCTGGTAGTCCGAGGATTGTAACGTTCAACCCTGCTAGATCACCTGCGTAAGGACCGAAGTAGTTGAAGATATCTTCTTGATCAATTCCTGGAAGAAGAGGGAAGAAGAACAATCCTAGAGAGCTATCATCATTAAAGTGATAGAATTTACTTTCTAAGAAGGCCAGAACATCAACAGGGAAACCACTTGCATAGTTTACATTCGGTGTAAATGTCCCGAATGGTGTTCCCACGAATGTGCTGTTTAAGGCGTTCAACAATGTTGGTCTGCCTGGATCAAAGAAGGCTCCGTTATCAAGCTCGACATAGAATTGGCTTTGACCATCAAAGGTTTGTTGACCGATTGTTCCGCCAAAACCACCAGGACCATCATCATCAACCAAGGCCATTGGGGCGTAGATTGGATCTCCAATCATTGGGGCAAAGCCACGAGCAAAAATCTCAGGATATTCATAGCCTATGATGGCAGGCGCGAACCGCATACCCACACGGCCACCAGTAAAGATGTTACCATCTCCAGTCAGGTCGATGAGACCGCTTTCGAAATGAGCACCGATATCAAAATCAGTGAACTCATTCCCAGAAACTTCAACATTGGTGTGTCCTGGACCCGCAACAAACAGGGCATTTGTTCCAGAGTTTTCAACAACGTTATCGCGAATTACAGAGTTAAACTCACTATATCCGTAGGATGGACCGTAAGGGCCAATCAAAGAAACGCTGAATATGTTTTCCTCTGTTGGATATTCCATCATTGGTCTGAAGTTTCCACCTTTTGCAACAAGAAGAATACCGTTGTCTTTGCTGTCTTTGACGTGGTTTCTGGAAACCCAAACATTCATGTCTGATCCTTCTTCACCAATAACCTGAATACCATCATCGCCAGAATGTTTGACATGATTGTCTGTAATAATAACGGTGTTGGTGTTTCCGCCGAATCCGCCAAATCCACCGAAACCGCTGAAACTAGATGTTTCAAAGGTTGGGTAGAAGCTCTGAGTTTGTGGGTTATCAACCTTCACACTGATCCCATCATCGCGAGAGAAGAAGACATTGTTGTCATCAATTTTGATGAAGTTGGTTGTGCTACCTGAGCCAAAACCACCAAAGCCTGAGAAGGACATATAGTAAGGACCATCATCATAGTCATTGCTTTGTGTTTTGACTTTGACATCAATGCCGTCATCACCAGAGAAGGCAACATTATTGTCGGAAATAATGATAACGTTTTTATTGTTTTGACCGCCGAAGCCACCAAAACCATCAAAGCCTCTGAAGGAATCTTGTTGAGGGTAGCCGCCGCCAGAATTCGCAGCATTTTCAATGCCAACCTTGATGCCATCACGGCCAGAGAAGGCAACATTGTTATCGTCAATTTTAACAAAGTTGCTGACGCCGCCATTATTATGACCGCCGAATCCTCCGCCAAATCTGGATTGATAAATTTCACGCTCTTCAGCAGGAGAAATTTCAACGAGTATGCCATTGCCTCCAGAGAAGCCTACATTATTGTCTAATATTTCAATATGGTTGTCGAAGGAGTCGAAACCACCGAAGCCGCCAAAACCAAAGAATGAGTCTTCAGAAAACGTAGGAATATTGTTATTCCCAGAGGTTTCAAGATTAACTTCAATACCTTCGTCACCTGATTTGAAGACGTTATTGTCAGCAATCTTGATGTAAAGTTTCTTGCCGTCATTAGAAGAGTCATTACCACCTTTTTTGAAGTCAAATTTATTGTATTGGTAATGGTCTTCATCAGCACCTTCAGTATTCACGATGATTCCATCGTCATCAGAATGAGTGACATTGTTATCAACGATAATGACCTTATTGGTGTCATCATGATATCCACCAAAGGAGAATCTTGATCTTCTGTCATCACGTTCGTTTTCAACATTGCCAACAATGACCTGAATGCCGTCATCACCTGCACGGTCAATATCATTACCTTTGATCAGGATATCTTCTGCACCTGTTACGTGAATGCCGTCTTCTCCGACAGAGTCAACTGTTCGTTTGAAGTAGCCATAGCCACTGCTGTCGCTTTCGATATCATTATATTTAATGGCAATATCTTTACCACCTTCAACATAGATACCATGACGGCCTGCTCCAAGTTTATCGATGGGGGAGTAACCGTAACCAACATCTGCAGTAACATTGTTTCCAAGGATAAGGAGATCGTCACTGTCTTCAACATGAATACCGTCACGATCTGCACCTTCTTGGCCCCAATCGGAACCGCGTCTTGACCAGCTACCGCCTTGGGCAAAGATATCATTCCATGCGATGAAGGCTTTGTTGCTGTCTTTTACATTGATACCGTCGCGACCTGCGCCCGTGATTTCATTGTTTTTGATTTTAACGCGGTAACTTCCATCAACACTGATACCATCACCATGGCTTGTATCTTCGCCTGTGTTATGGATGTAGTTATCGTAGATTTCGGCATAGTCGTTGTCATTAACGTCAATACCATCATCACCTGTGTTTCCAATGTGGTTGTTCCAGATAGAAGCGTGATGACCATCATCAACACGGATACCATCATCACCCACATCATGAATATTGTTGTCAGTGATTTCGATATAGTCAGATGGATCAACATAGATACCGTTTCCACCAACGTCATGGATGGTGTTTCCTGCAATGTAAACGCCATCAACATCGGTAATTTCAATACCATTATCACCACTATAGTGAACGTGGTTGTTTGTGACGTCTACGCTAGCATTTCCTGCGTAGTAATCTTCAATGTCGATACCATCGCCATATTGGCCTTTCACGCCATTACCATGCCCTTGACCGTTGTTATCAACCAAGATCACAGCATCATTGTAGAGATATCCTTCGATATGGATACCGTCTTGCTTTCCTTCGATTTTGTCATTGTTGGTAATGCGAAGGGTGGCGGCCTTGATATTGCCTGTATGACGGATACCATCCCCATTTTGACCTTTGATAAGGTCATTGTCAGTGATTGTAATGTCATGGCGGTAGCCTTGCGCTTCCCCTTCGAAGTTAATACCGTTTTGACCACCAACGATTGAGTTTTTCTTAATTAGAATTTCACTTTCGCTGTAAGGGTAGGTGGTGTCAGCATTGCTTGTATCATCAGAGAACAAGACACCATCTTTATCAGCATCAATATCATTATAGCTGATTTCAACCATAGCATGATCTTTAACATCATCACGGAAAGAGATACCATTTCCATAGCGGGAGTTAATAACATTGCCGTCATTATATCCGCCAATCCAAATTCTGGCATAGTCTTCGACGTGGTTGTTAAACTTGATACCATCGCTCTTTGAGCGGATATAGTTATCAGTAATTTTAACATCTGCGTTGCCTTCAACTTCACCAGCAAATTGGATGCCTTCATCTGTTACGCGGTAATCGCCGCCTGCACCATAGGAGGAGTACACAGGGCCGCCGACATTATTGGCAAAGTAACCAATGCGGTTACCATCGATGTTGATACGGGCACCTTGACCAACATCATCACCAAAATAAATTCCATCGTGGCCAGAAATGATATTTGAGGCACCACTTTGGAAGCTTGAAGTACCATCTCCAATATTCACATTGGCATAGGTGATTTCACCATCAAAATGGATACCATCACCATTATAGCTACCATCTTCATCTGCAGAAATGATATTGTCGCGAATGTTTAATGTCGCGCCGCCGTTAATGTTACCGCCAAATTCGATGCCATTATCATCAGCATGGATGCCGTGGTTATTATTGTGAATGTTAATGGTTGCACCACCGTTGATAGCGTCAAAATCAATACCATATCTCCGACGCCATTTCCAAATGGCTGTTGTTATAACCGATATTAACAGTAGAGCCGCCTGTGACGGAGTCATCAAAATCAATACCATCATCGCCAATTGAATCACTACCTTGGCTTCCGATTTCGTTGTTATAGATGCTGACCGTAGAGTTATTGTCTACGCCTGTTACATGACCGTAATCTTCATCACGGATGTTGATACCATCCTCATCCGCAGAAATACGGTTCTTCTTGATCAGAACGTTACTGCCATCAATACCAGCATCAATTTCAATACCGTTTCCGTTGTCAGCGACAATACGGTTTCCATCATATGTGCCATGGCCACCGATATTAACGGTTGAGTTTAAAACATGATCAATATCAATACCGTTTTGTGAAGCGTAGATACTGTTTTTCTTGATGTTAACGGTTGAGTTATCAATGTCATCATCGACATAAATACCATCTCCATCAGCATTGATAGTATTATGAACGATGTTTACTGTTGAATCTTCGATGCTTGGAGATCCTGCATTAAATTCAATACCATTGTCGTTCGCGTTGATGCCGTTGTTTTCAATAGAAACAACGCTGTTGCCACGAATACCGTTGAACTCAATACCATCATCGTTTTCACCAACGATGGAGCTATTGTTTTTAATATCTATTTGAGCATTGTTTTCAACATGGCCATCAAAGTGAACACCGTCCTGTGCACCAGAGATTGTGTTGCCAGATACTGTGGTTGTGCCTCCATTAATGCCATTGGCGAAGTGAACGCCGTTTTGCGCAGTATTGGCAACCTGGTTGTTGGTCACATTTGTCGTTGTGTTATTCGCCGCATCAATAGAGATACCATGCGCACCAATGTTTCCTGCATTTTTACCGACAAGGTTTCCATCAACGGTTAAATTCTGCACGTTATTGGCAATGATTCCATCCAGTTTGGTGTTATCAACTTTGTTTTTGCCAACTAGGATGTTGTTACCACCTTGAACAGAAATACCACGGAATTGTGCTGTACCGTCAATTGTATTTTCAGTAACAGAAGAGTTGGTTAGGCCTTCTGCGTAGATACCCGCACGTTTGGAATTTGTTCCTGTGTTCTTATGAATGGAAACATTATTGCCACCCACAACACGAACGCTATCCCAACCTGCATTGGTGATTGTGTTTTGATTGATATTGGCGTTATTGCTTCCTAAAACTTGAATACCAGAACCTTTAGCGTTTGATGTTGAGTGAGTTTCATCAACGGTGTTCATACTGATAAGAATGTTGTTAGCATTTTGGGCAAAAATACCATCGCCTTTGATGTTATCTGCTGCACCATTTGTGCCCACTTTGTTTTTCAAAACAGTGACGTCAGCACCACCATGAATGGCAATACCATCACCATTGATATCATCAACAATGTTATGTGAGATCCAGGCCTTATCGCTGTTCTCAACAACGATTCCTGCGCTACCGCCTGTGACGATATTCGCGCCGCCATACCCTGTTTCAAACGGGTTGGTTGGGTGATCACCGATAGAGGCAAACTTAGAATTTTGAACCCAAATACCTGTTCCTGCAGCGCTTGCAACGGTATTACTCCAGATATCAATATCGTTTTGTCCGCCGTTATATCCAACGCCGTCGCTGTTCTTAATATGAATCCCTGCCACGGTTGTGCCAGAAATATCATTATCAAAGACATGCATGTCTTTTGTGTTGTCACCAAACACGCCTTTTTGTGCGCCTGTCATCGTATTGTTTTTAATACGAACAGCGTTACTGTTTGTCACGTTGATGTTTGTATCAAGGAAGTTTGCAAAGCTGTTACCATCGACAACCAGATTATGGGCGCCATTGGCATTGATACCATAGCTAGCAATTCCCAAACCATCAAAGGCAAACGGATCAATATTGACGTTGGCGGCTGTTACAGTGATAAGGCTACCAGCTCCCGCGGCTTGTAGTGTAGCACCAGGCAATCCTGTAAGTTTCAGCGCTCTATCGATTAATAGATTTTCTGTATAGGTCGCGCCATTAACGAAAACATTTGCGCCAGAATTTGAAGCATTAATAGCTCCCTGAATGGTGAGTCCAATGCCATCAAAGTTAGGGTCAATGTCATTGTCTGTTACTGTGGCACGGCCAATAAACGTATTGGAGTTCCAGATGTCCATAATGTCATCTTGAATGCCATCAACATTTGCACCGTCATAAATTCCACTGTGAACAAATAAGTGCGCATTGGTGTCTGTGAGACCATCAGCGTAGAAAGTATTTCCAGAGATTAATGTGTTTGTTCCGCGTGAACGCAGTGAAGATCCAAAACGTGTGGTTTCACCATGGAATGTATTTCCTGTGATAATCGCGCCTTTAGAGTCAATGGTAACCAATGTATTGCCTTGAGGAGATACATTATCATCAGTGCTAATGCCGCCCGCGGTTCCAGTGATCTGGTTATTTGTAAATGTAATGTTAGAGGTGTTTCCGCCTCCTGTGCCGCCGCCCATGACAACAAGCTGACGGGGGACATTTGGTGTTGTAAACTGACTACCAAAACCAACACCTGCAGGATTGGCTCCTGTAAATGTTTGACCAGAGAAGATGTTGTCATCAATGATAATGTCAGAGACTGTTGCGCCGAATTCTGATGTTAAACCACTATCACCATTGGCTACAATATCATTGCCTCTGATGATATGATTGCTTTGGTTACCTTGAAGGTAAAGCGCAGCGTTTTCAATGCCAGGAAAACCATTATCAATTCCAACAATGGTAAATCCTTGATTGGTATCACCCAATTGAACGCCTGTTGTATTCGGAGCAAATTGAACCGTACCTAAACGACCAACCCTGAAATTCCTTCAATCGTCGTCGAACTACGACCATTGACGAGAGAAGGTTTATAGATTTACCGATGCGAGAAGATTTTCAATATAAGTACCATCACCAACATTGACTGTTGCGCCTGCGGCGCCGTCAATACCGTCTTGAATCTCTTCATTGACAACAGGAAGATCCCATTGTTGTTAACGTTTACGGTAGTGGCTGTTCCAGAAATACTTGGAGCATTTAGATTGCCATCCAAATTAACAAGAGGGCGTCAAAGAAAATGCTGTTTAGGGCATTCACAGAAGAACCACTAAAAGCGTTATAATATCTGTTGTTGCATTTAGAGTTGCAAAATTGTTTACGCCAAAGAAGTTGATTCCTGAGGCGGCGAGGGCGCTCAAATTCACCGTTGAAAACGCGTCCATATCCGCGCCTGCAACATTAATATCAGTTGTATTGTTGCCGCCAATTGACAGACTGCTTGCTGTAATTCTATCTAGCTCAGCTTGTCAAGTTGCATGTCTCCGCGCCTGAGCCTAAGCCGATCGTTCCTACAACATCACGCTCAATTGAGACGGCACCTGTAACTGCATTGATAGAAGAGCCGTTTGAAAGGAATATGTTTCCAACGGTAATATCAATATCGCCACCAGATGTTGTAAGAGTGCCACTGTTTCCTGCAGCAGGCATCCAGAGCCAACTTTCAGGGCCACGACCACGGAGGTAATTGTTGCTTGCCGCCACCGTTGCTAACTGTTGCGCCGTTTTTAATATCAATATCATCAGAGGCGATAGCCGTAAAAGTCCCGCCATTCGTGTTAATATCATTTAGGATAAAAATGTCAGCGTCTACAGCGCCACCAACATCAAAGTCAGCATTTAAATTCACATTAGGCACCAGCACCTGTCGCGCCAATTGTGCCTGCTATAGTGATGTCGTTATGAGCGTTTAAGGTAAATGTAGAATCTGCACCTGCCGTCTTATTGATGGCAACGCCATTCAAAAGAGTGATATTGCCCGCTGCACCACCTGCACCATTCGTTTGAATAGTCATATCACCAAAGTTCAACTGCGCGTTCACAAGAGCGGCAAAAGGATTATCAATGGTGAAGTTGGTAGGATCTAAAAACCATTCGCGTGTTGCTAACACGGATGCCAAAGGACCAAAAGTTGTGGTAGGGGCAGAGGTCTCTACAAAACCAGTCCCTGCCAATCCTTGGGCGCTGACCACGACCATTAATCGTTAAGGCATTGGTGGCAATAGGCTAACATCGCCTGCGGCATTCGCTGAAAGTGATTGGTTAAATCCATCGGCACTAACAGTAGGTTGAGAAGGTCCTAAAGACTCACCAACAACAATGTTTTCACCTTTTATTTCAACGGATCCTGCGTCGTATCCCGCACTACCATTTGCTGACGTAGATGAAAAATCACCAAGGTTAACAGTTCCTTTTGAACCACCAGAAAGAACAATTTTTCCTGCTTTGCTTGTAAAACCAGTAACGGTTGTGGTTCCGCCCATATTAATAACATTATCAACAGCGTTCTTGGCAGCTTCGGCAGAGATAATAACGTTACCGCCTTGGGCTTCAATAGTGCCAGTATTTGAAATTAAACCATCGGCAAGTGCACCATTAACGGCGACTTCAACA
The DNA here is from genome assembly GCA_041397885.1 of Alphaproteobacteria bacterium. Classification (GTDB taxonomy): domain Bacteria; phylum Pseudomonadota; class Alphaproteobacteria; order Micavibrionales; family Micavibrionaceae. The sequence continues at coordinate 328,112 of JAWKVV010000001.1, read as the reverse complement.
AGACCGTCACCATACATGTCTAATGTCACGGTTTGACCCGCGGCCATCGCAATTGTTCCCATTTTTGCATTAACATAGTTACTGTTTGTAATATTAGGGGCAACGAAAGCTGCAAGACCCGCTTCAGCAACTGTTATAATTCCGCCGTTGGTGACAGCACCATCTGTGGCAGAATTAAGGGCAATACTTACTTTACCTGTATCTAATTCCGCATCGTCAGAAGTCAACGTTCCTGATGAGGCGACAATTGACCCAACATTAACCTGAGAGCCTGGGCTAAAAATAACGCCGTTTTGGTCAAAGATAAAAACCTGACCATTTGCGTTCAAGCTTCCCATGATGTTGGTGGGATCTGCTTCGGTATCAAAAAGAATGTATTGCGCGGAAGATGAGTCTTGATTCAAATTAACAGTCCAACCTGCTTTGATATCTCCATCGCCATTAACTTTGACGCGCTGACCTGTCTGTGTGATGTTTGTTGTGTTGGCAGGGGGAGCGGCGTCATACGAAATTGAACCACTGCCGCCGATAACAGTATGACCTGTCCAATCATCAGCCGCGTTTGCTTGTCCTGAAAGGGAGAGAAGTCCGACCGCCGTCATCGCCGTCGTCGTTAAAAGTTTTTTACCAGTACGACTTAGTAAACTTGCGCAGCCATTATTGTCGTTGAATGTTCTCATCTTTTTTCTCCACAGATATGACAGGTTTTAATACCTGATATTAGATATAGTCAAAGCACGTGAAGTGGTTTGACAGCAGTTATTTAAATTATGAATGTAATTTACATGCCACTTTTCAGGCTTATTTGCAATGATATATTAAGGAAAACTTAATAAATCGAAAGAAAGCAACAATATTACAAAATTAATGAAGGGCTGTTTATTGTAAAATCAGGCGGTTAGGGTTATAATCTTTAACAATGTGGGGATAACTATTTTCGCTATTGTCTTATTTGTCTTACTTCGTTACACAATAATCATCTTTAATAATAATAAAATGTCTGGAGTCCATCATGACTACATCGAGAACCAAGATGTTCAGAAGATTTTTCTCAACAACCATTTTTACCTCTGCGCTTGTTTTTTCTGCAGGCGCACAGGCTCAATTGAGCCAACAAACTGGGGTTGCTGATCCAGGTCGTATCGAAAAGTCGATTAATGAGGGCCGTCTTGTTCCTCAAGTGGGACCTAACGTTAGTGTGAAATCTTTGGCGCTTCAAAACGCTCCTTCAGGAGCGGAGAGAGTGAAGTTTAAATTTGGCGGCTTGAATGTTGAGGGTTTAGGCGTTTATGACGCGGATGATGTGTACCCTATTTATGCCGATAAAATCGGCACTGAAATTACTTTGGCAGATTTGTACGGCATTGCCAATCAGATGACTTTGCAATATCGCAATGATGGATATGTCTTAACGCAGGTTGTTGTCCCGCCGCAAACAATTGAAAATGGTATTGCACGTCTGCAAGTTGTAGAAGGCTTTATCGACAATGTTATTATTCAGGGCGGTGATCAAAGCCCTAGTGAACTGCAGCTTATTCAGGATTATGCTAGCCGCATTAGTCAAGGCGGAGCGCTTAACATTGCTGATATGGAACGTCAGCTTCTTCTTATTAATGACTTACCAGGTGTCACAGCCCGTAGCGTGATTAGCCCGTCTGCAACCACCGCAGGGGCGGCGGATATGTTGGTTATCATTGAGCGTGATCCGTATGAGGCCTTGGTTGGAGTTAATAACCACGGAAGCCGTTTCTTGGGACCTTTTCAGGCGCAGGGTGTGGGGATATTAAATTCTGTTTTAGGCCTCAATGAAAAAATTACGGCGCAGACTGTTGTTGCTCCTGATGGTGGGATGGAACTTGCTTATGGTTCTTTGGCTTATGAACAACCTATTGGTAGTCTTGGAACAACCTTGGAAGTTAGCGGCAGTATGACCAATACTGATCCAGGATTTACGTTGAAGCAGTTTGACGTTGCGGGGAAATCCCGTTCTTATACTATTAAGGCGAAACACCCTTTCATCCGTTCTCGAAACACCAATCTGTTCGGACGCGTTTTGTTTGATTATAGAAATGTGGAAAGCCTTAATAACGTAGAGGCAACCAGACATGATAAAATCCGTGCGTTGCGCGCAGGATTGCAAGCGGAGTTCTTAGACAGGTTATTGGGCGTTGGTGTAAATACAGTTGATCTGGAGGTTTCTAAGGGAATTGATATCTTTGGCGCAAGCGATGAAGGCGATCCTAATATGACCAGGCCCGCAGGCGACCCGCAGTTCACAAAAGGGAACTTGATTCTGCAGCGTCTACAACGTTTAACGAACCGCTTTAACTTGCTTTTACAAGGTCGCGGGCAGCTTTCCAACAAACCCCTATTAAGTTCTGAAGAATTTGGTTTGGGCGGGATTGGAACTGTACGGGGTTTTGCACCTTCAGAAGTTGTGGGCGATGATGCTCTGGCAGGAAAAGCCGAACTTCAATGGAATAATGAGAGCCGTATGCTTCAATTATTTGGTTTCTTTGATGCGGGTAAGGTCTGGAATCAGGATGCAACAACATCAAGTGGTAAGAAAGATTCTTTAACCTCTGCAGGGGGTGGTGTTCGTCTGAATTTACCTATGGATGTTGATGCCGAGTTCGTGATGGCTGTGCCATTAAACCGTGATATCCAGACACGTAACGAGCAGAACCCTCAGTTCTTCTTTAGTGTTAATAAGAAATTTTAGCAGTTCTCAGCGGCATTGAAGGCGTCGCATTGTCTTTGACGATATTTGCGGTGTTAAGCGCTCCCATATCATCATAACCATAATATAAGATTTGGTTTGACGAGGAGGGGGGCGTAGCCAATGTTAAGGTAATGGTGTTTCCGTTTGTTTTTACGGCATTTGTGATTGCAATTTCTACTGTGTCGTCAAAAAACTTAAAACCTTCGATCCCAGAAACAGGCATAAAATCATTTCCTGAATCATGAGCGAGTGTTACGGTTACTATAGTTCCACTTCTTTGTGCTGTCGTAATAGAAGGGCCAAAACTCCCAGATTGGTTTAAAAATATTCCAGAAGTTCTTTCAGCCGCTGTAATGTAAGCTGTATCTGTTAAATTAAAAGAATCAAACAAATCAAGATCATAAATTTCGGCAGCCTCACGACACCAATCATTTTCAGCAATTAATTCTGCTTGAATATCACGTATAGACTGTGCACCTCCTGCATTGGTTAAATCTGTACGGCGACCAATAGGTTGAATATAAATAGGAATATTCCCTAGAGCCTGACGCATGTCGTTAAAGATGAATTCCAGAGCCTGTTTATACTGCGACGGACTTGTCATTAATCCAATTTGATCTGAATCTTCTTCTCCTTGTGCCCATAATATATAGGTGGGTTTTGTTCCACCCTTATTAATTTCTTGGTAAAAATTATCGAAGGATGGTCCGCGGGTTTGTGTTGCTAAATTCCACCAATATGTTGTGTCGTTTGAAGTTTTAGAAGCGGCGCTTCCACTCATGGTTCCGTTTATTAGAACGATAGCTTTATCTTTATAAGTAGCACCTAAAATCTCTCGGATTTTTTGTTTTCCTGCTTCGCTGCTGCCTTCCTGACTTTCAAAATAGCCGCGTGCCAAAGATTCTCCGCCTATGGCTATAACCTGATCAGAAGATTTGTGCATCAGGCTTCCCAATTTTTCCGTTGTGATATCTTCTTTCCCAATTTCTATGGTGGCAATATGGCCATTCATTGCATTATTGCCGCCGTTTCTTGCACCAATTTCTAATTCTGTGATTCCAGTAGGCGTAGCACTCAAAGTTCCAATTTCGTTTTTACCACCAGAAATGATCTCTGTTTCAGTATTATTCCACCGAATGCCTGCGGTATTCATTACACCTGTAATATGAATGTCTTCGTTATTTAACGAGAATAAATTACTAGAGTTTGCCCGAACATATCCTTTCAAATCACGAAGAGAGGAACTGACTCGAAAGCCGATGAAGTTTGCAGAGCTGCCGCTGTTAAATGTTGCGATATGCCCATCGCCGCTGACTTGTTTGTTTAAAGTATAACGGCATATCATATGTCCCTGTAAGGTGTTAAACCAACTTGCTTGATCGACACCAAGAATACGTGCTCGCTCTGTTGATCTGGTAACCGCGCTTCCTTCAACAGGGATGATAGAGCTGCACTCTACCGCTTGTTCCAACTGGTTTAAGATAAAATAAAGTGTCTGATTTCCATTCACCGTGATGGTGAACTGGGAAGTGGTGCTCGCGGGCGTAATGTTTTCGTACTTGAATTCGGCGTAATTATTCCCAGCAGAGGCGATGGATAATTCTGTTCCGCCCAAACCGATACGGGCAGCATCACCACTTCCTTCGCCGCGGGCATAAAGAAGCATACTATGTTTACTTGTGTTTCCTGTTGCACCTGTGATGGTGACAGTGAAGTCAGAACCAGTTGTAGCAACGGCTTTGAACACTTTTCTTGTTGTGCAGATTTCTTCAAGACCTGCGATCAATAACTGCGCTGTATCATCTACAACGGTTAATGTTCCTATCCCTGATGCACTTAAACCCGTCGTGTCTATTGGATTGATATTATAATTGGCACATTTGTTCTGAGATGTTGTTTCAATGAACAATCCCAAGGGTGTTCCATCAGGATGATGATCAATGCGTGCTTCATTTAGTCCTACTTCAACCAGTTTTCCGTTTGCATTACGACATGTTGCCTTTGAATTTCGGGTGAATGTTACCTCAGGAGGGAGGTTTCGGGTAAAGATAAACTTTTTTGTAGAGTTTATGGATGGAACGGCAATAGGGGCTAGGCCACGGCCTAAAGTGTTAAGCATGGTTAATCTCCTCAAAAAGGGGTCAAAATTTAGACGTAAATGTAGTGATTTCAGAACCAATATAGGCTTTTATTCCTATAATGTCAAGTCTTAATTTTTACTTATGCCTCTTGTGATTTTGGCTGAATCCCTTATATCTTAAAGGAAATGAATTATATAAGGATTTCCTATGCAAGCCGCTGAAAAGCAACCTTCTGACCAAAACGCCCCGATAGATATGAAAGATATTGTTGCGCTGTGCAAACGCCGTGGCTTTATTTTTCCTGCTTCTGATATTTATGGCGGAATTAACGGGTTTTGGGATTATGGCCCGCTCGGCGTGGAGCTGAAGAATAACCTGCGGGATTATTGGTGGAAATCCATGGTGACGACGCCGCCGATTGGCCCTGATGGACACCCTGTCCAAATTGTGGGGGTGGATAGTTCAATTATTCAAAATCCGCAAGCTTGGGTAGCCTCTGGTCACGTTGGTGGATTTTCTGATCCGATGGTTGATTGTAAGGAAACGAAGAAACGTTATCGCGCCGATCATTTGGTTCTTTTTTACCTTTCCTACGATGCCTCAATAAATGGAAAGCCTGTAAAAGCTTTTTCATTTTTGGAGGGTGCTACTCCTGAGGAGATTGAAAAAAGACTTAAGAAATTTGGAATTAAGGACACGATAAAAGGTGCTGAACCAACACTAGGACATGGTGGTACAATCGACAAAGAGCCTTTAGAAAAAAAATACATTCTGGGTCCTGATGCTAAAGAACCTGGCACTCTCACAGAACCTAAAGAATTCAACTTGATGTTTCAGACTTATGTTGGCGCAACAGCAAGTGAAGAAAACAAAGCTTATCTTCGCCCTGAAACGGCGCAGGGAATATTCCTGAATTACAAAAACGTGTTGGATTCCTCCCGCGTCAAAATGCCGTTTGGGATCGCACAAATAGGAAAAGCCTTCCGGAACGAAGTCAATCCACGGAACTTTATTTTCCGTTCGCGTGAATTCGAGCAGATGGAATTGGAATGGTTTTGTCATCCTGAAGAGGCGGCGACATGGCAAAAATTCTGGCTAGAGGAACGCCGTAAATTCTGGACCTCTATTGGTTTGACAAGCGATAATATTCAATTCCGTGCCCACGATCAGGATGAGTTATCGCACTATGCCAAGGCAGGATTAGGGACGTCCGACATTGAATATCGCTTCCCGTTCACCGCGCCTGATTTTGGAGAGTTGGAGGGGATTGCCCATCGCTGTGATTTTGATTTGACTCAACATCAGGAACATTCAAAAACCAAGTTGGAGTATCTTGATCCTGAACGCAACAACGAAAAATATATGCCGCATGTGATTGAACCTGCCGCGGGTTTAACGCGTGGCGTTCTGGCGCTGATTTGTGAGGCTTATACGCCTGATCCAAACCGCCCGAGCGGCGTTTATTTGAATTTTCACCCCAAAATGGCACCGAAGAAGGCCGCAATTTTACCGTTAATGGCCAAGGGGGAGCACCCAGAAATTGCCGAGAAGCTTTATTTGGAATTGCGAGAGGAGTTTCCTGTTGATCTGGACATTAAACAAAATATCGGTAAGCGTTACGCGCGTCAGGATGAAATTGGCACGCCTTATTGTTTCACTATTGACGATGAAACAGCAAAAGACGGAACAGTTACCGCGCGTGAGCGTAATACAATGGCGCAGGAGCGTATCGCGCTTGATAAAGTTGCGGCCTATTTGCGTGAAAAAATTAAAGGCTAATAAGAAAGAAATAAATAATGTCTAAAGATGATTTGAATGATGATCTTGAAGAAGTGTTGGTTGAACACGCGACCGATGGTTCCAAAAAAACAATTTTTGGTCGTCTTAGAAATTATTTCTTTGCAGGAATTTTGGTAACGGCACCCATTGCCATTACATTATATGTGACATGGGGGTTCTTAAAATTTCTTGATAATAAAATCACCCCTGTTATACCTTATGAAATAAACCCTAATACTTATTTGCCAGTTGATATTCCGGGTCTAGGGCTAATTATCGCGATTGTTTTCTTTGTTATTGTGGGGTGGTTGACACGTAATTATTTTGGCCGTCTTATCGTCCGAATTTCTGAAAACATTGTAAATCGCGTTCCTGTTATTAATACAATTTATGGCGCGGTAAAGCAGATATTTGAAACGGTGATGGCGTCAAAATCTGATGCGTTTAAAGAAGTTGTGATGTTTGAATATCCGCGTAAAGGTATTTGGGTTTTAGGATTTGTGACGGGTGTGACAAAGGGGGAGGTGCAATCCCTCACCGATAGTGAAACAGTTAATGTGTTCCTTCCCACAACACCAAACCCGACATCAGGTTTTCTTCTATTCGTCCCGAAGAAAGATTTGACCTATATGAAAATGGGTGTTGAAGAGGGAATAAAAATGATTGTCTCTGGCGGTATTATCACGCCGCAGGAGAAGTAGGCGATGTTTGAATTATTAAAATCCATACAATCCCGTGATCCTGCTAATCCATCTTTTGGTGAAGTTTTGTTTGCGTATAATGGTTATCATGCCGTTATGTTGCATCGTCTGAATAATTTTCTTTGGGAGCTTAAGTTAAAGGCGCTAGCGAGAACTTTTGCCAATATAGGCCGTATTATCACAGGAATTGAAATTCATCCAGAGGCAAAAATTGGAAAACGCCTTTTTATAGATCACGGTACGGGCGTTGTTATTGGGCAAACAGCCATCGTCGGCGATGATGTTACAATGTATCATGGTGTTACGCTCGGCGGTGTCGGACGTGACGGTGATAACGGTCGACGTCATCCGACGGTAGAAGATGGTGTGATGATAGGGGCGGGCGCACAAATCCTCGGCGGGATTACAATTGGTAAGAAAGCCAAAATAGGTGCCAATTCTGTTGTCACATCCAATATTCCGCCCAATGTGACGGCGCTTGGTATTCCTGCCCGCGTAGTTGGTGGTGATGATAAGGCTCGCGCTTATGGTATGCCTAGCCGTGAAGAGCTTGACCTGCTTATGCAGAAAGTTGATAACATTTTTCAAGATGTCCAAGCTATCAAAAAAGATGCGGCTTGATTGTTTTTAGAATAATTAATATAATTTTAATTCGTTTTACGTCGGCAGGGCTCCAGAATTTCTAGCGAACTGAAATCCTTGACTGAGTCTATCCATAGTTCTTCTTGCGATATGTAGAGCACCTGTGACTGTACGGGAAGCTAAGTTTGCTTCCGCAGCCTGACCAGTCAGAGGTTGTTGAGCAGCCTGGCTAAATGCATTTTTAGCAGCCGCAGTTAAAACCCTTCTATTTCCTGTCGCGTTTAATTCTGTTAGGCCGCTTGTATCTAAAACATTTGTGATATCTTTAAGCCCTTGGGTTATCTGACCTCTGTAACCTGCTCTTACGAGTCTGTCATTCAATGCTGCTCTTGTAACATCGGCATTTGGACCATCAGCTATTATATCTTTAATCACTGTGTTAAAAACCTCTTGAGTAAGTCCAGATTGTATTGAAATGTTTCTACCTTCAGTTGATTTTAAGGCCTCACTTACATCTTGCGGCAATGTAATTGGTGTTGCGATAACAGTTTTGCCTGAAGCAGGATCGTTTTCATCTTCGTTTATCGCTGCCACTGGCGCCGCTTTTAAAGGTGTTTCGCGGGTAAATTTGTCCCCATCATGTTGTCGGGCGTGGTTGCTAGCGGCTCTTGCGGCAGCTTCATTTGGACTGTCAATAAATAGCCCACCAATTTGTTTTGGGATAAATAAGGCTACTCCTGTAGCTAATGCAGTTGTTCCCCTTAGTAAATGTTTAGCACCCCTTGTAACCATATTTGTTCCTGTAATTGGCGCTCTCTGATCTTTATTAATAGTAAGTTGTTGATCTTTTGGGAGTGATTTATTAACTTGCTCGATAGCACGTCTCATAAGCGCTTTCTCTCTTTTGGTGCCTTCTAATGTAATACCTTCTTTTTGTGCATTAATATCAAGAGCAACAAACTCTGCCATTTCTAAAGCGGCGGCATACGTAAATTTTTTACTTGGAGATGTCAAACCCCTTCGGCCTATAAACTCCACGGAATTTTTAGTGACAGCTAATTGATTTTTTGTTTGGTTATTCTTAAATATAACTGGTTGACCGTCAGCTTTTGCAGCAAAACCTTTCTCAGGTTTGTATTTTGTTGTTAAATCTTCCAGTATGCGGGCGTGTCTAACGATACCCTCATTCAGGTCACCACCAAATGCTTGCTTAAGTGCGGCATACATAGTCTGTTGCGGTTTGGTTAACGCAAGCACGTCAAATACAGATTGTGTTGGATTTGTTGGCGGCGAATTTGTTGCATTCCCGCCGTTTATTATAAATTTAGCCATGACTCTCACCCTTATGTATAATTTTATTGCAGTCTAAAATACCATAATATGGTTAACAAAATCAAATTTTTGTTAATTTTAAAGCAATATCAAAGACTTATTTACCCCGCTCTGAGCCGTGTAATTGCCTGATCTTGCTCAAATAGGTAAAGCAGAGTCTTTAGGGCTTTGCCGCGTTTGCCTTCCAAATGTTCGTCGCGTTGCAGGATGAGTTTTGTGTCATCACGGGCAGCTATTAATAAGTCACTATGGGCGGTGATATCGGCGAGGCGGAAAGTTGGCATGCCGCTTTGCCGTGTCCCTAAAATCTCACCGCCGCCACGCAGTTCTAAATCTTTTTCAGCGATGATGAATCCATCTTCAGTTTCACGCATAATACGCAGGCGTTCTTTAGCTGTTTTACCCAAACCACTAGCATAAACCAGAAAACAAAATGATTTTGCCGCGCCGCGTCCGACACGCCCGCGCAATTGATGAAGTTGGGATAGACCAAAACGTTCTGCTTGTTCAATCACCATGATATTGGCTTCGGGAACATTAACGCCCACTTCAATCACAGTGGTGGCTACAAGAATTTTTATCTCTCCGCGGGCGAAGGCATTCATAACCAAGTCTTTTTCATCAGCCTTCATACGACCATGGACGAGGCCAACTAGGGCACCAAAACGTTCACGTAGAACATCATATCGGGCTTCGGCGGCTTGTAGATCAAGGACTTCACTATCTTCAACCAGGGGGCAAACCCAATAGGCACGTGCACCTTTTTCAATTTGGCGCGCGATAGCATCAATCATTGTTTCAACTTTTTCTTTTGGCAGAAGGCGCGTATCAATGAGTTTCCGACCTGGCGGTTTTTCATCAATACGGCTGACTTCCATATCGCCATAGGCGGTGAGGGTTAGAGTGCGCGGGATGGGTGTTGCCGTCATGACAAGGACATCTGTTCCTTTTGATTTTTGAGAGAGGGAAAGGCGTTGATGAACGCCAAAACGATGTTGTTCATCAATGACAGCCAAGCCTAAATCTTTAAATTCAATAGTTTCTTGAAAGAGAGAATGTGTTCCGATTACCACTTGTGCTTCACCACTGGCAATTTCATCTAAAATGTTCTGGCGTTCTTTTCCTTTATTTCGTCCTGTTAAGGTGACATATTTTACGCCTGCAGTATTGAGCCATGCGCTAAAGCTTTCTTCATGTTGCCGCGCCAGAATTTCCGTGGGGGCCATGATTGCAGCCTGAGCGCCACATTCAATGACATTCATCATGGCCAAGGCGGCGACGATGGTTTTACCGCTTCCTACATCTCCTTGAATAAGGCGTAGCATACGAAGAGGGGCATGCATATCATCATCAATATCTTTAATTGCACGTTGCTGTGCTGCGGTGAGATCGAAGGGAAGGGTATCAAGAATTTTTTGTCGTAAGTGACCATCATTTTTCCAGGCACGGCCATTTTGCTTTTTTTGATGAAGGCGCACGAGAGCAAGAGAGAGTTGGTTAGCTAGAAGTTCATCGTAGGCCAAGCGTTCTCTTGCAGGGTGATTAGGGGAAAGGTCTGCCGCATTGGTGGGGGTGTGCAGAATTTCAATGGCTTTATGCCATTCAGGCCATTTATTTTTCTTTTGATGAGTTTCATCTAACCAATGAGGTAGTTTCGGCGTTATTTCTAAAGCGCCATGGATAGCTTTACGGATTGTCTTATTGGTAATGCCTGCTGTTAAAGGATAAATGGGTTCAACCGTTTCTATCACGGCGCGGTTTTCGGGTTTTTCAACCATATCAGGATGTACCATCTGTGCTTGACCCTGATAATATTCCACCTTGCCACTAATCAGGCGCACATCACCAATAGGAAGTTGTTTGGTAATCCAGTCTTTATTGGCATTAAAAAAGATAATATCAATCGCGCCCGTGCCGTCGGTTGCCTTGACCCGTGTAGGAAGCCCCCGACGAGCGGCAAAGTTATGTTTTTCAATTCGTACCTCTAAGGTAGCAATTTTACCATTTGGCGCCTCTTTGATTTTCGGTGAAAATCTTCGATCAATAAAGTCGACAGGTTTGTGAAAGAGGATATCTAAAACCTTTCCACCGCCAACTAGTTTTTCGATTAAGGGTGCTGTCTTGGGGCCGACCCCAGGAAGGGTTGTTGTGGCTTTGAATAGCAAATCCAATTCGAAAGGGCGGGGCATATTTTATGAAGGAGAGCTTATCCTTCTCCCTAGCTTTAAAGCGTAGTGACTCACACTGATGAGGAAAAATCCAAAGATGATAAGGGCAATAGGCCAGCCTGTAACATCTGCAAAATATTCATCTGTGAAATAACCGAGGAAGCCAATAACAGCTATCGTTGATATAATTAAGAGAGCTCTGTTTTTAATTTGGACACTCATAATCATCATTGATACAGCAACAGCCAGAAAACTAAGGTCAAGGAAAGGTGTGTTTTTTACAAGGTCAAAAAGGGAATATAAAAAGCCAATTGAGCCAATAATATAAAATGTTGGTGCGAGGACGTTGTGATCCGTTTTCTTGAAATGCCATCCTAGCAACATAACAGTGAGACTGATGGTAATACCTATGATCTCACCATGGATATTTAGGTCAAACATCATATTGCTGACGGCCGCTAAATACGTACAAAATCCAATAACATACCAGAAAGGGCAGATGATGCGATGTGGAGTTTTATCAAGATAAAGCGAAAACGTAATGATCGAAACGCCCATTATAAAGCCGATCAAGTCGCGTGGAATATGCATTTTATCTAAAAAAGCCCCAATGCTGATATAAAAGAAAAGATAGGCAAAAAACAAAAGAACAGTGCCTCTTTCTTTAAAAAAGAGAGCGGTAAATTGGAGTGCAAGTATTCCAAATACTATTATAACGGCCAATTGTGAATCGTTTCCGCCAACATATTCATGCAGGAAAACAAACATACCAAAAGGCAATAACAAAGCACTTATAAGGTAGAAGGGAAATGAAAGATTTTTATAACGATCATCTTTCGTGAAAACATATCCAGAAACAAAAGCACATAATCCAGATCCATAGGACAGAAGGACACGTGCCGCACTTCCCAAATCGCCCCATATCATTGCGATAAGAAGACACAGTCCGCCAAATATGAAAGTAGCACCTAAATATCCCAAAATTTTGTTAAGCCAACCCGCTTCTTTTGTGCTGTCTTTACCTTGTTTTTGGAGTGCCTTGATATCATTGATTGTGATACCAAACTCTTCGATCATGCTCCCGATAGATTGGAGGGCCTGCTGTTTATTCGTAGGAGTGGAGGGATTAGTCATAGATTAATCTTTCTTAACCCATCCTAGAAAACGGGTGTTTCTATCATAATAGTTATAAGATGAGCTTTCTATTGAGGGAACGGCAATGCGTTTAGCATTTTTTTTAAGGGATAAATTATAACGAGAACGATTGTTGTATCCTCCAAATATCTCCGAAAAAACATTTCCATTGCGGGAATAGTTTGTTTCGAGAATATAACCATCAGGACTTTCAATGTTCGTTAACAGAGTTCCTGAAGGAACGTCTTTCAATACGACATCTATGTTCTTTTGATAGTCTGTTACCGTAGGTGATTCTAATTCCGTTCTTTTCTTATTGATGGGATCATAGATAAAAACACGCGGTTTGTTGTTATCATAATAATTGTAGTTGCTCTGTTTTTGAGCAGGTGCCTGGTAGGTGTAATGAATTTCGTTGTTTTTGATATATACATTATACCCGACATTTGGATTATTGTTTCCTGTTGCAAAAATAACGGTGTGTTGAGGATCTGCTATCCCAATATTGCTTGCGATCTGGACAATTGAAAATAGAGCAACCAGTGCTAATGGAAGGCTTAGACTGATGATTAATACCGCGTTTTCTTTTAAAAAAGCTTTCATTCTGATGATCTCCGTATATAAATTTCAATATGATTGTAGAAAACCTTGAGACTAAGCGCAAGCGCTTGATTTTTCGTTCCTGGCATCGTGGCACAAAGGAAATGGACCAGATTTTAGGCTCTTTTGCCAATAAATATGTCCCCGAATTCAGTGAAAGCGAGCTTGACCTTTACGAACAACTGCTAGAAAACTCTGATCCAGAGATGTATGACTGGATTTGTGGGCGGGTGGATGTGCCAGCCAATAAAAACTCAGTTATTTTAGAAAAACTATTAAACTACGATTATGTCACAAACCGCAGTACAGGAAGCGACGAAGCCGAGCTCTCATCATAAGATGATAACCCTATTTGGTATGCCAGAAGGGCAGGATGCGCGCGCCCTAGCAGAACGGGCGCGGGCGGCGGCTAAAGCTCAGGAGATAATCGTCTATATTGCTCTTGATGATGGGCGTTTAGATACCTTGAAAGATCTATTGGCTTTTTTTGCACCTGATGTGCAAATCTTAGAATTTCCCGCATGGGATTGTCTGCCGTATGATCGTGTTTCACCTACAAATGATATCGTTTCAAAACGCGTGAGCACCTTAAGCGAATTATTGCTTTGGCAACAGGACAAGAAATATCTGCCCCGTATTGTTTTAACAACAACAAACGCCATTGTTCAAAAAGTAACGCCGCCAGAGGCGCTTGAAAATGCGAGTTTTCTGGCCAGTAAGGGGATGCGTCTTAACCTTGAACAGCTTCAACAGTTTTTAAGCGTCAATGGTTATATGCGTACCGATACGGTTCGTGAGTCAGGAGAATATGCTATTCGCGGCGGGATTGTTGATATTTTTCCCCCTGCATATGAATTCCCTGTGCGTCTTGATCTATTCGGCGACGAAATTGACTCAATTCGCAGCTTCGACGCAGCAACGCAGCGCACTGAAGGCAAGCTTGATAATTTTACCTTAAAACCAGTGACAGAGTTTTTTCTGGATGAAAACTCCATTACGCGTTTTCGTAAAAATTACCGTGAAACTTTCGGGGCGGTGCGCGATGACGATCCGCTTTATACGGCCGTATCCGAAGGACGGCGGTATAATGGAATGGATCATTGGTTGCCGTTCTTTTTTGAACAGCCATTAGTTCATTTATTTGATTATATTCCTGTCCGTCAGATTATTTGTGATGCACAGGTGGATGCGTCTGTTTCTGAACGTTTAAACCAAATTGAAGATTTTTATCAGGCGCGTAAAACCCTTGAAAAAGCAAACGCCAGTGTAAAGAAAAGCAAGAAGAGTGGTGACGTCAGTATGACGGGGGCGGTTTACCATCCGCTTCCTGTTGAAAGCCTTTATATTAAAGAGACCGATTTTCTGAATTCTAGTTTTCAGTTTTCACCTTTTCAAAATCCCGATGAAAACGCCCGCGATGGTGGTGGCAAAAAGGGCCGTGATTTTGCCGATATCCGCAGTCTTCCTGAAGCCAATGTTATGGATGAGGTGGCGGCATATATCACCAAGGCGCAAGGGGCGGGGCAAAAGGTTATTATTGCCACTTACAGCGAAGGTTCTCGCGATCGTTTAAAAATCATGTTCAAGGATAGCGGGTTTGACCGTATCAAGAACTGTCATACGCAAGGCGATATTCAAAAACTTCGCACAGGCGAGTTGGGGATGGCTATCCTCGCGCTAGAGCATGGTTTTGTTACCAGTGATCTTGTTGTTATCAGTGAGCAAGATATTCTGGGAGACCGTCTGGCACGCAAGACCAAGAAACGCAAGAAGGCCGATAATTTCCTAACCGAAGTATCTTCCCTGAATGCAGGGGATTTGGTGGTTCATGTCGATCACGGGGTAGGCCGCTTCGAAGGGTTGGAAACCTTGAAGGCGGGTGGCACGCTGCATGATTGCCTGAAGATTATCTACGCAGGCGATGATAAACTTTTTGTCCCCGTTGAAAATATCGAAGTCCTGTCCCGTTTTGGCTCCGACGAGGGTTTTACCCAGCTAGACAAATTAGGCGGCGCAGGATGGCAAGCCCGTAAAGCCCGTGTCAAAAAAGATTTAATGCGGATTGCAGATCATCTGATGAAAATTGCCGCCGCGCGCGTTCTGCGCAGAGGTGAAAAACTTTCTGTTGATCCTGCCGAATATAACAAGTTTGCCGCGCGCTTCCCCTATGCGGAGACAGAGGATCAATTGCGTTCCATTAATGCCGTGATCGAAGATTTAAGCGGTGATCTCCCGATGGATCGTCTGGTCTGCGGCGATGTTGGTTTTGGTAAAACCGAAGTGGCTTTACGTGCTGCGTATGTCGCCGCGATGTCAGGCGTTCAGGTCGCCGTTGTTGTGCCAACAACTTTGCTAGCACGCCAACATTATGCGAACTTTGTTAAACGTTTCGAAGGATTGGGCATTCGCATTGGTCAATTATCGCGACTGGCGTCCAGTACCGATACCAAACTTACCAAGGCAGGTCTCGCCGATGGTTCGGTAAGTATTGTGATTGGCACACATGCTGTCTTTGCCAAAGATGTTAAGTTCGCCCATCTGGGTCTGGTCATTGTTGATGAAGAACAGCGCTTTGGCGTTAAACAAAAAGAGCGTCTTAAAGAATTAAAAAGCGATGTTCATATTCTAACACTGACAGCGACACCGATTCCGCGGACCTTACAAATGTCCCTGACGGGGGTCAAGGAAATGAGTCTGATTACCACGCCGCCCGTTGACCGTTTGGCCATCCGCACGTTTGTGTTGCCTTACGACCCGATGGTCATTCGCGAGGCGTTAATGCGGGAACATTATCGCGGCGGGCAAAGTTTTTATGTTGTTCCACGGATTTCTGACCTGAAAGAGGTAGAAGACCAGTTGAAGGAACTTGTCCCCGAATTAAAAACCATCACGGCTAATGGACAGATGACACCCACCGAATTGGAAGATCGCATGAGCGCGTTTTATGATGGGCAGTACGATATTCTTATCGCCACCAATATCATTGAAAGTGGTTTGGATATTCCAACCGCCAATACGATGGTTGTGCATCGCGCGGACATGTTTGGTTTGGCACAGCTTTACCAAATTCGCGGACGAATTGGCCGTTCCAAAGTGCGGGCCTATGCCTATCTGACACATGACCCGCTCAAGAAGTTAACACCGCAAGGTCAAAAACGTCTGGAAGTTATTGAAACTCTTGATACTCTAGGAGCGGGATTTCAGCTTGCCTCCCATGACATGGATATTCGCGGCGCAGGTAATCTGCTTGGCGAAGAGCAGTCTGGCCACATCCGTGAAGTGGGTGTTGAGCTTTACCAACAAATGTTGGAAGAAGCTGTCGCCATGGCCAAAGCAGGCGTTGATATGGAAGCCAGTGATCTGGTTGATGATCGCTGGTCACCGCAAATAAACATCGGAACTTCTGTTTTAATTCCAGAAACTTATGTCGAAGACTTAAGCGTTCGCATGAGTTTATATCGCCGCCTATCCGACCTTGAAACCCGTCAGGATATTGAAGGATTTGCCGCCGAACTGATTGACCGTTTTGGCGCGATTCCACAGGAAGTTGAAAACCTAATGGATATTGTCGCGATCAAACAACTTTGCCGTCAGGCCAATATTGACTACGTTGAAGCAGGTCCCAAAGGGGCAGTCATTGGTTTCCGCAAAGGCGTTGCCAATGATCCCGCCAAAGTAATGCAGTGGATTGCCGAAAAACGCGGCAGTATCAAAATTCGCCCTAAAGACCAAAAGATTATTGCCGTGCGTCATTGGGAAACTCCTGCTGAGCGGGTCAAGGGCGTTCAGTCCTTAATAAGAGAATTAGCGGCCCTGTAAGTTATTGTTTTTACTTCCCGATTAAAGTTACTCTTTTCGTTTGCTCTAGAATGGGGGGTGGGGGTCGGAAGCGTAGCTTTCCCTAGATACAAATAGAGTGTCTGTAGAAAAGTATTGTATGATTATATTCCTATGTTGTCAATTATGTTTCTAGTTTTTCTTGGGTGGTTAGACATATATGGTTTATACTGAAACCCTATAAAAGGAATCGATGATGTCTCGTGAATATGCCGAAAAGAAAATTAAAGAAGCCCTGCATTTAACACGGGGCAATGCCACCAAGGCGCGCCAACAGGTAATCGCCTGGGCGATGGAAGATCATAAATTGCTGAAAGAATTGGTAAGACCCCATATGATTGGTATTACGGCCCATGCCGTTGGGCGCGTTATGAGCGGAAAAACGGAACCTGAACCTGTTCCGATGGCGTCCGTAGATCCGCAAGAAGATAAAAATAATTCATTCGGTATGGAAATTTTACGCACGATTGCAGGGGGTGATACTGCGCAATTTGGGCAAGAGAATTTTGGCCGTCCTGTGAAAAAACAAAGTGCATCGCAGGCGCATATTGATGCCATTCAGGCGATGATTAATAAGTCTAAGAAGTAGGCTTGATTTCGATGAACGCTCAGCCACAGCAGGTTGAAAAATCCGTGATAGCCGCATTTTTAAACGACACCGATTGGGCAGGTGCCGAGCAGATTGCGATGGGGGCAGATATGGGTCTGCGCCGTTATAAACGTTTAGAAAAAAATGGCAGAAGGGCGTTGTTCATGGATATGAGCCGATCGGGCATTCTTGAAACGGGTCTTAAAGAATATGTTGAGGTTGGTGAATATTTAAAAAAAATAGGGATCAATACGCCAGAGATTTATCATTATGATTTAAAGAGTGGTTTGGCCGTTATTGAGGAAGTCGGACAGGTCAGCTTCGGGTATCAGAAAAATAATGGATACAACCCGCCAGAGATTTATCAAAAAGCAACCGATGTTTTGGTGCAGATTAAAAATCAGGCGACGGAAAATGTTTTGCCGCTGGTCGGGTATAAAAAGACCCTTATTCGGGAACGCCTGCGGCAGTTTGTTGATTATTATGTGCCTGCGGTCACAGATGCGGTGGCCAGCCCGCAACTTGTAGAAGATTTTGAAACCGTGCTGAATGATATTGCGTTGAGCCTGCCTTCATGCCCGATGGGATTTTGTCATGCAGATTTTCATTTGGAAAATTTAATGTGGTGCCCAGAAAAACCAGGGGGCTATGGGTTGATTGATTTTCAGGATGCATTTTGGGGATTTAAAGGATATGACCTGCTGAACCTTCTTGAGGATGCGCGGCAAACCGTGCCGAGTGAAATTAAAAAAGCGATGAAAGATCGGTATTGCGAAGGAATGGACGCGCAAGATCGTGAAATTTTTGAACAGTGGTATGCATTAATGTCGATCCATTTTCATTGCCGCGTGATTGGACTTTTTATCAAGTTTGCGCGGGAAAAAGGAGGGGTGCAGTTTCTGGCCCATATCCCGCGCCTGCAAGGATATATCACCGAAAATCTAAAAAATCCTGTTCTTTTGCCGTTGAAAGAATGGATGGAGAGTCATAGTATCAGCTTTAATATCAATCCAAAAAACTAAGGAAAACCTTCTATGTCTATTCTTGCTTCGCGTCTTTCACGTATTAAACCATCAGCGACTTTGGCGGTGACGGCCAAGGCCAAAGAATTAAAGGCGGCGGGGAAAGATATTATTGGTTTGGGAGCAGGCGAGCCTGATTTCGATACCCCTGATTTTATCAAAGATGCAGCCAAGGCGGCCATGGATGCAGGACAAACTAAATATACCAACGTTGACGGAACGCCTGAGTTAAAAGACGCCATTATTGCAAAATTTAAACGCGATGATAACCTTGAATACAAACGCGAAGAAATCATTGTTGGAACAGGCGGCAAGCAGGTTTTGTATAATGCGTTAATGGCAACATTAAATGCGGGCGATGAAGTCATTATCCCTGCGCCGTATTGGGTGTCATATCCTGATATGGTTTTACTGGCCGAAGGGGAACCTGTAATTGTGAATTGTCCTGCCGAGGCGAATTTCAAAATGACTGGGGCGCAGTTGGAGGCTGCGATCACACCAAAAACAAAATGGGTGATTTTAAACTCTCCCTCAAACCCAACGGGAGCAGGGTACACACGCGAGGATATGAAGGCTTTAACAGATGTGTTGGTCAAACATCCGCATGTGTGGGTGTTGACCGATGATATGTATGAACATCTGGTTTATGACGATTTTAAATTCTGTACTCCTGCGGAAATTGAACCAAAATTAAAAGACCGTACCTTGACAGTGAACGGTGTGTCTAAATCTTATTCCATGACAGGATGGCGGATAGGGTATGCAGGCGGACCGAAAGAACTTATTAAAGCGATGGCGGTTATCCAAGGGCAAAGCACATCCAACCCATCATCTATTTCACAAGCGGCGGCGTGTGCGGCGCTGAATGGGGATCAATCTTTCATGAAACCGTGGGTTGATGCGTTTAAAAACCGCCGCGATCTGGTTGTTAAAATGTTGAACGAATGTGACGGCATTGATTGCCCTACGCCAGAAGGTGCGTTTTATGTGTACCCGTCTTGCGCAGGTATGATTGGCAAAAAAACACCACAAGGTAAAACATTAGAGACAGATGAAGATGTGGTGAGTTATTTATTAGAGGCGCAAGGCGTGGCCTGTGTTCACGGGGAGGCTTTTGGCCTGAGTCCCCATTTCCGCATTTCTTACGCGACTTCTGAAGAGGCCCTTAAGAAGGCGTGTGAACGGATTCATGCGGCGTGTGCCGCGCTGCATGGAAAGGCAGAAGTTGCCGCATAATGACAGGGGCGGCTGAACGCGCCGCAGAAAAAGCAAGTTTGGCCACAGGGAATCTCTCTCTGTTGACTTGATAATTATTTAGTCCTTTTTCTGCAGTGAATTGATCGAATGTGCCACCAGACATCGCACGCATGGAATCCATGGCTAACTGCAATCCTTCTCTATTATTTGAAAAAGGCGCATGTTCTTTCCCGTGGGCATAGTAAAAAGCAGCTTTTAGTCTTCTTGCGATATCTGCAGAAATATAAGGGCTAGAAAATCTATCCTTTTCTCCTGCCGCAATTAGAAGAGGAAATTTCAATTTATGTAGATTGGCTTCAGGGTTTTGTGCAGCGTGCCAGACATGTTTCCCGCCTCTACGTAATATTTGGGTTTGTGCATAAGTTGGTTCGGTATGATCGGTGAACTCATGGACCGTTTCTTCTGCACGTTCCGTTCCGTTCAGATAAACCCGTCCCATTCTTGTTTCCGAAGGCAGGTCATGTTGATGTCTATAAGCGTAGGCATTATAGATTAATGAGGCGGGGCTAAAGGCAGATTCAAGATTAGGCGGTGAAACATATATAGAAGACAGGACAGCGCCAGAAAAAAGAATATTTAATTTTCTTAAACTATTATCGTCTTCTGCAGACCTTAGAAAAAGTTGAGCTCCTGTTGAATGACCCCAGAAAAATTTATCAGATTTTTTTGCGCACCATTCTTTGATTACTGAATTTCGAGGTTCGAGAATGACTTCTCTTACGGCCTCCATCAGGTGTTCCATAAAATCAATATGTCTTTTGGGATTGGGAATCGCTAGCCATGATATAGAAAAACCCTGATTATTCAGGGTTTTTACTTCATTCATATTCAGGACAAAATCTGTTTTGTAACCGCTGGCCCCCATGATAACGCATTTTTCATTTTTTGCGGGTGCGGTATAAAATCTTAAGGGGACGCCGCGCGATGTAAAAAAATCATGCCGTTCTATATTATCGGGGAGTTGGAAATCAGTTTCTGGTGTTACTACAAAAGAACGCCCGCCTTCATCTGTCACAACGGGGAGGTTGCTAAAGATATCATCTGGACTTAAACGTCTGCTATCTAGGGGCATTAATTCTCTTTGAACCAAGAATGAATATTATTACTCTTTATAAAATTGACTACACTATGGATAATTATGAAATATATTTAGAATTTGTCCAATAAAAACAGCATTTTGTCCAAAAATTATAGCTATACTGTGGATAAGTCGGGAATAACTTGGGGGATAAAACGGTTACTTTCCTGTAAAAAAAGATAAAAATCCGCGCTTTTTGCCCTTTTTGCCTTTTCCATCTTCGGCTCTTTTACCTTCTTTTTTGTCTCTATTATTCACGAGGAGGTGGCACACATCATCAAGCTGTTTGCTGTGTTCCTCCATAATAATTTCTGCAAAATTGCGTAGTTTTTTCAAGTTTTCGGGGGAGCCATCATCAATTTGGATATTCGGAATCACGGGATCTCCATCGAGCATGGAACGGTTGAACATGTAGAGATCATCGCCTAGTTCGTGAATGAAGCTGTGAGACAGTGCCGATTCAGAAGCGTGGAAGAAAATATTAATGAGTGGAAGATCATTTACAGGATCAACTACACCAAGAGAGCCGTATTTATTCCATTGTTCTTTTTTGATAGAGCGGTTGGTGTGTCCTGTTCCCAACCCAATCATGATAAGTTTTTGATGGGGATCGAGTTGTTTTTGGAGGGAGCCGTAATAAGAGACAGCGGGATTGTCAAAAATATTTCCATCGATTCCTGCATATTCCTTTGTCCCTCTACCATCAGGCCAGCCGATATCAAAATGATGGCAGGGAAAGTAGGTTGGCGCAGCGCAGGAGGCCATGACGGCATCATATAAAGACACATGTGGTGTTTTGTTAATGTGATGGCGGCCATTATGGAGTTTCATATTCCGTAGCCAAACGGCGTGCCCGCCTTCACGGGCGTAATGTTCCATCGCGCGGGTTGAATTACTGGGGGTATAGCCATCAGGTCTGTTAATCCCATCAATGCTGTAGAAGGGAATAACAAGGCTTTTCAGACTTTCTGAAAGTTTGGCATGGCCGTAAAGATCACGTAGGCATTTCCCCAAATTTTTAGGGTTGTAGTGACCGTGCTTAAAAATACTTTCAAGTTGTGAAATTTTTGTCAGGCGATTGTTGAAATCATGGAGGAGTCCCCGCAATTCACGAAAGCGGTCTCGAGGGAAGATATTTTGAGCTTCACGTTCATAAAAGCGTACCATGTGCCGCGCACGATATTTAGCGCGGTGAGGATGTTCAGGGTGAGGAAGAGTGAGAGCGGCATTTAAAATAGCGCCTGTTGAGGGGCCGCAGAAAATATCGACCATTTCACTCATCCGCAGGCCTGTTTGTTTTTCAATACGGGTCATGATGTGTGCGGGAATAAGACCACGCAAACCGCCACCATAGTTAAACAGGGCAATGACAGGTTCTTTATCGGGATGATCTGAACGAATATTCACGAACCAAATTATAAAGTGATTTGCTTCAAAAGGCTAATCAAACCCGTAAAAAAAACCGAGCTGCTTGAAACAAGCGCTCGGCAAAGTTGAACAGGGAGGTTTCACATCAAATAAAGCCAAAGTGGCCTTATGACGTAGGATATTTAAACGTATGTTTTATACGGCTAAAACCCTGTCTCATTTACATGAGATGCAGGGTTTATACGCCCGCGATTTTGGGTTGTAAAGACCTAAAGCGAAAAAAAATCAAACTATCAAAACTTTGTTTTTTTAACGCTGTCCAGAAGGAATTCTTGCAAGACCTTAATGCGGTTTGAATTCTTGCGTTCTTCTGCAAAAACATAAAAAATTTCAACAGCAGGGGGGGTAACATCATCCAAACAGGTTTCAATATTTGGCGTGTTGTGAAGGAGATAGTCAGGCACGCAGGCAAGACCTGTATCATTGCTGACAGCTTCATAGATTCCAAAAAGGGAATTGATGAGGATAATGTTTGGATTATTGGATAAATTAATATTGGCCTTGCGGAAGAGCCAGTTGGGGTCTTCAAACGGTGTGATCACATTTTGTGGATGACCAATCAAAGTATGATTTTTAAGTTCTTTAATCGTCTGCGGTTTGCCGTGTTTCTTAAAATATTTTTTAGAGCCACAGATGTGAAAATTAATTTTGCCTAAGGATGTATATTTCAAATCATTTTGATCTGGCTTGTAAAGGCGGATGGCGGCATCAGCTTCACGCATGCTCAAATTCAAAATACGGTTGTCTAGCAAGAGACTGATCTGGAGATCTGGATATTTTTCTTTTAGTTCTGTAATGCGCGGAACAAGCCAGGTTGAGCCCAAAAAGCCAGGTGCGGTAATGCGAAGCATACCAGACGGAGTTTTGTTGCTGTCCGTTAGACGGGCTTCTACCATGGCCAGTTTTCCAAAGATTTCCTTGGCGCTATTGCTTAGCATCTCTCCCGCTTCGGTTAAAACCAAACCACGAGCATGGCGATGAAAAAGTTTTACATCAAGGCTGTCTTCAAGAGCGCTAATCTGACGGGAGACAGCGGATTGAGATAGGTCGAGGGCGGTTCCTGCATGAGTGAAGCTTCCTGCTTCTGCAACGATATGAAATGTACGTAATTTATCCCAATCCATTTTTATACTCCTAACGCATAAAATTATTTATTCAGCAGCTTGTTCATGTTTTTCTGATGCTTCGAGATCAGCCAGATATTTGTCAGCCTCAAGTGCGGCCATACACCCCATACCTGCGGCGGTGATGGCCTGGCGATAGGTTTTGTCTTTCACATCGCCTGCAGCATAAACCCCAGGAACGGAAGTGGCCGTGGAATCAGGCGCGGTGATCAAATATCCTTCTTTATCCATTTCCAACTTACCTTTAAAGAGTTCTGTGGCTGGATCATGACCGATGGCGATAAAGACACCTTCTAATTCCGTGATGGTTTCTTCGCCTGTTTTTACGTTTTTGGTTTTAAGCCCTGTTACCCCAGGGATGTCGCCTTTACCCACTTCCACACCTAGAATTTCTTCGACAGTACTATCCCATAAGATGTCAATCTTAGGATGGTCAAATAGACGCTGTTGCATGATGCGTTCAGCGCGTAATTCATCACGGCGGTGGACAAGTGTTACCTTGTCGCAAAGATTGGCGAGGAACAGAGCTTCTTCAACGGCAGAGTTTCCGCCGCCCACAACAGCCACGCGTTTTCCGCGGAAGAAAAACCCATCACAGGTTGCACAGGCGCTGACCCCCATGTTGCGAAATTTTTGTTCCGAGTCCAGACCAAGCCATCTGGCTTTTGCGCCTGTACATATAACGATGGTATCAGCTGTAAATTCAGCACCGCTTTCGGCTTTTACCTTGTAAGGGCGGGAAGAAAAATCGACATCAACAATCATGTCATGAATTGTTTTTGTGCCTACATTTTCAGCCTGTGCTTTCATTTGTTCCATCAGCCATGGTCCCTGAATGGGTTCAGCAAAGCCTGGATAGTTTTCAACTTCGGTGGTGATGGTTAATTGGCCACCTGGTTCCATCCCCAAAACCTGAATAGGATTAAGGTTGGCGCGCGCCGCATAAACGGCAGCGGTATATCCTGCGGGACCTGACCCGATAATCAGCATTTTTGTGTGAACGGCATTGCTCATAGCTTACTCCTGTAATAATTCTCTACCTTTAGAAGGGATTAAGGTTGCCGTAAAGGGAAGAGACAAGGGTTATCCATACCTTTTTTGCATGGCTTGTTCAATAGCGTCAGCAACCATTTTGGCATCGTTTAAGGGTTCGTAAGACCAGTTCTGTAAGTTACCGTTAAATGGCCGCGCCGCGCCGATTTTTTGCATGTGGGCATGGAATCGGTCAAAACGGGGGGAGTGCCCCTCCAGAGGTATAATATGCACGGGTTTACCTGTTGTCGCGGCATCGGAAATCATGGAAACGCTATCCGCTGTTACGAGGATATGATCTGCCCACGCCAACATAGCGTGGTAAGGATTTTTCCCCGTACCATCCCAGATAAAGGTGTTTGTATCGCGCAGCCCATCTTGGAGAATTTTAAGGTTTTCATCTCCCGTGCGCCGTGAAGCAGTTATCATTAAATGTCCGTTCAAAACCTTTAGTTGAGATACCAAATTCAGCATGATGTCTGGGGTTAGCTTGTGAGTGCGGCTGTTCCCGCCAATAAGAACGGCTATGCGTGGTGAGGGGAGAACGGAAAACTGTATTTCAAATTCGGAACGCGCTGTTTCCAATGTGGTAGAAGTTATACGGTTGGGGGCGCCGTGATTGACAACAACATTGGCACCGCGCAATGTATCGTGATGAGGGACTGCCACAAGGTCAAAGTTTTTAGAGGAGCATTTGGGATCCTGAATTTGGACGGTAAATGTTTTACCGCCGCTTTTCTTCTTTATATAGCGCGAGGCGGCCACGGCTTTGCGCCCTGAGGCAATCAACAGGTCTGGCCATGGCGGCGTTAATGGTTCGGTAAAGGTAAAAGACTGCTCAAAACCAAGCCAAGGGGTCAAGGTTTTCCATGGTTGATGCAGGCTTACTTGTTTGACGATGGGGGTGATGCCAAGCGCTTCAGCAACGCCGAGACACTGGTTTTGAGTGCCAATCATCCCTTCGGTTATAATCCACGCTTTGATATCTTTTATATTCATGAATAAAAAGCTTGAGTTCATTAAGTTGTAACTTTATACCGTATGTATAAGATAAAGCATAATAAACTTATCATTTTTTGAAAGATTATTTTATGAAACGCATTAAGCTCGATAAGATAGATCGCAAAATTCTTCGGGATCTACAGGCCAATGGCCGCATTACCAATGTTGAACTTTCTAAAAACGCTGGAATTTCTGCACCGCCGTGTCTAAGGCGGGTGAAGGCGCTAGAAGATAATGGTTTTATCAAAGGATATTACGCACGTTTGGATGCCGCGGCGCTTGGGTATGGGATGAGTGTGTTTGCGCTCATTAAACTGGTGTCGCAAGCCGAGTCAGATTTGAAAAAATTTGAGGAAAGATGTCAGGACATCAGACAGATACGCGAATGTCATATGTTATCAGGTGAAGTTGATTTCTTGCTTCGTATTGTTGCCAAGGATTGGGATTCTTATCAGCAGTTTTTAACTGAAGAATTAACGGCGCTCGAGAATGTAACATCCGTTAAGACGATGCCACTGGTACGGTCTTGCAAGGAAAAGACAGGAATCCCGATCGACGTCGATTAAAAGAATCGTTGTTTATTTGTAAGTTACCTCAAGAACTTCATACGATACTTTACCCTTGGGTGTTACCACAGGAACGGAATCACCGACGGATTTTCCAATTAACGCTTTGGCGATAGGAGAGGTGATGGAGATTAACCCTTTATCCGCATTTGATTCATATTCACCGACGATTTGCAGAGAGCGTTCCTCGTCCGTATCTTCGTCAACGATTAAAATTTTAGCGCCAAATTTAATTTGATTCCCTGTAAATTGTGACGGGTCGATGATTTGTGCCGCGCCGATGGCGCCTTCGAGTTCGGTAATCCGTCCTTCGTTGAAGCTTTGTTGTTCTTTCGCGGCGTGATATTCCGCATTTTCTTTTAAGTCGCCATGTTCCCGCGCTGTCGCAATCGCCTCAACAATTTGCGGGCGTGTTACGGTTTTGCGTTCTTTTAGTTCGACCTCCAAAGCTTTGTAGCCTGCAGGAGTGATAGGAACCTGATTACTCATTTGTTATTTCCTTTTACTTTTACTTTTACTTTTTTAGTGCGTTGCTTCGCTCCTAAAAGGGGTAACCCTTCGTTGCCGCTTGCGCCTGCTAAAAAAGCAAGATCAAGCAACAAAAATTGAAGATTTTAAAAAACAAAGCCCGCGTTCGAAAAAGCGGACTTTCGGGAAATATAGGGGGTTTAAGTCCAAGCGTCAAGATTTCAGCTTAATGCTTTTTATGTCTTCTTCAAAGGAGTTGGTGGCGACAGGCTTAGCCCAGTAAGCTTCGCGTTGGATAGTTGGCAGGTTTCCGCCCCCACATAAAAAACCATCCATAATCGCAAGATCAAAGAGGTTGGGGCGGGGTTTGACTTTGTATGATTTTTGGGACATTTGGGACTCCTTAAGGTTAAGAATGATTTTTATTGGTAATGATAATCATTCTCATATAGATTCTGTGAGAGGTCAAGGGTCTGAAAATTATTAACCCCAAATCTTAATCCATGTTGGAGTAGAGCTTTTTAAGCTGCTTGTTCTTCGGTTTCTTCCTCACCGCGGAAGTAAGCCTGGAGGGGTTTTACGCCCATATCACGCGTTTTGAGAGCGTGAATGGCCTGTATCCCCGCACGGGCAGAGGTGAGAAGAGTGAAGTAAGGGATTTTGTGCATCACGGCCTGACGACGAATGCTCATCGAGTCACTTAGGGCTTGCGGTCCTTTTGTGGTGTTGATGAGGAAGTCAATGTCGCCGTTAATCATGGCATCGACAATGTGAGGATGTCCTTCCATGACTTTGTTAATGCGTTCGACCTTTAAACCCGCCTCTTGAAGTTTTGAACAGGTACCACCCGTGGCACAGAGGTCAAAGCCCATTTCTGCCAAATCTTTGGCGAGGGGGATTAGCGCTTCTTTATCACTATCTTTCACGGACAAGAAAACTTTACCTTCTGTGGGCAAAACGTTACCTGCGGCAATTTGTGATTTAGCGAAGGCCTGTGCAAAGTCGGTATCAAGCCCCATGACTTCGCCCGTAGATTTCATTTCGGGGCCGAGGATTACGTCCGTTCCAGGAAAACGGCTGAAAGGGAAAACAGGCGCCTTAACGGCTGTGTGCTCGGCGCTCATTCCAATGAGTTGACGGCGGAAGTCTGCAATTTTTTCTCCTGCCATAATACGCGCCGCAATTTTAGCGACGGGAACATTGGTTGCTTTTGCCACGAACGGTACAGTGCGCGAGGCGCGGGGGTTTACTTCCAAAATATAAATATCGTATTCGCCTTTATCCTTATTCATCTTCACGGCAAATTGAACATTCATCAGGCCCTTTACGTTCAACCCCTTGGCAAGCAGGATGGTTTGACGTTCAAGTTCACGAATTGTTTTATAAGGAAGTGAATGCGGCGGAAGAACGGAGGCTGAGTCCCCAGAGTGAATGCCTGCTTCTTCAATATGTTCCATGATCCCCGCAATGTAGACTTCTTTTCCATCGGAGAGGGCGTCGACATCAATTTCAATTGCACTTTTGAGATAGCGGTCAAGGAGAACAGGGCTTTTCCCTGAAACATTGATGGCACGTGACATATATTTTTCTACTTCCTCAATAGAGCCAACGATCTCCATCCCTTGTCCACCCAAAACATAAGACGGTCGGATTACAAGGGGGAAGCCCACCTGTTCTGCCTTTTCAATGGCCTCTTTTTTAGAAAAGGCGAGGTCGTTATTGGGTTGGCGAAGTTTTAACTTATTGATAAGTTTTTGAAAACGTTCACGATCTTCGGCGAGGTCAATGGCATCAGGGTCTGTACCCAGAATATTGATCCCTGCTTTTTTCAGATCATGGCAAAGTTTTAACGGCGTTTGTCCGCCTAATTGAACAATAACGCCTTCTACACTGCCGTTTTGTTCTTCCGCGCGAATAATTTCAATGACATTTTCTGCGGTTAGAGGTTCAAAGTACAAGCGGTCAGCGGTGTCATAGTCTGTTGAAACGGTTTCAGGATTACAGTTAATCATGATGGTTTCATATCCCGCCTCTTGTAAAGCATAACAGGCGTGAACGCAGCAATAATCAAATTCAATCCCTTGACCAATACGGTTTGGGCCGCCGCCAAGAATAACGACTTTTTTCTTATCCGTGGGAGCGCATTCACTTTCAGCAGGAGTAATGCCGTTTCCTTCATAACAGCTGTACATATAAGGTGTTTCAGAAGGAATTTCGGCGGCGCAAGAATCTACACGTTTGAAAACAGGACGGATGTTGTGTTTTAGACGCGCCTTGGTGACTGCGTCTTCTTTCACTTTTACAATTTTTGCAAGACGAGCATCAGAAAAACCAAGTTTTTTGAGTTCCTGCCATTTATCAGCCGTTGTTGGCAGGCCGCCTGCACGAATTTTTTCTTCTGTATCAATAATGTTTTTAATGCGTTCCAAAAACCATTTATCAATTTTGCAAGCCTGATAAATTTCATCAATGTCCATACCATGGCGTATTGCCTGTGCTACATAAAGTAAGCGGCGTGGTGTTGGTTGAGAGATGGCGGCGCGAAGTTGGTCAGCATCTGGTGTTTCACCATCGCCGATTTTCATTTCATTGAAACCTGTTAAGCCTTCTTCCATGGAGCGGAGAGCCTTTTGCAAGCTTTCTTCCATGGAGCGGCCAAAGGACATAACCTCCCCAACAGATTTCATAGCGGTGGTTAGGTTTTTATTTGTGCCTTTAAATTTTTCAAAGTTAAAGCGTGGAACTTTAGTAACGATATAATCAATTGAAGGTTCGAATGAAGCGGGGGTACGTCCGCCTGTGATATCATTGCCGAGTTCATCAAGAGTGTATCCCACAGCAAGCTTTGCGGCGACTTTTGCGATGGGGAAGCCTGTTGCCTTTGAAGCAAGTGCGGAAGAACGAGACACACGGGGGTTCATTTCAATAACGATCAGACGGCCTGTTTCAGGATGCACGGCAAATTGTACGTTTGATCCCCCTGTTTCAACACCAATACCGCGAAGCACAGCGATAGAGGCGTTACGCATGATTTGATATTCTTTGTCTGTCAGCGTTAAGGCGGGAGCAACAGTGATGGAGTCTCCTGTATGCACCCCCATGGGGTCAATATTTTCAATGGAGCAGATAATGATGCAGTTGTCGTTTTTGTCACGAACAACTTCCATTTCGTATTCTTTCCAACCGAGTAGAGATTCTTCGATCAGAATTTGATTGATGGGGGATGCCTCAATTCCGCTTTCACAAATTTCGTAATATTGTTCTTTATTGTAAGCGATACCGCCACCTGTTCCACCCATAGTAAAGGCGGGGCGAATGATGGCAGGCAAACCAATTTCTTCCAATGCGGCGATAGACTCTTCTTTGTTATGAGCAAGCATAGAGCGCGCCGATTCAAGGCCAAGTTTATCCATTTCCTGTTTAAACAAATCACGATCTTCGGCTTTGGCGATGGCTTCACGATTAGCGCCAATCAGTTCAATACCAAGGCGGTCCAGTGTTCCATTTTCAGCCAGAGCCAAAGCGCAATTTAGCGCGGTTTGTCCGCCCATTGTTGGAAGAACGGCATCTGGTTTTTCTTTTTCCAAAATTTTTGCAACAATTTCCGGCGTAATCGGTTCGACATAGGTTGCATCCGCCATGTTCGGATCTGTCATGATGGTGGCGGGATTGGAGTTCACCAGAATAACACGGTAGCCTTCTTCTTTAAGAGCCTTGCAGGCTTGCGTTCCTGAATAATCAAATTCGCAGGCCTGACCGATGATGATGGGACCTGCGCCGATGATAAGGATAGATTTGATGTCAGTACGTTTAGGCATGTTATTTCTTTTCTACGTTTTCTTTATTTTCTTTAGAGTGAGTTATATTAAAAATTTTCAAGACTGCAATAAAATTACTGTAATCATCTGTCCAGGGGCGTAGGTTGGAGTCTTTTGTTTCCCAACCCCGTTTTAACAGTTTTTCTGAAGCAGATTTATTTTTGGTGAATACAACCCAATTCGAAGATAAGTCATAGGGGCTGCTGTTCTTATTAATTCTGTAGAATTTTTGCTGATAATAATAACCTTGATCTTTGGCCAGAGCTGCCAGAGCCCCTGTTAAATCAATATGGTTGTTTGAAACATTAATCACAACAATTCCGTTATCGTTTAGTTTACTAAAGTAAACTTTAAAGGCTTCCGTCGTGATAAGGTGCATCGGTACAGAATCCGAACTAAAAGTATCAACAAAGATTAAATCATATTTTTTAGGATCTTTTGCGAGTTCAAGACGGGCGTCACCAACAATCACATCCTTATGGCCACATCCATCAAGGTAAGTGAAATATTTTTTTGCGATATCTACAACGTAGGGATCAATTTCATAATAGGTGTAATGGCGTCCAGATTTTTTGTAGCAAGACAGTTGACCTGTTCCCAAACCCAAAACGGCGACCTCTTTTGGATCAATAATGCGGTAGACATCGCCAATCGGGCCTGCTTCGGCATAATAGGCGGAAGGTCTTAAGTTGATCTTGTCATCTGTTGGTTGAAATCCATGCAAGGTTTTACCGTGTGCGAAGAGTGTGGCAGGTGCATTTTTATTCCCATTGACATCACCTGTAAAAACTTTTGTGACGCCAAAAAAGTTTCGGTGGGTGTCGATGATATTTTTGTTGGTAAAGGAAGTGAAACTGAGAAGAAAAACAATACACCCCATGAAAAATAAAGTTCTGGCCTGAACAGTGGCAAAAAAGATAAAGAGCAGTAAAACAGCCTTAATATGAATACTGTTAAACCCTGTGATCAGCACGACTATGGCAATTAGAGCTGCAATAATCACGATAGAATTCAGCATTTTTGACAGGCTAGGTGGTGTCTTTTCATGAAAGTTTGGGTTCAAGAACAGGGACAGGAGAAGGACAGCAAAAAATTCATAGACATCATTAAAGATATTTGGTGCGATGAAAGCGTTAAAGCTTCCCCCGATGGCGCCGCCAAGGGCGAGGAACAGATAAAATTCTGTCAGTTTGTTGGTTTGTGGGCGGTCATTCGCCAAAAGACTGTGAAGCAGTAGCGCCGTCACAGTAAAGACGGCAAGGTAGAGAAGGGCAAGAGACAAAGCCACCAAAGTTGAATCTGTTAGCCCTGTCGACATCATGATATTGATGGTGACAACGGCAACGCCCAATAAATGGAGGGAGGAGAGTAGTTTGGTATTAATTGTGTCCCGTTTAGAAAAAGCGATGATGGTTGTGATGAGATATAAGCCCAAAGGAATAACCCAGATCATGGGAGCGGAAGCAATATCAGTGGTAATTTCGGTTGTAACCCCGATCATCAAGCTAGAAGGGATAGCCGCTAGTAGAAGCCATTTTACGCGGCGACGCCAAGTAACAGCTTTATCATCCTGATGTGTTTTTAAGTTTGTTTTGACTTCGGTTTTTTCGAATTTGATGCCAACGAGATCGCGTCTGTTTTTGAAAATAATAAAGGCGCACAAAGCGACGCAGAAAAACAAGAGACCAAATAAGCTCATCCAGATTTGGCTTTGTGTTGTTAAACCCACAAGCGGTTCAAGAATGATGGGGTAGGCGAGAAGGCCGACGAAGCTGCCGATATTACTTGCGGCGTAAAGATAATAAGGATCACTGGCTGTTTCATGATTACTAAAAGAAAATAGCCGCTGTAATCCAGGGGACAGTGTTGAAAGGGCCAGAAAGGGAACGGCAGTTGATAAAGTGAGTTGTATAAAAACAGCCAAGGGCGAAATGGTATCAGAAAGGCCGCTATTATAAGAAAGGGGTAAAAATAAAGCCCCAGGAATAAAAACGAGCAAGATTGCGATGGCATTTAAAAAGGGCGCTAATTTCGAGAAAACATGAGCCAGACCGTAACCGAATAACAAGCAGGTTTGGAAAAAGAACATGGTTACGGCCCAACCTGATGGTGCGCCGCCAACATGAGGTAGCATCATTTTACCGAGCATAGGCTGTACAGAAAAACCAGTGTTGCGGAAAGGAAGAGCGTAAAGGCAAACAAATAGGGGCTAATTTTTTGTGAGAGCATGTTAGGCAATCTCCTCATTATTTTTACGACTATCTTCAGCCGTAGTGGTGTTTGTGGTTAGGATTTCAAATTTCTTCGTTTTATCGCTGTATTCAAGTAAATCACCTGTTTTCATGTTGAATTGCCATGATTTAATCTTAACACGGTTTTCGGCCAAGGCTTTGGCAACAGAAGGGTATGACTTTAAATTTTCTGTGCTTTCGAGAATGACTTCTTTTTCGGTCTTGGATAAAATTTCATTATGATTGGTGCAGCACGCTTTTGCCTTTTCAAGGCCGTGCCGTGCAACACTAATGAAGCTAGAAATTTCTGGATCATCTATATCATTGGCAAGGGCTTGGATCGCCCCACATTGGGTGTGTCCCAAAACAATGACGGTTGTAACATTGTTGTAATTGAGAGCAAATTGCAAAGCGGCGGCAAGCGCCGTTCCTTGATGGTAGGGACGGACAATTGCCCCCATAGCCTTATGGGCGAAAAAAATGCCCGGTTGGGCACGAAAGATAGTTCCAGGATTACAGCGAGAATCAATACATGAGATAATGAAATATTTCGGGTCTTGGCCTTCTTTAACAAGATCGGCCATTAATTCATGATCCCCTTCGTAGTGGTAATGTTTGAAACTTTTTACGCCGTCAATTAGATCCTGGGTCATGTGTTATGCCGCCTCCTTGATCATGTCCATAAAGCGGCCAAATAAATAATGACTATCTTGGGGGCCAGGAGAGGCTTCGGGGTGGTATTGCACACTGAAAGCAGGTTTTGTTTTGTGGCGAATGCCTTCGTTAGTTTTATCAAAAAGACTGATATGGGTCACTTCTACATCATCAGGTAAAGACTCAGGTAATACTGCGAAGCCATGGTTTTGACTGGTGATTTCGACTTTCTTAGTTTGTAAATCTTGTACAGGGTGGTTTGCCCCACGATGACCCTGATGCATTTTCGTGGTCTTACCGCCCAAGGCAAGTGCCAGCATTTGATGACCTAAACAAATGCCAAAAATAGGCATGTTTTTATCAAGTAAGGCTTTAATAGTTGGAACGGCATATTCGCCTGTTGCGGCGGGGTCTCCAGGACCATTCGATAAAAATACACCATCGGGTTTATGTTTTAAAATGTCTTCGGCGCTTGTGTTGCCTGGGACAACGGTAACTTTACAGCCTGATGCGGCAAGGCAGCGCAGGATGTTACATTTTGCACCAAAATCCATGGCGACAACATGTTTAGCGGGTTTGTCCTGTTTGCCGTAGCCGTCTTTAATATTCCAAAGTGTTTCATCCCATGAATAGGTTTGGGTACAGGAGACTTCTTTGGCGAGGTCTAACCCTTCCAAGCCTGACCAGTTAGCGGCCTGTTTATGAAGGGCTTCTAGATCAAACTGTCCGTCGGCTTTGTGACAGATCACAGCATTAGGCGCACCAATATCACGGATATGGCGTGTCAGGGCGCGGGTATCAATACCGCAGATGGCTGCGAGGTTATGGCTTTTGAGCCAAGCATCAAAATGTTGGCCTGCGCGCCAGTTGGCTTCGGTGGTGATATCATCACGCAGGATCGCGCCGCGGGCGTAGGGGGTAATACTCTCAATATCTTCATTATTCGTGCCCACATTCCCAATATGAGGGAATGTGAAGGTGATAATTTCCCCCGCATAGGACGGATCTGTTAGAATTTCCTGATATCCTGTCATGGAGGTATTGAAACAAATCTCCCCAACGGCAGTGGTTTCAGCACCGAGTCCTTTACCGTAAAGCACTGTTCCATCAGCAAAAACGATCACAGCACTTGCATCTTGGGGGGGCTTCGATATAGATTGATTTTTGATTTTTTTGGGGGCGTTATTATCAGGTTCTTGCGCCATAAGATTTCTTCCAGTTTCCGTTCATTTAAATGGTGTCACTGGAAAACATTGTAATAGATTAACTTGTAAGGAAATGGAAGTAAAAAATGAGCATTCGTGACGATTTGACCACAGCTTTGAAAGAAGCACTTAAAAATAAAGACCAAGTGGCAATGTCGACCATTCGTCTGATTACGGCAGCGATGAAAGACCGTGATATTGCAGCGCGCAGTTCGGGCAATATGGATGGTATTTCCGATAGTGAAGTTCTTTCGATGATGCAGTCCATGATTAAACAGCGTCAGGAATCTTCTAAAACCTATGCCGATGCGGGGCGGGATGATCTGGCTGAGCGGGAAATTGATGAAATTCAGGTCATTGAACGCTTTTTACCACAGCAAATGGATGAAGCCGCCACATCCGCGGCAATAGATGCAGTCATTACAGAAACAGGTGCTTCTAGCATCAAGGATATGGGTAAAGTCATGAATGAACTGAAAACCCGTTATGCAGGCCAGATGGATATGGCCAAGGTCGGCGGCGCCGTTAAGGTGAAGTTGGCGGGTTAAAGATACATATCGTGTATGCTCTTTATCTTCCCTCTCTTCTTTAGTTCGCGAGTTAAGGAGTAGTGCATCCCTAACTTTACAGTCATTTCTGCAAGTAGGATTCCTAAAGTAAGGGAACAGAATCCTTGTGTTAAACCTGTGCTAAATCCTGTAGAAACCCCTAAGGGTATTGATAAGGGAGCGTGAAGCCGACTACTAGAAATATTTTTGTAAAAATTTTCTATTAATTCTGTATCTGTCAATTCGTTTGCTGAATGTGTTCTAGGAGAGGATTTAGCTTGCGGATTAAAAAGGAAACAAAGCGTTCTGAGATTCATGATTTTGATTATCAACACATACAATTTTATGTCAATAAAATTGTATTGGTAAAATTAAGAATCCGCGCTAAAACATAAGTTATGACCATATCGCCACAACCCACAGTCGTCATCCCCGCGCAGGCGGGGATCCATGGTGTTTTTTGGGTAGACACTATAGGCTCCCGCTTTCGCGGGAGTGACAGAAGCGGAGGCGCGGCATGACCATACCGCCGCGTTTTATGGAGGAGCTGCGATCGCGGCTTGTGCTGTCCGATATTATCGGGCGGAAGATACGTTTGACACGGGCAGGGCGGGAATTTAAGGGCTGCTGCCCATTTCATAATGAAAAAACCCCGTCTTTCTATGTCAATGATGACAAGCAATTCTATCACTGTTTCGGCTGTGGGGCACATGGCGATGCTATCGGATTTGCGATGCAGCACGATAATTTATCTTTTATCGAGGCGATTGAAGCCCTAGCGTTAGAAGCAGGAATGGAAGTCCCGCAGCAATCCCCTCAGGAAATTCAAAAAGCCAAGGAAGAAAAGAGCCTCTATTCCTTGATGGAAGAGGCCACGCGCTGGATGGAAGCGCAGTTGCGGGATATTTCCAACAGGGAGGCTTACCGCTATATCACTGAACGCGGTAATACGAATGAGCAATTAAGCGCCTTTCGTGTGGGATATGCGCCATCTGATGGGCAGGCCATTCGTAAGGCGATGCAGGCGGAAGGGTATACCGACGAACAGATGATTGAAGTTGGTTTACTGCGCGAAGGTAAAGGAGGAAAAGAGCCTTATGCCTTCTTTCGCGAGAGAATTATTTTTCCTGTGCCTGACAGGCGCGGGCGGGTTGTCGCGTTCGGGGGACGGATTTTGCCAGACCATATCAGACCCCCTGATAGAAGTGATTACACCCCTGCCAAATATATGAACTCATCCGATACGCCGTTGTTTCATAAAGGATCACAGCTTTATGGCGAGCCGCGCGCACGGCAAGCGGCGATAGACGGGCACCCCGTTATTGTGGTGGAAGGGTATGTCGATGTGATGGCCTGCGTCAAGGCGGGTTACGGGGGGGCGGTCGCGCCTTTGGGAACGGCCCTGACCGAAGAACAGATTATGGTGTTGTGGCGGATGATTCCCGACGATCGAAAAGTGCCGATCCTTTGTTTTGATGGAGATAGTGCAGGGCGGCGCGCGGCGGCCAGAGCGTGCGAACGCATTTTACCAATGTTAAAGCCAGATCATTCTGCGCGGTTTGCGTTTTTACCTGAAGGGCAAGATCCAGACAGTCTTGTGAATGGTCAAGGGACAAAGGCGCTGAGCAGTGTTATTAACGCTGCCATGCCACTCGTCGATTTTTTATGGATGTATCATACGGCCGATAGGAAATTTGATACCCCAGAGGACCGCGCAGGGTTGGTTAAGTCTCTAGAGTCTGATGTTTTACGCATTCCTGACAGAGACGTTCAACACTATTATCGCCAAGCTTTTAAAGAGAAAACGGCTCAGGTTTTTGGTCAAAGTTATGGTAATGCAAATCAAAATAATGCGAGAAAATCACTCTGGGGTAAAAAACCACAAGAACAGGCTGTAACGGCCATGAAACGCCCTAGTTTTTCTCGTGAAAAGCTTGTGGGACAGGTGCTGTTGGCGTCTATCCTCAATCACCCTGTTTTGTTTGATTATGTCGAGGAAGATCTGGGTATGTTGCACCTTCAAGAGGGGCGGCTTGATGCGTTGCGCCAGGCGATTGTGACCTGCATGTGTGAGGGAAGAGAGATGAATGCGGAGGATTTACAGCGCCAACTCTGTGAACAGGGATTTTCAAGTGAAATCAAAGGGTTGTTAAGTGAATCTGTTTATACCCATGCCCGTTTTGCCCGTCCCCAAAGCGAGATAGAAGATGTGCAAGAGGGGTGGCAACAGGCCATGAAAGCCTTAAAGCAGGCGTAATCCATTCAAGCTCTTGATCTCTGGCTCAAAACCCTCTAAAACACAAAATCTTATTATATATAAAGGATTTACGCTTTTACGTTTACGCGTTTTGAAGCGAATCATATATAAACAGTTGGTCGTTTGACTACGGCAGGGGTGTTATTGACTTAAATTAAAGAGGCAATCGTAGAATTTTGGCAGCAAAAAAGAAAATAGCAGCAACGAAAAAAACGCCCGCGAAGAAAACTGCGGCAGCGAAAAAAGCACCTGCGAAGACAACAGCGAAAAAAGCGGCCGCAAAAAAAACACCTGCGAAAAAGGCGGCTAAGAAAGTAACGGCCACCAAAAAAACAGCAGCCAAAAAAGCGCCTGCGAAAAAAACGCTCGCGAAAAAAACACCTGCAAAAGTAGCTACAAAAAAAGCAGTAAAGAAAACTGTTTCCAAAACGACAAAAACTGCTGTAAAGAAAACAGCCGCGAAAAACGCGCCTGCAAAAAAAGCAACAGCAAAGAAAACTGCGCCAACAAAGACAACAAAAAAGAACACCGTGACAAAAGTAGCAACACAGAAAAAATCAGAAGATAAAGCGCCCGTAGAAAAAGTTTCAGCAGAAAAAAACCTGACGAAAAAAACTGCAAAATCGGCACCTAAAAAGATTGCGGCGAAGAAAGCCGCACCTGAAAAAGGAAGCGATGAAGAAGCAGAAGAAGACGATGAAGAGGGTGCTTCCAAACGCACTGTCAAAGGCAGTCTAGCACAAATTGTCAAAAAGCTTGTGAAGCAAGGTAAAGAAAAAGGCTACATTACCTATGACCAGTTAAACAAAGCCCTTCCTGCCGAAGAATTTACATCAGAGCAAATTGAAGATGCGATGTCGACATTGTCTGACGTGGGTATCCAGATGTCAGAAGGGGATGACTCTGATGATGACGATGAAGATGAAGAAAAATACGAATCAGGTGGAAATATTGCCTCCGATGATACGGGCCGAACAGACGATCCTGTGCGTATGTATTTGCGCGAAATGGGAACGGTGGAGCTTCTATCCCGTGAAGGCGAGATTGCGATTGCCAAACGGATAGAGGCAGGCCGCGAAATGATGATTGGCGGAATTTGCGAAAGTCCGCTCGCGATTGAATCTTTAATTGCATGGTATGAGGCCTTGCAAAAAGGTGACATCCTTTTGCGTGAAGTTATTGACCTTGATGCGACCTATAGCGGCGGCCCTGGGGAAGACCATTCTGCCCCTAAACCTGCGGCGAAAGACGATGATGATGACATGGAGGCAGGTGCTGAAGACGGTGAAGGCGGCATCGATGAAAGTGATGAGGAAAACGTCTCTCTTGCTGCAATGGAAGAAGAATTAAAGCCGAAAGTATTTGAGGTTTTTGCCCAGATTAAAAAAACTTACAAGAAAATCCAGGCTGTTCAAAAAGACCGTATTGAAGCGATTCAAAAAGGAAATGACCCAAAACCAGCAACCAACAAAAAATATGAAACCTTAAAGGGTGAAATGGTTAAGTTGATGGATGAGGTGATGTTGCACAATGCCCGTATTGAGCAGCTTGTTCAGGCTCTTTACAAAATTAATAAAGAACTTGTTTCTCTTGAAGGAACACTGCTTCGTTTGGCTGTTGATTGTAAAGTGAAACGCGAAGACTTTCTTGATCATTATTATGGCTCGGAGCTTGATCCTGATTGGCTAAAACGCGTGCGTAAAATTGATGCCAAGTGGGAAAAATTTGTCGATAAAAACGAAGAGAAAATTAACAAAATCAGAGAGCAGATCTCTATGGTTGTTGAAGATGCAGCGCTTCCCTTGAAAGAATTTCGCCGTGTTGTTTCAACGGTGCAGCGTGGTGAAAAAGAAGCTGCCCGCGCCAAAAAAGAAATGGTTGAAGCAAACTTGCGTTTGGTGATTTCAATTGCCAAAAAATATACCAACAGAGGGTTGCAATTCCTTGATTTGATTCAAGAAGGAAATATTGGTTTGATGAAGGCGGTTGATAAATTTGAATATCGCCGTGGCTATAAATTTTCAACTTATGCAACATGGTGGATTAGACAGGCGATCACCCGTTCTATTGCCGACCAGGCCAGAACAATTCGTATCCCCGTTCACATGATTGAAACCATTAACAAATTGGTGCGGACATCCCGCCAGATGATGCATGAGATTGGCCGTGAACCAACACCTGAAGAATTGGCCGAGCGGCTACACATGCCACTTGATAAAGTGCGTAAGGTTTTGAAAATAGCAAAAGAACCTGTGTCTTTGGAAACGCCAATTGGTGATGAAGAAGATTCATCCTTGGGTGATTTTATCGAAGATACAAATGCGATTCTGCCTGTGGAGAGTGCGATTCATTCCAATCTTCGTGAAACAACCACACGTGTTTTGGCGTCGTTAACGCCACGTGAAGAGCGTGTACTACGTATGCGCTTTGGTATCGGGATGAATACCGACCACACGTTGGAAGAGGTGGGGCAGCAATTTAACGTGACGCGGGAGCGTATCCGTCAGATTGAGGCGAAAGCTTTGCGGAAGTTGAAACATCCAAGCCGTTCACGTAAATTAAGAAGTTTCTTGGATACATAAGAAGGTTAAAGATAATAATTGATTAAGGGCCTGTAGCTCAGTTGGTTAGAGCAGTCCGCTCATAACGGATTGGTCGCTGGTTCAAGTCCGGCCAGGCCCACCACTTTAAACCATGAAAAAATTATATTTCTTTCTTTTATGTTTCCTATTGGCCGCGTGTTCCAGTTCACAAACTTCTGTTTATGATCCGTCCCGTCCTTATGGACCGTCGGCGTCAATGAGTTCATTTTATAAAATTGATAAACCCATTCAGTGTGTGCCGCATGCACGGGAATTGTCAGGGATTCCTATTTATGGAGATGCTTATACGTGGTGGGGACAGGCAGACGGTAAATATGCCAAAGGGAAAGTGCCACAGATTGGTGCGGTGCTGGTTTTATCTAAAACATCACGTTTGAAACACGGGCATCTTGCAGTTGTAAACAAAATCCTTGATCGACGTACAATTGAGGTTGCGCATAGCAATTGGGGCGGAAGTCGTGATGAGCGCTGTGTGATTTATAATCACATGCCTGTTAAGGATGTTTCGGCCAATAATGATTGGTCTATGCTACGGTTTTGGAATTACCCATCAAAAAGCTTCGGCAGCGTTTATGCGGCTTCAGGATTTATCTATTCTCCCCATCCACAAAGAGTTGTAACAGAATAAAGCGGTTTTTATTTATAATTTAGAGCCGAAAACTTTTTTCAAAAGTTCAGTGGTTTGGCGGGCAGGGTCTTGGCGGATCGCTTTTTCCTGTTCAGCCAAATAAAAGAAAATACCGTCAATTCCTTGATCAACGACGTAAGAGGTTAAGTCCGCTTTCACGTCAGGCATAAAAGGCAGAGCCTGATATTGCGCCATCACCTTATCATAGGCCTGAATAACGCCTGCTTGTGCGATCGCATTGTTTACAAAAGGTGACATTTTATTAGCCAAAGGAGACGACATTTTCCCGCGGAAATAGGTTGTTGCAGAATCTTGCGGGCCTGTGTAGATGTTATAAACATCATCGAAGGTCATTTCAGAAATGGCATTGATAAACAGTTCTTTGGCATGCGGTGTTGCAATTTCTGCTGCGCGGTTCAACTTTGTTTCCAAATCATCCAGAAGATGGGAGGCCCCTACGGTTTTGAGTGCCGTTTGTACCTTTGAAAAGGATGAAGGAAGAGGGATATGGATTTTGGGGTCTGCGTTGAAGCCATCTATCTTTCCCAATTGAGAGGTGACTTCTTGTGTTCCTATATTTAAGGCCTGTTTAAATGCGGCGATAATATCTTGCTGGGATAAAGCTGAAGCTGCCGCCGCGCGGGTATTAACGTTGCCAAAAATGCTGTTTCCCAGAGCGGCAATATCATTGGAAAGCGTTTGGGTTGACGTTTGGCATGCCCCAAGACCCAAAGCGATGCAGGCAAATGAAAAGGGGATGATGTGGCGGTTTTTCATGGTTTTCGTCCTCTTTCTGTGTAAAAACAGCCCATCATAGACAAAAACACCCAAAAGAAGGGGGATTTTCTTGACAATTATCCCCAAATCCTTATAAATCCGCATATTCCCAAGAAAAGGAGGCAACTCCTTGTTGATGGTCAAACTTCAATACTTCGGTTAATTGGGACATTTAAAATATAGAAAACAAATAGAAGGAACTATTGATATGAGCGAAAAACGCCCACAGTCTAAGTATAAAATTGACCGCCGTTTAGGATGTAACCTATGGGGTCGTCCAAAATCACCATATAACACACGCCAAACCGCACCAGGTATGCACGGTGCGCGTCGTGCAAAACCAACAGATTATGGTGTTCAGTTATTTGCGAAACAAAAATTAAAAGGCCATTACGGTAACATTGGGGAGCGTAAGTTCCGCCGTTACTATCAAGAAGCTGTGCGCATGCGTGGTGACTCAGGCCGTAACTTGATTGGATTGTTAGAATCCCGCTTGGATGCTGTTATATACCGCGCAAAATTTGTACCAACAGTTTTTGCTGCGCGTCAGTTTGTTAGCCACAATCACGTGAGTGTAAATGGTAAGAAAGTGAATATTGCTTCTTATCAGGTTAAACCTGGCGATGTGATTGAAGTGAAACAAAAATCTCTTCAAATGCCAATGGTTATGATGGCGATGGAATCTCCTGAACGTGAAGTGGCAGAGTATATCGAAGTGGATCACAAAGCAGGGAAAGCGACTTTCTTGCGCGTGCCAGAACTAGCAGATGTTCCGTTTGCTGTTGAAATGCAGCCACACCTTATTATCGAGTTTTATTCTCGTTAATCCGCTTAAAGCAAATAAGAATTACAGAAAACCGCCCCTTGAGGCGGTTTTTTTGTTTAAGCCAAAATATTTCAATGGGTTAGCTTATCACCAATTTTTGCATTTATTAACCATAATGAAGTAAAATAAAAGAATGGGTGGTTTGACAAACATTTTAGGAGGAGCGGCAATCACCGTCGCATCATCAGCGGCGG
Source organism: Alphaproteobacteria bacterium (assembly GCA_041397885.1). Classification (GTDB taxonomy): domain Bacteria; phylum Pseudomonadota; class Alphaproteobacteria; order Micavibrionales; family Micavibrionaceae. The sequence continues at coordinate 285,869 of JAWKVV010000001.1, read as the reverse complement.
TAGAGGCGCAGAATAATATTACTACTCCAGTTCAACAAGGGTCGCAGCTTGAACGGGTGCAGCTATATGATTTACCAAATGTTGTGCTTCCCAATTTTTTTGCACCGCCTGAAGATATTTATCGAAACCCAGGAAATAGAACAGCACGATCTGCTCCCTATGATAGTGTTGGTCCTGTTGATGAACGCCGTGCGGTTACACTGGGTGAACGAGAATATGATTCTGTTGTTCAGATGGAAACACCTTTCGGGTTATGTACTGCGACAATTAGTAATATAGGGGGCTTTGAGTCCCGTGAGCAAGGAACCATAATAACGACGGCAGCACATTGTTTGGATATTACTGATTCTAACCACAACATAATAGGACAGGTTGAACCTGAGGATATAACTTTTAAAGGAAGTTACTTAGACAATTCAGGGCGACTTCAAGAATTTACTTTGCGAGGGGATGAGGCGTGGCAGAATCCACTCTACAAAGAAAATATAGCAGCAGATCAGGAACTTCTTAGAGAAACAGGATATACAGATGTTATTTTAGAAGGAGATACAGCGGTTGTCTTTTCAAAGGATGTTCTTCCTGATGGTGTAAAGCCAGCACGGATTTTGACAGCGGATTTTGAGACTGCAACACAATTAAGAGACAGTGTATGGGAAGCTCATGATAATGGTATAGAAGTTCCTGTAACGGTCGTGGGTCACTCGGCAGACAAACCTTATTTGACAACCCATGAAAATGCGAAAGTTACATTTGGTGATTATGACGGAATTAATACCGAAAGTGATATTGTCCCAGGAGCCAGTGGTGGGCCTGTATTTGTATCAAAGGGAGAAAACCAACCTATAGCTCTAACTGAAAATGGCGAACCAATGGTGCTCGCTGTTAATAGTACAGTCACGGATAAAACAGATTTTTCTAGACATGCATATTTTGATGAAAATGCTTTACAGACGGTTCCTTTTTTGAAGCCAGAAGGGACTTCAAGTGATGAAATCTGTGTTCAAACAGGTGAAGTAACAGCAAGTAGTTTGAATATTAGAGTAGGTCCAGGAATAGAGTTTCAAAAACTTGCTCGAGAACCTGGACAAGATGATTCAGCTCTACCTATGGGGAGCAAGGTTTCTATTTATGGAGAAACGCGGAATGAGTTAGGACAAGAATGGGGATTGGTTGCAACATCAGAAGGCCGGACAGGTTATGTCAGTATGAATTCTGACTATATTAACAGAGGGCCAGAAGTATGTGCTCCAACTATCAAATTCTAACCTGATTTTTTATTTCCAATTAAAGCAGATATGATGCCGTGGAAGGTGCGGATTTCTTGTTTGCTCATATTACGGCGGGTAAAGATATTGCGGATATTACGCATCATGGTGGGGCGCATATTGACCTCGCGGAAATAATGATGTGTCTCTAATTCCTGTTCCAACCGTTCAACAAGTTCGATTATTTCGCCCTGTGTGGCGTCGGAGCTGTCCCCCTCTGGCAGGAATTCTGCAGGAGTTTGATCAGTCTGTTTTTTCCATTCATAGCAAAGCAGCAGAACGCTTTGCGCCAAATTTAGGGAAGCAAATTCGGGGTTAACAGGTACAGAAATAATATGTTGTGCGAGAGATATATCTTCGTTTGTTAGTCCTGCACGCTCTCCGCCGAAAAGAATGGCCGTTTTTTGACCTGTGGCATGGCGCGTATGCATGTCTTGAATGGCGGCTTCGGGCGTCATGACGGTTTTTCGCATATCACGGGAGCGGGCAGTAGTGGCGTAGACGACTTGATAGTCTTTTATAGCATCTGCAACATTTTCAAAAACCGCAACGGGATTTATTTTATCAAATGCCCCAACCGCATTTGCTTCGGCAATTTTGCTCGGCCAACCATCCCGTGGAGCCACAAGATGTAAATCTTTTAAGCCAAAATTGGCGATAGCTCTGGCAGCAGCCCCAATGTTCTCTCCCATTTGCGGCTGAACAAGAATGATAGTGGGGCAGGTCATAAATATAAATTATCCCAGAAGGCGTTTTTTTACTTTTTCCTCGCCCAGAAGAGGAAGAAGGTTATTCAGTTCTGGTCCGTGATCCATACCGGTTAAGGCTTTACGAAGCGGCATAAACAAAGTTTTACCTTTGCGGTCTGTTGATTGTTTGATTTTTTCAACCCATTCGCTCCATGTTTGTTCTGTCCAGGGAGCGGGGGGGAGGACATTGGCGGCTTGTGCTGTAAATTCCTTATCTTCTGACGCAATAACTGACGCGTTGGGATCATTCACAACGTTCCACCAATCTTTGATGCCATTTAATTTTTCCAAATTGGCACGGACAGCATTCCAGAAATTTTTATCCAGATCGTTTAAACCCAACTCATCCAGGCGCGGTTTGATATCTTCAAAAGTTGTGTCGTGTAAAATTTTGGCATTTAACCGTACCAATTCTTCGGGGTCAAATTTTGGTGTGCTGCGCGAAAACTTTGAAAAATCAAAATTTTCAATGAGGGGTGCATGTTTTGTAAAAGCCTCAATAGGATCAGATGTGCCAAGGCGTGCCATTAAAGACACGATAGACATTGGTTCTAAACCTTCTTCATTTTTAATGTCTTTAATGCTAAGAGATCCCAGACGTTTTGAAAGCTTGCCGCCTTCTGCATCAGAAATCAGCGAAAGATGGGCGAATTCAGGTGCTTTACCACTGATGGCTTCAAACATTTGAATATGTGTGGCTGTGTTAGAAACGTGATCTTCACCGCGTACAACATGGGTAATGTCAAAATCAACATCATCAATCACAGAACATAAATGATAAAGTGGCGTACCATCTTCACGCAATACGACAGGATCAGATAAATCTGCACCATTAAAATGGACAGGTCCGCGGATCAGGTCATTCCATTCGATAGGTGTATGATTGAGTTTAAAACGCCAATGTGGTTTACGGCCTTCGGCTTCGTATTTTGCAATTTGTTCACTTGTTAAATTCAATCCTGCGCGGTCATAGGTCGGAGGGATACCACGAGAAAGTTGGGTTTTACGTTTTAATCCCAATTCCTCTGGTGTTTCATAACAGGCATAGATGCGGCCATCGGCCTTTAATTTTTCAATAACCTTGTTATAGACATCCATCCGGTTTTTTTGGTTTACTTTTTGATCCCAGTTTAAACCAAGCCATGTGAGACCGTCTTCAATCGCCACTTCGCATTCATCGCGGGAGCGCTCACGGTCTGTATCGTCAATACGAAGCAGAAAATGCCCATTATGTTGGCGGCAGAAAAGCCACGTAATAACGGCTGTACGGGCATTTCCAACGTGCAGGAAGCCAGTAGGGGACGGGGCAAAACGGACTTTTACAGACATAACGCGCTCTTTCTCAATAACAGTGATTTTAACTAGCGTGTTTTACAGGGTTTTTCAATAAGATAGATGGGTTTTTATTGACATAAGGCTTTTCTGACTTTTATATATTACACATGCCTAAGAGAAAATTACCCGTTCCTTACAACCCCAGTGGTTATAACCTGAATGAAGACACACCTGATCATTCCAAAAGACCAGAATCCTATGTTTTAGTGATAGAGAAAGCTGCTGATGTGCCTGTCGAGAACATGGCAGCTTTATTATTTGAAGAATTTAATTGGAGCGCTGGGGCTGCATCTTCTGTGCTGAACTCAATGTGTCCTGGCCAGTTAGTTTTATTGTCACCAGAAACAACTTTTGAAATTTGTGACCATAAAGGAACAAAACTTCATGAGAAGATGGAACAATATAAGGCAATATATCCTGAATTAAACGCGTTCAGCATTCTTGCGATTCCTAAATCTCGTCTGCAGATTTAAAGAAGCCATTTGTTATGGGGTAACGTCTGTTACGACCGAAGGCTTTCGATGTGATTTTCACACCTGGCGGCGCTTGGCGGCGTTTATATTCAGCAAGGTCAAGCATTCTCCAGACACGCATAACAGTCTCCTGATCATGCGGGATATCATGGGGCGGCATATCATGTTCAATCAAACATTCTAGAATATGGTCTAAAACTTCATAAGGGGGAAGGGTGTCTTGATCTGTTTGACCAGGTTTTAACTCTGCACTTGGTGCTTTGGTGATGATGCGTTCAGGAATGACCCGACCTTGTGCATTTCGCCAGTTTGATAGAGCATAAACCTGTCCTTTATACAGATCTTTTAAGGCATTAAAACCGCCGCATATGTCGCCATAAAGCGTGGCATAACCAACAGCCATTTCTGATTTATTGCCCGTCGATAAAACCATTTTTCCTGTCGCGTTAGACAGAGCCATCAACGTCATACCCCGTGCGCGAGACTGAATATTTTCAAATGTTGTACCTGCATTTTTTTGATCTATGTGATCTGCAAGCATTGTATTAAAAGCCTGCATCGTGGGTTCAATAGAAATGGTATCTAACGGCACCCCTAAAAGTTTTGCGCATTCGGCAGCGTCATCCAGACTGCCTTGAGACGTATAGGGTGAAGGCATCATCACGCACTGCACTTTATCAGCGCCAATAGCGTCAACCGCAAGGGCTGCACTGAGGGCACTATCAATACCGCCAGATAATCCAATAAGCACGCCAGGAAAATTATTTTTTTGAATGTAATCGCGAAGCCCCAAGGTTATGGCCTTATAAATTACTTCTTCTTGAGAAGGAGGGGTGTTTTGGCATTTGCCTGATAAAGGAATAATACATTCTTCAAAAGAAGGGAGTTGATGGGTGATGTGAGCGTCTTTATCCATGACAAAGGACGCTCCATCAAAGACAAGCTCATCTTGGCCGCCGACTTGGTTAGCGTAAATAAGCGGCAGGCCTGTTTCTTTAACGCGGGCACTGGCCTGTGCGTGACGCTGTTTGTAGATGTCCAGTTGATAGGGGCTACCGTTTGGTACAATAAGAATTTCTGCGCCTTGCTTTTTAAGATGGGTGGCAACATCAGGGAACCACATATCTTCACAAATCATAATGCCAAGTTTTGTGCCTTTAAACTCTATCGGGGTTGGTAGAGGACCTTGTTCAAAAATTCTCTTTTCATCAAAAACACCATAATTCGGCAAGTGGTGTTTGAGGGTGGTTGCCAGAATTTTACCATCACCAATAAGGTGGCAGGCGTTGTAAAGTTTGCCATTTTTACGCCAAGGTGTCGGGAGAAGGATAGCAGGCTTATTCTTGCTTTCGTTAACAATGTCTTGAACGTGCCGTTCAACGCAGTCCATGAAGTGAGGATTAAGAACCAGATCATCGGTGGGATAACCTGTTGTTATCATCTCAGAAAAAATAATGAGGTCGCCATCTTTTGATTGATCGCGAACCTCACGAATTTTTTTAAAATTACCGCTTAAATTTCCAACCGTTGGATTAAGTTGGGCAAGAATGATATGCGGTAGATGTGTCATAAACCGTATTTTATAATAGCAATAGTGCTATAGGGCAAGTTCTGCGGGTCTTGGAACGGTATTTTGGGGTGCTTTATCAGAGACTGATTCAGTTTGTGGGGGGGTGGCTTCTTTCTCAATCTGGGCAACCATTTGTTCAAGTTGTTCGATATTGACACCCTCTCCATCTTTGCTTTCCGCTGCTGTTTTAAGAGCTTGTTCAAGTTCTGGAAGATCTGAGCCGCGTTCCTTCAGGTTATTAAGGCGTTTTTGTAGATCTTGAACTTTTTCAAGCATAGAAGTTACCCCGAATCCTTTGGTATACCAATGATTTAGTAATTGCATATGTAGGCGACTTTCACCAAAAGCACTGTCCAAAATCGCGTCATGTTGTGCTTGTAATAGGGCAGCAGCTTCGGCGGCAAGGTCATTAGCTAGAGCTTCTACGGCGCTCAAAGCGCCTGAAGAGCTTATGGCAGGGGCTGCCACGGTTGCCAAAGCTGATCTTAGAAAATGTCTTCTTGTTAATTCCATTTTTACACACCCTTACTGCTATTTTAGGAATTTAAATAGCATTTCAGGTGGAAAAAGTCCAGTTTTAATTTTCATAATTTACCTTGCGGATTTGAGCTCATCTGCGACCAAGAAGGCGAGTTCAAGCGCCTGATTGGCGTTCAGGCGCGGATCACAGGCTGTGTGATAACGGCTTGATAGGTCTTCTTCGGTGACATCATGGGCGCCGCCAACGCATTCGGTTACGTTTTGCCCTGTCATTTCGAAGTGAACACCTCCTGGGTGTGTGCCTTCGGCGCGGTGAACATTAAAGAACCCACGAACTTCGGCCAGAATATTGTCAAAACGGCGGGTTTTATATCCGCTGGAGGATTTTTCAATATTGCCGTGCATGGGGTCACAAATCCAGACAACATTGCGTCCTTCTTCCTTAATTTTACGTACCAAGGGTGCAAGTTTTTCTTCAACTTGATTGCATCCCATGCGGGCAATTAATGACAGGCGACCTGCTTCATTATTCGGGTTTAGAGTATCAACCAGTTTCATCAGGGTATCAGCGTCTAGCTCAGGCGGAACTTTCATCCCTATGGGGTTGTGAATACCGCGTGCAAATTCTATCTGCGCGCCGTCTGTTTGTTGTGTGCGTGCACCAATCCATAGGAAGTGGGCAGAGGTGTCATACCAGTCGCCAGTGGTGCTATCCACCCGGGTCATGGCTTCTTCATAAGGAAGGAGGAGTGCTTCATGGCAGGTATAAAAATCCGTTTCGCGCATAGTTGGCACTTTTTCACTTGTGATCCCACAGGATTTCATAAAGGCGAGGGCGCGGCTAATTTCCTGAGCAACGGCTTCATACCGCTCGCTCAAAGGGCTATCTGTTACAAAATCCAAGTTCCAACGATGAACCTGATTAAGGTCTGCGTAACCGCCTGTCGCAAAAGCACGTAATAGGTTTAATGTTGCGGCGGATTGGTTATAAGCACGGATCATCCGTTCAGGATCAGGCACGCGGCCTTCTTCGGTGAATTCTAGTTTATTGATAATGTCGCCGCGATAACTTGGCAGTGTTACCCCATCAATAGTTTCATCATCAGAGGAGCGAGGTTTAGCAAATTGTCCTGCGATACGGCCCATTTTGACAATCGGGATTTCTCCGCCAAAGGTCATAACAACAGCCATTTGAAGCAAGACACGAAAAGTGTCACGGATTTTGTTCGCGCCAAATTCCTGAAAACTTTCAGCACAATCGCCGCCTTGAAGAACGAAGGCGCGGCCATGGCAGGCTTCAGCCAGACTTGATTTTAAATTCCGTGCTTCCCCTGCAAACACAAGCGGGGGCATCCCCCTCATGATTTCTTCGATCCGCTCTAGATAGGCTTGATCAGGATAATTAGGGAGTTGTTTGGCAGGTTTGTCGCGCCATGTTTGAGGAGACCAAGGTGCGGCAGGAGGTTTTACGGCTTTTAAATCAGGTTTTGTCATGCGTTTTATGTAAGGGATTTGTTGCTAAATCGCAAGGATTTAAGATGTGTGGGGGGTGCGCATTGTTACAAATTCTTCGGCGCTGGTGGGGTGAATGCCAATGGTGCGGTCAAAATCTGCCTTGGTTGCTCCGCATTGAAGGGCAATCCCGATTCCTTGCATAATTTCAGGAGCATCAAGGCCACACATATGGGCACCAAGCACCACATTGGTTTTTTTATCAACGACGAGTTTCATAAAGGTGCGTTCATCGCGCCCCGAAAGGGTATGGCGCATCGGTTTGAAGTTTGATTTGTAAATTTCCACTTCGTGGCCTTGGGCGCGTGCTTCTTCTTCACTTAATCCGACAGTGCCGATGGGAGGGTTTGAAAATACGGCTGTGGGTATGTTTTTATACGATACGTGCCGATCTTTATTACTGTTGAATAGCCTGTCAGCCAAGACATGGCCTTCCGCAAGAGCAACAGGGGTAAGATCAAGGCTGTCCGTAATATCTCCAACAGCATAAATATGTGGGATATTGGTTTGATATTGGTCATTAATGATAATTTCGCCGTTATCCTTCATTTGGACGCCAATTTCCTCCAGACCAATATTTTTTGTGTTTGGAACGCGGCCTGTGGCGCTGAAGACCAAATCACACTCAATTTTCTGGTTTTTATCAGTAAAAACGGTAAATTTATCGCTATTTTTGTCAATTTTTGTAATATTTTCTTCCAAATTGATAATAATTTCCTGTTTTTTCATCTCATCATGCAGAAAAACACGAATTTCTTGATCAAAACCACGTAAAATTTGATCTCCTCGATGAATTAATGTGACTTTTGAGTCTAAACCGTGAAAAATATGAGCGAATTCAACACCGATATAGCCACCACCTTCGATCACAACATGATCAGGGCGTTTTTTCAGATAAAAAGCATCATCAGAGATAATGGCGTGTTCAGCGCCCTCATAACGAGGTTTACGGGGCTTTCCGCCCATTGCGAGAAGAATTTTATCGGCTGTGATTTCTTCGTTATTTACGATGATTTTATGTTCATCCTTGAACTTTGCCATACCATTGTATGCAGTGACTCCTGCATTTTTGAGCAAATTCTGATAAATGTTGTTTAAGCGGCTGATTTCTTTGTTTTTATTTTCAATCAGGGTTTGCCAGTTAAATTCCCTATGACTGGTTTTCCATCCAAATCCTTCAGCATCTTCGAAAGCAGGGCCGTAATCTGAAGCATAGGCCAAAAGTTTCTTAGGAACGCAGCCTACATTAACGCAAGTACCGCCATAGTGACGTCCTTCAGCAATACCAACTTTAGCACCGTGGGTTGCTGCAATACGGGCAGAGCGGACACCACCAGAACCAGCTCCAATCACAAAATAGTCGTAGTCGAAGTTATGCTTTGTCATTTATTTTTCCCCACCGTTTATGGAGCCAAAGCCATTGTTCAGGTCTTTCAATAATCCATTTTTCAAGCAAGTCATGTGTTTCGGCGATGATTGATTCAGGTGTTTTGTTTTCTATCACTAATGGTTCTTCGATTGTAATGAGAAAGTTACAACCTTTGGTGCGCTCAATCCGCAGCGGGATCAACGGACATTTAAATTTTTGTGCCAGTTGTACAAATATGGGAGAGGTCATGGCAGGGTGACCGAAGAAATCCGCGGCGACTCCTTCATTGTATTTTTGGTCAATCAACATGCCAATATAATCACCATTATTCATGGCCTGAACAATATGCCGGGTACCTGTGCGTGATTTAGGAATAGTTTTTATTTTTCCTTTTAATGAGCGCGCATTTTGCAGCATCCAGTCTGAAAAGGGATTGTTTGGTGCCCGATAGATGGGGACAAAATTCGCTTTCATTTGGAGATGAAGGGCAGGAGGGCAGACTTCCCAGTTACCTAAATGTCCAGAGACTAAGATCAAAGGGACACCTTTGTATCGTTCAATAATTTCTTTACCAATAACCTTTGTTCGATCACGGCCAATATGTTCTAGATGAGCATATTCCATCATGACGCGCCCTAAATTGTCCCACATACCTATCATGATTTCGCGCGCGCGTTCATCAGTCGTATCAGGCATTGCGAATTGAATGTGGTTTACCGCCTTGCGTGAGGTAGCTAAGCGCGGGCCAATGGTTCGGCCAATCCCCCCCCCTAAATTAGAAGCCCAGTGTGCGGGCAATATTTTTGAAACAGATAGAAAGAAAAGCAGGACAAGAGCTTCAAGTGCATAACGAATTTTTTTGATCATGCAATTGCTCCTAATCCCAGTTCTAGAAACTGAACAATATCATTAGGTGATTTGAATTGTAGTTCGATAGGAAAATTGATTATCTTTTTTTTCCAACTTTCTGGGAGGCGGGCATAATCTTTTTCTGTTGTAATCAACACGGCTTGTTTATTTAAGGCATCATCTTGCATATCTTCAAGTTCTTGTTCCGAATAAGAATGATGATCAGGAAAAGTATGCCAACCAACCAGTTTAGCCTTTAAATCAAGTAGCGTATTTTTAAATTTTTCAGGATAGCCAAGTCCCGCGAATGCGACATAATTTTTGTTTAAATCAAGACCATCTTGCGGAAGAATAAAAGATTGAAAAACGGCTTTATCAGAATGAAAAGGGCGGCCAATACAAAGGATAGCATGTATCTTTGGCAAGATACTTGAAAGAGGTTCACGCAGAGGTCCTGCAGGGAGAACACGGTTGTTGCCAAAATCAATTTGCCGATCGACGACCAGAAAGTTAATATTTTTATGAAGGTGGTTATTTTGAAGTCCATCATCCATGATGATGATATCTGCGCCTATTTCTTCTGCCAATTTTGCACCATCAGCGCGGTTTGACGAAACGATAGTTGGTGAATGTTGCCCAAGTAGTAATGCTTCATCCCCTACATCATTTGCGTGATGTTTATTTAGATCAACGAGGATTGGTGTTTTTGTTTTTCTGCCGTAACCGCGTGTTAAAATAAATGGATTCTGGGCGATGTTATTTTCTTTTATCAGTTTTACTAGGGCTATAACGCTAGGTGTTTTTCCGCTGCCCCCTGCAATGGCGTTACCGATGCAAATGACGGGGATTTTTGCATGGTAGGGGGGGGGCTGACGTTTCATATTTATCACATGCCCCAGACGATATAGCCATGAAAGGGGGATGAGAAGGATGCTTAAAATACTCATCCGCTTGTGCCAGAATTTTGGTGTTTTAAAATTCATTATGCAGCCTCCTTTTGTGGAGGAGGGAGTAGCGGTAAGATGTGATCCATCAGCATTATGAATGATTTCATCTTTGCTTTTGAAAACTCTTTTGCTTTTCTTGTAGCGGTATCAAGAGCACCTTTATCGTTCAAATAATTCTTAAGTTGTTCTAACAATTCTTCTTCTGTTTGCACTTGCGCTGCGGCATCTGCGGTAAACATTTCTGAAAAAAGCTGTTTTTGGTATTGGATGTGAGGGCCTGTAAGAACGGCACAGTCCAATTGTGCAGCCTCTATCGGATTATGCCCGCCACCACCATCAAGACTGAAAGACCGGCCAATCACGGCAATAGGAGATAGGCGGTAAAATAATCCTAACTCACCCAATGTATCAACAACATAAATATGGTTTTCATCACGGGGAGGATTTTTATCTGTACCGCGTAAGGTGATGTTTAGCCCCATCATAACCAAAGTTTTTCTGATAGTTTCACGGCGCTCTGGATGGCGAGGGACAATAATAGTTAAAAGGTTAGGGTAGGTTTCTGACAAGTCTCTATGGATGCGCGCGGCAAGAGTTTCTTCGCCGTGATGTGTGCTTGCATAAAGCCATACAGGGCGGTTATGAATTGCTTTTTGTAACATTTCGAGGTCTTGACTGTTATAGGGAAGCGGTGCAGCGCTGTGTTTTAAATTATCTGTAGTAAAGATATTAGAATGACCTAATTTTTCAAAACGCGTTTTGTCAGTGTCTGTTTGTGCCAAAATAATATTAAAAGTTGATAGAAGTGTTTCTGCGCTTTGTCTGAATAAATTCCACCTTTTAAAAGACCTATCGGATAGGCGCGCATTCACCAAAACCGCAGGGATGTTTTTTGTACGGATGAGCGATAGCATGTTGGGCCACAGTTCGGATTCCATCCATAAAACCAGATCAGGTTTCCAATGATTTAAAAATTTTTGCACCCAGATAGGATGGTCAAGAGGGTAATATTGATGAATAGCATTTGAGGGCAATCGTTGCGCCATTAATTCGGCAGATGTTTTTGTGCCGCTGGTGACTAGAAAATTCGCTGATGTATCTGTGATAGAAATTTCTTTGATCAGAATTAGGGCAGATTGCGCTTCACCCACGCTTGCAGCATGAATCCAGATGAGTGAACCGTTCGGGCGCGGTAAAAGCGCCTGTCCCATACGTTCGTTAATGCGGCTTTTGTCTTCTTTTCCTTGGTTTTGTCGCCATGCCAGTAACAACGACAAGAAGGGAGCGCTGAGAGATGTGATGATTTTATAAAAAGTCAGCATAGGAAAAGGTTTAATTCTTGTCTTGTTCTTATAGTTATTATGGTACGATATAGGGGTATTCTCGATAAAAAGTAAAGGAAATCAATGTGAAAGATACCCTGCCCGAAGGAAAGCCCGTCACAGCGAAAAGGCAGCAAATACTGGCTAAAGCTTTTGAACAATTGCGAAAATCACGGGCGAAGGTCGATCCTGCAATTCTGCAGAAGATCAGGCAAATTGTTGGGGGGAGCCCTGAATTAATGAAAAAATTGGGCCTTGTTGATGCTGTTCAAGAAGGAAGAAGAGCACCGACCACAGAACCAAAGACGGCCAAGGCGGAGGATAAAGCCGCGTTTTTTCCACAGGGTATCAAAAATTCGAAGAGCGGTTACGAAGAAATAGATCAGGCCAAAAACATGAAAATTATGGCTAAACTGATGGAAATTAACCCATCAGCCCGCGAAGATATTAAGGCCGTTATTAAGAAATCTGGGAAATAAGTGTGTTTTAGTTGCAAGTTCCTAATGCCGTAGCGGATCCACCTCGTACATAGCTACATCCAGGATTTGTACAAACGCCATCTAGGTGACTTCCCTGTTGGCTTCCGTTTTGGGTGTAGACAGTGATGCCTGTTGGAATAGCAGCTTGACATGTTGAAGTGTTTCCTCCTGGCCCAGGTATGGCAGACCCTAAAGGGCGAAGGCGTCGACCAACATCGGTATAAATTGTACCGAGGGGTGCCTGAAATTGGTACTGACTATTGTTGTTGTTTGTTGCGATATTGATTTGATTACGCCAAGTTCCCGCAGGACCAAAATTCTGTGCCGATGATCCACCACCACCAGGACCCGCGGAGGGCGAGCAACTCATACTTGCAGGCCATTGCCGTGTTTCCTGAATAGCGCCTGCATATCCAGATACGTTTGGATTACCGTTAAATCCTTGAATATCATCGAATGGATAGAATCCATCGGTATTTTGAAAAGCAGCATTATCAATAAAGTTCATACATTTTGCCGCTCTCCAGACCTCGGCCATGGTGGAGCAGGTGTATCCTACGTTGGTTGATGCGGAAACGAACGTGCTATTTGCATTTGGAATATTCATGCTTCCCGCACGTCCGCCAAGAAAGTTGTCATTAAAATTAGCGTTTCTGTAAGCGTTTAAAGCGGTACTGACGACATTTGCAAGAGCATTTGGCATACTCTGTGAAGCGGAAAGTGGGATAATTGGCGTTCCAAAGTAATTGGTATGGACAAATAAAGGGCCTGCCACATGGGCATTGATACTGACAAATTGATCAAAACAGGTATATTCCAAAACGCTATCGGGTTTAAAAATCAGGTTTTGATTTTGCATGATTTCACGTTCAGCCTCCATCCAGGCACGCGACGTCATTTGTTCCCAATATTTTGTATCACAGGGCTGAGGAGCAATCTGTGGTTGCGCCATGGGTTTTGCAGGATGGATTAGTCCAACAACGCCTAACAATACAAATAATAGAATTAATTTTTTCATAAATTTGTCCCTTTTTACATTGTACCTAATAAAAGGCATCTTTGGCAAACAACCTTTCAAAAATCTTGTTATTGGCATTGCTGAGTCCCTGTATTTGCTGAATAAACACAGCCTTGATTGATGCAGAATCCATCAGGATATCGGTAAATAGCTCCTCTTCCAGAAGCACCACTTGCCACAATTTGTCTATGCATTGTCGTTCCTGTCTGGATAGGGGCTTGGCAGCTTCCAGGGGCAGGGGCGGCTCCCCCTTGAGGTAAAGTTTGGGTTAAGTAGGTTCTTACAGGACTGAAATTCACGTAGGTATTTGTCGTATTTTGAATTGTCTGGTTGGTGATGCAGGTGCTGTTAGGGCAAGCAGGCGTTGCAAATTGCGGCGAATTTGCCGCAGCTGATGCGGGTGGTTGTGCAGGAGCTGCTGGATTTGTCGGCGCTGTAGGGTTTGTTGGTGCCGTGGGCGCTGGATTTGGTCCTGTTGGTCCATTGGGAATGAGGAAGCTTCTGATTTGCGCGAAAGAGGGATTTGAGCCCATCAAAACTAAAACCACTAAAGTCAAGAAGAGATAAAGTTTCATCTGTTCTACCTCTTCCCGTTAATTTTGTAATATTGATCGTCTTTTTTATCGTACTGATAGACATCAAATGTTGTTGCTGTATCGGATGTATAGATCCTTAAAGACTGGTATCCGTTAACGCGTTCATCTGTTGAAAGACCGATGCCATAGGCAAAAGGCGCACCAAGAGTGGCGTAATATTTAAGGCGCGGTTTTTCATGATTAACATTGCGGTCTTGAATGATGAAATGAGGGCATTCGTATTTTGATTTGCAAAAAAGCCCTTCTGAGTCTTTATTATCTTCCAAAAGCGCGACAATAATTTCTTTTACGCCGTCATGATCTAAATCAGGCTGAGCGATATAGTATGTTGGGAAGCTTAAAAGTTTATCATTTTTGATGTGTACCTCGTCATCAAAATAATTTTTTTTGTTGATCGGGTTTTTAGTGGCCCTTAGTTTTTCAAACGCAACAGCGCAAGGTAGTGATTGTTGTGGGTTGACGCAGACATCATAACGCAACGCATCTGTTTCTGCTTTGGCCAGAGAGCAAGAAACAAATAAAGCCATAAAGACCAAAACCAGATTTTGGTTTAAATAAAAAAGATAATCTTTAAGCGTTCTTTGTTTCATTTTTAGTTACATGGCATGTTTGATGGAAACTCTCGTGGGTCGAAATTGATTAAATCATTAAAGGTATAAAACACAGTTGTTCCATCAAAGTTTTTACATTTGGCTGCACGCCATACAGTAGCCATCGTATTACAACTTGAGGGATTAGCGCCTGTGACAGGTGCCGTTCCTGCAAGAAAAGAATGGTTAAAGTTTTGTTGTAAATAAGCATTAGCAACCGACCCAACAAGCGTGTCAATTGCAACGTCTAATGAATTAGACCCCAAAAGTTGATAGGTGATGGATTGCCCCTGGCTGTTTGTTGTTGTGCGTTGGAATTGATAATTTAATTCGACATCAAACGGCGGTGTGGTTTGGTCCTGAGTACTCAACTGAATTCTAACAGTTTTTCCAATGAGACTGACAGGCAAGTTATCCCATCTGGTTGTTTCACTGAAAATAGGTCCTACGAGGTTTCCTGTGTCCGTATACCACCGACTAAAACAGCTGTAATCAAGAACGCTATCGGCCTTGACAATAAAACGTTTGTTTAAGATATCTTCGCGCCGTGTTTCCATGACGGCTTGGTTTACCATGGCGGTCCATGTATCTGTAGCGCATCCGTCATTGTTAGTGGCATTTGAAGCAGAAGGAACAAGGTTTGATGCGCCCCCTGGTGTACCTGGTATTGGCGGCGGTGGCGGATTAATGGGCGGTATTGTGTTAGACCCTGGGGGATACAGCGTATTTGGATTGCCAGTATATCCTCCCCCTGGTGGTGTGTTTAGATAAACATCATCATCATAAGGGTTTGTTGCCGCGCCATTTGGTGGGCCAGACGTTGTGCCAGGTGTCCCCTGATTAGGGACGCCACGCAATTGGTTTGGATCAACCGTTGCACCGCCAGGATTATTTTTTGCAGGTCCTCTGTAACATTGGTTACTATGTGCAATCAGTTGCGATACGGCATTCGGGTTATTACAAAAATCGACGGGGCCTGGCGGCGTAGGGCAACCTTGACATGCGGCGATTGGTGAATTCGGCCCTGCGCCCTTTGTGAGTCCTAAAACACATTCAGGGTCAACGGGAGTTCCTTGCCCCCCAGATTGATTAATCAAAACTTCAAAGTGGTAGTGGTCAGGGATACTCGCAGTAGAAATACCCGTTCTTCCTTGTTGGATGGTGGCTTGTGAGGTGTTGTACTGAGCGATGTGAGCGTAACGAAGAGTGATAGGGACATTTCCTAACATACAGTCAATAAACATATATTGTCCGTATCCATTAGGGTCGTTTTTCCAGATTACGGTCCCATCACTGTAAAGTCTGATTTGGCATCCTTGGGGAACAGAAACAGTTGTTCCTATGGGAAAAAAGAAGTCAACGCCAGCATGCCACCGGGCACCACCATTACGGCTTGCGCCAAAGTGGCTAGGCGGGTAGACGTAGTTGCTTGGGAAGGTGTTTTGGAGTTGGCAGTTTGTTTGTCCAAAAACAGGTTGGGCAAAGGCCATGTGGGGTGTCAGAAATAGACCTGCCAACAAGGCTAAAGCCATCAAAACCCAACTTTTCAATATTTTATATAAATACATGCCGCCCATTATCTCATTTCTACTATTCTAACTCTTTTATGGCTAGAAGCGCAAAAAGAGAATGGTTTCAGAGTGTTATTGCAGCTCAAAGCGAAATGAGGAGGGATTCCAGATTGCTGTTGAGGTTTTGTAATCATTATAGAGGTCATTATAGACGATGATATGCTGTATTCCGTAGGTTTTTTTGGTGGATATGGCTATTTTATGTGCATCAAATTTGCCAATAAGGATGGGCATAAAGTCCTGAAAGGCCATAATCGTGTAAGGGCAAAGCTTTTTCTGTTCGCAGAAATCAGTGTTTTTTGGTTTTACAATATATTCGTCTAGCGAATCACCGTTTAAATCAACGGTGGCAACTATATAAGGTTCTTGGTTTGTGCCCGTGATTTTCGTTACAGTTTCAGTAATTCTTGTTTCCTGAGAAGATTCAGGAGGACGGAAGCTCAAGATTCCCTGTGCATGCCCTTGTTGAAGCGGGGTCAACAGAATTATAAGGAGGAATAAGGATAGAGCGGTTTTTGTCATGCTCTTATCATTATTATCTTATTCTGGTAAGTCAATGTCCAGAATCGACATGTTGAAATCGTATGAGGTTTCACCTTCGTCCTCATCTTTATAGACAAGGCCAATGAATTCGCCATTTAAAAGGACTTCAATAGAATCGCTTGCCTGTGAGCGGGGACGAACAGCCAAGCCAGGGTTTCCAAACTTTGACCGTAGGTAGGCTTGCACTTTAACGAGTTCGTCGGGCGTAATTTCCATTATTTTTGTCTTTCTAATGCTTTATTCAATGTTTGTACAGGTTTAGGACGCTTTAGCGATAAAATCAAGGGTGGATATTGGTAAAGGCAGGTAAGGATTTTTGTAGGCCAGTTGCAACATCGCGCCAACAATCCTGAGCAAAATCTTTTCTATCGTTATAATCTATAGCTTTACGGGCGGGATGAAAGGTCAGGTGGATTGTTACGCCTTTAGATTTTGCAAAATCCCACAAATGCGGTGGCAGTTCCATGTCTGCATACCACGCATAGGTATCAAATTCTTTTGCGTCTTTGGGTGTGAGGTTATTAATTTTTTGAAGAGTTAGGGTAAAGGGTTGGATGACCAAATTTTCCTTAAGTTTTTTATCTAAAAAAATTTCAAACAGGCTTGATTTAAAAGGTAAAACCTCGATTCCTTGAGAGGAGGTTCCTTCAGGGAACAGGATGAGGGAACGACCGTCTTGTAAAGAGTTCTCTATGTCCTTAATAGCCTGTGGCGCGGCGTTGCGATGACGTTCAATATAGATTGTTTGAGAAATGCTAGCTAGCGTGCCAAATACAGGCCAGTTTCTTACATCGGCTTTGGCGATAAAAATGGCAGGCAAGTTTCCGCCGAGGACTGGGATGTCTATATAAGACAGATGATTTCCAACAAAAATAACATGAGATTCAGTTTTAGGAATGCCATATATTTTTACTTTAATGCCGAAGATAAATAAGACGGAACGGTTGAATACTTGAGGGTAAACAAAATAAAGGGGGCTGTTTTTAAATAGCCAGAGCCATAAGGTTTGTATGGGGATGGAAAAGACACACAATAATCCAAAGAAGAACAATTTTATGCAGGCGATGATGGATCTCATCAGACGGCATCACCACTAATTTGCGTGCCATGAAATTCTTTTTGAGTCACACGTTTATAATGATTGAGATATTTGTCTGTCACCTGTGCGGTAGGCATTACAATACAAACATCTGTGGTGTTAAATTGATGGTCAATCACGGCGCCATCACCAATGCTTGCTCCTAATCTTAGATATCCCTTTATCAGGGGAGGCATGCTGATAAAAACTTTTTTGGCGTCAAAATCTTCTTTGGCATGAATGTTCATACTTACGTAGCGGTTAGCAACGGCCTTCGGACAGAGTTCAGCGGGAGTGCGATGAAAATGATGGAGGTATGATAGTTGCTCAGATAGTTGGTTAATATCTGTGCCATGTAAACTCGCACATCCAAACATCAGGGCAATATTATGATCTGCAACATAATGTGCAATACCCTCCCATAGTTTTTGCAGGATAGGGCGACTGCGGTAGTTAGGAAGAACACAGGACCGGCCCAGTTCCAGTAAATTTGGTTCGTGGTCCAATAGAGGTTGAATGTCATATTCGGCACTTGTGTAAAACTGGCCATGTTTTTCTGCTATTTCACGGCGGAGCAGGCGATAGGTTCCAACAATTTGTTCTTTCCCTTGAGGTAAATCTGTATCCAGAACAATGAGATGGTCTGTGATTGCGTCATAATCATCCATATCGCGTTTAACGGTGCGCATTTCTTCTGTTGGTTGCGCACCAAATTCTTCATAAAAGACGGTATAGCGCAAAGCTTGAGAGGCCTTGATTTCCTCATCATTCTCGGCCAATCTGACTTGTATTTTGTCAGGATCGTAGGGCAGGGCTGTCATGGGTTCACTTTACCTTTTATGTCCTAAATGGGTCAAGCTGTAAGGCTAAAAGGAGCAATATCCGTGTTAGTAATTATACAGGGGGATTAGTGGTTAGAATTTTATTTGTTTGCACGGGAAATATTTGCCGTTCGCCATCTGCGGAGGCGGTTTTTAAGCATTATGTGAGGATGAGTGAACAGGAACAAAATTACGATATTCAATCTGCAGGTACGCATAGTTATCATGTGGGAGAAAGGCCTGATAGGCGCGCTATTCAAGCCGCAAAAAAGCGGGATATTTCTATGGAAGGTATGACCGCGAGTAAAGTGAGTGTAGAAGATTTTGAGGTCTACCATCACATTGTTGCAATGGATCAGGAGCATTTAAGAATTTTATCTGCCATGAAACCGAAAGAGTCGAGATCGGAGCTCAGTTTATTTTCAGACTATACGATGTGTCGCAACATTAAAAACGTTCCTGATCCTTATTATGGAGATGAACAGGGGTTCGAAGAGGTATTGGATATTTTGGAAGATGGAATGGAAAATTTATTCCGCCATGTTTCTAAAACGTAGTTGCCGTTACCTAGGGTGCTACAACTCCTTGCTTATTTGTTAGAGCGTTGAAAACGGCGAAGGGATCAGTTCCTGTCGTTGTGGCAGGAAAAGGGGAATTGCAACTACTCGCTGCCGCAGTATCCTCGCCACTTGTATCTTGTTGAGCAGTATTGAGCTTGCCGTTTCTACAATCTTCTGCTGCTTGAAGGAGATCAACTTGTTGTTGTTCTAAACGAGTCACTTCAAAATTGGTCCAGGCCTCTTTAATGGGGTTGTTAAGAGGGGCTTCAAAAATGACCTGTTCAATTTTATAACGTTTATTGCTTTTTACTTTCTTATCGGGATTAATTAAAACTAGATCAAAGGATCCGATTTCTTGGCCAGCTTCTTCAAAGTATTTGTCATCCTGCATGCCAACGTTGATATATTGGCGACGGACATTTGATTTAACGCTATCTTCTTTCTGCTCCATCATCCAGACATAAAAAGCGTTGTTTTCATCTGTCTGAAGAGCGCTTAATGGCAAACGTTTTGATGCGGATGTTTCTAAAGTGATAATTCCCACTGTTGAAGAGAGAAGGTCAGTATTGGTTTCTTGAGGCAGAGTGATAGTTACAACGCTAGAATTATCTTCTTGTTTGACCTCTTTTACTTTTCCGCCAAGGGGGAGAACAAAATGGTCCTTGTCATACAAAATAACATCCTGAGGTGTCATGATTTTCGAAGCTAAATCATTTTTCAAAGTTCCTGTCGCGGTGTCCTTTTCGTAACTGACAGTTATTTCTTGTATATGGATCAGGGGGCCATATTGTGGAATGGCAGCAACATATCCTTCGTAGCCTTGCCCCGTTTCAGGGTCTAAAAATTTTTGCTCTCCGTCTTTTGAAGAAGACCAAAAATAAAACGCGGTCATCAAGCAGAGACACATGACAACGATTAAAAGTGATAATTTTGAAAAATGTTGCACGGATTAACGCAAGAGCAGATGCACTTCGCTAGAACGGGCATTGGCATCTGATGCGTTTGATAAATTTACCTGATCAAGCGGAACACCCATCTGGGTCAGTGTTCTCAATACACGTTCCGCATTACGGCGCGCGCGCGTGCTTTCAATTGCAACCTGTGCGGCATTGCCAGAAGTTGGATGGACAGCCACCAGTTCAAATCTTGCACCAGGGTATTTTGCCAGAGCGTTTTGTACAGCGGCATAAACAGGTTGTTCATAATTGACATTTGGCTTGTCAAAACGAATTTTTGCCAAGGGTCTTGCGCCGCCTGGTGCCGCCATGACTGCAGGCGCGGCTGTTGGTGCCATGCCATTATAAGCGGCAGGTTGCATCAAATCACTTTGTGGGGCACGAGAGAAAGGATAGTTGGAAAGGCTTTTTCCATACAAGTCACCATTGGTTACGGCCAAAGCAAGGGTGCGTAGATTATTACGTTCTGTTCCTACATAGGCAGTGGTGCGTGTAATATCATCATTCACTTCATTCAAAAGACGTTCAATCGCGACAACAGATGTATTTACCTCATCTTCCATTTGAGAAAGACGCACGTGATCTTCTTCAACAGCTCCAGATAGGGTGTACGTTGCACGGATACTATCTAAGAGATAAGAACCTTTAGAGGCTGTATCGGAAATTTCCAAAGCTAGCGCGTTGAGAGTCGCGATTTGGCCAGACATGGTGTCCAGATTCATTTGTGCGGTATCTAAATTTTGAACAAGGCGTGGGTTTCCAGGAGTCGTCCCTGTTTGTAGGGCCGTGTTGATTGTTGCAACCGCAGCGTTATAGCTTGCTGCAACATTCTTGTCTTTGTTTTGAAGGTTGCTTAGTTGATCAGACAAGCGACCGACGGAATTTTTAAGGGCATATAAATCTCTGTTTAGTCCTTCAATCTTTCCACCGATCATGCCGCTTCCTTGATTAAAGAAAGTCGCGTTTGAAACTTGATCTGCCGTGATAACGGGTGCGCGAGCTGACCCGCTATAAATTGGAGAAGGATTCGACGGCTTCATTGCCTTGTTTGTGATGACCAAAACGGGTTTTTGTGCCATATCAATTTGCGCTGTGGCAGAAGGGGTAAGCGCAGTTGATGATCCTGCAAGGGCAAGGATTCCCAATGATAGTTTTAAAGCTTTGTTTTTAAACATATTTTTTGTCATGATCGTACTTAACCCAAAATGGCAATGGCCCATTAGGGCACAGCGCAGGTGAAAATATGACCTAACTAACCTTAATTCAGGGCATCGGTCAAGCAAAACGGCAAATATTCCGTAAAAACCTATAGGATAAAAAGGCTATAAACTGAACGTTTTAGGCTTGCAAAATGGTTAGAGCTTGATGTAGTGTCCGACCGTCCCTTAGGGAACTTTGTTACATAGACATGCGCCCGTAGCTCAATTGGATAGAGTATCTGACTACGGATCAGAAGGTTGGGGGTTCGAATCCTCCCGGGCGCGCCATTTCCCCTCAAAAATTGAAAAGCAGCATTTAGGCGGCGAGGCCGTGTTCCTTTACCTGTTGTATCTCTTCTAGCGTCGGTAGAGCTTCTTGTGCGCCTATCTTAGTGCAGGCAAGCGAGCCTGCTATAGAAGCTAAATGCAAAGCTTCTTCGAGAGGTTTATTTTGATCAAGAGCGGCGCACAGACATCCTGTGAAGGCATCACCCGCCCCTACAGTATCAATAGGTTTAATACCAAGGGCAGGGACTTTTAATATATTTTCTTCGAGGGCGGTTACTGACCCTTTTGGTCCAAGGGTGACAACAGTAGTGAGGTTGAAGCGTTTTTGTATGAGTTTTGCCAGTTCTTCTTTATCTTCATGGACAATATCGTACTGTTTTCCCAGAGAATCTGCCTCATATTCGTTTAAAACAATAATATCGAGAGCGTTCAACAAATCTTCGGATAGTTTTTGAATGGCGGGAGCAAAGTTCATAACTGTTTTTGCGCCTTTTGATTTTGCCCGAATAATAAGTTTTTCTGTTTCTGCAATGGGCAGTTCACCCTGAACCAGAACAATAGTATCGCCGTTCAAATGTTTATCTGGAACGCTACTTTGGCGGGCTTTTAAATTTGCTCCTTGTGACACGACAATGCGGTGCGTTCCATCTTTTTCATCAACAAAAATAGTGGCAAGTCCTGAAGGCATATCAAGAAATTCAATGCCTGAAACATCTACTTTATTGTGTGCCAAATTTTTATACATTTGGCGTCCATGTCCGCCATCGCCAAGGGCGCCATAAAACCGAACTTCTGATCCTGCGCGTGCAGCGGCTATCGCTTGGTTTGCGCCTTTGCCGCCAGGAGCTTCGACGTGGTTATCTAAAAACAGCGCAGTATCTTTTGGGGGAAGATTTTCTTGTTGAAAAAATAGGTCAAGTACGTTGGATCCAAAAACAATAATCATGTCATAACTTTCTTCAATAATAAGTCTAAAAATCTATATATTTGAGCCAATATCGTCAAATTTATTATAGATTTGCACCCAGAATTGATTAATTTACGGCTGCGGTAGGGGAAGGGCCAAAGACTCTTTGATCCCCTTGTAATGGGTTATTATGGTGAACCGCGCTTGTGAATTGAGGAAGAGGGGTTGTCAATTTATACCAAAACGAGCACTTCTTCATTTGTAGATTAGAGGCTTTTGAAGTAGATGGGCAGGGCTAAAAAGCCTTATAAATAGTAAAGATCTGAGCAAAAAATAAATAATTTATTGATTTTACAAAAAAACTATGCCTAATTGTCATATTATTAAAAACTTGAGGAGTGTGTTATCATGAATAATAATGAGCTATCAGTGGGAGAGTACGTTTTCTTTGCTTTGGTGAGAAAAGCCAGTGAAGATGTTGCTAAGGCAACGAGGGCGTTTATTGAAGCTGCGCCAACTGTAAGACCAGATCTTTCACAAGTGAGTAGAGGTGATCTGAGAGGAGCGCATGGTGCTTATTATCAAAAGATAATTCCTTTGAATAAGCAGGCCTTGGAATCTCTTGAAAAAGACTGTTTGGGATCAGTTGAAAGCCAAGGTATACAAGATGATGCACTGATTACAGTATCAAAAAGAATCGCTCATGCAAGATTTTATGGAGAAGATCCAAATCTCATTATAAGAGGTCATGAAGAAAAAATTGATGAACATGTTTTTGAATCATTAGCTGAACTTGTAGTAAAGGATGGTTTTGAAAAAGAAGTTGGTATGGCGAGAGCATTTGTTGATGCTGTTAGAAAAGTAGAAATTGAATTTGACCTAAATAAATATCGCCGTCTTCAAATTCCCGCTATGCAAGTACCAGAGGTGGTTAGAGCTTTTGAGGAGCTGAAAGACGAGTTTTTGACGGGCAGGTTTACGGACACGTTGAAAGCAAATCCACTTATTGCTCTTGAGCAAGCTGCCGTTAGCGTTGCTAGTAGTCATGTGAGAGCAAAGCCCGTTCAACGAGTTGCGACAGTAAGCTAAATAATTTTATTTACAGCTTAATCGTTTGAAATTATTACAATTTTTAATTATTCGTAATATTTATCTTGATAAGCTGTAAATTTTTTCTTCTATTGTGGAGATATAGTTATTAGGGGGCTATGATGGATTTTTCAGCAGAATGGCGTGGCGTTTGTGCATGGGACATTGATGGGTCTCTAGTCCCTGATTCAGAGCTTCGCAATCAACGTGGTATACAACACACCCTTGATGTTTTGTGTGATACTAATGGTTTGGACCGTATACAGATCGAATGGAAAACATATTGTGGTAATTCCGAAGATCGTATTTATGAGATGCTTATAACTGCAGGTCATGATGACTTGGAAGGACTCCTTCAACCATTAGAGTTTAAGGCAGAATGTTTAAAATATTTTTCAACCCATGACCCTGATTTCACCCCTAGGGAAGATGCGATCGAAACAATGATTGCTCTGCAGAGCTTTAATATTGGTTCTATAGCAGTTAGCAATTCAGAGGGTAGGCGTGTTCATCGAGCACTTAGTGAAGCTTTTAAAATTGCTGATTTGGGTAAGCAGGTTAGGGATGTATTCCCTATAGTAGTGACTAGCGATGATTTTGGACCCAATCAATTAAGAGCAAAACCATCTCAACAGCCCTATTGGTACGCGCATGGTCAAACGATGCTTTTGAGCGGGGTTAATATACCCAGAAACAGGATGCTTATTTTTGAAGATTCTTTGCCTGGGGTTACTTCCGCGACGAAGTTTATTGGGTCTCCTCAAATGGATCAGGTTATCCAATGGAAAGATGTTGGAGCTCCACAGCACCCGCATACCATTCATTACATGACGAGAATGGTAGATTGTATCAGTGTTATAGCGGCACGATTTGGCATTAATGAAAACAAATTGCATGATGCTGTAGCTAATGTAAAAAGATGTGCCAATATTGGTCTCGTCAGGGCTATTAGATAGCAAAATTTTCATAATATTTGCACATTGTCCTTGCAATATGTTTTTACATATGCAACATGATCTTTACAAAATAAATTAACATAAAGGGTAAATTCTATGTCTCAATCATTGTCTACTTCAAAAGTGTTAGAAGGAAAAACAGCTGTTGTAACGGGTGCTTCCGAAGGTATCGGAAAAGCCTGTGTAGAGGCTTATGCAGCTGCTGGTGCTCGGGTTGTTGCGATTAGCCGTAATCCAGAAAAACTATCTCAAGCATTTGATCAATATCGTGGTCAGGTATTTCAATTGCCTTTAGATCTTTTAACAATCGAAGGTGGCGATAGTGTCGTGCCAAAATCTGTTGAGCTATTAGGTCATATTGATATTTTTCATGGGAATGTTGGATCGTATCTTGGTGGTAAATTGTTGGATCATAGTAAAGAAGCTATTCGTAACGCGACGCGGCTAAACTATGGTGTCCAAAAAGATAATATTCACGATGCTGTATCTCATATGGTTGAACGTGGGAAGGGCGGACAAATTCTTCTTACAAGCTCATGGGCGGCCCATGTTGATACTCTTTGGGAAGAAAATTATGCTTCTGATAAAGCAGCATTAAACAAGTTTGCCAGAATTGTTCATCGTCAATACTCTGATCAGGGCATTAGAATTAGTACAATTTCTCCTGCGGCAACAGCGACTGCATTGTTCGAAGGTTGGCCTGAGGAGAAAAAGAAAGCCCAGTTAGAGGATGGAATGACGATGCCTAAGGATGTTGCAGATGCGGCTATGACGATACTTACGAGTTCTGCATATATTCCAGATATACCGTTGATTCCGCCTACGTTTAGTGTGGAAAGAGTTATCACGCAAGAGGCGCGTGCATCTGAAAGGCGTTTGCTTACTCAAAATCCACCTGAAGAGTTGCAAAAAGCATTGCTGGCTGCTAAACACGGCTATGAATATACACCAAAAATGTAATTAACTTACGTGATTATTAGTTAAGCGCGCCGCCGTTAAGGCGGCGTTTTTTTGCCTGCGCAGACCCTTTCCTATCTACCGATTGGCAAGTCCACAAAACTATGCTTTATTAGCGCCCATAATAATAAAATTTCACTCTCTTTAATAATAAGGAAATAGGCTATGGCAAAAGAATTGGACGGCAAAATCGCCCTCGTCACGGGGGGAACATCAGGGATAGGGCTTGCAAGTGCGGATGCTATGTTAGAGGCAGGCGCCCATGTTATCTTGGTCAGTAATGATCAAAAAGCGCTTGATGCGCAAAAAGAAAAACATGGTGATTCTGTTACCCCGTTGAATATCAACCTGCTTGACCCAAAAGATTGCAAAACACTCATTCCACAAGCTTTAGAAAAAAAGGAACGTATTGATATCATGCATGCTAATGCGGGAATGTATATTGGTGGTGATTTGGTTGATAATGATACCGATGCCATTGATAGAATGTTAAACCTGAACGTTAACGTTGTAATGAAAAACGTTCGCGATGTCCTTCCTCATATGATTGAAAATGGCGATGGCGATATTATTGTGACAAGCTCTTTGGCTGCTCATTATCCTACGCCGTGGGAGCCTGTTTATGCGTCTTCCAAATGGGCTATTGATGCCTTTGTTCAAATCACACGTCGTCAGATATTCAAACACGGAATCCGAATGGGTTCTATATCGCCTGGCCCTGTTGAAACAGCGCTCGTAGCTGATTGGGAGCCAGACAGATTGGAAAGAGCCAAAAAAGAAGGTAGTTTGTTGGAAGCCAGGCAAGTATCTGATGTTGTCATGTTTATGCTGACACGCGCACGGACAATGAATATCCGTGATGTTGTAATGATGCCAACAAATTTTGATCTCTAGAAAAGCACTGAATTAATTGACATAACTTAAAAATCTGTATAAATCTTCTATAATGAGCGGTTTTGGTGCTTCTACGACAGTTGTGTTTAACTCTACGGCGCTTTTATATAAGGAAGGCGAGAAGTTAAAACCTATGCCACATGTTGTAGAGGTGTTAAAGTTTTTATTGGGAAAGAAAGTCCGTTTAATATCAAGTTTTAGGCAAGGGGAACGTGCCGAACAATCATTGAAAGATATAGAATTGTTGGACTTTTTTGTTGTGGACGGTGCGTTTCGAAGCGTATGTCCAATGCAAGAGGACGATAGGGCACGCGCATTAAATTTACAGCCGTTTACTTTTTGGAAGGCATTGAAAAATCTCGGAATTGCAACAAATGATGGTGTAGCGGCAGTTACTGGTCATTTTCAAGAAATTAAGGAGGCCAGAGCTTCTGGTATTACGAAGGTTGTCGGTTTTTATGGATCTCCAAGTATTTCTCTAGGAAGAATTTTTGCAGAAAAGGGAAGCCTAGAAAGAGATGTGGTTCCACTATCGGGAACAGCGTTCACTACGTCTAATTTAAGAGAAGTACCAGAGATGTTAGGTTATCATCGATATTAGAGAGAATAGAATTTTAATAATGATAATATAAACTCAGATAGTGAACGCGTTGCTATTAGGGTAAATAATTAATGTTTTTTACTTAGTGAGTGGCTCAATAACTTTAGTTTGATGCCACTGAAATATAAGTTCCTAATCTTAAGGTGGTGCGTTGTTCATGTTATATTTTATTTGCTGATTATTTCTCTATATCCAGAGATGGTGAGTTTTGCTTTGTTTGAGTTCTGAATCCCGAGTCTTTGTTCAAGCTCAACATATAGCATGGCAGATTTTACTTCACTGAGATTAGAAAAGGGGATTGTTTCTCGTCCCTCCATGTCTAGTAATCGCACATTATCTGATTCACGGCAAAAGCCGCGTTGCGTTTCTTTGATTACCACATTCTCATCATGCATATTCATCATGGAGTGAACGCTACCCACAGGGATAATAATTTTTTCACCTGATCGTATGGTCAATAACTCACCATCGCGGATAACAGTGAGTGTTCCGCTTTTAACTTCCCATGTTTCCTCGCGGCCGCGGTGACGTTGAAGAGATGTTGCTTTCTTCGGAAAAATCGTGATGCTTTTGGTTACAGTATCTGCTTCGTGACCTTTAAGAGCTTTTGGGGGATCTGCCATTTTGGCATCAAGAACAGAATTGAGTCCCCAGTCTTTTTCAAGTTCTACCCCTGGTTTATAGCTGTCTTGGCCATCCAAAGATTCAATTTCAAAGGCTTTAATAGATTCAATATCTTGATTGGTGTAGGCGGTGTCGTAATCACGATTAAAAAGAATAGCTTTTTTATTTCCCGCATTCTCCCAACTATAGTGCGGGTTTAGAAGATAGGACAGGGTATCCTTCAATGCAGGGTAGATATGGTATGGCGTTGTGGCGGGTAGGAGGTCTGTTTGTACGCTCAAATCACGGTTTAGGATCTCGTTCCAGTGTCCAGTGTCTGGGTAAATGTAATGTTTTTCAATTACCGCACTTAATTGATTTATTATTTTAAGCGCGTCATCGCTATGGTTAGAATTTTGTGCCATGATGGCGCTTGCTCGTAAAGTTTCGAATAAACACCAAATGCGCTTGTTTTCATCAATGACTTCGCCTTGTCTATCTTGTGTGTTGTAGATGCCACCAAAATTTTTATCAATCCCGTGCGTTTTTACCCATGTGAATAGACTATCCTTTATCTGTTCAAGACGTGGATCAGTGGTGCCTGAGGCATTTTGATATTTCTCCAAAAGCCATATCCATTCAGCATGATGGCCAGCTTCAATTTTGTGTCCTTCAGTTGGGTGAGGGCGCAAATTATCTGTAAAAAATTCACCAAGCGTTTTTGTTTTTGAATCAAAAAACTTATTAGAAAACAGATCGAGCATTTGATCTGCCATGTCCATGTAGTCTTTGTCTTGAGAAACCTCATACATAAACAGGCATGCTTCCATCAAATGCATGTGTGGATTTTGCCGTCTTATGGCAGGGATGATATTTAAGTTTTGGTCGAGGGTTTCGGCATAGCCGTATTCCATCTGGAAATTGTTTCTGATGAAATCTAAAGTTGTTTTTGCAAAGGTTAGAGCTTTTGGATTTTTAGTGGCGTTAAGATATTCGGCGCAGGCCAAAATGACAAAAGCGTGAGCATAGAGATCATATTGATGGTCACGAATAGTCTTATCTTTATCTAGACTAAAGACGCATCCGCCTGTCTGGTGGTTATGATAGTGATCAGTAATAAATTCAAACCCTTCATTAATTTTATTGAAGAAAACAGAATTTTCAGGGCGTGTCTTATATATATATTGTGAATAGACAATGATCTGCCGACATTGCGTCAGAAGTCTTTTAGGAATATCCAAGGGTTCTGCCGCAGAATTAAGGCGTTCATGAAAGCCGCCATTTTTATCTGAAAACAGAGAAAACCAATTTGGTAGCCATGTTTCTTCAGCACAATCAATAAGGTGTATTAAGTTTTTCATCTAATTTATTATAATAAAATAAGGATTTACCGCTTGTCAGAGACATTTTTCCAGTTAATCATGATCTATCCTGCTTTAGTATCATTTTGTTAACTATTTTCCTTTAAAAATATAGGTGAGGGTAACTTACTGAATTTTCATAATAATTTATTCGTGTCAATTTGCGATGCGAAGCTATGATCAATTAAACTACTAAAAAAAGTTGAATGAAAATGACGAAAGATAATTTGCCGATGAATGAGCCAGGAATCGTCTTTGATGACGATATGGTGATGACGCCTGATCTTGTGGATATCAAAGATGTCAAAAAAACATCTCATCCTTCAGTCAAAACTGATGACGAAGATATTGTCTTAAATCAAGATGATGTTGAACTTGTTATGGACATGAACCCTCAATCAACGGAATTGCAGGATAAAGCCGACACTGTTTTGTCGGGGGAGTTGGTGAATGAAAAACCGTATAAAGAAAGCACAAGTAAAGACGTTGCCATAGGCGGTGCCCACGGTGTAGCAGAAACAAACGGGCGGATGCGCATGGGTGATAAGCTTGTGAGCATGGGGCTTATTACTGAAGACCAGTTGAATGTTGCCCTTCAGGAAAAGAAAATCACGGGCAAGATGATCGGTGAGGTCATGGTTGATCTAGGTTTTATTGATGATGAAACCTTGAGTGCCTTTTTGGCGCAATCTTCTGGCTTTACGGTTTTTGATCCGAAAGCGACTCTTATTGATGGCGCGGCGCTAGATCTTATTGATAAACAAATGGCATTAAAGCACCATGTTCTTCCATTTTCTATTACAGATGGTGAATTGCTTGTAGCTATGGCGGATCCATACGATGTGGTGGCGCTAGACATCCTTAAGAAACATGTTCCCAAGAAACTCAAGATTAAGCCGTCAGTTTCAACGCCGCATATTATTTCTGAAGCGATTGATGCGGCTTATGGATATGCGAGTTCGATCAACGCTATTTTGAAAGAAATAGAGGATCAGGATTTAAATAAAATGGGTGATGTTGCTGGTCTCTCTGAAGAAGAGGCTTATTCTCACCCGCTTGTACGATTGGTAAATGCTCTGATTTTTGAAGCGGTGAAAACGGGCGCTTCGGACTTGCACTTTGAACCAGAGGAAAATTTTGTGCGTTTGCGCTACCGTATCGATGGTGTGCTATCAACGGTGCAAATTCTTCACAAACAACACTGGAATGGTATTTCCCAACGTATTAAGTTGATGGCGTCTTTGAATATTGCTGATAAACTAGCGCCACAAGACGGCCGTATTAAAATGAATGTAGGCGGGCATGAAGTTGATTTCCGTGTATCGTCTCTGCCAACGGTATTTGGTGAAAATATCGTTATGCGTGTTCTGGATAAGCAAGCCAGTATTATGCCGCTTTCATCTTTAGGTTTTAGTGCCGTAAATAAAGAGCGTATTGCCCGGGCACAAAAACGGCCAGAAGGAATTATTATTGTGACAGGACCAACGGGGTCTGGAAAAACCACAACACTTTATTCCATGCTAAATGAAATTAATTCGGTAGACGTAAATATTCAGACATTGGAAGATCCTGTTGAATATTCGTTACCGATGATCCGTCAAACACCAATTCGTGAAGGATTTTTGGATTTTGCAGATGGTATTCGTGCTTTATTACGTCAGGACCCTGATATCATTTTCATCGGGGAGATTCGTGATAAGACGACGGCAGAAATGGCGCTGCAGGCAGCGATGACAGGACACCAAGTTTATACATCACTTCATACTAATGATTCTTTTGGGGCCTTACCGCGTTTGTTTGATTTGGGCATGGTGCCAGGAATGGTTGCGGGAAATATTGTTTCAATTTTTGCGCAACGTTTGGCCAGAACCTTGTGCCCAAGTTGTAAACAGCCCCATACGGCAACAGACGAAGAATGCAAACTTTTGGGTGTGACCGATGCTCCAGAGATATTTAAGGCTCGTCAGGGGGGGTGTGATCTGTGTGGCGGTCAAGGGTATAAAGGGCGTGTGGCTGTAGCAGAAGTGCTTCTATTTGATAGTGAGATGGACGAAATTGTTGCCCGTAAAGGAACAAAGGCTGAATTATATGAAGTTGCCGTTGCGAAGGGATTTAAGAGTATGCGCGATGATGCTATGCTAAAGATTCTCGAAGGGAAGACAACTTTCGAGGCGGTGTCTAAAGTCGTTGATGTCAGTTAACCTTACGATTAATCGGGAATAAAAGTGGAAAGATACAAGTATAAAGCCATGTATATGTCAGGAAAACTGGCACGTGGCGTCTTATCGGCGGCAAATGAAGTGGATCTTTATAACCAACTTCACGAATCTGGTTTGGAGTTGATTAGTTGTACTAATGCCAATAAGAAGGGGCTGCTATCTTCTTTAAGCCGTGGTAAAAAGATCAAAAATCGAGATCTTATTCAATTCTTTTTGAATTTGAAGCAGATGCAATCAGCAGGTATTCCTTTGCTTGATTCTTTGGCTGATATTAGAGATACGGCCGATAATGAAAAATTTCGTGATATTTTGTCCGAGATGTATCGAGAGGTTTCTGAAGGGAGTTCTTTTTCTGAGGCTATGGCCAATCAAAAAAGTGTTTTCAACAACTTACACGTTTCTCTTATATCCTCAGGTGAAGAAAATGGAGATATTAAATCATCCTGCGAACAGCTCATTAAATATCTAAAATGGGTTGATAGTATGGAAAGTATGGTGCGTAAAGCCACCCGTTATCCCATTATTCTATGCTTGGCGGTTATTGCGACGGTTATTGTTATGATGGCGTTTGTTGTTCCACAAATTGTAGGATTCATCAGTAGCCTGGATCAAGAATTACCTTTTGCGACAACGTCTTTGATGGCCACGTCAGACTTCTTTGTAGCTTACTGGATGTATCTTGCTTTTGCTCTTATAATGTCTGTTTTTATTACACGGGTTTTGTTGAGAACATCTGATAGTTTTGCTTACAAATTTGATAATATGCGACTAAACATGCCTATTATGGGTGAGCTTATTCGTAAAATTAACATTGCCCGTTTTTCGCAAACCTTTGGGGCTCTGTTTAAGGGGGGGATTGATATCCTTAAGGCGCTGGATGCTGCTTCGAACACAGTGACAAACCGTGTCTTGAAAGAGGGGTTAGAGAATGTAAAGGAATATGTTAAGTCTGGAGATCCCTTATCTATGGCTCTTAATAAAAGTGGTGAATTCCCTTCAATGGTTGTCCGTATGGTGCGTGTTGGTGAAGAATCGGGTAACTTAACCGAAGTGTTGGATCAGGTTGCTGAGTTTTACACCAATGATGTCGATGAGGAAGTTCAAAAAGTTATTGCTATGATTGAGCCTTCACTTACTGCTATTCTTGGTGGTATGATACTCTGGATCGCTGTCGGTGTTTTCGGTCCTATCTATGGAAGTTTTGAAAATATTGATATTTAATTCTGTTACTAATTATTAAAGGTTTCTTTGGTGTCTCTCCTATCTTCTTCACGTTGCGTTTTAATTATGGGGGATGAAGGCCTGCAGGTCTTCTTGGTTAAAACTAATAATACGCATCAGCTTGGTTTTTTCCCTTGGGCGGCCGAGGATTTAGAGGCAAGCGTTTCTGAACTTATTGTGAAGAAATGTAGACGCGCCCCCGTTGTTGTTTTTAACGATATGGTGGAACAACATTACCGTAAGGAAACCATTCCCAAAGCTAGTTATTTTGACAGCGTGAATATTATGAAGCGCCGTCTGAATGTTGCTTTTCCAAATTATAAAATTCGTGCAGCTCTTAAACTGAAAACTGTCAGTGGTGGTAAAAAAGATGGAATACCCTATTTATTTGCGGCTATTCCAATGTCGAACTCGTTCAATAAAGTCTTGAAGGCCGTTACAATATCTGGCGCGCCGATCGCAGGATTTTATTTATTGCCTGTTGAAGCGGCAGCGCTTGTTAAAGATTTAACAGCTAAACTCAATAGAAATAAGAAGCACAAGTCAACGTGGACAATTTTTGCGGGACAACATCATAATGGTGGTTTACGGCAAATTGTTACGCGTAACGGTGAATTGGCTTTGACGCGTTTAAGCCCGATTGTTGATACAGATGTTCAGCCCGATTTATGGGCAAAAGAAGTTGCGTCTGAATTAGATTCGACGATGAGTTACCTTGCCCGTTTTGGATACAAAGCAACAGATGGGCTTGATGTTATTGTTATAGCGAATGATTCATTGAAGGATTCTTTGCAGGCATCTGTCGAAATAGAAGGCGATGTAAGTATTTTAACCTCCTATGAGGCGGCAAGACTTATAAACTCAAATGTAGGAGTACAGGAAGATTACAGATATGCTGATGTGTTACATGCAGCGTATCTGGGTAAGAAAAAGATTCTAAAACTGCCGTTAGAGGCAACAGCAATAAACGAAGTTGTCCAACCACGCCGCATAGCGTCATATGCTGTGATGGGGCTTGCTCTGGGTATTTTAGGGCTGAGTTACATGGCTTTTCACTATTGGCAGCAAATTGCGGATATGAAAGACCAGTTGCTTGTTTCAACGCAAAAAACACAAGCGATGACTCAGGAATATAATTTGGAATTGGAGAAGAAAAAAGCCTTGGGTTTTGATCTTAAACTGGTTAATAACTCAATAGAAATTTACAATAAAGCTGAAAAAGATAGGATGGAGCCGTTATCGGTTATCAAGGCCATTGATCAGGCGATAGGCGGTGAGACTCATCTCGATAAATTGAGTTTTAATATTATTCAGGCGCCTAAAAAAACAGATGATTATTCGTATGGGTATTCTACAGGTGAGATGGAAAATCAGCTTGTTGCTGTTCTGAGCATTTCTTACCCTAGTACAGACAGCCCTGATGAGAGTGTTCGCAAGGTAAATGATATTGTTGAAAAATTAAAGATCAGCCTGCCCGACGCGGAATCTAAGGTTGTCAAGCAAGTTGCAGATTTAAGTTACACGGGGAATGTGACAGGTGAGTCAAGGGATGCTTCTCGTGCTACAGTGCAGGAAGATTATGTTGCTGAAATCGAAATTCGGAGACCAATGAAATGATAGAAATAATTGGTCATAGAAAGATTTATTTTATCGGATTTTTGGCGCTAGTTGCGGTGGGGCTATATTATTACGGTTTTATGCATTTAAAACCCCAGGTTGTTAAGGTTGAACGGAGCCTAAAAGTCAGTAAATCTGAATTCTCACAGATTAAGGCCAACATGGATAATTTGGTGATAGGTCTTCAACAATTCGATACGCAAAAGGAAGAGTTTAACAAGTTAAGAGCTTATGGATTTTTTGATGCTCAGGATAGATTAGATTTGATGCTTCGTTTTCGGGAGATGCAAAAAGAGAGTGGATTACTTCTTGCCAAATTTGATATCAGTCCAGCAAAAGTGGAAGATAATCCATTGGCAAAGGATGCTGGTTTTCAAGTTTTAACAACAAATATAAAATTTAATTTGGAAGCTATTGAGGATGTAGATGTCTATAAATTTTTATATCTTTTTAATTATGGATTTCCTGCACAGGTTTTCATTACAGATATCAAGATGAGTCGGGATATAGGGATAACACGTACTCTCATTCAAAGATTGGGGAGTGGGAGTCCCGTGGCCATCGTGAAGGCTGAAGTTATGGTTACTATAAAAACTATGATTGAAGATCCGCTTCAGAAAAAAACAGATGAGGAGATGGTAAATTGATTCAACAATTTAGTATGTTCTTGTCTAAATTATTTTTTATGACTTTGATGGGTATTGCTGCGATAAGCCTGCCACCAAAGGGGCGGGCGCAAGAGCAGGAGTATTTGGAAGACCCGAATGCTGTGGCAGTAGATACTCCCATTGAACAAGCAACCACGGAGGGACAGGCAAAATTGAATCTACCTATGGATGCCTTTCCGCCAAGACCTTTGGCGCCTGCTGAAACACATCCCCCTGTCACGGAAATGATTTTAAGGGTTCAAAGAAAACAACCTGATATTCTTATGGATCAAATAGGTTCAGTCTTTCTAACAAGCCGTGAAGAAACAGTCATTACCGAAGCACGAAAAGGCCTTATTACCAGAGCGCCGACAGATATGGAATTTGATGAAGAACAAGACCTTGATGGAACAATGTCAAAACCTACGGGTCCAAGAGAAGTTTCACTTGGCGGCGTGCTCTACGTTGATGCAAATGATTGGGTTGTTTGGATTAACAGTGAGAAAATCACCCCGAAGAATATACCGTCTTCTATTATCGATATACGGGTCAGTAAAGACTACATTAAGCTAAAATGGTTTGATGTTCAGACCAACCAAATTTTCCCTATCAAGTTAAGACCACATCAACGTTTTAATTTGGACACGCGTATTTTTCTTCCAGGGTGATTAGCGCTTATGGTCGAACCACTAGTCAGGATCAAATCCCTTCACGCAGGATATGAAAAGACAGTCGTCGTTCGCGATGTCTCATTTGAAATAGGTGCAGGCGAAATTTTTGGTCTAGTCGGGTTGAATGGGGCAGGGAAGACAACTCTTATCAAAACGATCTTAAGATTAAGAGAAAAAATGTCAGGTGATGTTTTTACTGAAAATCCAAACCAGATTGCATATTTGCCAGAAAAATTTGATCCACCGTGGTTTTTAACAGGTATTAAATTTATTCAATTTTCTTTAGGTTTATATAAGAAAAAGATGGCGACCGAGGATATTTATAAGGAGGCAGAAAATCTTTCTTTTAATACGGATTTTTTAGCCAAAAGTGTCCACAAATACTCTAAGGGAATGCGCCAAAAACTCGGGCTTTTGGCGACGATTCTATCGGGATGTCGCTTGCTTGTGTTGGATGAACCGATGAGTGGTTTGGACCCTAAGGCCAGACAGGAAGTCAAAAAGATGATTCTTGAGGTTCGGAAAGAAGGGCGCTCTGTTTTTATGAGTTCGCACATATTGGCCGACATCTCCGAGCTTTGTGATCGGGTTGCTGTATTTCATAATAATACAATTATTTTTGTGGGTTCTCCCAGAGAGCTTGAAACCGTGGGGCAGGACCATAATCTTGAAAAAGCGTTTTTAAACCTCATTGGGGATAAAAAGGCTGCGTGAAAGCAGCAAACAGGTATAAATTAATTTCATAATTTCTTTTTAATCGTATTTTTGTTAGACTCCACCATGATAGATTCAATAATTTCAGTCACTGGCCATTCGATGTCACTACATAATGTTAAAAAGTTTGTGTTTTATGTTTTTATGGGCGGGGTTCTTATAGTCGCTCCTTTTGGTGCTCAGGCACAGGATAGTGAGGCTGAGGTTATTGACTCTGCGCCGCCACAACCTGCACAAGTCTCTCCTGTTGAAGATGAAGCAACTGTTGATATTATTGATGCAACAATGGAAGGTCAGGAAGGAAAAGCGCAGACTGCCGCACCTGTTCCTGCACAAGAATTGCCGCAGGCGGTTGAAGGGGTGTCTGCTGAGAAATCTATAAGTTCAGATTCAGCTTTAGATACCAAGTCTGGTAGTTCTATCCCTCATTCGGGGACTTATTATGACTCCAGAGATGTTGCATCTAGTTTTGGTTCAGGCTCTTCAAATTCGGAAGCACCGCGTCAAGTTGATCCTCTGTATGAACCAGGATCAACATTTGTTGTTGTTCAAAAGGCTGCGGGAGCAAACAGCGAGGCGGCAAAAATAATTGCAGCACAGCGCGCGTTGAGTTTGGGGCGCAATACTTCGGCGTTAGAGTTATATGAACAGCTATATCGTAAAAATCCTAAGAACCCTCGCATTTTGATGGGGTTGGCCGTGGCGCAACAACAAAGCGGGTTTAACGAATCTGCAATAGCAACGTATGAAGAATTGTTGCGAATTGAACCGAATAATGTTGATGCTCAGACCAATATGCTCGGTATTGTTAGAAACCAATATCCTGAAGTTGCTTATCGTAAGTTGAAGGAGATGTGGAACAGTAATAAAGGCAGTGCCAATGTTGCTGCGGAATTGGGTCTTATTAGCGCAACTTTGAATAATAATGAAGAAGCGTTAAGATATTTAGGAATTGCGGCCAGTATGGAACCCAATAATGCACAGCATTACTATAATATGGCAGTTGTTTATGACCGTGCGGGTGCATATTCAGAAGCTTTAAAGCTGTATGAGAAATCTTTAGAAACAGATAGTGCTTATGGTGCAGGTCGTTCTATTAAGCGTGAAGAGGTCTATGATCGCCTGGCGCATCTTCGTCGCCTTTAATCATGAAAATTTTTTATAGATTAATATGTTTTGGTTCTTAATCATTGCATATTTTATGTTGGGTAGCGCCTTAGGCAGTTTTACTTCGGCGATCGTATATCGTCTTTCGAATAATCAATCATGGATTTTAAATCAGGATCATAAAGCGGCGCGATCAAATTGTACGGTTTGTGGTCATGTGCTTTCGTTGCCAGATTTAATACCAATTTTCTCCTGGCTATGGTTGCGCGGTAAATGTCGGTTTTGTCAGGAAAAAATATCTTGGCGCTATATTGTTATAGAGTTGGTGAGCGCTTGCCTTTCAGTTCTGATCTTTTTATGGGTTGGAGTGGAACGGGAAAGCCTTTTTTTATTAGCTATTTTGCCGTTTTTATTAGCGCAAATAATCCTATTTTTTGAAAAAAAATTCATATCCCCCCAATTATGCTTTATTATAGGGGGAGTAATAATTTTGTACGGCGTCATTTACTATACATAATCACCTAATATACTGATAAATTTGATAATTTTTTTCAAATCTTTACTTTTCGTTTGTACTTTTTGTTTAAAAATAGAGGGTAAGATTTTTATTTAAGGGGAGATTTATTTTGGATCTGACACAATTACTCGCTTTTGCTATGCAAAATAAGGCTTCGGACCTTCATTTGAGCGCGAACAGTGCTCCGATTATTCGTGTGCATGGGGAATTAAAAAGAATTAAGGCTGAACCACTGACCAGTGATGGATTGCGGGCTATGCTGTACACGGTTATGTCTGAAGAACAGCGCGCGGTTTACGAACGCGATTTGGAAATTGATATTGCAATATCCTTTGGAGATAAAGCGCGTTTTCGTGTGAATGCGTTTAATACCCGAAACGGAGCGGCAGCCGTTTTTCGTACAATCCCAACCGAAATTCCAACTATGCAGGAATTAAATCTACCTGCAGCTGTACAAAAATTTGCACGGCTTGAAAAAGGGTTGGTTTTGGTCACGGGGGCTACAGGAAGTGGTAAATCGACCACCCTTGCGTCTATCGTAAATTCAATTAATCACAATCAAAGCAAACATATTTTGACAATTGAAGATCCTGTCGAGTTTTTTCACAAATCCGTTAAAAGCTTGGTTAACCACAGAGAAATTGGGCGTGACTCCTACACGTTTAAGGCCGCCTTAAAAAGTGCACTTCGTGAAGACCCTGATGTTATTCTGGTGGGGGAGATGCGTGATTATGAAACAATCTCTCTGGCGATGACGGCGGCGGAAACGGGTCACTTGGTATTTGCAACTTTGCACGCGAATACGGCGGCAAAAACTATTGACCGTATGATTGATGTTTTCCCGACGGGAGATAAACCGATGGCGCGAACAATGTTATCAAGTTCTTTGGAAGGGGTTATTGCCCAAACGCTTCTACCACGTGTGGGCGGCGGACGTGTTGGGGCATTTGAGGTTTTGGTTGGAACCAACGCTGTTCGAAATCTAATCCGTGAAAACCAGATCCCGCAGATTTTTTCAATGATCCAGACAGGATCACGCTATGGCATGATTACGATGCAAGAGGCCGTGAATAACCTGCTTATGGAAGGAACTATTTCACAGGAAACAGCAGAGGCGGCTCTCGCCAAGGCGGATGATGAGGGCTTGGGCAAAAATGAGGATGTGGACGCCGCAGAGGCAGCTATGCCAACTGCGGGTGGTACAACCTTTGTTCATGCTGATGAAGACGGCAAAGAAACAGGAGAATATTCATTTTGAGTGCTCCACGGGCTTTCACATATCTCATTCAAATGAATGAACGTAATGCGAGTGACCTCTATTTGACGGTTGGTCATGAACCTGCTGTTCGTGTTGAGGATGAACTTTTTTCTATCGATTCAGAAAAATTAACACCAGAGCAGGTGAATGAAATTATTCATAGTATTTTAACGACAAAACAGCGTCGGGATTATGAATTACATTGGGAGTTGAACACCTCGTTAGATTTAGGAAAGCATGGGCGTTTTCGCGTGAATATCCTGCGTCAACGCCAAAACCCTGGTTTGGTTATTCGCCGGATTGTTTCTAAGATTCCGACAATCAAGGATTTGAAATTATCACCTATTCTTGAACCTTTAGCGTTGGAAAAACGCGGGTTGATATTGCTAACGGGGATGACGGGGTCGGGAAAGACAACAACGTTGGCATCGATGATCAATTATCGTAACGAACGTAAGACAGGTCATATATTAACAATAGAAGACCCGATTGAATATTACCATGACCATAAGAAAAGCGTAGTCACCCAACGGGAAATTGGAGTGGATACGGAATCATACCATATTGCTCTCAAAAATTCTTTGAGGCAGCGTCCTGATGTTATTCTGATTGGCGAGATCAGGGATCGAGAAGTGATGGAACAGGCGCTGTCTGCCTCTGAAACGGGACATTTATGCTTGGCGACACTTCATACAAACAATGCGTATCAGGCGATTGAACGTATTGTGAATTTCTTTCCTGAAGACCAACATAACCAAGTGCGTATGAATCTATCTATGAATTTGAAGGCAATTATTTCTCAACGTCTTCTTCCTTCCCGTTCGGGAGGTTTGGTTCCTGCTCAGGAAATTATGCTCAATGAGGCTCTTATTCGTGAACTCATCATGAAAGGGCAATATGAAAAAATTACAGAAGTCATGGAGCAAAATAGAGCGATTGGGATGCAGACCTTTGATCAAGCTTTACTTGATCTCTTTAAGGAAAATCTAATATCTGAGGAAACCGTTCTGAATCAATCTGATAAGGCGAGCGACATGAAGGTCAAGTTGCAAGCCATAAAACTAGGAAAAGGGGAAAGCTCGTTATCCAGTTTGGATACTTCCCTGTTATCCGTGTCAGATTAAAACGCGTATAACTTCCTATCAGACTCTGGCAAAATCCGTGTAAATACATTACCTTATATTAGAGATTCGTAGATTATCTGCACTCAAGTTCAATTGCTATGGAAATTCACGGTATGATCAAGCTTCATTTTCTTCCAAAATTTTTAGCCATTTTTATGCTTATGGCACTGCCTTTTTTAAGTTCGTGTGAGTTAACACAGAACTATATGCACCACGATCGTGCCAATTCTATGCAGGAGCAAGACTATCGTGATGCGCTTGCACCGCGCGAAGTGCCAGCAGAAGAATCTGGAAATGATAATGCAGGTATTCCATCGCTGCAGCCTTATGTGGCGCAACCCGATTCAAACTACAAACCGATGCCTTTGGTTTCTGTTTCTGTTAATCAGACCATTCCGCTGCGTGATGTGATTTATGAGATTGCGGAGCAAGCTAACTATGACGTGGAGCTTGATCCGCGTATTACGGGCAGTATCATTTTTTCTGCGCGTAACCGTCCTTTGGATGTTGTGATTGACCGTATCGCGGATATTGCGGGACTGCGATACAAGTTTGAAGATGATATTTTGCGCGTGGAATTGGATACGCCGTATCATGAAATCTATAAAGTGAACTACCTTGCGTTGAAACGCACCAACGCGAGTTCCATAAGCAATGATATTTCTGTTGTTTCTGGAGAAGGGTCTGATACGGGCTCTAGCTTTTCTGCCAAGAATGAAAGTGTGATTGATTTTTGGAAAGAGCTTGAAGAAAACTTAACACAAATTCTGAATTCCAATCGCGATTCCAACCGTTTGGCGACATCGGTTGACCCTGATATTACGGTGGCTCCTGCTAACCCTGCGCCCGTATCACCACTTGTGATGGATGAAAATGGAAATATTAGTGAGACAGGACCAACAGTTCAGGTTCAAGCGCCACAGGCGGTTTTGAATGTGAATTCCTTGCCTGTTGATAATGCAACGAGTTCAACAGGGGAAGACCCATTTGTGGCTCGTTTTTCTTTAAACAAGCAGGCAGGGATGGTTTCTGTTTTTGCGCCAGAAAGATTGCAGAAAAAAGTAGCGGCCTATATGGACGATCTTAAAAAATCTGTAACAGCGCAGGTTTTAATCGAAGCCAAAGTTCTAGAAGTTTCTCTGAATGATGAATTTTCTGCAGGGATTGACTGGAGTCAAATGAATATTGATCTCTTTGGTGGAGCAGGCGCTATCGGTTTTGGTCCAACAGGGGCACCCGCTCTTGTGCGTGGCCTTCTTGACGCTGATGGTTCTTTATCTTCTAACGGTTCTTTGAATATTACACATGGTGATTTTTCAGCGGCTGTTGATGCTTTAAATCGCTTTGGAACAGTACAGGCTTTGTCGAGCCCGCGTCTGACCGTGCTTAATAACCAATCCGCAGCTCTTAATGTTGCAGAAAATGTTGTTTATTTTGAAATAGACACAGAAACAACTCAAGACGGCGGTGGTGGAAGTATTACCACTTTTGAAACAGAGGCAAAAACAGTTCCAGAAGGGGTGCTGATTAATGTTCAACCATCGATTGATGGCGAAACGCAAACTATATCTATGGCTATTCGTCCGACGATTACAACAATCACAGGTTTTACAAATGATCCAAGCCCAGATTTGGCGGCAGCAGGTGTGACGTCTCCTGTCCCTAACGTCAACGTTCAGGAGTTTGATTCAATTATTAGAATGAACAATGGTCAGGCTGTGGTTTTAGGTGGTCTTATTCAGGATCGTATTCAATCAACACGTAATGGTGTTCCTGTCCTTGGAGAAGCACCAATTATTGGCGGATTGTTCCGTAATCAACAAGATGGTGTTCAAAAAACAGAACTAGTTGTTTTCTTAAAAGCAACAATCGTTGATGGCGGAAATACAGTCCATAACACTGACAAAGATTTGTATAGAACGTTTTCTAACGATCGGCGCCCTTTCAAACTGTAAAATTTAGTACGGAAACAGAATGATGGTTTTTTCGCTCGTCAAATATGTTTTGACCGCGGCTTTTCGTGATAAAATTCTTATAGCCTTTGTGGTATTAGCGGCTGTCGGTGTTAGTCTTTCCATGTTTCTTGGTTCTTCGGCGATGTCTGAAAAAGACCAATTTTCTGCTGTCTTTGCGGCGGGTACATTACGGATAGGTAGTTTTGTGACCCTTATTCTTTTTGTTATTTTTTATATACGCAAATCGTTTGAAACGCGGGATGTTGAATATATGCTTTCACGGCCCGTATCACGGCTGCAATTTCTAACGGCACATTCTTTATCTTTTTCGTTGTTGGCTTTTCTTCTTGCTGTCATCACAACATCTGTCATTTTTTCTATGCCAGGCCCCCAAAATATGGAAGGAAATCTGCTTTGGGGTTTAAGTCTTTTCGTTGAACTTGTGCTTGTTTCCAATGTGGCATTGTTTTTCTCTGTTGTATTATCCAGTAGCGTTGTGGCAACGTTGGCAACCATTGCATTTTATACATTAAGCCGCATGATTGGTGGAATTTTAGGAATAATTGCAGCAGAGCCAGAAGGCGGCGCGATGTTGGTTTTGCAGAAAATTATGCTTTTAATTTCTATGATTATCCCCCGTTTTGACCTGATGGGGCAAAGTGCGTGGTTGATTTACGGAGCGCAGGACTCAATAAACTGGCCTTTTATTCTGTCACAAGGTCTCGTTTTTTACGGTTTGGTTTTTACTGCGTCTTATGTTGATTTTAAACGCAAACAGTTTTAGTGATGCGCAAACTTATTCTGCCATATCTGTCTTTTAGTTTTTTCTTAATGATAAATATTGTGTTTTGGACATATTCTAAAAATGTCCAGATGGTATGGGCGAATGTTCCACAAGCGCCGTCAGAATTTAAAGCAACCACCAGTTTTTTAGGCGATCGTCAAATGGCTTATAGAGCTTATGCCTATATCCTTCAAAATATGGGGAGTGTCGACGGGAAGGTTCTCTCTCTACGGGAGTATAATTATGAGAGCCTTAGAGGCTGGTTTTTTCTTGAACATGCTTTAGATCCAAAATCGGATATTGCTCCTGCTTTGGCGGCCTATTATTATGGTTCAACAAAGGATGAAGAGGATTTAAAATATATTATTGATTATCTGAAAGTAGTGGGGCAAAGCCCAGAGGGGCAGAAATGGCGTTGGCTCGGCCATGCGGTGTATCTTGCCCGTCATCAGGTGAATGATAATGATTTGGCTTTAGAGCTAGCGTATCTTCTGGCTGATAATAAGAGCCCCAGTCTTGCCAGTTGGGCTAAGCAAATGCC
Source organism: Alphaproteobacteria bacterium (assembly GCA_041397885.1). Classification (GTDB taxonomy): domain Bacteria; phylum Pseudomonadota; class Alphaproteobacteria; order Micavibrionales; family Micavibrionaceae. The sequence goes on along the minus strand of JAWKVV010000001.1, from coordinate 242,556 downwards.
TGTTTTTGTTTTAAAAGGGCGAGGGGACAATGCTTTGGCCTACAAAATTATGCTCAATATTTTAATCAGTAATGTAGATACGATGCATCCAAATGAAATTTTTTATATGAAGGACTATATCTGCAACACATTACTGCCTACAATAAAGGGGGAGCAGAGACCGCCTTTCTGTGATGATATTCAATGAATAATTTAATTCTTGAGTTTAGTGTTTTGGAGTTAGGGGCCTTATTGGGCTTGATCCAGTCTGTCTATATTCTGGTTTATATCTTTTTTCGCTCCAGTGACTTTAAACGAGCTGTCTTTCCCGTCTTGTTTTTTTTAACGATTGCGGCAGCGTTTTTCATTATTATAGCCCAAAAACACTGGCAGTTGTCGCCAACGCTCTACACTCAAGTCAGCCTTTTTCTATGGACGCTTTGCGCGCCTTTAAGCGCTTTTATGGTCGTGCAAATTGCCCGTATTACACGCCCGCCGCCCCTGTCTTATTCACCTTTTTTGTTGCTTGTCCCTCTTTCTTTTATTGGATTTAATTATTTTGCCAAGCAAGCGGATGATTTTGATTTGAACTGGCTGTTCATCATTAACATCGTCGTAGGAAGCTTTAGCTTATTGATGATCTGGCTCAAACGGGAAGATCTTGATCATTTACACAAAAGAAAGAACGGAAAGGAACGCTTTTGGCTTATTATGGCCTTGATTACCCTGAATCTGGGACTTATTGCCGCTAATTTTGTATATTTTAATACATCCGCTGAAAGCCAAAGTTATGATTTAATGCGTGTGATTATAGGGATTAGTTTTCTTTATATCACCGCGACCAGTCTTTTTCGGGTCTACCCGCCAACTCTGGCTATTGTTTCTGATAAAAAAGCAGAGAAATCTGCCCTGACGCAGGATGAAGTGGAAATCTCTCTAGAAATTGAGAATTTGCTTCACGTTCAAAAAGTTTATCAAGAGCCTAGTTATGGGCGCTCTAATATGGCGAAAGAGTTAAATATTAATGAATCGCAGCTTTCTCGCATTGTGAACACCTATTTTCAGAAAAATGTACCGCTTTTGCTCAATACTTTGCGGGTGGAAGAGGCCAAAACCTTGCTTGTGGAGACGCAGGCGGACATATCCACAATTTCTGAAGAATCAGGGTTTAATTCTATCGCAACCTTTAACCGTGTTTTTAAAGATATAGCGGGCCTTTCTCCTACGGAATACCGTGCAAAATACAAGTAAATTGCTCATTTTGATGTTTTGATTACTCATATCATGAGCTGATAAGGGGAATATTCCTTAATTTGTTAAGATTATAGATGGGTAAGGCATTTTTAACCAAATAGAGTGTATTGTCATACCCAAACTTCGTGTAAACTAACTTTGTTTGAATTTCTATTTTATGAAGGAGAAAAAATGACTATTTCAGAACGACAAGGACGAAAAGGGGAATCAGGTTTTACACTGGTCGAACTTGCTATTGTGATGATTATTATTGGTTTGCTTATTGGGGGTATCCTCAAAGGGCAAGAACTTATTGCGAATGCTGCTGTAACTTCTACCGTTGCTCAGGTGAAGGGTTTTGAAGCTGCCATGTCGACCTTTGATGATAAATATAATGCAATGCCAGGAGATATGCCGAATGCAGGTAACAGATTGGCTAACTGTGCAGGTGCTTGTGCTACTGGTGCTCCTGGGGGGGTTGTTGGTGATGGTCGTATCAATGTTCCAGCAGCATTAGGGACGTATCCTGCGGCTATTGCCAATGAGAGTGCTCTTGCTTTTACACACATGGCTACGGCTGATCTTATTAGCGGCGTCGATATCACTGCTGGTACAGTTAATTTCGGAAGTGGTTTGCCAGAAGCTAATATTGATGGTGGTTTTTGGGTCGGATATACGCAAGTTGGTGCCGCGACTGGTGTGGCAGCGCCGAATTTGTTGCGCCCAGGACATTATTTAGTGCTTAATCAATTGGAAGCAGATGTGGGCGCCAATAATGGTGTTACCACATCCCAAGCTGGTCGTGTTGATCGTAAATTGGATGATGGTTCTCCTCTAACGGGAGATGTTCGCGGCACAGGAACAGGTTGCTCTGTAGTTGTAGGTGGTGCGACCATCTATGATGAAAGTGCGGATACAAACGCGAATTGCTCACTATATATCCGTGTACAAGGGTAATTGTTAGAATATAATTCAAAGAAAAAGGCCGCGGTTGCGGCCTTTTTTAATGTTTTGAATTTTTATGAATCTTATTACTTCCCTGTAATGGCTTTTAGGAGATCCATGGGAATGGGAAGAACTGTGGTTGCGCCTTTGGCGTTTACAAACTCTCCAAGCGTTCCTAGATAACGCAGTTGCATGGTTTCAGGGCGCTGAGCCAAAATGGTGGCGGCTTCGTCAAGTTGTTTTGCAGCCTGTAATTCCCCTTCTGCATTAATGATTTTGGCGCGGCGCTCCCGTTCTGCCTCGGCTTGTTTAGCGATGGCACGAACCATGGAAGGGTCAATATCGACGTGCTTAATTTCAACGTTGGCAATTTTAATTCCCCAACTTTCAGTTTGAAGATCAAGGATTTCTTGAACATCTTTATTGAGTTGGTCGCGGTTGGATAACATGTCATCCAATTCGTGTTTTCCAAGGACTGAGCGCAGGGTTGTCTGTGCGAGCTGACTTGTTGCCTGTCTAAAATCTTCAACACGGTTTACAGCGAAAGAGGGGTCAACAACACGGTAATAGACAACGGCGTTGACTTTGACGGATACGTTATCTTTTGAAATCACATCCTGTGAGGGAATGTCTTCTGTGCGGATACGCACGTCAACAAAGGTAACTTGTTGTACGAAAGGGATAATGATTTGCAAACCTGCATTCCGTGTGCCTGTGTATTTTCCAAGCGTATAGATGATTCCGCGTTCATATTCTTTTATGATTTTAATGGACGAGATGAGAATAACCACCGCTAAAAATAGGGGGACAACAATAAGGGGCATAATAAATCCTTTCGGTTTTGGTTAATTTTTAGGAATAATTTTAATTTTAAGACCGTCTATTCTTTCAACAAGGGCACAATCGTCCTTTTTTAAGTGTAGCGTCTCATCGCTATAGGCTTGCCATGTTTCTCCCTGAATTTGAACGCGGCCAACCTTTTCCTTCCATTCAAGGATTTTTGTGGTTTCACCAATCATACTTTCTGTTCCCGTGGTATTTTTCTTTTTATAAAGTTGCCAACTGTACCATCCGCCAAGTGCAGATAGGGCGACTCCAATGAAGACACCTGTCATTAGAATGTTTTCACTGACGGGCAGAGTTTCGATGTAACCTGTTTGATGAAGTTGAATGATACCGATCAAAATTGCTGTTGTTCCTGCAAATCCCAACAACCCAAAACTTGTGACAAAAAGCTCTGTAATGAGTAAAGCGATTCCTACGAGTATAAGGTAGAGCCCACCCGCACTAATCCAATCTGAACTGGCGAGAAGGGTTTCTGTTTCCATGTTTTAAGCAGCCTTTTTCTGTTGTTGTTTTAAGGCGCTGATGAGGGCGTCCCCCATAGCGCTCGTTGAACATTCATTGCATCCTTTGGCCATGATATCAGGTGTTCGAGTACCATTGTTGAGTACATTCTGTACGGCCGTTTCAATCATATCGGCTTGCGTGCCGAGATTAAGTGAATACCGAAGTGCCATCGCAAAACTTAAAATGGTAGCGAGCGGGTTGGCTTTACCTTGTCCTGCAATATCAGGAGCGGAGCCATGCACGGGTTCATACAGCCCTGGTTTCCCTGTTTCACCTAGTGAGGCCGATGGTAGCATTCCAAGAGATCCTGTGAGCATTGAAGCTTCATCGGACAGAATATCACCAAATAGATTGTCAGTAACAATAATGTCGAATTGTGATGGGTTGCGTAATAATTGCATGGCGCAGTTATCGGCGTACATATGCTCTAATGCGACATCAGAGAACTCGGCTTTATGTAGAGCAGTCATATCTTCACGCCATAATTTTCCGCTTTCCATTACATTGGCTTTTTCACAAGATGTCACTTTGTTGTTTCGTTTTCTCGCGAGTTCAAACGCCACACGGCCTACGCGTTCAATCTCGTAGGTTTCGTATACTTGGGTGTTTATACCGCGGCGTTGACCTTTGCCTAAATCCTCAATACCACGCGGCTGTCCAAAATAGACACCGCCAGTCAGTTCGCGGACGATCAAAATATCGAGCCCTTTGATAATTTCAGGTTTTAAGGTAGAGGCTTCGATAAGAGCATCAAAAACAAGAGCAGGACGCAAATTTGCGAATAATCCCATTTCTTTACGCAGGCGGAGTAATCCTGCCTCTGGGCGCTTATCGTAATCGACCTTATCCCATTGTGGCCCACCAACAGAGCCCATAATGACAGCATCAGAATTTTTGCATTTTTCTAAAGTTTCATCGGCGAGCGGAACGCCATATCTTTCATACGCTGCGCCGCCAATATCATCCTCATGAAGCGTGAAGACCATTCCTTGATTTTCTTCAAGCCATGCAATCACTTTACGCACTTCGGCCATAACTTCGGGGCCAATACCATCACCAGGAAGAATAGTAAGAGTGTAGTTTTTTGTCATTATGCAGTTTTTCTTTCTTTATAGAAAACACCATCAGCCTGTAATTGACGGTTGAGTTTACGCGAGAAATAAGTCTCCCAAATCAAATAAGGGGCAAAATTATTTTCTTTCATAAACATCATAATTTCGCTCATCAAAGCTTCCCCTTTGTAAACTTCGAACAATGACATCTCCAAACGAAGACCTATAGCTTTTTGTAAAGCTTTTTTCCCGTGCTTCAGGATATTCATTTCATATCCTTGTGTATCCAGTTTTATAAAAACTCTTTTTTGATCTAGCTGAAGTTCTTCATACAGGGTATCAAGCGTTTTCATGGGGATTGTTACTTGGGTTACTTTGTTTGACTTGGGTAAGGCGACCAGTAATTCATCAGACACTTCCAAAATGCTACTCATATCCGTCGCTTCAGAGACGTTCATTTCAATGTTTTTATTGTCATTCCCTAAAGCCAAAGGCGGTAAAACCGTCCATAGAGGGTCTTGTTTGGCTTTTTTTTGCAAATTTTCTTGGAGAGAGGGTAAGGGTTCAATTGAAATGATGTTTCCCTTAAATCCCCATCTGCGCAAGGTGTCATGGGTCTGCCCCATATTTGCACCAACATCAATAACCGTATCAATGCCGTGTTCTTGAATGGTGAGGGCGACACGACCTTCAGCATTTTTATGAGGTTTGTTTTTTTTGAGCCAGGCCATCTTATTTCCTAATACAACCAACTTCTTTTTTGTTGATCCTGTTTTTCGAAATTGGCGATATGCGCTTTTTTCTCTAATGTCAGACCAATATCGTCTAGTCCATTAATCAGCGAGTGTTTCCGCGCAGGGTCAATTTCAAATTCAAAAGAAAACTTATTGCCGCGTTTGATAGTTTGTTTTTCTAAATCAATTTCTATGGAAGCTTCGGGGTTCGTTTCTGTTTCTTCCATTAATTGGGCAACCTGTTCTTGCGGTAAGATAATCGGCAGAATACCGTTTTTAAAACTGTTATTGTAGAAAATATCAGCAAAGCTTGGGGCAATGATACAGCGAATACCCATGTCCAAAATAGCCCATGGAGCATGCTCCCGGCTTGATCCACATCCAAAATTCTCTCCTGTAATCAAAATGCTGGCATCGCGATATTCAGGTTTATTGAGTGCAAAATCATCACGTTCACTTCCGTCTTCGTGGTACCGAATATCGTTGAAGGCGTGAATGCCCAACCCCGTACGTTTGACGGTCTTTAAGAACTGTTTGGGGATGATGATATCTGTATCAACGTTAATCATCCGCAACGGTGCGGCAATTCCGCTTAATTTATCAAATTTTTCCATGCGCTATTATTACTGCGCTTTGAGTGTAAAATCAATGAACTGGTCCAATATTTCCGTATCGAAGGCCCCTTGGTATTTCGCTCCGTTTTTTAATCTTTCAAGCGCTTCTCTAGGGGTGCGTTTGGCGGGTTGATGGGGGCGGTGGATCATATCGCCATCAAAGGCATCAATAATGCAGATCATTTTGATGATTTTACTCAAGTCCTTTCCCTGAAAGCCTTCATATCCTGTGCCGTCAATTCTCTCATGATGGTGGAGCTGAAGCGATTTGATGATTTGAACATGGGGATGTTCTTGTAATGCTTCAGGAGAATGGGTGAGAGATAAATCCAGATATTCAACGCCGAGCCGTGTGTGTTCACGCTTTTCTTCACGCTCTTCGGGCGTGGGACGGTGCGGGGTTTGCCAGATATTTGGGTCATAACAGGGGTGGCATTTACCCAAATCATGGAGCAAATTGGCATCATAGAAATTTCGGCCTGCGCGCTCACTAAATCCCAATTCTTGAACCATGAAGGCCTGTCCAATTGCAGAAGTGCGTTGAAGATGTTTACACATCACACCGCCATATTCATTGATGTTGTCGGCATAGTTTTCAATGAAATGCCAAAGGCGGTTATGAACGGGAGTAAACTCACCTTGAATCAAGGGGTCTTGGTCCACATCATAACTTTCAATAAGGGTATCAACGCTACTTGTTAAGTAAGACATGCCTGCGTTATAGGCGTATTAAAATCCAATGAAAAGGGTTTTTTAGATATCAAGCCGAGGAATTATAACGGTCTGATAATTTCTAGCTGATGCTTCCTCAATACAGGGCTTTTTCTCAAGTCTTAGATTTCCATCACATAAAGGAAGTTGATATTTAAAAATATCTCGTAGTGAGGGGAATGGCGTGATGACCTGAGGGATATTAGGAAGCGTTGGCAGTTGCGGGATAACGTTTGGCAGATCTTGAAAAAAGTTAGGAAGCGTTGGTTCTGTAGGCTCGAACTCTAATTCCATCGCCCAGAGTTGTGCAGCCTCTACAGATGAAGGATTGTATCGGCTTAATTCCTTCAGGAAACGTTGAGCGTAAATATGCTCTGAACCGTCTGGATCAAAGGCGTCTATTCTAAAGATGGTGTCGACTTTCAATGCCATGGCAACATCAATAAAATCTTGAGTTGTCGCGGGACCAAGTTTTCCGTCTGGAATGTCCGCCAGTTCCATATCATTGGCTTCGGCATAGGCGGCCAGATTTTCCTGTAGAGCGAGGACAGCGGTTTCAATATTTGTTTTGTTATCATAACCATCATCTTGATCTTGCAATAAACAGCCAATCGTTAGCGCGCTATCTTCAATTAATTGTTGGGTTAGACTAAAGCGTTGTTCGTGTTCTTCTAAAGGAGCAACAAGACAGGAGAGCATATTAATTTCAGGATTATTAATAAGAATTTCGTGTTGAGGCTCATCTGCGACAGCCGTTGCCGTCGTTGAAAGGAGGAGGGCGGCAGCACCAAAATTATTGCGAATAAGAGCCTTGATCATGAAATTCTCCGTAAAAATGCGAAAGTACTAAATATTATAAGTTACGGAAAATATCAAGGTAAAAATTCCTTGTCAGGGATATTAATTCACTGTTTTTGTATTTTTTTTCGTAGATATTCTCTGGAGAGAGGGGTACATATGGTCTTACTTTTCTGGATAAGGATTGAAAAAAGTGGGTTATTTGTGACCTGAAAGCCTTAGAAATGCTGAATTATCAGTGGGTTGATAACCTTTTAAGGGGCGATAGGTTGGACCGATATGGCAGAATAACAAAAAAAGATTGACAATTATGTAAATCAATGAGATAGTCCCGCACATTCAATTCAACCATAGCGCAATAGAGCACAAATTACAGGTAAGGATTTAAAAATGAACATATTCCAAAAAACAGCGACAGCGGCGGTAACGACTTTGGCTTTGGCTACTCCTGCTTTTGCAGATGCAACGGTAACCGTTTGTACAGGTCCTAATGGTACAAATTGTCAAACAGATAGAATTTCTTTAAATAGGGGCCAGGCAGTTAATTGGTGTGTTGATGGGGCTCGGGTATCGCAATCCGTTTCGTCGGTAACGGGAAAAAAATCTTTTACAGATGCTTTGACTGGTTTGTACAATGTTGCTCTTCGTTCCGCAGAGGCGGTTGAAAGACGTGGCGTGACTGTAACGGGTTTTCAGGCAGCGATGGAAAATTGTTCAGGATCATGGGCGCCTTATTGCACAGAAATTACTGTAGGGCAGGTCTCAGGTTTTGGTAAACCATCGAATGATCCTAATGATCTTATTGGCGATTTAACAGGTCAACCTGGTCGCAACTGTCCAGTTTTGGGTGGTAACAAATACCCAATTGTTGCTATACCTCAATAACTTCTGATGAACAAACTAGGGAAATAATTATGATGAAATTAAGTGCAACTCTAGCAGTGGTAGCCGTCGCAGGTTTTGGGCTGGTTACTGACCCTGAGGAAGCTCAAGCACAACAAACAACAAGCTTGCTTGATCGCTTACCAGTAAACGTTACGCATTGTGTTGATATTGATACAGTAAAAGCAGACGAACTTGTTGCTCTTAGAGTTCATTATAAGACCGATAAATGCCGAATTAATGGTGATCATATTCAGGCAATTGAGCGGGCGATTGCAGAGGCGCAAAGGCAGAACCCTGGTCAGGCGTTGCATGCTTTTGTTGTCGGGGAAACAGACCCTCGTGCGTCTGATGATTATAATATCAGACTGGGTCAAAGACGTGCGAATGGTTTGGCTGCAGCCCTAAGAGAGCGTGGCGTTGAAGTTCGCTCAGTATTGTCTATCGGTGAGAGTCGCGCCCCGCAAACTGTTCGTAATAATCCAGAAGCTAGAAATTCTTATGCTGTTTTAGGAAATCAGTCAGAGATTGCAGCTTGTTTGCAAACGACGGTTTGTCCAGTGACAAAGACTGTGGAGTCAGCATTAAGATTTGATCGATAATTCCAGTTGTTTCTAAAAAGCGCCGTTTAGGCGCTTTTTTTTTACATCTCACGAATATCGGTTAATTTGCCTGTGATGGCGGCGGCGGCGGCCATGGCAGGGCTCATCAAATGTGTACGACCACCGCGGCCCTGACGCCCTTCGAAATTACGGTTGGAAGTGGAGGCGCAGCGCTCCCCTGGTTCCAATTTATCAGCATTCATGGCCAAGCACATGGAGCATCCTGGTTCGCGCCAGTCAAAGCCTGCCGCTTTCAAAATATCAGCAATGCCTTCTTCTTCAGCCATTTGTTTGACAAGGCCAGAGCCAGGAACAACCATGGCAAGTTTGATATTATCAGCAACCTTTTTACCTTTGGCCACGGCAGCCACGGCGCGTAAATCCTCGATACGGCCATTGGTGCAAGAGCCAATAAAAACTTTATCAACCTGAATGTCTTGCAGTTTTGTTCCTGCACTGAGCCCCATATAATCCAACATGCGTTCGACGGATTTTTGTTTGGCTTCATCAGTGAAATCTGACGGAGCAGGGACGGATGCCGTAATGGGCAAAACATCTTCGGGAGTTGTACCCCATGTGACAGTGGGAGCAATGTCTTTGGCGTCGAGGAGGATTTCTTTATCGTAGGTGGCGCCTTCATCACTGCGTAGGGTTTTCCAGTATTCAACAGCCTTATCAAATTCGGCCCCTTTTGGTGCCATTGGGCGGCCTTTGATATAGTTAAAGGTGGTTTCATCAGGGGCGATTAACCCTGCGCGTGCGCCGCCCTCGATTGACATGTTACACATGGTCATGCGCCCTTCCATGGACAGGCTTTGCACCGCTTCGCCTGCATATTCAAGAACATATCCTGTACCGCCTGCTGTACCAATTTTGCCAATGATGGTCAAAATCATGTCTTTGGCGGTTACACCGAGGGGGAGTTGCCCCTTCACTGTAATCCGCATGGATTTAGCAGGTTTTTGGATCAGGGTTTGGGTGGCCAGAACATGTTCAACTTCGGATGTTCCAATCCCGAAGGCGAGAGCGCCAAACGCCCCATGGGTAGAGGTATGACTGTCCCCGCAGACAATGGTCATACCAGGTTGGGTAAAACCCTGTTCAGGGCCAATGATATGGACGATTCCTTGGCGTTTATCCGCCATATCGAAGAGTTGAACACCAAATTCAGCACAGTTTTTGGATAGGGTTTCGACCTGAATACGGCTTTCTTCATCAGCAATCCCTTCAGAACGGTCAGTGGTTGGGACGTTGTGGTCACAAACGGCAAGCGTGCCGTGGGGGTGGTGGACTTTGCGGCCTGCCATACGCAACCCCTCAAACGCCTGAGGGGAAGTGACTTCGTGCACCAAATGACGGTCAATATAGATCAGGGAGCTTCCGTTTTCGTCTGTATGGATAATGTGATCATCCCAAATTTTTTGAAACAGAGTGCGTGGCTTCGTGGGCATATTCATTTTCTTTTTTTAATATTTTTTATAATTTTCTGGGTTTTTATATCCTAATTTATGCCTTCATGACAATAATTCCTTGGAAGTAGTATTTTATGTTTCCTTGGGTGTCAGGATAAGGGCATAACGCTTTGTTTTTGCTCATGGAATAAAGTTACTCTTTTCGTTTGCTCTAAAAATGGGGGTGGGGGTCAAAGGCACACTTTCCCTTCGCTCCTTCTGACAGCGCCCTCATTGTCATTCTTCGACTTGATCGAAGAATCTTTTTGAGTTTGGTTAGGGATCCTTCGGTCAAGCCGAAGGATGACAGGAAAGGTGGGAAGGCGCTTTCTTTTATTGTCATCCTGAGCGAAATGAATGTCAGTGAATGAAGTCGAAGGATCTTCATACCGATAATGAGGAATATCCCTCGACACGCTCGGGATGACAGAAATGGTGGAAAGAAGGATGACAGAAGTGGTGGGGAGGATGGCAGGAAAAGCCCAGTCACTGCGAACAAAGTAATAAAACCACGAAGACACAAAGGGGTTGTGTTTTTGGGATAAAAATCATAGACCATCATAGCATACGAACAATATAGAGCAAAGGAATATTTTCCTAATTACACGTTGTAAGGTTAGAAATTAACCATTGAAAATGTCGCTATATTTCCTCTAAATCTGCTTGTCATGGGGTTATACGAAAAAACACTTGACATAAATTATGTAAAATTATAATCTACAGAACCTTTTGGGCAAAATAGGAGTGTGTGATGCGATTGAACGAAATTAAATATAGATGGGATGAGGTTGTTGGTTATGGAGCAGCCACTTTAGTATTAGTTGGAGGAGTGGGGTTAGCAGCTGCCAAAGGATTTGAAAAATATGATGCGATGGATGTAGATAACCAAGAGGGCCTGCGTCACGCATTTACTGTCGAAACAACTACAGGAACATCTAATACAGGTTGTTATGCCGATGGAAATGATGACTATCAAATTCAAGATGTTGATACAGGAGAGCCAGTGGAAGGCGCAATAATTCAACAGGTTGATGGTACGAACTGCTTTTTTACAACAGAACCTATGAAACCAACAGGAACACCAGTTTATAATGCTCCAATCATTCGATAGTAATTTTAGGTAATCTCCTTAATAAAAAAGCGCGGATCAAACCGCGCTTTCTTTTTGTCCTTGTGAAATATCCTCCAGTTAAACCGAAGGACGACAATGTTTGGTTTATGCTTCTGCGTTGCCTTCAGCAGGAGCGTTTGCAGAGGCCTCGGCGGCAGCGGCTTCAGCAGCTTTTGCCTCAGCTTCGGCTTTCTTTGCGGCCACTTTTTCAGCTTTACGCTTATCTTCGGCTTTTTTGTTTTCAGCGCTGTGCGGCTTTTGCGGCCTTTTTATCGGCTGTTTTCTTTGTTTTTGATACTTTGTTCTTTTCTTCGATATCAACAACTTCCATACCGTGACCTGTTGTACGTTCTGTAATACGTGCAGATTTACCGCGACGATCACGAAGGTAGTAAAGTTTTGCACGGCGAACAGATCCATGACGGATGAGTTCGATGGAGTCAATACGTGGTGAGAAAAGCGGGAATACACGTTCCACACCTTCGCCAAGACTAATTTTACGGACGGTGAAGCTAGCGTTCACGTCATTGTCTCCTGAACGGGCGATACAAACGCCTTCATAGGCCTGAACACGCTCACGTGTACCCTCACGGATTTTCACGTTCACTTTGACTGTGTCGCCAGGGGAGAATTTAGGAATTGATTTTTCTGCCAAGTGTTTTTCGTTTTGGCGTGCTTCAAATTTTTGCAATGTATTCATGTTCTTATCCTTCATTTTTAATACATTTATTTAAGCTTTGGGCAGATCAATCTGCCGCAGTCTACGACCATTATGCCCCTAGAGACATAAGAAGCTAGAAGCTCGATAATCAAGGCAAAATGGTGCCAAGGCAGCTTCCTTTTTCGTTTTAACTAGAAAAACTGCACGGTTTATGGCAGAAACTAGGGGGTATTGCAACATATTTGTTGATATTTGGATAAACCGCTTAGGATTTTGCGATGAATGCTATCGTTCCTGCTCAAACTTTTCGTATGGGGGAGCACTTTGGCCTAGAAGCGGGTACGGGGTTTTTAACCGTTGTGCCTAATGGTGCCCCGTCTCTCAGGAAAAGTGGCCCCGCACGGGATAGAAAAGACTTTAATTGCTATGCCCATGGGCTTGGTTTGCGGCATTTGGGGTGGGTTGAGCCTGGGAGATTGGCTCAACATAATAGGGGGAATGCCCTTAAAAATGATAGTGTGGAGAATATCAGAGATAATCTGATCTATGATGGATGGGGAGAGGTTGATTTACACGCCTGTGACCCGCATAAAGACCATGTTATTGCTGTTGTCTACGGTAGCAAAAACTGGCTGAATCAGGGATATCATGTTATTCGGCTCAATGAGGGAGGGCAAATTTCTCAAAAACGGGGGCAGTGGGGCTTAAGTCACTCTTTGATGCTAAATTTCTCTGTATATGCCCGTCAAAAAATAGAGGGAGAGTCTAATCGGTTAAAAGTTATGCGGCCTGAAGATTTTTTGACTTTCTCGCGAGACCAATTTGTTGGTTTTTTTAAAATGCCCGAAACAGGTATGGTTTTTGATCCTATCTATAGACCGCATCCGAGCCGGTTGAGAGAGACTACTCCAAGAGCTCTGGCCGCACAGCCTGTGTGATTTTTAGGCTCTCTTCGCGTTGCCATTCTTTAATCATGGCGTGATTGCCGTTTTTTAAGACTTCGGGGACTTGGTGTGTAATACCGTTTGCATCTGTCCATTCGGATGGCCTTGTATAGTGCGGGTATTCAAGCAGTCCACCCGTATTGGCGCCAAAACTTTCGTTATCTGCCGTATCATCATTGCCCATGACGCCAGGCAGAAGGCGAATACAGGTATCCATGAGGATCATTGCCGCTGGCTCTCCGCCCGAAAGCACGTAATCCCCAATCGAAATTTCTTCAAACTCATGCGCGTCGAGCACACGTTGGTCGACGCCTTCATAACGGCCGCAGAGAAGTGTGATGTTTTCTTCTTGTGAAAGTTCTTTAGCCATAGCCTGATTAAAAACTTTTCCGCGAGGGGAGAGATATATCTTGCGGCTCGGTTTTTTAATCGACAATAAGGCGGCTTCAATCACATCGGCGCGCATGACCATCCCTGCGCCGCCGCCATAAGGTGTATCATCCACCGTTTTGTGGTTGTCGGTTGCAAAATCGCGGATGTTGATGGCATTAAACGACCAATCCCCACGTTCCAACGCTTTGCCTGCCAGAGATTGGCCGAGCATACCTGGAAACATGTCAGGGAAGAGGGTGAGGAGGTTGAAATTTATCATGTTTTTTCTTTGGTCTTATCGAGGGTGCGCCTGCAAGAAAACCCATTATGGTTCCTATGAAAGTTTTTAAATAAGGTTTTCTGATGATAGGCGCTTTCCTATTTTGATAATATTTTTTTTCAATTTCAATGGTATCTTTAATAATTCCTAATGCTCGATCATAATCTTCGCTTAAAATCATAAGGCGTGTGCCACCAAGAGCAATATTGAGGTGCCATGCTGTACTCGTATGGTTTTCATCAAACAAAAAGCAGGGAATATCGTGTGTTTCAAGAATACCACGAGCGATATGTGCCTGCGTGGAGTCAAAAAAGCGGGCAATTTGAATGAGTTTACTGTTGGTCATTCCATTAACCCTTCAGGAATGTGAACCAAAACATTCTCTTCATTTATTTGCATAACCGTTTTATCAGTCACGGGCAAGTAGAAACTCTCTTGACCTGGCGGTTGAATTTCAAGAAGGTCGCCTGCGCCAAAATTATCTGATCCAATGATTTTACCGACTTCGGTGCCGTTTTCGTCAATGACGGGCAATCCAACAAGATCAGAGAAATAAAATTCATCTTCTTCAAGGGTGGGCAGGTCTGATTTATTTATATAAAGGTTCGTCCCGCGCAAAAGTTCTGACTGATTACGGTCTGTTACCCCTTCAATCTCTGCAAGCCAGTGTTTGGCTGTCGCATTTTTTAAAGTGACATGCAGGGTTTTGTTGTCGTTCTCGCTTGTAAAAAGATCACCCTTTACAAGATCAAGATTTTCAACAAACACATGAAGTTTGACGAGCCCCTTAACGCCGTGGGCGCTTGCTATTTTAGCAATGCAGATACGGTTATGATGGGGCTCGCCTTTCATTCTTTATGCAGAAAGCTTATTCAGCCTTTGCTTCTTCCGCAGGGGCATCTGCAGCAGGAGCGTCTTCAGCTTTGGCTTCTTCGGTTGGTGCTTCTTCCGCAGGGGCAGCAGCAGCGGCCTCGGCAGCGGCTTTGGCTTCATCTTCTGCAGCTTTGGCAGCTTCCGCAGCGGCTTTACGTTTTTCTTCTTTTTCAGCAATACGCATCTTGGTTTTTTCGGATGGCTGTGCTTTTTGCGGGTTGTTTGGTTGTGCAGGCATTGGAGCAATTCCTGCTTTACCCAAGAATACAGCCACACGGTATGATGGCTCTGCGCCTTCAGCCAGCCAGTGTTTGATACGCTCTTCGTTCAAAGTGACGCGGTTTGCATCATCTTTTGCGAGGAGGGGATTGTAAGTTCCCAAACGCTCGATATAACGTCCGTCACGGGCAAAACGTTTGTCTGCCACAACGATACGGTAGAATGGACGGGCTTTACGTCCGCCTCTTGATAGTCTCATTGCTAGTGCCATTTTCTTTCTCCTTTTAATTTGAAATGTTGAATGAGTTAAAAAATTAAAATTACTTTCGTTTTGTTCTTTTTACTTTAGGTTTACGGTTTTTCTTTGTGCCGCCGCGGGTGGGCATGCCAGGCATGCCGCCCATACCGCGAAGTCCTGCAAGGCCAGGCATTCCACCCCCCAGACCAGGGAGCGCAGAAGGCATATTGGGCACATCCTCAAACGGGTTTTTACCCAACGGGCCGTCGCTTACCATATCCGCCGCAAGGGCATCAGGATCCATCGATTGTGCCATGAGTTCCAATTCATCACCTTTGCCGCCCATCAGGGATTTCATCTGTTTCATCATGCCGCCCATGCCCATTTTCTTGATGCGCTTCATCATGGTTTCCATCTGTTGTTGCTGTTTACACAGCTTATTAATATCTTGAACGGTTGAGCCAGAACCCGCGGCAATGCGTTTTTTGCGGGAGGCATTCATCAATGATGGCTTCGCCCGTTCTGCTTTGGTCATGGAAAGAATAATCGCTTCATGTTTTTTCAAAACGCTATCGGCAAGGTCATTATTTTCGAGCTGAGCCGCCATTTTCCCCAGACCTGGAAGCATTTTTAGGAGCGCGCCTGCGCCGCCCATTTTTGTCATTTGCCGCATTTGGGAGAGAAGATCATTAAAGTCAAACTGGCCTTTTTTAAATTTCTCAGCCATTTTTTGGGCGTCTTCGGCCTCGATAGTTTCGGTTGCTTTTTCAACCAAGGAAACAACATCGCCCATGCCGAGGATACGGCCCGCGATACGTTCAGGATAAAATGGTTCAATTTTGTCCCATTGCTCTCCTGTTCCCATCAACTTAATGGGCTTGCCCGTAATGCCGCGCATCGACATGGCCGCGCCGCCGCGTGCATCCCCATCAATACGGGTCATCATAATGCCTGTAATGCCGACCTTTTCATCAAATTCTTTGGCCACATTGACGGCGTCTTGTCCTGTCATGGCATCAACAACCAGAAGGGTTTCGGACGGGGTGGCGAGTTTAGAAATCGCGGCCACTTCATCCATTAGTTCTTTGTCAATCGACAGGCGGCCTGCGGTATCGAGCATAACGATATCATAACCGCCAAGGCGGGCTTCTTTCATTGCGCGCTGTGTGATTTCAATCGGGCTTTGGCCTTTGATAATCTCTAGGGTGTCTATTCCTGTCTGCTGTCCTAAAACGGCCAATTGGTCTTGGGCGGCAGGGCGCTGGGTATCCAGTGATGCCATTAAAATCTTTTTCTTGTGCTTATCACTTAAGAATTTTGAGATTTTGGCTGTGGAGGTGGTCTTACCAGACCCTTGCAGACCGACCATCAAAAAGGCGGCGGGCGCGCTCGCGTTGATATTTAGCTCTTCAACATCCTGCCCGCCCAACATTTCGACCATGGCGTCATGGACAATTTTAACAACCTGTTGCGCGGGAGTTACGGATTTTACGACCTCGGCGCCAATCGCGCGGGATTTGATGATTTCAATGAATTCTTTGACAACAGGCAAAGCGACATCAGCTTCAAGCAAGGCCACGCGGATTTCGCGGGCGGCCGCATTGACATCATCCTCGCTTAAGGAGCCTTTCCCGCGAAGTTTGTCGAATATTCCACCGAGTTTGTCAGACAAAGAGTCAAACATTTTTTTCTTTCTGTTGTCATTCTGAGTGTAGCGAAGAATCTCGTGCTTTTGGGCTATGAGATCCTTCAGCCTAAAGGCCTCAGGATGATAGTTTATTAAATAACAAAACAACCTCAGTGAGCGTAACTTCGCCGACTGAGGGGTATCGCTAGACACGGCAAAAACCATAAATGCCGATAAATTTGCGGCTGTTTTAACCCGTAAGCCTGTGATATGCAAGTGTTTATGAGCATAAATTTTAAGAAAATGCATGGATTGGGCAATGATTTCGTCATTATTGACGGGCGAGAGAATGGTTTGACCCTAACGCCCGATCAGGTGCGCTTTATTGCTGACCGTAAACGCGGGGTAGGGTGTGATCTTGTGGTTCTACTGAAATATTCAAAAAATTGGACGGAAACTACTTTTGCTCACCTGATCAACGCGGATGGTTCGGAAATTGAGGCCTGTGGCAATGCAACGCGCTGCATTGCTGATATTCTCATGACAGAGGCCAAAACCGACAATGTTGTCGTGGAAACATTGTATGGGGGGCTTAATTGTTTTCGGGAGCAGGATGGTCAAATCAGGGTCGAGATGGGTAAACCTCAACTCGGTTGGCAAGATATTCCGTTATCGAAAGAGAATGATACGCTTCATTTACCTTTAGAGGGCGATCCTGTTGCCGTGAGTATGGGCAATCCTCACTGTATCTTCTTTGTAGATAACATTATGGATAAGTGGGGGGATAACCAAGTGGAAAAAGTGGGACAAACGATAGAAGTTGATCCCTTGTTTCCGAACAAAACCAATGTTGAGTTTGTGGAGGTTCTTGCGCCCGATCATCTGCGGATGCGCGTGTGGGAGCGGGGTGTCGGTATTACCGAGGCTTGTGGGTCAGGAGCTTGCGCCAGTGCTGTGGCGGCTATTCGTCGTGGATTGACGGGGCGGAAGGTAAGGGTAACGCTCGACGGTGGGGATCTTATTATTGATTGGCCGCATGATGACGCCCCTGTGTCTATGACAGGGCCTGTGGCTTATGTGTTTGATGGAGAAATCCAGGTTTAGGAAAGTAAGAATTGATAGTTTCTCTCAGGTGTTCTTCAAATGCCTTTTCCTGTCCTGTATAACAATGATCTGCATCCTCAATAAACGAAACTTCCTTTATTCTGGACATTTCAAAATAGTCAATCACATCTTGTTGTCTAATAAAGGGGTCGATCTCACCACCGATTAAAACAGTAGGATTGTTAGGTGTTATCTCATCTTTTATAAGGTCATGCTGACACCAATCCATCATGACAGACCAGTGAAGTTCAAGAGTGTCGGGGCCAGAGTCACTGCCACATTCTATAAAACCCTTGTTTTCCCAGTGCTTTATAAATTTATCAGGTGAAATATTTTGCGCTTTGATAACCTCTTTCCAACCCTGCATATAACGTTCTCCTGAAATGAGAGGGGCGGAAGCAATTGTTAGAGCTGGTTTATATTTACCTTCTAATTCACTTGAAGCGACGATAGCGCTATATCCACCTGCGCTGTGCCCTGCAAGAACAAGAGGGCCAGTATAATTTTTTGAATCTAACGTATTAAGAACGCAATCCACTAAATCTTCGCAATGCCCGCGGAGAGTCATTTTTTGGTAGTCACCATCGCTGTCGTTGTAATTATGCGTTGTGTTTGGTGTAATCGTAGTAAATCCAAGATCATTAAATGTTCTACGCATGAGTTGTATTGTTGGGCTACTCATATTGCCAACATACCCATGGTGAATGATTGCTGTTCCCTTTGGTTTTTTAACAATGTCTGTAACCACGTTCATGCTTAAACCATTGCGGTTTGCTATGTTATATTCTTGTTTCATTATTTCTTTTACCATAAATTTTAGTTATGGCAAGAAATGTTGTTTAATTAAAATTGACCTTCTTCTAAAACCCTTGTAAACCCTAGGTTATGAGCAAGAATTCAGAGCCACAGCTTGTGACTTTTGGCTGTCGCCTCAATACCTATGAGAGCGAAGTGATGCGCACTCATGCCAAAAATGCAGGGTTGGAGGACGCGATTATCTTTAATACCTGTGCGGTGACGAAAGAGGCCGAGCGTCAAGCACGCCAAGCCATCCGCCGTGCGCGGCGCGAAAACCCAAAGGCAAAGATTATTGTCACAGGATGTTCTGCACAGATTGATCCACAGACTTATGCACAGATGGAGGAAGTCGACCAGATCATTGGGAACGACCTGAAATTAAAGGCCGAAACCTGGGGTATTAAAGAAACGGAGCGGGTTTTAGTGAATGACATCATGTCTGTCAAAGAAACTGCAGGCCATTTGATTGACGGTGTTGAAGGACAGGCACGCGCTTTTATACAGGTGCAAAATGGCTGTGACCATCGCTGTACATTTTGCATTATTCCTTACGGACGGGGAAATTCCCGTTCTGTGCCGATTGGTGAGATTGCCGATCAGGTTCGAAAATTGGTCGAAAGTGGATATAACGAAATTGTGATGACGGGCGTGGATGTCACGTCATACGGTAGCGATTTACCAGGAAAGCCTGCGTTAGGGCAGATGATCCGCCGTGTTTTGGCGTTGGTGCCTGAGTTACCGCGGTTGCGTCTTTCTTCTTTGGACCCTGTGGAGATTGATGAGGATTTATGGCAACTTATTGCTGAAGAGCCGCGTTTAATGCCGCACCTTCACATGAGTTTGCAGGCGGGGGATGATATGATCCTCAAACGTATGAAAAGGCGTCATTTACGTGCCGATGCCATTGAAATGTGCCGTAAAGCGCGTGAATATCGACCAGATATGGTGTTTGGGGCGGATATTATCGCTGGTTTTCCGACAGAAACTGATGAAATGTTTAAAAACACGCTGAATATCGTCGAAGAATGCGATTTAACGTTCCTTCATGTGTTTCCCTATAGCGAGCGGCCAGGAACGCCTGCAGCCAAAATTCCTGACCAAGTGCCGCACCCTGTGCGGAAAGAGCGGGCGGCGGCCTTGCGTAACTTGGGGGATAAACAGGTGGAAAAGTTTTTGAAATTTCACGTGAAACAAAAACGCCAAGTTATTGTAGAGCAAAATAATATTGGGCGGACCGAACATTTTGCGGCGGTCGAGCTTGATAAAGAATGTATCGTTGGAAGCTTGGTGGATGTTCAAACTAATGGTATAAAGGGGCAATCATTAACAGGAACGGTTTTGTAGCTTATGGTTTTTTGGCGTAAACAGAAAAATGCAGGTACCCAAGAGAAGGAACATCATGATGATCGCTTGCTTCACCATAAGAATGATCCTGATTTAGAACCTGCGACAGAATATGATTCCGAAATGGATGAAGCAACAAAAGCACGTTTGCGGAAATCCGAAGAGAAGATTATTGACGAATTAGAACCTATGCCCGTACCTGAGCACACCCCAAATGGTGATAGCCAAGAAGCGGAAGATTTGAGCGATCACACAAATGAGGGCGGATGGTTATCCAGACTTACCAAGGGGTTATCTAAATCTTCTAATAAATTAGGTCAAAGCATCACAGATGTTTTTACCAAGCGTAAATTGGATGAAACCGCGCTGGAGGAGTTAGAAGAAATTCTGATTACGGCGGATATTGGCCTCAAGACTGCCGCCAAGTTAGTTGCTGATTTTTCTGAAAATAGATTTGATAAAGAGGTGCGCGATTTTGAAGTGCATAAAGCTTTGGCCGAGAGTATTGCGGGAATTTTAGAACCTGTGGCCAAACCGCTTGATATTGCGGCGACACAGGCCAAACCTTTTGTGATGTTGGTGTGCGGCGTCAATGGCGCGGGAAAAACCACGACGATTGGTAAAATGGCCCATGATTATCACGTCAAGCAGCATAAATCTGTGATGATAGCGGCAGGGGATACCTTCCGCGCGGCGGCGGTGGAACAATTGGATGTTTGGGCCAAGCGTGCACATGTTCCGCTGATTAAAAAAGAGATTGGCGCGGATAGCGCCGCGGTGGCGTATGAAGCATACGAAAAAGCAAAGGCGGAAAATGTTGATGTCTTGATGATTGATACGGCAGGGCGTTTGCAGAATAAGGCGAACTTGATGGAAGAACTTGCCAAGATGATCCGCGTGATTAAGAAGCAGGATGAAAGTGCGCCGCATGCTGTGATCCTCGTGCTTGATTCTACCACAGGGCAAAATGCCCATTCTCAGGTGCAAAACTTTAAAGATGTGGTGGATGTGACGGGATTGGTGGTGACGAAGCTTGACGGTTCTGCTAAGGGGGGGGTGGTTGTGTCGCTTGCCGAGGAATTTGGCCTTCCTATCCATGCTGTGGGTGTGGGTGAGAAAATCGAAGATTTAAGCCCTTTCAGCGCCAAAGACTTTGCAAATGCTTTAATGGGGTTATCTTCCTGATTTTAGGTGCTTTTTTAATCTAATTCATTGTTTTTTCATGAATTTGGGCGATAATAACCCATGGTTATGACTCCCAAGAAAATTAAATCCTGTAAGTTTAAAGATGCTGACAAGGCTGTTGCCGCGATAGAAGAGATTTATCGTGTTCATATTGATTTTTTGCGTGAAAAATTTGATGAATTTTCAAAGGGGAAGGTTTTTAAAGAGAAAGTCAGTGGATTTTATCCATATTTGAGAATTGAAGTTGCAGATTCTCAAATCAATAAACATCCTTCGGCTACGCGTCATTCTTATGGTTTTGTTTCCAAGGCGGGAACTTATGATACCACATTAACGCGGCCTAATATTTTTCATTATTACTACAAAAATATGATGGAGCATCTTTTGCGAAATCATAAAGGGGTGGAACTTGAAATTGGTGTGAGTGATTTACCAATGCCTATTCATTTTGCGCTGGGTGAGGATTTTCATTTGGAAGGGGATTTGACAACGGAGCAGATGGACAGCCTTCCGCGTCTTTTTGATCAACCCGAGCTTGACTTAATGGATGATCAAATCGCCAATGCAACTTATTTGGTGAGTGAGGGACAATCCAGTCCCTTGGCACTTTTTCCTGCAGCGCGGACAGATTTGAGTTTGATGCGTCTTAAGCATTATACAGGAACGAAGGCGGAGCATTTTCAGAATTTTGTGATCTTTACTAACTACCAATTTTACATTGATGAGTTTATGCGCATAGGACAGGAGAGTATTGGTAAAAATGGCTATACAGCTTTTGTACATCCTGAAGATGGGCGGCGTCTTCCCCAAATGCCAGCCTATCACCTGAAACGTAAAGATGGTTCAGGCATTACAATGATTAATATTGGTGTGGGGCCGTCCAATGCGAAAACCATTACGGACCATGTCTCTGTCTTACGCCCTCATGCGTGGTTGATGTTAGGACATTGTGCGGGCTTACGAAATTCGCAAGAGCTTGGTGATTATGTTCTAGCGCATGGTTATTTACGCGAAGATAATGTGCTTTACCGTGACTTACATCCAAGCATTCCCATTCCTGCCCTTTCAGAAATTCAAGTAGCGTTGGAAAAGGCCGTTGGCGAAATTACCAGTAACGAAGGGTTTGATATCAAGAAGGTGATGCGCACAGGAACGGTGGCAACAGTTGACGACCGAAATTGGGAACTGCGTCCGTCCGTGCGTCAAAATCAAAGATTTTCACAAAGCCGCGCGATTGCACTTGATATGGAATCTGGAACGGTGGCGGCTAACGGTTTTCGCTTTCGTGTTCCTTATGGCACCTTATTATGTGTGTCTGATAAGCCACTTCATGGGCAGTTAAAATTACCAGGAATGGCTGATAGTTTTTATCGTCAGCGCGTCAATCAGCACTTATTAATTGGTTTGCGGGCGATGGAGATTTTACGTGAGATCGGGACAGATAAACTTCATTCTCGCAAGTTGCGCTCTTTTAACGAAGTTGCGTTTCAGTAACTTGTTTGTCTTGCCTCAGGCGTGCAGGCACGCTACGGCCCCAATTAATTTTAAACTATACGGTAATATCCAATTGTGTGCCGCGGGCATTATTGCTGGCGAACGGGTCGTTTGGATTGGGCCGCGTATTATCCCGTGACAAATAAGTTTTTGTCGTTATTTCTTCAGTTTTTCCAGAGGCGGTTTGTGTCTGTGTTGCCGCATTGGTTGAGCGACCAGAGGCGTTTTGTTCAAAAGTATCTAAAGGTTTTGGTTGTGATGTGTCTTGGGGTCTAAAACTGGTTGCCCCAGGAATTTGCTGTGGAAACCCACCATTTATTGAACTGACCATGTTGTACCCTTGCCATTTTAAGAAATCTAGAGAAACTAAGCTTTTTCAGGCTTATCAGACAGTATAACAACAAAAACTTAAGATTTTGTAAGGACAGAAAAGAGGAACTTTTTTAATATGTTAACTATTCTTAAACCTTTTTTCTGTAATAAGGAAGCATGGGAGGAGAGTAGACCTTCATAATAATAACAATAAATGCTAAAAACGCTCAAAGAAGCAAATTTTACATAAGCATTAAAAAAGTTATAAAATAGTATGTAAGCAAGAAATAGGGGCTACATACAATGACAAAGGGTCTACAACTTAAGAAAATGAGACTGTTAGACAGTTCGACAAAGGCCGCACCGTTGCTTGTGCAACTACATGATAGCCACAAAATGTATCAATTGGCCAAAGATCCAACACCAGAGGCCAGAACCGAGCTTGCCTCGATTATGAGTGATTTGCTCAATATTGAGCTTTCTGTAGCAGAACATGAGCTTATCACGGATGTTCTTATGACCCTTATTGCTCAGGCAGAAATTAACCTTCGCCGTGCGGTGGCGGAGCGTTTATCTGTCATGGATAATGTTCCGCTTCGTATGATTGTTCATTTGGCGAATGATGAAATTACGGTCGCCGATCCTGTTTTACGTCGAAGCCGTGTGCTTCATGACATGGACCTTATTTATATTGTAAAGGCAAAGGGGCCAGAATATTGGCGCTCCATTGCAATGCGTCCTTGCATATCCAATCAATTAATTGATGTGCTTGTTGATACCAAAGATATGAGTACGGCCATTCATCTTACAGAAAATAGAAATATTACTTTGACGGAAAAGGCCATTGAATCCTTTACCGAAATATCAAAGGTATCACACCGCATGGCAAAATTATTTGTGGCTCGTCCAGAAGTGACAGAAGAACTGGCAATGAAATTATATAATTTTGTTGCCGATGATTTGAAACAATATATCACCCATAATTTTGATCTTAAAAATGCAGCCATAGCAGAGCAAAAAATCAGCGACGTTGTTGAAGATTTTCGTACCTCTATGCAGGGTGATTTTATGCCCACAAACCAGATGGTTTTATTCGCTGAAGAATTATATCGCCGCGGCGGATTAAATGCAGAAGTTTTGGTTGAGAATCTTCGTCGTGGGCAATTGAACGACTTCATCGCCATGCTTTGCGTTTTTGTGGGGTTACCTGTTGCAACAGTTGTTGAGATTTTGCAACAAACATCAGGTCAAGGGCTCGCCGTCGTTTGTAAGGCAAAACATTTGAGCAAACATGATTTTGTGAATATGTATCTGTTAACGACACGCCTGCGAAGTGGACGTATTGTGACTCAAGACGTCTTGAGAAAAGCTTTATCTTATTACGATAAGATAAAAACATCAGATGCGCGCGAAATTTTAAATCAATCCAGACATTAATTATGCAGCTTTTGATGCGGCTTGTTTTAGGGCGCTGACCCCTGGTAATTCCTTGCCTTCAATCCATTCCAAGAAGGCACCGCCTGCTGTTGAGATGTAGCTAAAATCATCAACAACGCCCGCGTTGTCTAATGCAGAGACGGTATCACCACCGCCCGCCACGCTCATCAGTTTTTTTGATTTTGTTAATTCGGCAACTTTTTGCGCGACTTTGTTTGTCCCATTGTCAAAAGGTTTCATTTCAAAAACCCCCATTGGTCCATTCCATAGAACCGTTTTGCAACCTTCCAACAATTTTTCTATCTCTTGGATAGAGGCGGGACCAATATCCATAGATTCTTGATCATCAGTAATGTGGCCTACAGAAATGATTTCGTGCGGTGCATTTTCTTTGAATTCACGCACGACAACCTGATCAACAGGGAGAATAATGTTACATCCTGCTTTTTGTGCGCTGTCCATGATATGTTTGGCTTCATCGGCCATATCTTTTTCACAAAGGGACTGCCCAATGGCATGTCCTTGCGCGTGAAGGAATGTATTGGCCATACCGCCGCCTAAGATCAAATAATCGACCTTTTGTACCATATTGTTCAGAACGCTTAGTTTTGTGGAGACTTTTGCTCCTCCAACAACAGCCATGACGGGTTTTGTTGGCGCTTCTAAAGCCTGTGTGAGGGCGTTGATTTCTGCCTCCATCAACAATCCGGCACAGCTCGGCAGATAGTGTGTAATTCCTTCCGTAGAGGCATGGGCGCGGTGTGCGGCGGAAAACGCATCATTGACAAAAAGATCGCCGAGGCTTGCGAGTTCTTTGGCGTAGGCTTTGTCATTTTCTTCTTCGCCTGCATTGAAGCGAACATTTTCAAGTAGAGAAATTTGTTCCTGTGTGCCTGAGCCAAATCCAATTTTTGCTTCCCATCTTTGCTCGAGCACGGGTGTTAGAAACTCTAGGGAATATTCGGGATCAACCTTACCTTTCGGGCGACCATAATGAGACAGAATAATAATTTTTTTTGCCTGATTTTTGAGATGATCAATAGTTGGTTTTAAACGGTCAATGCGGGTGAAGTCTGTAACATTGCCATCTTGTACAGGCACATTCAGATCTGCACGCAAAAGAATAGTTTTCCCTTTTAAATCAAAATCACGAAGTGTTTTATAGTTCATTATCAATCCTATCTAGATGGTTTTCATGTTTTCAGTTGCTTCAATCAGACGAGAGCGAATGGCGGGTTCATTGGCGGAGTGTCCTGCATCTGGAACAATAATAAAATCTGCCTCTGGCCAGGCATTATGCAGACGATGGGCAGATAGAATAGGGCAAACCATATCGTACCGCCCATGAATAATCGTTGATGGGATATGGCGAAATTTATCTATCTTTTTTAGCAGGCTTTCGCTTTCAGGGATCATATTGTTGCGAAAGTAATGACATTCAATAGAAGAAATATTGAGCGCTTGCGCGCGCTGTTCTTCGGTTGTGACAATTTCATAGTTTGGAATAAGAGAGGCGCACGCACTTTCATAAAGGCTCCAATTGATCGCGGCTTCCATCTGAATTTTTTTGTCAGAGCTTGTTAAACGTTCGTAATACGCTTCTAATAGATCATTGTGGCGGTCTTCTGGGATGATGCTAACAAATTGTTCCCACGCTTCAGGAAAAACATTTTTGTTATGATAGAGCAGCCAATCAACACCCTGTTGTTCAAGCAAAAAGATACCTCGTAAAACCATACTTAAAACTTTGGCGGGTTTTTCAGCGGCGTATGATAGGGCTAGTGTTGATCCCCATGATCCGCCAAAGACATGCCATTGATCAATTTTAAGGTGGCCGCGTAACTGTTCAATATCGCCAATCAAATCATTGGTTGTATTATTTTCCAGACAGGCGGGAGGGGTTGAACGCCCTGAGCCACGTTGATCAAACAATATAATGCGGTAAAAGTCAGGATCAAAAAAACGATTGGCGTTGGCAGAACATCCTGCGCCAGGCCCCCCGTGTAGATAAAGAACAGGCACGCCATCAGGATTACCTGATTGTTCCCAATAGATTTCATGCGGTTTATCAACGGCCATATAACCGCTTGAATAAGGTTTGATTTCAGGAAATAAATCGAGCAGCGGGGTTTTACGGACAGTTTGTTCTTTCGTACGCTTTTGAGTCACGGCTTCATCTGTATAAACGTTAACCTGTTAAGGATTGGCCTCTAAAATAGGCTTTTCATCCGTGGGAGGCAAGAGCGGATATTCTAAATGTTCTGGCGCCTCCAGTTCAATGAGGGGGCCATTATACTCACGGATAAAACCGCGCACACGAACAGATTTGTTTGTCATATCAAGAGCGTTGATGTTTCTATGTGATAATTTCTTTCTGACTTCGGGGGAAAGCATCACGGTAAAATCTGTTTTCCAGTCATCTCCAAAATTCAGATAGATATTGTTGCGCACCGTTGCGGTTTTACGAATAGTGCCTTCGACGATGGCCAGATTTCCGATGGCTTGGGAGGCCGTGTCAGGAGCGAGAAGGGGAAATTCACTTTCAGCGCCCCACATTCCCTTTTCTCCCTGCCGCGCCATTTGCTCTATTTTAAACATCTGGTCAACCATTTCAGGGGCGTTAGAGGCCGTGTAGACGCGGGCCAAACCATGACTGAGGAGCAACCCCTGAATCCAAACATCATCCTTTTTGGTAACAATGTGACCCAATTCATGATTCATGCGGTTTAATCGCCCTTTTTTTGCCATACGGGTTTGATAAATCATGATCTCAGTTCCTTCAGGTAAGGTTTTCTGAAGTAATTTCAGGGCCTCTTCGGAATATATGGCATGTTCCCAGATATTAAAATCTGGAATGTCGAGGGAAGCAAGACGCAGAATGGTTTTATCTTTTAACAAAATTGTTAGACCATCAATGATCTTGTCAACGCGGCCTGAACCTGTAAATTTAAGGTCATCAAATTGACCTTTGGGAACTGATAGAGTGTCTGATTTGTTGTCTTGTTTATTCTCTTGAGCGTAAACGGGGCCGCATAGAAAAATAAAAAGAATGAAATAAGAAAGTATCCGCATGACAGTAAAATTGACGAAATTGAGCCAAATAAGCAAGCAAACAATTAAGGCAAGCCTTGTGGCGAGTGTTTTGATGGTGGGCGCTTGCAGCACAAACCCTGCAACGGGGGATCGTCAATTTACAGCGTTGATGCCAACGTCAAGCGAAGCGCAAGTAGGGGCACAGGAACATGCCAAAGTGCAGGCCACTTACGGTAATTTCATGACAGGGCCTATTGCGGACTATGTTAACCGCGTCGGACAAAAAGTTGCGGCCAATACGGAACGTAAAGACATCCAATATAAATTTTATGTGATTGATAGCCCGATGGTGAACGCTTTTGCTTTACCAGGGGGGTATATTTACATCTCTCGTGGCTTGATGACTTTGGCAAATAGTGAGGCAGAACTTGCCGCGGTGATTGGCCATGAAATAGGGCATGTGACAGCACGCCATGCTGCTGAACGGATGTCTCATGGAACATTGGTTGGTTTAGGGGCGGCTGTTCTTGGCGCGGCGACAGGAAGTTCTGGCGTAGCGCAGGCGGCAAATTTAGGCTCTAACCTTTACATTTCTTCTTACTCCCGTGGGCAAGAAAATCAGTCTGATGAACTCGGGGTGCGTTATGTTTCACGGGCAGGGTATAACCCGCTTGCCATGTCAGAGTTTTTGAGAAGTCTGGATGCGCAGTCAAAATTGGAGGCTAAAGAAGCAGGGAAAAATGGAACGGGTTTCAGTTACTTCTCTTCTCACCCGTTAACGGCAGAACGTGTTCAACATGCGCGGGCAGAAGCTGCAAAATATTCTGCGAATAACACAGAAAATCGCGCGGCTTATTTATCTATTATTAACGGAATGACTTTTGGTGATAGCGCGGATCAAGGATTTGCCCGTGGCAATTCATTCTATCATACGAGTCTTGGTTTCGCCTTCACTGTTCCTAATGGATCAAAGATCACAAATGGAACGACGCAGGTGGCGATCAATCATTCAAACGGCACGGTTATTTTGTTTGATACGGCGAAGGCGAATGCTCCAGATCCTCTAACCTATCTTAATCAAACATGGCTGCGGAATGAAAATACAAGTAATTCAGAAGCCATTACAATCAATGGGTTTCGGGCAGCAACGGGGTCTTTCTCTGGCAATGTTCAGGGGCGGGCTGTGACGGTGCGTCTTGTTGCGATCGAATGGAAACCTGGAGAATTTTATCGTTTCTCTATGGCCATTCCTAAAAATGTGAGCGGCGCGTTTGTGGATGAGTTGAAAAAAACCACTTACAGTTTTCGCCGCTTGAGTGATACGGAGAAGCGTTCTATTCAACCGAAAAAATTATATGTTCTTCAGGCGCCTGCAAGTGCAACGGTGGCAAGCATGGCCGCGAAGATGGATGTTGACGGAAATAAAACGGAGAATTTTTTAGTGCTGAATGGAATGAGTGCGAATGCACAGGTCATTGCAGGACAGCCGTATAAGATTGTCGTGGATTAATTAAACGGGAATCGCGGGCCGTCTAAACGTTTTTTCTCAGCTTGCAGCTTTTGTATAATGTCAGAAAAGAAAGCGGTTTGCTCTTCATTTCCTTTTTTTCTATGGCTTTCGGCAAAGTGTGTCAGATCACATATATCCATATAAAATGTCCCGCCTTGGGCATTGTTCCAAATAGATAAGAGCCGCCCATTGGGGGAGAGGTCGCTTTTGGGAACCAGAGAGAAACGGCCTGTAAAAACTGAATCTTTATCAAACATGGTAAAGACATAAAACTATATTTATGTTTATGTCAATTTAAACTTCCATCAATTCCTGAATTTCACCTTCGGCAGACATGCTGGCGGCGACCAGAGAACCGCCAAAACCGCAACCACCATCAAGCGTTGCGGTAACACAATTAATATGGACGCCTTCGTGTCTCGGGTCAAAGCCACGGATAACTTTTTCAAAGGGCGCATAGCTTTCAGTCATATCGGAAAAGGTTTCCCCCGCCCACCAGAGATTATCATCTTGTTGCTCAAGGGTGCGTGCGGGGTCTAACCCTGCATTGACGAACAGGATAGGGGTGCGGTTATCATATTCTGTATAGGCGGCGCGCTTGCTATGGGTCATGAAACAATCGTGACCTGCATTTTGTCGCAATGTTTCGCGCACTTTGTTGGTCCAACGGGTCAAAGACACAGTGCCTTCCCGTGCCGCCATAATGCCATCATGGGCACAGATGCCGTAACTTTGCATGGTGTTGCTCATACCGCTTGCCATCATCCATAAAAGGGTATCAACGGGTTTTGGTGCAAAGTGCAGTTGAGTGAGTTTATACCACAATTCTTCCTGCGCGCCGCGAAGATAAACAATATCACTGGGTTTCATGCCAGGTTGAGCGAGGAGAAGGCGGCGAAATACTAAAAGCTCGTCGATTGTTTCGCGTGATTGTGATCCATACCCTGTGTAATTTCCCAGATAAACAAGACGATCCCCAGGAGCAAAACGTTCAAATATCGCATCGTGAAGTTGGATGAGGCGATCTAGATCACCGTGGATGGAAGACACCGCCCATATTTTATTCGGGCGTTTTAAATTTGAAAATTTATCGTTTCTGGTTTTTTGGCACATCTGTGACGAAAAGACCTATTCATGAAGTATGTTGGAGCAGGTGGGAGAATTCCCAGAATCATTAAATTATATCATGATTTGCCAATGATAACAGGGGTTTGTTGGTGAATTAGGTGTTTTTTAGCCCTTTCTCTTAATCGGAAGAGGGAGAAGGAAATAAAAAAAACTAGCCTTGGTGGCTCGTTTTCCAACTTTTCTGTAGATTTTGTTAACTTTTAAGCCGCTTTACGAACATCATTGGCAGGCATGCTTTTGGCGTTGCCTTCTGTACCCATGATTTTTTCTAGACGCATCGTTGCTTTTTCTTCTGTTGTTTTTTCAACAGCCGCAACTTCGCGCGCTAAACGTTCAAGCGCGGATTGGTAAATTTGACGCTCAGAATAGGATTGCTCCGTATCATCATTGCTACGCTTTAGGTCACGAAGCACTTCGGCGATCATCATAGGGTCACCAGAATTGATTTTTGTTTCATATTCCTGGGCGCGGCGGCTCCACATTGTACGGCGAATACGCGCTTTGCCTTTCAGAGTTTTAAGGGCATCTTTCAGACGTGATGTTGTGCAAAGCTTACGCAGGCCAGCTTCTTTTGCTTTCATCATCGGGATTTTAAGGCGCATACGCTCTTTTTCAAAGCTAATGGCATATAGCTTGATTTCCATACCAGAAATCGTTTGGGTCTCAATACCCTCAATCATACCCACACCGTGAGCAGGATATACTACATAGTCACCTTTTGCGAAATTATCATTATCAGCCATTAATTTAGTGCCTTTCCGTGTTCAAATAGTTATTTTTATACTTTTTTAGTCGACTAAACCACGCGGTAAAGGCCAAGCTTTTACCGTTTTACGGCCAGTCGATTTTTAATGGAAACGAAGGGTGAGTTGTCTTTTGACTGTGCGTGGTTTTCTCGTCCCTGCCTGCATTGAGGGAAACCCGCTTTTCAACCGCTTATCGTTAAGCCATGCAGGGGAGTATACTTAAGAAATCGTTAAAATGCAACAAAAATTTCGTTTTCAGGGCGGAAACGAGCTTCAATCGCCATCTCCAGGTTTTTCGCTAAAGTATTGTTCTAGCTTGTTTTTAACAGTTTTGTATTCTTCCGCTTCGGGAAGGGCGGGTTTAATTTTTGTGATAACAGGCCATTTTTCAGAATACTCTCTGTTCAGCTCAATCCATTTTTCGGCTTCAGGCTCGGTATCAGGGATAATGGCTTCAATCGGGCATTCGGGCTCGCAGACCCCGCAATCAATGCATTCGTCGGGGTGAATAACCAACATGTTCTCGCCCTCGTAGAAGCAGTCCACGGGGCATACCTCGACACAGTCGGTGTACTTACACATGATACAAACATCAGTTACAACAAAAGTCATGCGAGCGATTTAAAGGAAAGTTTGCCTTTTTTCAAGATGGCATTTGCGCCGACGGGCAGGGTACAAAGTTTCCCGTCATGACCAAAGGGGGCGTTCATTAGAATGGGGATGTTAAGTCCTTGAGTATGTTCACGAATAATTTCTTCGAGCGTGAAGCCGAAAGGATTTTTTTCGCTATCTTGAACTTCGCTAAAACTGCCGATGATAAGGGCGGAGATTTGGCTTAAAATACCTGTATTTTTTAAATGACAGAGCATGCGGTCATAACGGCTTAAATGGTCACCGACATCTTCTAAAAGCAGGATGGCTCCCGTCATGTTGGGCATGTAAGGCGTTCCTATAAGCCCTTGAAAAACGCTCATATTTCCGCCAATAAGCGGGCCTTGAGCCTCCCCATCGCTCAATATGGTGCTCTCGGACAGGTCTAGAGAATCGCTCTGGCATGACAACATCTCTATCATTTGCTTGTAGTCTTGATGGTTGGGGAGCTCCCTAAACAGCGGGCCATGAAATCCGACAAGTCCTGTTTTTTGATAAATTGCATTAAGTAATATTGTTAAATCACTGTAACCAATCAAAATTTTTGGATTTTTTCTTATGAGGTCAAAGTCGATTTTATCGAGCATGGTGCAGGCACGGTTGCCGCCGCGGCTTCCAAAAATTGCTTTGATATCCGAATCGGCAAAAAGGTCGTTGAGGGCTTTTGCTTTTTCTTCAGCGGTGCCTGCAGACTGATTCAGGCGATGATAGCACTGGTCATGAATCTTAACGTTATATCCTTGGCCTTCCATAAAAGCTTTGGCTTTTAGAACATCTTCTTCAGGCACCCAACAAGAGGTTGAGAGGACGCCGATGGTATCGCCTTTTTTGAGGGCTTTGGGGTAGATGGGGACGGGGTGAGTCATGCTGTTATTATGCCGTATCTTCTGTTTTTGTCGATTTAAAAGCATCTAGAGCGCGGTTACGGGCGCTGCCATGATCCATCATTGGTTTGGGGTAGGTTTTACCGAGTTCTACACCCGCCTGCTTTAAAACCGCGTCAGAGGCTTCCCAGGGAGCGTGAATATCTTTATCTGGCATGTCTTTCAGTTCAGGAACAAAACGGCGGATATACTCCCCCTTTTCGTCAAATTTCTGGCTTTGGGTGATGGGATTGAAAATGCGGAAATAGGGAGCGGCATCCGCGCCACACCCTGCAATCCATTGCCATGAGGCAGCATTACTGGCCAGATCCGCATCAACAAGGCAGTCCCAAAACCACTCTTCGCCCAAATGCCAGTGGGTCAGCATGTTTTTGACAAGGAAGGAGCCGACAATCATGCGAACGCGGTTATGCATGTATCCTGTTTCCCAGAGCTGTCGCATTCCTGCATCGACAATCGGGTAGCCTGTTAGGCCCTTATGCCATTTTTCCAAGTCGGAAGTTTTTTTGGTTTTCCAGGGGAAGTCGTTAAAACGTGGTTGCAAATTTTCCCATGTCATCTTTGGAAAATGGTAAAGCAGAGAGTAAGAAAATTCACGCCACCCCAGTTCGCTCAAAAAATGATCCCGATCACTTTCCCATCCTTCGGCTGTGCCGCGTTCTTGTGCGGCATACCATGCCTGATTGGGAGAGAGTTGCCCAAAATGAAGATAAGGGGAAAGGCGGGAGGTATTTTCATCCGCAGGGTGATCACGCCCTTTCTTATAGTTTTGAAGACCATCATTGAGAAAGTCGGAAAGGCGTTTTTGAGCACCGTTTTCGCTAATGTTCCAGTGTTGTACAAGCGTTTCATCCCACTTGCGTTCTTTAACAGGAAGCAAATTAAGATCATTAAGGGAAATGCTTAAATTCGTATTGTTGCCATAGTTCAGGCGTGGAGGACGGGGCAGCGGCTCTCGCGGCGGCGATGCCTGTAAACACCCTTTGCGATAGTAAGGAGTAAAAACTTTATAAGGTTGCCCCGATTGATTTTTGATGGTCCAAGGCTCCCATAAAAGAGAACCATTAAAACTTTGAACATCAATATTTTGATCTTCTAAATCAGTCTTGATTTTTTTATCGCGGGCAATGCGCCAGGGTTCATAACATCTATTCCAATAAACACCAGAAGCATTTGTTTTTTTGATAAGGTCAGGGATTATTTTTGCCGCATCACCTTTTTGTATAACAAGATGTTCAGATAAATCTTTATTGAGGGCGGTGAGGGCATGATGCAGCCATACGCGTGAAGCGGCGCCCATTTTCCATTCTTTCGCATTTTCATCATCCAGAATATAAAGCGGAATAATTGGATGACCTGCTGCATGAGCGGCATGCAGGGCTGGGTTATCGCTGAGGCGTAAATCCTGACGAAACCAGAGAATGATTGGCGGTTTGCTCATGATTTATATACGCATGAGCCTTCGGAGAGTTCAAGGGCAGTTAGCCGTTTGCATTAATCTTATCGACGATCTCGTCCAAGACTTCATTGGCTTTCAGGTTGCTGATTTGGCAGGTTCCTGCAGATTCATGCCCGCCGCCGCCATATTCCAACATCAATTCACCAATTTTGGTTTTACTGGTTTTGTTGAAAATGGATTTTCCAACTGCCAGAACGGTGTTTTGTTTGTTTTTTCCCCACAGAACGTGAATGGATACAGAAACTTGCGGGAAGAGAGCATAGATCATAAATCTGTTGCCTGCCCAGATAGTTTCTTCTTTGCGTAAATCCAAAACAATGACATGGGAATAAACAGTAGAACATCTTTCAATTTGTTCTTTAAACTTAATGATATGGGAACGGAATAAATCCACCCGTTCTTTGACGTCAGGCATTTCTAAAATTTCATTGATATCCTGCTTTTCAAGACAGACATCAATCAAGTTCATCATCAATTGGTAATTGGAAATGTTAAATTCACGAAAGCGGCCTAATCCCGTTCGGGCATCCATGATAAAACTTAAAAGTTCCCACCCTTGTGGGTCGATAATATCGTCGCGTGTAAAGCCTGCTGAGTCTGCTTTATCAACGGCAGTTAACATTTCTTCACTGATATTTGGAAATCTTTCTGCGCCGCCGAAATAATCATACACCATGCGGGCGGCGGATTTTGCTGTGGCATCTATGATATAATTACTTTTATCGTCTTTCACGCGTTCAATTTCGCTCGCATGATGGTCAAAAGACATATAGACGCCGTCAACATAGGGCAGGTTGGTTGTAATATCTTTTTTACTGACCTCTATTTTTCCATCCTGCATGTCTTTGGGATGCGCGAAGGTGACTTCGTCAATAATATCCAAATCTTTCAATAAAACAGCGCAGACCAATCCATCCATGTCTGAGCGGGTAATGAGACGATATTTTTTATTTGTTTCGGGTTGAATTTTGGCCGTGCTAGACATTAAATAAGCTCCTTAAGATGATCTAAAACCACTATAGATAGATAGCGTTAAGAATTGGTTATTTATTGGCGGCTAATTCTTTTTCACCGCTGTCTTTTTTAGACGCTTTTTTCTTTTTATCGGCATAAACAAACGTCGGTGTCTTTTTGCCTTCTACAACATCGGCATCAATGACAACTTTTTCAACATTTTCCATGTCGGGAAGTTCGTACATTGTGTCAAGTAGTAGAACCTCTAGGATAGAGCGCAAACCACGAGCCCCTGTTTTACGGGCGATAGCCTGTTTTGCAACGGCTGTTAGGGCATCATCTGTGAACTCAAGGCTTGCGCCTTCCATTTCAAACAATTTTTTGTACTGTTTGATGAGGGCATTTTTCGGTTCTGTCAAAATTGAAATAAGGGCGTCTTCATCCAGATTTTCTAGTGTGGCTATCAAAGGGAGACGACCAATAAATTCAGGAATTAATCCATACTTGATCAAATCTTCAGGCTCTAGTTTTTTCAACAGTTCGCCTGTGTTTCCTTCGCTTAAAGGTTTGACGTCGGCACCAAAGCCTAATGTCTGGCCGCGATCTTTGTTTGCCAGAATTTTTTCTATCCCTGCGAACGCACCGCCGCAGATGAAAAGAATGTTGGAAGTATCAACTTGCAAAAATTCTTGTTGAGGATGTTTCCGTCCACCTTGTGGGGGAACCGAAGCAATTGTCCCTTCCATCAGTTTCAGCAAGGCTTGCTGAACACCTTCCCCAGAGACATCGCGGGTGATAGACGGGTTGTCAGACTTGCGGCTGATTTTGTCAATCTCATCGATATAAACAATACCGCGCTGCGCACGCTCCACGTTATAGTCAGAGGCTTGTAAAAGTTTCAGCACAATATTTTCAACATCTTCACCAACATAACCAGCTTCGGTTAGGGTTGTGGCATCTGCCATCGTGAAGGGGACGTCGATAATACGGGCAAGTGTTTGTGCCAATAAAGTTTTACCACATCCTGTCGGTCCCAAAATCAAGATATTGGATTTTGCCAATTCAAGATCCGAGGCAGAACTGCTATTGCCATGTTCTAGACGTTTGTAATGGTTGTGCACGGCAACGGACAAGATACGCTTGGCATGTTGCTGCCCAATCACATAATCATCCAAAAATTCTTTAATTTCGCTCGGGGTTGGCAGACCGTCATCAGAGCCACGAACGAGTTGCGATTTATCTTCTTCACGGATGATATCCATGCAAAGCTCAACGCATTCGTTACAAACGAAGACGTTAGGGCCTGCAATCAGCTTACGCACCTCATGCTGGCTTTTACCGCAAAAGGAACAATAGAGCGTATTTTTGCTGTCTGTATCGTCGTCGGATGATTTACCCATGATCTACCTTTTTACCTTTTTCTCATTCACAAATTATTGTGATGAATCAACTCTTTCCAAAGTAACTAGCGCAAGCGTTGCACGCAAGACTATATTTCTATGTATTTATTCGTTACAAACGCTTAATAATTACTTCTCTACTCCTTATCATTAGCGTAAGAGTGTAAATAACTCCTTAATAACAACAATAACTTAGAACCCATGTCTAAACCAAATTTAGAAGAATTGATTGATAATTTTGGTCTTTTTGAAGACTGGGAGGATCGCTATAAATATTTGATAGATTTGGGAAAAAACCTTGAACCCATGGCCGATACCCTGAAAACAGAGGAAACCTTTGTGAAGGGGTGCACGTCCAAGGTCTGGATGATATGTGAAACCGATTCAGACGGTCACTACCATTTCACGGCAGATAGCGATGCCCATATCGTGAAAGGGTTGATTGCAGTGTTATTGAGCGCCTACGAAGGCAAGACCGCCGAACAGATCAAAACTGTTGATATTGAACAGGCTTTTTCCGATATGGGGTTAGATCAACATTTATCGCCCAACCGGCGTAATGGTTTTTTTGCGATGGTTGAGCGGATTAGGACTTTGGCTCGGGGGTCGTAGGGGCTTCGTCTTTAGACTCTGATTTTTTCTTCTCTTTATCTTTTACCTTGATACTGGCGAGAATATCGCTGAAGGTTTTATCGGCCTTGTCGTGGCTTGCCCCTATTAATTTGGCTTCTACAGTTAGAACAGAATTTTTTCCAACCCATAATTGGGCATTATAAATTGTATCCTGTTTGCCGTATAAAATTGTACCAATGACGGAACCTTGGCGGGTGTCTCCATCATCCTTTGTGCCGATTTGGGCATTTTGAATATTATCCCGGGTGACCATGCCTTTTAACGCGGCGGCAATAACGGATTCATTGTACCGTGTATAACTCTCTGGTGCTGAAGGCGCGCAGATGGCCGTGACGTCAACCGTGGTTGTTAAATCATAAACATAAGTATAGCCATTAAGGGTATAACAAGTGGTTGATCCATTCGGGCATCGACGAACCGTCTGCGGTTTTTCAGGAAAGGTAATTTCGAAATCACAGAAGTCGGGGGAATATAATCCTTCGGCAGGTTGTTCAGCCGTTTGTTCTTGCTCTTGTTCTTGTTCAGTATTTTCAGACTCTTTTTTATCTTCAGCGAAGGCGGGAGAAACAATAAAAATCGTCATTGCGAGAAGCATCAGCGACGAAGCAATCCATGCAGTGTTGGATTGTCGCGCTCCTGTTCGTTGCTCGCAATGACGTGCGTTATAACTCATTCCTTGCTCCAACTTTGCGGATCAGCTTTGACTTGCTCTCCCGTGCTCATGGCTTTGACGGCGTGGTCATTTTCACCCCTAACATACCAAATGTAGGGGATCATTTTCTTCTCGGCATATTTAAAATGTTTGTCCCATTTTTTGACGGTGTGATAAACTTCAACATTAATCCCGCGCTTGCGTAAAACTTGCGCGGTTTTATTCACTGTGCTGCCAAGATTTTCATCTTCCGTATACATCAAAATATGGGCGGGGGATTTGGGGCCAATATTCATCAGGTCAGGGCGGGATTGGCGAATAACATCGAACAGGCGTGAAAAGCCAATAGAGATTCCAACGCCTGGTAGTTTTTTATTAATGTACTGACTGGCCAGATCATCATAGCGCCCGCCAGAACAGACCGAGCCTGTAAATTCAGGCACATCTAAAAGCTGCGTTTCATAAACTGTGCCTGTGTAGTAATCCAGACCGCGAACGATGGAGAGATCAGCGACAACAGAACCTTCGGGCAGGTGGGAGAGGTTATCGAGGACGTAAGAAAGTTCTTCAATGCCTTCGTTAAATATTTGGATTGCCGCGTCACTGTCGCTCCTCGCAATGACGTCATTGCGAGCGATAAAATCGCGAAGCAATCCAGAAAATTCTTTTGGTGAGGCTTTGATAGTTACCAACTGTAAAATATTTTCCACAATTTCTGTTCTGTTTCCTACCTTATCAAGGCCTATTTCTAAACCTATTTGAAGTTCGGTTTGTTCTTTCCCCACTTTTTCTAATTTGTCGATCGCACTCAGAATAGACGTTGTTTTATTAATTCCAAGAACACTTAAATAACCTAATAAAATCTTCCGATTTGAAATACGAAGTTGCACGCGCCCGATGTTCAATCCTGCAAGAGTTTCATAAATCATCGCGGGGATTTCAGCGTCGAAAGCAAGCGGCAGGTTGTCAACATTAATCACGTCAATATCGCATTGGGTGAATTCACGCATGCGACCCATCTGCGGGCGCTCGCCGCGCCAGACGCGTTGCATTTGATATCGCTTAAACGGAAAAACCAATTCATTAAAATGCTGCGCTGTGTAACGCGCAAACGGAACTGTTTGATCAAAGTGTAGGGCGAGACGCGCTTCTTTTTCTTCGTCCTCATCTTTATGAAGACGTTCTAAAACATAAATTTCCTTATCCACTTCTCCCTTGGCGAGCAGAACATCTATTTCTTCGACGCTTGGTGTTTCGATAGAACAAAAACCATAAGATTCAAATGTGCGGCGAATATGGTCGAGCCATTTTTGCTCCACCAAGCGCTCTTCTGGAAGCCATTCAGGAAAACCGCTTACGGGTTTGGGTTTATATGTCTTTTGTTTTTCTTTGCTCATATCTTAATGTCATCCCGAGCGTGTCGAGGGATCTTTTTAATTCCAATTTTCACTCAGATCTTTCCAGTTTGGGTTTAATGTTTCAATTAGCTGAACCTTTTTTTCACGTCGCCATTTTTTGAGTTGTTTTTCCCTTTTGATGGCATCATCTGCTGTGTCGTATGTTTCATGGTATAGTAACTTATCAATACTATATTTATTCGTAAAACCCTTCACAAGCTTTTGTTTATGCTCATAAAGTCTACGTTGTAGGTCGTTTGTCATTCCAATATAGAGCACATTCCCTGTCCAGTTTCCTAAAATATAAATATAGTAATGTTTCATATATCCAGGATCTCTCGACAAGCTCGAGATGACAATATGTTGTAATTAAATCTCAAAAAGCTTTTCTAGGCGGCTGACAAGGGCATTGGCGAGTTCATCGGCATCAGAAATTGTCATGGCGCGGCTGTAATAACGGGTGACATCATGGCCAATTCCAATGGCGGTGAGTTCAACTTGCCGCAGACCTTCAATCCAGCCAATGACATGGCGTAAATCCATTTCAAGAACGTTGGCAGGGTTGACGGACAGGGTTGAGTCATCAACAGGCGCGCCATCTGAGATAACCATCATAATTTTGCGTTGTTCGGGGCGGCGGGCGAGGCGGTTGTGCGCCCATACCAAGGCTTCCCCATCAATATTTTCTTTTAAGATACCTTCCTTGAGCATTAGTCCAAGATTTTTGCGGCTTCGGCGCAATGGACTGTCGGCGTTTTTGTAAACAATATGGCGGACATCATTCAGGCGGCCAGGATGGGCAGGGCGTCCATTTTCAATCCATAAATCGCGGGCTTTGCCACCTTTCCATGCGCGGGTGGTAAAGCCCAGAATTTCAACTTTAACCCCACAGCGTTCCAAGGTGCGAGATAGAATATCCGCGCAAATGGCCGCAATAGCAATCGGGCGACCACGCATGGAACCTGAGTTATCGATGAGTAGTGTGACAACAGTATCGCGGAAGTTGGTTTCTTTTTCCTGTTTGAAGGCACGGGGGACGTCGGACCCTGTAATAATCCGCGTCAGTTTGGCGCCATCTAGCACACCTTCTTCCAAATCAAATTGCCAAGAGCGGCGTTGCTGTGCGAGGAGTTTTCGCTGCAGGCGATTGGCAAGCTTGCTGATAATGCCGTGCTGATTATGAAGCTGTTGATCCAGTAGGGCGCGGAGGCGCGTTAATTCTTCAGGGTCGGCCAAATCTTCCGCAGGGATAACCTCATCAAATTCCCGCGTGTAAATTTTATATCGCCCGTCAGGATCACTGATTAAACTTTCTGGGCGGCGCATGTCAGGGTTGCCGCCACTATCTTCAGAACTTTCGCCGCTTAATTCGCCTTCTCCAATCTCATCGCTATCGGCGTTATCAATGTCGGCTTCGGTGGCTTGATCATCTTGACTAGCCTCCTGAGTTTGCGCGCCGCCTTGTTCTTCGGCGGTGGTTTCATCGTTGCTTTGGTTTTCGGCGTCGTCTTGTCCCTGGCCTTGATTATTTGGCGGCGCGTTATCAGGGGCGGCGTTATCTGCCCCTTCTGTTGTGGTTAGTCCCATCGCTTCCATGAACTCACGGCAATTTCGCGCATATTCTCCCTGATCATTCAGCGTGTCTTTTAAATCTAAAAACTTTTTTTGATCCCATTTTTCTTCAATCCAGGGCTTCCATTTTTCTAAGAGAAGTTTTGCGTTGGGCGGCGGTGTTTCCCCCGTGAGTTGAAGACGTGTGTAAGCGTGAACAGCATCGGCAATATTGCTGTCTTCACGGTTCTCTAACCGTGTGTAACCCAATCGGGCACATTTTTCATTGAGCGTCTGGTTTAGATTTTCTTTTACTCCAGGCATTTGGTTGGCACCGATGGCTTCCACGCGGGCCTGTTCTAATGCATCAAAAACGGCGCGGGCGGTGAGATACAAAGGCGCATTTTGTTGGTGAATTTTGCTTTGGTGATGTTGTAGTCTAAGGGCTTTGGCATCCGCCACGCCGCGCATCAGGGTTTGATTGGCGGCATTCATGTCCTGATCAGGTAGGGGCAGGGAAGCGGCCTTTTCTTGAGGATTGGTGGGGCGGTCAAAGCGCTCCTGCGCAGAAAAAGTCACATCAACATGCTTTTTACCTGCAAGCGCCCGTAAGGTGGCCGCCGTTGCTCCCTTGAAATTCTCGAGTTTATCGTTTTTGTTGGTCAATTTTTGAGTTATTAAAAGTTATTACAATTTTCCCCTGTTTTCTCTTTCCATTTTTTGCAACTTTTTTCTCTATACCATTTAGGTGGAGGTAATAAGTTATAACAAATAGCTTGTTGGGAGTTGTTGCAAACCCACACACGAAACTCATAGATTGGCGGCAAGCTGGATAATGCTAAAAATTTAATTAGATATAAAATTAGTATTGATAGTAAAACCAAGAGAATTACTACCTGTTTTGATGCTTTAGTCATTTTTCAACAACTCAACCCCAAAACAGCGTTGATAATACTCCGCGATAGTCGGCCATTCCATTTCGTCGCATTTATTCATGAAGGCGTAACGGAAGGCGAGTTCACGATCACCAAAAATTTTGTAGTTCTCTGCCCAACTTAAAACAGTACGGGGGCTCATCAATGTTGAAAGATCACCATTGATAAATCCTTGGCGGGTGAGGGACGCCATGCGCACCATTTTATCAATGATGTCTTTGCCTTCGGGGTTATTCATGTCGGGCATTTTGGCGGTGATGATATCCATTTCCTTATCATGTTTCAGATAGTTCAACTGTGCGACAATATTCCATCTGTCCATCTGTGCTTGGTTGATTTGTTGTGTTCCGTGATAAAGTCCTGTTGTATCCCCAAGGCCAACGGTATTGGCGGTGGCAAATAACCGGAAAGCAGGGTGGGGACGGATCACGACGTTCTGATCAAGCAAGGTCAATTTTCCTTCGGCTTCCAATACGCGTTGAATCACAAACATCACATCGGGACGGCCTGCGTCATATTCATCAAAGACAAGCGCGACAGGATTTTGAATGGCCCAGGGAAGAAGACCTTCCTGATAACGGGTGATTTGTTTTCCTTCTTGCAAGACAATCATGTCTTTGCCTAATAGATCAATACGGCTGACGTGAGAGTCCATGTTAATCCGCACGCAGGGCCAGTTCAGGCGGGCGGCGACTTGTTCAATATGGGTGGATTTTCCTGTTCCGTGATATCCCTGAACCATTACACGGCGGTTGTGGGAGAAACCTGCCAGAATAGCCATCGTTGTATCATGGTCGAATTGATAAGTTTTATCAATTTCAGGGACGTTTGGATTTTCCTCTTTAAATCCTGGGATTTTCCAATCAACATCCAATCCAAAAGTTTCTCTCACATCATATTTTGTATCGGGGATGGTTGTATATTTTCCTTCTTTATTGACCACTTTCGTGATGTCAAATGAGGCAGAAGTCAGATCTTTTTCTTTTTTTACAGCATCGGACATAGGTGTTCCTAATTTTGTATGAATTTATGTTTTTTTAATTTGGTCAAATTTTTGAAAAGCCAGTTTCAAAACCGTATAGGACATGTTGACTTTTTTCAATTGTTCCTCTGAATGGGCACAGCCTTTATTCAGATCAGGATGATATTTTTTGGCGAGTTCTTTATAGCGGCGTTTGATATCATCAAGATTGAGGGGTGGTTCAAGGCCAAATATAGCTAACGCTTCGAATTCGGGAGAGGTGCTATCAACCTTGTTCTGGTTTTCCTGATATTCCTGCCAGGCGCGATAAGAATTGTCATCTGTATATCCCATGCCGTGAAATTCCCAGGCTTGGCGACGTAAATTTTCGGCGGCTAAACCATCAACGTCATAACGCCAGGTGGGGCGATCTCCAAACATGCTTTTCAAGATATGGTCTTCGACTTCTTTCTGGTTCATGCCATCAAAGAAGTTCCAGGCGCGGTTGTACTCCTCAATATGGTCCTGACAAAACCAGTAATGATTGGTCAGTGATCTATCGCGGGGCGCCCGAAAGGTGCCTTCCCCTGGACAGCCAGGCATTTCACAATATTTGATCTTGCTTTTGGGCCTTTTGGGGTCCGCAAATTCAGGGGAGTTCGGTTTTAGGTTTATTTTTGGCATACTTCTTCTATTATGAGGCTTCAAGGCTTATAAAACAAGCATTACAGAGGGATGAAGCATGAAAATGGAAAAAAGAATCACCGAAAAACTAGAGCAGGCACTTTTGCCGTCCCTTTTGGTGGTTGAGAATCAATCCGCACTTCATCACGGGCATGCGGGGGATGATGGAAGTGGAGAGAGCCATTTTCATATTATTATCCAATCAGAAGGCTTGGATGGTCTTTCCCGCGTGGCAAAAGAGCGCAAAATTTATAGTGTTTTGGCGGATGAAATGAAGCTTATTCATGCGTTGTCTATCGCTATAAAATAGACCTTGGGTTGCATACTTCCGTATTAAGATAAAAAAATACATCTTTTGATTGTATAATAATTACAATCGTATATAGTCATAAAAGATAATGTTCACGATTTGTTTTTGTTTCTGTGTATCTCTGATAATATCCATAATATATAATTTTAGAGGGGTATAATGCCAAAAGATTACCAAAGCTTGGAACGGGAAAGCGCAGCGACATCACAGAATAACGAGCCTAAAAGCTCACTCGTATCGCGTAATATTACGGTGCTTGGCAAACGCACTTCGGTTCGGTTAGAACCTGACATGTGGCGGGAGCTGCGTAATGTTTCAAAACGCGAAAGTTGTACTATTCATGATTTATGTTCGTTAATCGCACTGCGTAAGAGTGAGCGTACATCTTTGACAGCGGCGATACGGGTTTTTTTAATGTTGTATTTTCGTGCAGCGGCCACTGAAAACGGGCATGCGAAGGCAGGGCATGGGGATTTTGAAAATATGAAACGCCGTGCGGGCATGACGTCTGATTGGTCTGCACGCAAACATTACAAAGAAACCATCAATCCAGATGAGATTGCCATGCGTTTGGCACCCCACATTCTGCAAGAGGAAAACAGAGGACAGGTGCATTCCAGTAGCGTATAAGTTTTTGACCAGCGGTTAAGCGGCGCGACCAAAGGCCAAGAATTTTTTGCGGCGTGCTTCTTTTAATTTTTGGCTGTCCCATGGCGTGACTTGTTTTAATGCTGTCGCAATTTGCTTGGCAACATTATCAATCGTTTCACTTTTCATGCGATGGGCGCCGCCGATGGGTTCTTTAATGATACCGTCAATAAGTTTCAAATCATAAATGTCCTGCGCGGTAATTTTTAAAGCCGTGGCGGCATCTGAAGCATATTCAGCGCTACGCCATAAAATGGAGGCGCATCCTTCAGGGGAGATGACGGAGTAGATGGAATGCTCTAACATGTAGATACGGTCAGCCGCCGCAATCGCAATTGCACCACCTGAACCACCTTCGCCGATCACAACAGAAATGATAGGGACGGTCGCATTCAGGCAGGTTTCGATAGATCGGGCAATGGCTTCGGCTTGTCCCCGCTCTTCTGCGCCCATTCCTGGGTATGCCCCTGCTGTATC
This sequence comes from Alphaproteobacteria bacterium, assembly GCA_041397885.1. Taxonomy (GTDB): domain Bacteria; phylum Pseudomonadota; class Alphaproteobacteria; order Micavibrionales; family Micavibrionaceae. Next base: position 198,193 of record JAWKVV010000001.1, on the reverse strand, counting down.
AACAAGTGTGATAATCGGAAGTTGAAAACGCTCTGCCATTTTAATCAGGCGCTGCGCTTTTCTGTATCCTTCGGGGCGGGCCATTCCAAAATTGTGTTTGATCCGAGTTTCAGTATCGTGCCCGCGTTCTTGTCCCATAATCACGCACGCTTGTCCTTGAAAACGACCCAAGCCGCCTAATAAAGCTTGGTCGTCAGCAAAATTACGATCCCCTGCGAGCGGGGTATAATCATCAATCATGCCATTGATATAATCCATGTAGTGGGGGCGGTTTTGGTGACGGGCCACTTGAACTTTTTGGGCAGGGGTTAGCTTGCTGTAAGTCTGGTTAAGCAATTTGCTCACTTTGCTTTCCATGCGCTCAACTTCGGCCAGGATATCGCCGTCGCCATCAACCTGACGAAGTTCGGCAATTTTACCTTCCAGTTCAAGAATAGGTTTTTCAAATTCAAGTTGAGGCATTTATATCTCCTATATCCCCTATGTTTCGTGAACTTTAGGGTGTTGATAAATTATGATCTTTGATAGCAAATCAGGCCGCCAGATACAATATCCAAGCGGCCTGATTTAGAATTCTTTGGTGTAAAAACGCTTATTTAGCGCCTTTTTTGCTGATTGGGTGTTTTTCTTCAACCGTTTCTTTCAACCCTTCACCCAAGATATGAGTGTAGATTTGTGTTGTCGCAATATCGGCATGACCCAACATTTTTTGAACGGAACGCAAATCTGCGCCACGGCTCAAAAGATGTGTTGCAAAAGCGTGACGAAGAATGTGCGGGCTAACGCGTCCTTCTTCAACATCTGCATCACGTGCCAAATCTTTCAACAATTGTGCAAAACGTTGACGGGTCAAGTGACCGCTTTGAGATGTTTTAGATGGGAAGAAAGCTTTCTCCTGTGCCGCACGATTTTCGTTACCAATAAATGACTCACGAACAGCGAGGTATTTTTTAATCGCATTTTGTGCAGGTTCGGAAAGTGGGATCATACGCTCACGACCACCTTTACCTTCGATCATCAAAAATTCTGTATTTTCACCGACGGCAGCCATAGGCAGACCGACAAGTTCAGATACACGAAGTCCTGTTGCGTACAACATTTCAAGTAGGCAAACCAGACGTGTGCTGTCTGCGCCGCCGCCTTGGCCAGCTGTTTTAATCAACTGTGTTACTTCATCTTCACTTAAAGTTTTTGGCAGTGTGCGGCCTTGTTTCGGGCTTTCGATTGTTGTTGTTGGGTCATCCTGACGCACATCTTCAGAAACAAGATAACGATAGAATTGACGCATTGCAGACAGGCGGCGTGCCACAGTACGCACAGCAATCTGAGAAGAATTTTCACCTTTTGTGTGAATCTTGTTTGTTAGATCTTCAAGATAATCTTTCAGTTCTTGCGTTGTTGCGCGATCAAGATCAGATTTCTTTTCTTTCTTTAAATATGAACTTACGTCAGCAAGGTCACGCCAATAAGCTTGACGTGTGTTCATCGCTGCGCCGCGTTCTGCAGTCAGCATGTCTAAGAAAGCATCCACAGTTGGATGTAGATCTGGTTTTGGCATTTTGGGACGGCCTGGACGTGCCATTTTACTTCTCCTTTAAATTATAGCTCCATCATTTTTGCCAATTCGTATTTGGCGATGTGATGGGCTTGATCAATTAACCCCACAGTGCTCAGGCTTCTTAAAAGGTTTAATTCCTCTTCGCCATTCGCATTATTTTCAATGTTACTCAAAATAATAAGTAGACTTAGCCCTTCAAAACCATGTTTTGTTGTTAATTCCAACCAGTTTTCAGGACTACCCGTAGACATTACATAACCGCCATCGGGAGTCAAGCTTATTTGTTTTTCATAAACTTCCTGCGGATTATTGGAAAATTCGACAGGTTTGTCAAGCACTGATTGCAGTAATTTAACCTTTTGTGGGTATTTTTTCATGACTTCCTCTGTACCCAGGTTAAAATTTTCCTCCGCAATATCAAAATTTCCATAAACGCCATTGGCTTCTGTTAAAATTTTTATAAAGAAATAATTTTCGGGGTGGTCGGGAGCTAAATCGAGCAATCTTTGTGCAAGTTCAGCCGATATTTCTTGCCCTAACCGAAGCTGAGCGCCAACCAGTGGGATGATTTGGCTTTGTGATAGGGTTGAAGGGGTTTCGAGCCAGTTGATTTCTTGTTCCGATAGAGGCGCTTCAGGCCATAAGGCTTGATTTTTTGCTCTATTTTCTAGGGCAGGTTTAGACCCGTTGGGGAAGTTCTGATCTTCAAGATAAGTTTTTGTCAGCAGAGGAGGAAAATCAATCGAAGAATCAAAATTTTGGTAATCAATTTTGTTTTTAAGGGCCAAGATAGACAGCTCTAAAAGGCTTAATTCCTTTAATTGATCAATACCATTGGCGCTAATTTTATAGTCCGTATTAAAGAAAATATTCTGAAGCGTTGAACTGTCAGAAAATTCTTGTATTTCATTAGTTTCTATTCCCAGTTCTAGAGCACAAATTTTGTCCATTTGTTTCCAGAAAATTTCTTCTGAGAATCGGGCATTTAACACTTTTTCCTCAAGACAGGCTGTCGACAAACCTTTTTCATTTAGGATCAGTAACAAACCAATTTGAGCTAAAAGATTGTTCTGGCCAGGGTCTTCGGTGGTCTGGGTGTAAAGCTTGATGGCATCTTCCCAAAGCCCCATTTCATATAGCTTTTCCAAGCGAAGGGTGAGTAAATCTTCGCCTGATTGGATAGGGACATCTTTATTGATGGCACTCACATCATAATATGAGATCAGCATATTTCGCTTTACGTCTTGGATAGCGCGGGTGGGGGCGTGAGCAGGAAGATTTTTTAACAAATAAACAATTTCGGAGCGATTTTGGTCTCGCCATAATGATTTGGGTAGAGCGCCATTCAAATCACTATATAGCAGGCCTGCGCCTTCACCCGTACTACCTAAGGAAACACCTTCGTTTTGCGCCTGAGCAGGGGAGCAAGTGATTAAAATCAGAACTGTTAAAATGAAATAAAAGCGCATGTTTATTTTATGAAATTCGATGCGGGGAGCGTTTTGACGACGTCTTCCTGATGGATAGGAGTGTCACTTAAGGCAACGTAACCAAATCCACCCAGGATCAATAGCAAAAGACCAGAAAATAGAATTTTAAAAAATGTCATGATGATTCCTTGATTTTTGGTGATCTTAATGTTCCCTCTTATCTAATGCAATTGAAGTTTTTTGTAGATTTATTGTTCAAGATTATGTAATGCATTTGTCCATGAGTATTAATACTGACATAAGCTTAAAAAGAGATTTTATAAAGGCACACTTGGAAAAACCGCTTGTCATGATTGGCCTTATGGGCGCAGAAAACCAGTATCGGAAAGATGTTGGCAGAAGAGCTTGGTTGTGACTTTATTGATTCAGATGATGAAATTGTGAAGCGTGAAGGTCGCACAATTCCAGAGATATTTGAACAAAGTGGTGAACCCCATTTCCGCAAGGTGGAAAGGGAGGTTATCGGAGATTTAATGAAAGATACAAAACCACATGTTATTGGTACGGGCGGCGGCGCTTTTATGAATGCGCAGACCCGTGAGGCTATCAAACAATCTGCGACGTCACTATTTTTAAAAGCGCATATCAACGTCCTTTTAAACCGTGTGGGAAAGGGTGAGGGGCGTCCTCTTCTAATGGCAGGAAACCCACGTGAAATTTTGCAAGGTTTAATGAATAAACGGTATCCAATCTACTCTGAAGCCGATATTACAGTTGATACGCGTAACGAAGCCCCTCAAAAAACATTGAATAGAGCCATTGAGGCACTATACACGCACCTTAATCCTTCGTAATATCCCCCTTATCATGACTGATGCAAAAATTGTACATGTGGATCTGGCCGATCGGTCATACGACATTCATATTGGTAAAGGCCTTCTTGAGAAGGCAGCAGATTTAATTCCAATCGATCTTTCTGATAAGAAAGTGTTTATTCTTTACGATAAAAATACCTATCCTTATGTGCAGGTTTTGGAAGAGGCTTTGGCGGGTAAGATTGCCGAAAGTAAAACTTTAGGTCTTAAAGGCGGCGAACCCACGAAGTCTTATGAATCACTTCAACAAACGTTAGATTGGTTGTTGGAAGGAAAGGTTAATCGCCAAAGTATCATGATTGTTGTGGGCGGCGGCGTGGTTGGTGATCTTGGCGGGTTTGCCGCGTCTATCATTATGCGGGGCATTCCATTTGTGCAGGTTCCGACAACGTTGCTCTCTCAGGTTGATAGTTCTGTTGGTGGAAAAACAGGCATTAACACCCGCCACGGGAAAAATTTAGTAGGAAGTTTTTATCAACCCCAATGTGTGCTTTGCGATATTGGAACTCTTGGCACTTTGCCCGAGCGGGAACTTCAGGCAGGCTATGCAGAGATTGTAAAATACGGGTTGATTAATGATCTTCAATTCTTTGAGTGGTTAGAAGAAAATGGGGATCAGGTGTTGGCGCTTGAAAATAAAGCGATTGGTTATGCTGTAGAAAAATCTTGTCAGGCAAAAGCGACAATTGTAGCAGCGGATGAGCAGGAAAAAGGACAGCGCGCTTTGTTAAATTTGGGTCATACATTTGCCCACGCACTGGAGGCGGCGGCGGAGTATGACGGACGTTTATTGCATGGGGAGGCCGTATCTATCGGGATGGTTATGGCATTTTCTCTTTCTCAAAAAATGGAGCTTTGCTCTGCTGAAGATGTTGCTCGTGTGGAAACTCACTTAAAGTCACATCATTTAAAAACAAGAATTTCTGACATTAATCCAGAATTGAGAAATACGCCCGAAGAACTTTTTGATTTGATGCGCGGCGATAAAAAAGCACAAGGCGAGAAAATCGGGTTCATTTTGACACACGGAATTGGGGAAGCGTTTCAAAATTTTGATGTGGCGCGTGAAGATGTGTTGGCAGTTCTTCAAAATTCTTTAGAAGGTCAAATATAAAATGGATTTTTGGTTTTCCGTCGGCATTGTTGCTGTTCTTCTTTTTCTATCAGGATTTTTTTCTGGTTCTGAAACCGCGCTGACAGCGGCATCAAAATCGCGTCTGCATAACTGGGAAAAGGAAGGTAATCATCGGGCGGCCTTGGTGAATAAAATTCGTGAACGCAAAGATCGTATGATTGGCTCGTTACTTTTGGGCAATAATTTGGTTAATATTTTGGCTTCTGCGCTTGCGACCAGTGTGTTGATTGAAATATTTGGTCAGGCTGGCGTTGTTTATGCCACCATCATCATGACTTTTCTGGTATTGATTTTTGCAGAAGTGCTTCCCAAAACTTATGCTTTAACTCACGCGGATAAGATGTCCGTGGCTATTGCTCCTGTGATCCGTTTTGTTATTTGGCTGTTTTATCCTGTGGCGGAGGCGGTCAATTTTGTTGTGCGGATGACCTTGAAACTTTTTGGTGCTGATATGTCCATCATTCAGGATGGATCGCATATGGAGGTGCTGCGCGGCGTGATTGATCTGCACAAGGGAGACGATGATGAAACACAGGAACAGCGCGCCATGTTGCGTTCTGTACTTGATTTATTTGATGTCGACATTGATGAAATCATGACGCACCGTAAAAATGTTTCTATGCTTAATGCTGCCGATCCCATTGAAAAAATTCTTGAGGAGGCTTTGGAAAGTCCATATACCCGCGTTCCTGTGTATCGGGATAGCCCTGATAACATTATTGGTATCTTGCACGCCAAGGCCTTGATGCGGGAATTAAAACTGCGGGAGCGGCAAAATCTATGGCTTGATGATATTAATTTGGAAGAGCTTTTAACAGATCCTTGGTTTGTGCCTGAAGCTACAACTCTTTACGAACAATTGCAGGCTTTTAAAACCCGCCGAGAACATTTTGCGGTCGTGGTCGATGAATATGGAAGTTTTATGGGGATTGTAACCCTGGAAGACATTCTGGAAGAAATTGTGGGCGAGATTGATGACGAGCACGACGAAACCGTTGTTGGTGTGCGTAAGCAATCAAACGGGTCGTATTTGGTTGATGGGGACGTCACTATTCGTGATCTTCGCCGCGAATTTGATTGGGAATTGCCTGATGATGAAGATTATTCGACCATTGCGGGTCTTATTATTCATGAGGCGCAAATTATTCCAGATGCAGGACAAAGTTTTACGTTCTACGGCTTTCGTTTTGATATTGTGAAGCGCAATCGTAATCAACTTGTCCTTATTCGTGTTCGTGCCCCAGAACAGCGGCAGGCTGCGTGACAATGGATTATCTGCAGTTTGGATATGACCTGCTGACGCAAAATCCTAATAAAAATATAGTGGCAGGAACGGTTGACGGGCGGCGTGTTTGGGTTAAAAAAGCGTCACCCTCTAAAAAAACATTCTGGCATGTTCTTCAGGGCGTTATTTCTAAACTTGTGCATCAACCTATTTTAACGCCAACGGTTATTGATGGTGCGGCGCAGGCCTTTATTGCTGAAATACAAAAGATGCGGAGCTTTCGAGAGAAGGGTATTAGTGTTCCCGAAATACATGCCGCCAATGACACCATCATGGTGATGTCTGATTTGGGGGAATGTCTAGAACATCTTTTAAACCAAAATAAAGAACCTGTTTATCAAAAAGAAATTTTAGAAAAAGCAATAACAGCACTCGCCAATCTTCATAAAAAAGGTTTGGTGCATGGTAAACCTTATGTGCGAGATATGACATTAGTGAATAATGAAATTGGTTTTCTTGATTTGGAAGAAAACCCGCAGCACTTTATGTCCTTGGCGCAGGCGCAGGCGCGGGATGTTTGGTTATTTCTTTCTTTTGTGGCGAAATATGCACGTAACCCACAAAATAAATACAACTATAGCTCTGCATTAATTCAGGACTTGTATAATCTTTATAAATCTTTGGCCGCGCCAGACACTCTAGCAGAGCTGCATAAATTCGTTGTTTTTTTAAAACCTATTGGCGTTCTGTTACGGGGAAAACCATTCTGGCGTCTCATCGGCTCTGATGCCCGCCGCGCAGTGTTTAGCACGCTTGCAATGTGTAAGTTTGATTAACTCACCTTCCCATGACACTGCTTAAACTTCTTGCCTGAACCGCAAGGGCAGGGGGCATTTCTTGCAATTTTCCCCCATGTGCTTGGGTCATTTTCATTATATTCAACTTTATTTGGAAAGGGGCTGACCTGCGCCTTTGAATTTGCAAAGGCGGAATGTGGTGTTCCCATCAGGGCGGGGTCTATCCGCCCTTCGTTCATTCTGATGTCATGTTCTTTTTGCGCCTGTTCATCCAGTGCCTGCATGACCTTATCGTCGACATTGATTTCAACAAGGCTTAATGTTTGTGTGACACTTTCACGCATTTTGTTCAGCATGGATTCAAATAAAGCAAAAGCTTCTGCTTTATATTCATTTAAGGGATCACGCTGTGCAATCGCGCGCAAGTTAATGCCCTGACGCAAATGGTCGAGGGCAAGTAAGTGTTCTTTCCAGTTTTGGTCAAGAATTTGTAAGACAAAAGATTTTTGTAAATGGCGGAACATGTCTGTGCCCGCAGCTTTGACTTTTGCCTGCATTTTGGCATCACTTGCGTCTTTGATGCGCTCATAAATTTCGTCATCGGCGATACCTTCTTCTTTGGCCCAGTCTTTAACGGGAAGGTCAAGATTAAGGAGGCGCAAGCATTCATTTTGAAGAGTTTCTACATCCCATTGTTCGGCATAGGCCCGTTCAGGAATTGTGCGATAAACCAGATCATCAATAACGTCGTAACGCATTTCGGTTACAAGCTCATCCAGATCATCGCCTGCATTCATAATTTCGCGGCGTTGTTCGTAGATCACTTTCCGTTGATCGTTCATAACGTTGTCGAACTTCAGCAAGTTTTTACGGATTTCAAAGTTTTGTTGTTCAACACGGCCTTGCGCTTTTTCAAGGGCTTTGGATAGCCACGGGTGTGTTAAGGCTTCTCCTTCTCTCAGGCCGATATTACTCTTCAGAAGAGCTTCCATTTTATCAGCCGCAAAAATTCTCATCAGATCATCTTCGACAGACAGGAAGAAGACAGTGGCGCCTGGGTCTCCCTGACGACCAGAACGGCCGCGAAGCTGGTTATCAATGCGTCGTGACTCATGACGTTCTGTTCCAATGACAAAAAGACCGCCTGCCTCATGGACGATTTTTTTATTTTCGGCAATCTCGACTTTAATTTTTTCTATGGCGTCACGTTTGCCCTCATCCGACCATTCAGGATCAATTTCATTGGCAATGCGCATGTCCAAATTACCACCGAGCTGAATATCGGTTCCGCGTCCTGCCATGTTGGTGGCGATTGTGACGGCATTGGGCGCGCCAGCTTGAGCAATAATGTTGGCTTCTTGTTCATGATAACGGGCATTTAAGACGTTATGCTTTACTTTCTTTTTCTTTAGAAGAGCGGAAAGTTTTTCTGATTTCTCAATTGAAACCGTTCCCACCAAGACAGGTTGACCGTGTTCTTGGCAGTCATGAATCAGGCTTGCGATGGCCTCAAATTTTTCATCAATGGACTTATAGATTTTGTCGTCGTGATCAATTCGTTTCACAGGGACGTTGGTGGGAATGTCGATAACGCCCAGGCCGTAAATTTGCGCAAACTCTTCGGCTTCGGTTAGGGCAGTGCCCGTCATACCTGAAATTTTAGGATAAAGACGGAAGTAATTTTGGAAAGTGATAGAAGCTAGCGTCTGGTTTTCATTTTGAATTTGGACACGCTCTTTGGCTTCTAACGCTTGATGTAGGCCATCGGAATAACGACGGCCTTCCATCATACGGCCTGTGAATTCGTCAATAATGACGACCTTGTTATCCTTAACGATATAATCAACATCTTTGGTGAAGAGTTTGTGCGCGCGTAAGGCTTGCGCTACATGATGGACAAGGGAAATATTGTGGGGGTCGTACAAGTTCCCGTTTTGGATAAGGCCGTATTCTTCCAACAATCCCTCAACCTTGATGTTTCCCTCTTCGTTTAAATTTACGGTACGGGCTTTTTCATCCACTTCATAATCAGTGTTGCTGAGTTTGGGGATGAGAATATCAACTTTATTGTAAAGCTCTGTTGATCCTTCCGAAGGGCCAGAGATAATTAATGGTGTTCTGGCCTCATCAATCAGGATTGAGTCTACCTCGTCGATGACGGCGAAGTTGAAAGGGCGTTGCACCATATCGCTCAATCTGAACTTCATGTTGTCACGCAGATAATCAAATCCAAATTCGTTGTTCGTGCCATAGGTAATATCACAGGCGTAGGCTTTGCGGCGTTCTACATCGGGCATGTTCCCAATAATGCAGCCGCATGAAAGGCCAAGGAAATTATAAATCTGTCCCATCCATTCAGAATCGCGTTTGGCCAGATAGTCGTTGACAGTTACAACATGAACACCTTTTCCTTCGATAGCGTTCAAATAAGCGGCAAGGGTGGAGACAAGCGTTTTTCCTTCCCCAGTACGCATTTCAGCAATTTTACCTTGATGAAGACATAATCCCCCGATCAATTGAACATCAAAATGGCGTTGTCCTAACGTTCTTTTGGCTGCTTCACGGACAGTGGCAAAGGCTTCGGGCATCAAGTCATTTAAACTTTCCCCATTTTCCAAACGCTTCCGAAATTCTGCTGTTTTGGTCTTTAACTGCTCATCTGAAAGTTTTTCAAATTCAGCTTCCAGATCATTCACAGGGGCAACAAGGGCGGATAAGCGCTTAAGCTCACGCTCGTTGCTAGAGCCGAATAATTTTTGAGCAAATTTTAACAAGTTCTGATTCCTTATCTTAAAAGTCGTTCTTGTATAAGCTTGCAAGCGCTCTAGGTCAATAACACTATAGGGTTTGCCACAATATTACCCTAATTTTTCATAGTAAAAACCACGAATACCCCTTGCGTTTCCTGCCGTCTAGGTGCACATTTCGTAAGGTTTTTATAAATAGTCACAAAATGAGGTGAAAAACATGTCTTCTAAAACTACAAAAACACTCCCGATTATTATAGTGGCCATTATCGCCATTGCGGCGGGTGGTTATTATTTCATGCAGAAAAAAGGCGATACAGCAGATATGGCTGGTGCAGAACTTGCCGCCCAATCTGCACAGGCGCCTGAGTCTGACAATGCAGAGGCATCTTCAGCTTCTGTTGAGACAGCAGCGGGAACGGAAGAGGCATCACCAGCACCTGCTCCTATCACAGCAGATCAATTGACTGTTGTGCCAGGAAATCCTGTGGTTGCTCGCGTTGATGGAAAAGATATCACACGCGTTGATGTTTATCGTTTCATTCAGACAATGCCTGCAAATATACAACAGCTTCCTGCAACAACGGTTTATCCGATGGCTATGGAGCAAGTGATTAATACACGTATTGTTCAAAATAAAGCAGATGCGGCAGATGTAACCGAAAGTGAAGCGTTTGCCAAAGAAATGGAAATTGCAAAGCAACAAATTGCACGTAATCTTTATTTACAGGAAACTGTCGATAAAGAAGTCACAGATTCAAAGCTGAAAAAACTTTACAATGACTTGATGGCAAAAACACCTGATGTTGAAGAGCGTCGTGCGAGCCATATTTTGCTAGAAACTGAAGATCAAGCTAAAGCCGTGATTGAAAAATTGGCAAAAGGCGGTGATTTTGAAGGGATGGCCAAAGAATTGTCTAAGGACCCTACGGCGGCTGCTAGAGGCGGTGACCTAGGGTATTTTGCAAAAACAGATATGGTGCCTGAATTTGCGAATGCTGCTTTTGGTATGCAAAAAGGTGACGTTTCCCAATCACCTGTGAAGACACAATTTGGTTGGCATGTGATTAAAATGGTTGATGTGCGTCAGCGTCCAAAACCAACTTTCGATCAAATTAAACCAAGCCTTCAAGCAGAACTACGCCGTGAAGAGCTGAACAATTTGCTAGAAAAATGGCGCAAAGACGCGAAGATCGAACAATTTGACATTAATGGTAATCCTTTGAAGGAAGGGGCAAACGCAACAGGTCTTGTTCCTCCTGCAACGGAAACAAATTAAAGTTCTAGATTAAATAAAAACCTCTGAGGGCGTTTTATGAGCTGCGTTGAAGCATTAAATCAACCCCGTTCCAAAACGCCTTCTGGACTCCCTGTTTTGTTGGTTGTTTCTGTGGCTCTTGTGGATAGCAAGGGCCACATTCTTTTGGCGCAAAGACCAGAGGGGAAATCTATGGCAGGGCTGTGGGAATTTCCTGGCGGAAAGCTTCAGGACGGTGAAACACCAGAATTTGCTCTGTGCCGTGAACTTGAAGAAGAATTAGGGATTGAAGCGCGTGAATGCTGTTTTGCACCGCTTGGTTTTACGTCTCATTCTTACGAAGATTTTCATCTTGTGATGCCGCTTTACGTTTGCCGTATGTGGAAGGGGGAACCTAAAGCCCTCGAAGGGCAAAATCTAGCCTGGGTGAAGCCGAATGATCTGGCAAAATATGATATGCCGCCTGCGGATATTCCATTGATTTACCAGATACAGGACAGGCTTTAAAATATGCGTCCTTTAACGGCTTATGATTTAAAGATATTCTATAATCGCTTTGCGGGTCAGATTATGCGTAAAATTATTCGCGAGAAAATTTTATCGCTCTGGCCAGATAATAAGAATATGAGTGTTATGGGATATGGTTATGCGCTGCCTTATCTGCGTCCTTATATGACCGATGCCTTGAGTGTTTACAATATCATGCCCGCACAACTTGGAGTGCATGATTGGCCCCCGCAAGAATTAAATCGCGTTTGTTTGAGTGAAGAGAACTCCCTCCCTCTGGAAACCAATTCGGTGGATCGCATTATCATGGTGCATGGGTTGGAATTTCTGGATTTTCCTGAAGATAGCTTTGCAGAACTTTGGCGTGTTCTTAAAAGTACGGGGCGTATTTTGATTGTAGTCCCCAACCGTATGGGTCTTTGGGCGCGGGCGGATTGGAACCCGTTCGGTCAAGGTAAACCTTATTCTGCGCGTCAGGTTGAAACTTTTTTAAAGGATAATCTTTTTGTGCATGAGCGGACAACCTATGCCCTGTTTTCTCCGCCGTTTCAAAATAATCTACTGCTTCGTGCGGCTCATATTTTTGAAAAAATAGGGGCGTATCTTTATCCTGCTCTCGGCGGGGTCGCTGTGATTGAAGCATCAAAGCAGCTCTATGCGGGTAAAGGCACAACCGTAAAAGCCAAGAGCAGCTATGCGATAAAAAAAGCGGTGACACCGAAAGCAATGCCAACACCACAATTAAAGACTTAAAGGGTTTTTAGGGTCTACGCCGTCCATAAATTGTTTTTGACGGTCGACATTTGTGACTTGATAGACATGACCAATCCAACTGGATAGGAAAGATCGCGCGCTGTCTGCCCATGTGTTTTCAAGCAGTCTTTCAATTTCTGCTTCAGGAAATTCTACTTGCTTTCCTGCGAGGATATTTGCTTTTACATCATTCAAAACATTCTGTGCGGCAGGTTCAAAATAATGAGCGGGGAAGGGGGAGTATTCTTTAACTGAACCATTTTGAAACCAACCAACGTCACGTTTATATTCCTTCAATAGGCTTGTGGTGTCATATTCAGGATGTCCCTGAAGGCATATCTGACGGAACCCGTCTTTACTGACAGCAACATGAACACCAGCCTCTTCGCTTTCAATTAAAGTGACCATACCCGCGGCGTCAAATTGGTCACGGGTAATTTCACTAAAGCGGGAGTGTGGAACATCAAATTTGGTATTCATGCCATTGATCAGGGGGTGGTCACGTTCCAAAACGCGATGTGAAAACACACCCCATTGTTTTGTTTGCCGCCAGGATGGTTTTTGTCCGTGGTAGTAAGTCATCAATCCGTGGGAGGCCAGACAGGAACAAATGGTTGATGTTACATTTTCGTAAGACCATTCTAATAGTTCTTTTAAGGGGGCCCATGTTTCAATCTCGCTTACATGGGGGTTGGTTTCTTCGTTTGCACCCGTGACAATTAAGGCATCCAGTCCGTCGGCTTTTAAAGTTTCAAACTTATCATAATATTGTTCAATATGTTTTTGAGCCTCTGGGCTTCGTTCAAAAACGGGCAGGGTAAAGGGGTGGATGTAAATTTGGGCAACACGATTACTTTCCCCAATCAGACGAAACCATTGCCTTTCTGTGGCTTCTAATGCAGCGTCGGGCATAATGTTGCAAAAACCGATGTGAAGCTCACGAATATCCTGTGTTATTGCTCGATCAGGCGGTAACACAGGCCGTCCTTCACGGATCAGGCGGTCATAGGTGGGCAAATCAGAGGCTTTGACAATAGGCATTTTTATAATGTACTTATTTCTGGTTTAATGTGAAAGTCTATTATGAGCCAAAAACCTTATCACTCGCAAACTCTTGATGAAATTCGTCAGAAAATTGATGCCCTTGATACCCGTATTCACGATACGTTGGTAGAACGGGCGGAACTTGTCTTGAAGATTGGCGAGGAAAAAAGAAAGAATAATATCGAAGTGGTTCAACCCGCGCGTGAGGCGCGTATGATCCGCCGTTTATTATCAAAAGAAAACGGCGTTTTACCTGAAATGGCGGTGGTGCGTATCTGGCGGGAATTGGTCGGGGCTGTCTCCCTTCTGCAAACAGGGTTAAAGGTCACGGTGGCGGAAGAACCAGATTGTCCAGAATATTGGGACTTGGCCAAAGATTATTTTGGAAGCTGTTTGCCGATGACGCGCTCGGCGTCTCCTATCTCTGCGATCAACGCGGTGCGTGATGGCCGTGCAACTTTTGCGGTTGTTCCATATCCAAACGAAGGGGTAGAGCAGGAAAACGAAACACTTTGGTGGGAGAACTTAGGAGCGGGGAGTGATAACACTTTAAGTATTATTGTACGACTTCCCCATGGGGATGATCCTAATAATGAAAACCCTGATTATCGTGCTTTGGTTATTGCAAAAAGTGGATTTGATGATTCAGATGAAGATCATTCGTTTATATTTATTCAATCTGATCCATCGTTAAGCCGTGGAAAGATTGTTAGTCTAGCAGAAGAAGCAGGATTAAAACCTGTAGGGTTAACATCTAAACCTGTGACAGAAGACAGCGTTATTCGTAATCATCTTCTTGAAGTTGAAGGATATCACACGAATGAATGCGCGCACGTTACACAATTTAGCAGCTTGTTTGAAGATGGAGCGCAGGTCTCATGCGTGGGCGGGTATCCTGTTCCACCTGTTTATTCCAAAACTATATTGCCGCCTTCTCAAGAAATACCAAAGGCACCTAAGGCATAGTTATGAGCGCGTCTATCAAAGCAAAAGATACGATTTATGATATTTCTCCCTACGTGGGTGGAGAGAGTAAAGCCGATGCAGGTCGTATTATAAAACTTTCTTCCAATGAAGGACCTTTTGGTCCCTCTCCAAAGGCAATAGAGGCTGTTCAGAATATGACGGCACAAATGCATCGTTACCCTGATGGGGGATGTGTGGAATTGCGCGCGGCTTTGGCGGAAAGAAATAATATCAAAGCGGATCATATTGTATGCGGCGCAGGATCTGATGAGATTATCTCCTTTCTCTGTCATTCCTACGTGGGGGAAGGGGATCATATTCTTTACTCCGCGCATGGTTTTTTGATGTATGCCATATACGCTAAAACAGCGGGGGGAACAGCCATCAGTGTTCCTGAAAAAAATCTGAAAGCGGACATTGATGCGCTTGCTAAGGCAGTGACGACCAAAACCAAAATCCTATTTTTGGCTAACCCAAACAACCCGACTGGTAGCTATTTAACACGGGATGAGATTGTCGCACTCCATTCAAAGCTTCCCCAATCTGTTATTTTGGTTCTGGATGCGGCTTATGCTGAATATGTGGATGATCCTGATTATACGGCAGGGCATGATTTGGTTGAAAAACATGACAATATTGTTGTGACGCGTACTTTTTCTAAGGCCTATGGCTTGGGCGGGATGCGCTTGGGGTGGGGGCATTGCCCAGAGGCTATTGCAGATGTTCTAAATCGTGTGCGCGGACCTTTTAATGTGAGTAGTGCGGCGCAGGCGGCGGGCCTCGCTGCCCTTGCCGATGAAGAGTTTCTTCAGAAATCTATGACGCATAATAAAAACTGCCGTGATTGGACAAAATTTCAACTGGAAGGCGCGGGGCTTACCGTTCACCCTAGTGCGGGAAATTTCCTTTTGGTTGATTTTGGCTCTCCCGATAAGGCAGAAAACACCCGTCAATACCTTAAAAACCAAGGGATTCTGGTTCGTCAGATGGGGGCTTACGGCTTGCCAGAATGTCTGCGAATAACAATTGGGACAGATGAGGAAATGACGCTTGCAGTAGCGGTTATAAAGGATTATATAAAATAACGATGACTATTTTGATGACTATCGCCGCTTTTTATGCAGTCTCCTATTATCCCCAATAGGCGGGATACATATTTTATTACTTACACCACATCATTGTGAAATTATAAAAGCCCTATATAAATAGGGTTAAGTTTATAGTCGTTTGATTTTACTTTTTCGGTAGGAACAAGCGACGACACGGGTAATTATCCCTTGAGGAGCGCAGCGACGCCCTAAAAAAGTAAAAGGAAATGACTAGAATGTTTAAACAAATTACGATTATTGGCTTTGGTTTAATTGGCTCGTCTTTGGCTCGGGCTATCATTGAAAAAAAACTGGCGGAAACAATTGTCTGCGTTGATAAAGATCAGGAAGTCTGCAACAAGGTTTTGGCGATGGGGTTGGCGGATGATGCCACGACTGATCCCGCATTGGGGGTTGAAGGAAGCGAGCTTGTTGTTCTTTGTACCCCTGTAGGCGCGATGCAAAAAGTAGCGCAGCAAATGGGTCGTTCTTTACAAAAAGGGGCGATTGTTTCGGATGTAGGCTCGGTTAAAACGTCCGTGATTAAAGCGCTTCAACCTCTATTGCCATCGCATGTCCATCTTATTCCTGCGCACCCGATTGCAGGAACGGAATTTTCAGGACCAGAACATGGTTTTGCTGAATTATTTATTAATCGGTGGTGTATTCTAACACCACAGGCTCATACAGAATTGAAAGCGATTGAAAAATTAACACAGCTTTGGGAGGCTTGTGGTTCTAACGTTGAGATTATGGACCCTGAACATCATGATTTGGTGTTAGGTATTACATCCCACTTGCCCCATCTTATTGCCTACACAATTGTGGGAACGGCAACGGACCTTGAAGATGATATTAAATCCGAAGTGGTTAAATTTTCTGCGTCTGGATTTCGGGATTTCACCCGTATCGCGGCTTCGGATCCTACCATGTGGCGGGATGTTTTCTTGAATAACAAAGAAGCTGTGCTTGAGATGTTGCAACGTTTTACCGAAGATCTGACAGCTCTTCAAAAAGCAATCCGTAAGGGGGATGGAGAATATCTTTATAACCACTTCTCGGAAACCCGTGACATAAGACGCGCCATTATTGACGCAGGTCAGGCAGAATATGTTTATCCTGAAGACGATGACGCCGATACAGAAGCGGCCGCCTAAAATTTAAAGCCAGTCAATTTGGGGCAGGCTGTCTATTTTGATTGGGCCAAAAAATAATTCACGATCTTTCACCATAATGGTGAGTTCGACGTAGTTTTTGTAGGTTGTAGGGTCGGTAAGGGCGATGGAGTTTAATCCAGAAATCGCGAGCGCGCCGACAAAGGGTTTTACCGTTCCCAGACCAACGAAGAAATTTATTGCGCTTTCATAACCATAGGTTTTGGTTTTTAGATGACCTGATAATTGCAGATTTTGGTCTAGTCCTAACAATCCTTCCCCATGGATATTAACTTCACTGTTTATGAAATCGGCGCCCATAATTTCTACAGTGCCAACGTCTTTTTGCCACTGCGCTATATCCTGCTTTTGCGCGCTACGGGGAAAATATCGGGGCATGATAAATTTTAAATCAATTTTATCGGCCTTGATTTTTTCTTTAATGTTTTGGTTTACGAGTTGAATGTCGCCAGAGGCTTCAATCATCATCGGAAGGGAAGGGATAGGAAAACCAGATATTGTGAGGGTGTCGAAATAAATAAGGACATTGTTTTTCTCAAACCCATCCTTGTAAGTTACAACAGGGGCAAAAGGAAACCCAGAAACGACAGGTTTTTCGCCATAAAACTGAATACCTTCGGCGGGACCGTCAACTGTATAATATTGGGTTAGATAATCATCTATTCTTTGGGCCATATAAAACCATGTGCCACTGTAAACCAAGACCGTAACAACAATGAAAATCAATATCAGTTTTAATTTTTTCATAGACTGTTCGTATGAATTAACTTGGGGGGAGATATTTTTTCTAGGTAAGGATAATTTTTCTGCGCCTCTATCATTAAGGCGATAGATTTTTCTTCTAACCTGTCCTCCAAAGCTCTCATAACTTTCTTATCGGGCAAGCCTGGTTCAATCGGAGACAAAAACTCAAAGACAACCGTACCAGGTTTTTTTAGATAACTATTACGCCCCCAAAAAAGACCGCTATTTAATGCCATAGGAACAATTTTTAATTGGGCATGGGTATACATTTTAACAATGCCGCCTTTATAAGGTTTTTCTTTGGTTGTGGCATTGACGCCAACGCGTGTTCCTTGCGGGAAGATGATGATAGGGCGGTTTTGATCGGCCATGCGTTTGGCGCCTTCAATAATTGAATTGATGGAAGATTCTTTATCTTCACGGTTAATGGCAATAACGCCTAGTTTTTTTAGAAAGAAACCGAATAGGGGGATGTGCATCAATTCCCTTTTTAAAACAATTGTGGGATCACCAAAAAGATGATGCAGTTTTAAAGTTTCATAAGCAGATTGATGTTTGGCGGCTACTATATAAGTTCCCTTTGGAGGAAGGTATTCTGCGCCTCTGATTTCGTATTTTAAATTCAGAATAATTTTTTCTAAGACAAAAACACCATCCAAATAAAGTTTCGTTGCTTTTAATAGAGCGGCACGAGACATCACCAAGGAAGGCAAAAGAAAAATGCAACAAAGTGTCGTAAAGCCATAAAAGAAAATATTGAAAATGGTGGAGCGCAGAAAAATCATGAATACCTTTTATCTTATGCCGTTTTTAACCTTATCCATTGGATAAGGGTCTTGTTATATTCGCTGATTGTTAAGGACCAAAAACGCCCTTCCCACGGTTTAAAATCATCGGAATGTACGGCATAGCGCGTGATCTTGGTTTCGGGAAGAAGCATCGAAATTTCCATGTAGGCGCGGGGCATGTGGTATTGGGACGTCACTAAAATAAAAGATTTAATCTTTTTATCTGTTACCCATTCATAAACCTCTTTGGCATTTTCAGATGTGTCGGTTGCTTTGTACCCCAACTCAACGCAGCATGGTTTAGTTTGTCCTTTTTGCCAGCTGTCGTAAATGTCATCTTTGGCTGTGCCTTTATGAACACCAGAAATAAAAAGAACGGGTGCTGTTTTTTCTTTTAGAAGATCAAGCCCTGCATTAATGCGGCCATTGCCGCCTGTTAAGACAATAATGGCTTCTGATTTTGCAGGAGGGTTTGCTTTGTCTTGAAAGGCGAGGGCAGAAGCGAACCATACCCATCCTAATCCCCACAAAATAATAAGCGTGATGGCCGTCATAATAATAAATGTGAGGCTTTTGAAAAACATAGATTAATTTACGGCATTAAAGCTAGAGCGCGCAAGACTGTATAGCGTGCTGTGAACATCCCAAGAAAGGCAATAAGCGGCGCAAGGAGTAAAAGAGCCAGAATTTGCCCTGGATTTAAGCTAAAATCAGGGATGAGGCTAATATCCATCCGCCCAGCTAAAAAACCGATAATAATTAAAGTGACGCCGCCTACGGCCACCCCAATCCCTGCACCTTGTATAGAAATGATGAAGATATAACGCTGTAACTGTTTTGAGATATAATTATCGCTCGCGCCCATAAGGTGCAAAAGTTCTAACTCTTCGCGGTATATCGCCATGCGGGACTGTACCGCGCCGCCCACAGCAACAATGGTTGTAATACCAATGACCAATGTAACAAGAAGGGCGGAAAAATTCAGCGCACCAGTAAAACGCAGAACATCACGTAGCCAACTTTCATGGGTGTCTAGGCGCGCTTGGGGGGCGATATCTTTTAGGCGGCGGGCTAAAGCATCTTTGTCAAAAGTAACATTTTTTCTGAAGCTGACAGAAATAATGCTTGGTAGGGGGATATTATCAAATTCAATGTCTTCTCCCATCCACGGGGCAACCAGTTTTGCAATTTCTTGCTGACTCATAATCTCTGCGCTTTCAATCGCAGGATGATTGATCAGGAATTTATGGATGTCCTTGGCTAAACCTTCTAATTTTTCGGGGCTTGTGATCACACCACTGTCATCTTCGGCGGGGATTTCAATACTGGCCTTATCTTCTAGGCCGG
This sequence comes from Alphaproteobacteria bacterium, assembly GCA_041397885.1. Lineage (GTDB taxonomy): Bacteria > Pseudomonadota > Alphaproteobacteria > Micavibrionales > Micavibrionaceae. The sequence continues at coordinate 178,756 of JAWKVV010000001.1, read as the reverse complement.
ATGTCCACCGCTCTGTCATGGCCGATAAAGTGAAGGAGGCGGCGAGAGCCAGAATGGCTAAAAAAGTCATTAAGGCAATCAGAATGCGTAGAAAATACCCGCCTGCGCCTTTATTGAGGGGCAGGTCATATTGCCGTGTTTCTTTGGCTATACCCAAAGATTGGGATTTTTTAAACTTTGACATTAAAAAATTCCTTCAAGCTTTTGTTTTATTGTCTTTTTAGGTGTTATTAATTCAACGCGCCCTCGGTCGAGAATAAGACGGCTGTGGTGAGAAAATTTTTCCATGAGCATTGTGTTGTGTGAGGCAATAATCACGGTTGTTCCCATGCGGTTGAGCTGATCAAAGAGATTCATTAGGCGATACCCAATTTCATCATCAAGGTTTCCCGTGGGCTCGTCTGCCAGAAGAAGGCGTGGGCGCGTAATAACTGCGCGCGCAATGGCAACACGTTGTTGCTGTCCTCCAGACATTGTATTGGGCAGCATATGACGATGATCACCTAGGCCAACCCATTCCATTAATTCATCAACATTGGCTTTGATTTCATGTTCGGGCTGTCCCGCAATACGTAAGGGCAGGGCGATATTGTCAAAGGCCGACATGTGGTTGAGCAGGCGGAAATCTTGAAAAACAACACCAATGCGTTGGCGAATATTTTTAAGCTCCTGACGGCTCATCTGGCCAATATTTTGACCAAACATGCTCATGATCCCGCGTGTGGGGTATCTCCCTAGATAGAGCAGGGACATCAGTGAGGTTTTACCTGCGCCACTGGGGCCTGATAAAAAGTGGAAGGAGCCAGGGTCGAGCGAAAAATTAACATCGCTTAGCACTTCGGGGCCGACGCCATATCTCAAACCAACATGTTCAAATTTAATCACAGGATATACTCGCTTATTCTTCTTCTAGCATCTCTTCTTTATTGCCATAATTTACAATCTTTTGATAGGCCTGTGCTTTGGTATAGGCGTTATCAATCTTTTCGGCAGTAGCGTAGGCCTCACCAAGCTTTCCTGTTTTGGTGAAAATGCCTGCGACAGTGGCATAGGCTTTGTTACGGTAGGCTGCGCTGTCAATCGCGGCGATGCTTTCCATCGCTTTAGTATAATCGCCGCGCTCGGCTTGTATTTCGGCAGTTTCGCCATAGGCTTTATTGCGCAGGGCTTGATTTTCCATGCCCTTGGCGGTGGTCATGGCGCCTGCGTCGTCGCCTGCAAAGGCTTGTGCCATAGCAATATAAGTATAAGCAATGGCGTAGGAGGGGGGATGGTCAATCTTCTTGGCTTCATCGCTCAATTTTTTAAACAGGATATTGTAGCGGTCCCGCTCTGGCCATTTGTTATCGGCGGCGGCCATACCAATACCGCGGATGGTCATGGCCTTGGTGTCAGGGGTTTCGATCAAGGCAATCAATTCTATCGCTTTGTCCTCATATCCTTCATAGGTATAAGATTTGGCAAGTTCGCGGTACGTTTTATCGCGCCAGCTTTTTTGGTCTATCAGCGGAGCACTGGCCTTGATTTCATCCATGATGCATAGCTTATCCTCAATCTTGCAACTGGCTTTTGCCACGGACGGGGTGAATGTAAGGCATAATCCAATTATAAGGGGAAGAATGGTTTTACTCAAAAAATTCATGGGGGTAGCCCTCCGCTCTATCTTGCACCTAGATTCTATAGACTTTATATATAGATGATATTCATTCTAAAAGAAATAACACGAAAAGGCGCAAATATGATCCTTGATTGCCCGCATTGTTCCGCCCGTTATTTGATCACCTCTGCGGCCATAGGCGCGGCAGGGCGGGAGGTGCGCTGTGTGAAATGTCATCATGAATGGTTTCAGGAGGCTGAGGAAGAATACGTCCCTTCTTCTATGTTAGAAGATGATTATGACTATCAAGAGGAAGAATCAGAGGAAATTGATTCCTCTTTCGACTATGACGAAGATGACGACCAGGATGATAACGAATATGGCGCGGAATCTTCAATGGATGACGATGAAGAGGATGATCGTGATTATGATGAGGAAGAGGAAGACGCTCAGGAAGAAGACCACCATGCTATTCCGAATGCTGTTAAGCCTTATGATGAAGAAGAACATGTACTTCCTCCCCATGTGGCGAAAATTGCAAAAGCAAAACCAGGTTTTCAAGCGCGTTTGAGTGGGTATTTAAGCGCCGTTCTAATTTTTGCGGCTCTGGTTGGTGTTGGGTTTGCGTATAAACAGAAAATTACAAATCTTTGGCCGCCTGCTGCGGCCATCTATGATTTGGCAGGGCTAGCCGTTTCTTTTAAAGGGGAAACTCTTGTCATGGAAAGCCTGTCTGCGATTGTTGCCCAAGATGATTCAGGGCGCGATGTTCTTGTCCTGAAAGGACGCGTTCTTAATCTTACCGATAAGGCCGCCTATGTGCCGATGCTGAAGGCGGTCTTGCGTTCAACCAATGGTGAAGATGGGGAGAGCTGGATCATCGATCCTCCTGTCGATCAATTAGAGGCAGGCGGCGCATTCACCTTTACATCTGATTACGCAGGCATTCCCCGCGGCATAGGTTCAGTTAATTTGACGTTCGTTCCTGCTGTTATAGGGGTGCGTCAGGCCAACGCTCTTTAATTTTTATACTACACAATAAATTCTTCGGGATGGGCGTGGCTTAGAAAGTCCAGATGGGACATCGTTTTGCCATAGGCGCCCGCCAAACCAAAAATGGCCCAATCGCCAATTTCTGCTTTTTCAATATAAATATCTTTGGGTGCCAGTTTGTCCGCGGTATTACAAAGTGGGCCGCCAATAAACACCATTTCATCATGGACGCTTTCTTGTCCGTCATAAATTTTGTTGGTGTTCATTGGTAAAATCATCAACGGATGATTAATGCCTAAGGCCACAGGACGGCGGAACTGATGTGCGCCACCCTGACAGATGACTTGTTTTTTTCCTAAACTGGTTTTGATATCTAAAATTTCGGTGGCGTACCAACCACTATCGGCGGTGAGGTAACGGCCCAATTCCAAAACAAATTTACGTTCGGAAAAGCCGTAGCTATCAATCATTTTTTTCAATTCTTTGGCATAGATTTCAACGGAAAAGTCTGCTCCCGTTTCTAAATAATCAATACCAAAACCGCCGCCAAAATCAATGATTTCACATTTCAATCCCTGATATTGTGCTTCAATTTCTCTGGCAAGATTAAAAACACGGCGGCAGTTTTCTAACAGGCTTTCAACCTGCAAAACACCAGACGCGGCATAAACGTGAAGCCCTCTAAAATTCAAATTTGGTAGGTCTAAAATATCTTGCAATACGTCACGAAAAACATCCTCATCAATGCCCAGTTTTGAACTATCGCCAGAAAATTTTGCTTGTGCACCATGAATATCAAAGTTGGGATTTACGCGGACTAAAATATCCTGCGTGGTTTTTCGTTCACCGCAAATGGCATTCAGGCGATGCGCTTCGGTTAAGGACTCAATATGAATTTTGTGGATTTTGTTTTCCACGCTCCAGATTAATTCTTCTTCGGATTTTCCAGGGCCAGTAAATAAAATTTGGTCGTAATTAAAACCTGCGTCAACGGCTTTTTGTCCTTCTCCCATGCTCGCAATTTCAATGCCTTTGACATTTGCTTGCTTCGCTGTTTTCAAAAAAACTTCATGCGGGTTGGCTTTCATGGCGTAATAAATATCAACCTGCGAAGGCAAAAGGTCCTTTAACCGTTGAATTTTATTTTCCATGTTCTGCGTGTCATACAGATAAAAACTGCGATGCGTTTTACTTTGCGCGATAATTTCACGGATTTTTTGTTCTATGTTGCGTGGAAGTTTCATGGAAAAAGGTCTTAGTTGGCAGGATAGGTGCGCGGAAAACTGTCGTTTTCTTCCCCTTGCGGGGCGTCGACAGAACTGGGCTTGATTCCGCAGGCAACCACAGGCAGACTAAGCAGAACGATAAAAATAAATGTTTTTATGAAGTCTTTCATTATGCCTATTAAAAATCATGCTTGCCGCTTAAACGCAAGAATTTTCCTGATTAAGGGACGCCTTTCAGAATGAATAAACAAAAAATTTCAAAAATTTTAAGCACCATGGGGCTGCTTTTTATGATTTGGCTAGGGATTTCTTATGTTTACTATATGAAAAACCGTGGAGATTTGTTGCCCGCTCAGATTGGCGTTCCTGATGATTTTGGAAATGAATTCTCGCGTGTGACGACCATGCGCCGTGAGCAAAAGATGGGGTCAACACCGTTTTTATCCCCTGAAGGCTTGTCTACGGATTGGGCGGATTTTAAAGGGGAATATCTGCTTGTTAATTTTTGGGCAACATGGTGTGGGCCTTGCGTGATAGAGCTTCCCTCCTTGGGGCGGTTGCAGCAGAAAATGGAAGATAAAGGTCTTAAAATTATCGCTGTTTCTTTGGATTTGGAGCGGCCGCAAGACGATATTAAACAATTTCTGAAAAATAGGGGCATTGGTGAATTCGCGGCTTATCTGGATCATCAACAGGCCATCCAGAAAAATATTTACATGCGGGGCATACCTACAAGCTATCTTATTGATCCTAAAGGAAATATCGCCTATATTTTTGAAGGAGATGCCCATTGGGATTCTGTTGTATCTGTTAATTTCTTTGAAAATCTTCTGAATCAAGAAAAGCTATAATTTCGTGCTTTTTTTAACCATTTCACTGCTATTTTGGGGCATAATATAAAGATGGAAAATCGCGTTACCCTCCACGACATAGAAAAGCAATCTAGCCTGACTCAAGACCAACTTGATGCCATGGTTGAATTGCATACCCGTTTTTTGAGTGGTCGTTTAGGGGGGCGTCGGGCGGTTCTTCAAAACATGGATATTTCAGGTTTGTCGTTGGCAAAACGTGATATGCGTCAGGTTGATTTTAGCGGCTGTTCAATGTTGAACATGAATTTATCGGAAGCCAATTTTCAAGAGGCCCGCCTTTATGCCTGTGATCTGTCGGGTTCAGATTTATCCGACGCTAACTTTTTAAGATCGGACCTGCGGGGGTCGCGTATTGAATTTGCGAACCTAAAAAACGTCAATTTGAATAAAGCGGACTTGCGTGTTGGCGGTATCGCAAAAGACGGTGAAAGTTTTGGTGCGGCGCATGGTGTTAACTTTAAAGGCGCTAATCTGTCGGGTGCGCAATTGACAGGATCAATGGCAGGAAAAGCAGACTTTTCTGATGCAATCATGACAGGCATTAATATTATGGGGGCGGATTTACGGGATGCAACTCTTGAAGGCGCTGATCTGTCGGGTGCAAAAGTTGTGGGCGCGAACCTTCTGGGGGCGAGCTTACGGGCAACCATTTTTACAGGTGTTGATCTCAGCGGGATGACAGAAAATGATGCGGACTTCTCCGAAGCCATCACCGATGCCAATATCGGATTATCTGTGAAGGAGATGGATACACCGCTCGTCAGTTTGATTGAATCTCATAGGAATTGGGTTGAAAGCCAAGGTAAAGAAGGGGAGCAGTTGGACTTGAGTGATCTTGATATGCGTCCTCTTGAAAGTTTGAAACAGGAAAAATTGACGGCGATTAAGGCTGTCGGTGCACGCTTTTTTGGTATGAATCTTTATAGAATTGAAATGCAAAGCGCCAATCTGGATCATTGTGACTTTCGTCGCTGTGATATGGAGGGGGCAGATTTACGTGGCTCGACATTTAAAGGGACACGCTTTAATCACGCCAATATGAAAGGGGCGAATTTTGAACCTTTGATGTTTGGAAATGCTTTGGCTTCAAAACGTTTTAGCCCGTCTGACTTTGAAGGGGCTTCTTTATCTTATGCGGATTTTTCAGGCTGTAAGATGAAATCGGCAAGTTTTAAAAATGCTGATCTCACTTTTACCAATTTCACAGGCTGTGATCTTCGCGAAGCAGATTTTACAGGCGCAAAAATTCAAAACGCAATTTTTGATGACGCCAATATGGAAGATTCAACAATGAAACCTGACGGCCCGATTTTCAAAATGAAGGCGACGGTGGCGACTGAGGGAGAGTAGTTTATTCTTTTGTTGTCATCCCGACCGTAGTGGAGGGATCTTAGAAAGTTGCAACAGATAAGATCCTTCGGCTTCATTCACTTGACGTTCATTTCGCTCAGGATGACAAAGAATGATCTAAAGCTTATTCGTTAATTCTGGCACGGCTTCAAAAAGATCAGCCACCAGACCATAATCGGCAACCTGAAAAATTGGGGCCTCTGGGTCTTTATTGATAGCAACAATTTTTTTTGCGCCTTTCATGCCAGCTAAATGCTGAATGGCGCCCGAAATGCCAACGGCAATATAAAGATCGGGGGCAACCACTTTACCTGTTTGCCCGACTTGATAGTCATTCGGAACATATCCTGCATCAACAGCGGCGCGGGACGCTCCAACGGCGGCGCCAAGCTTATCAGCAAGAGCATCAATCAGGGCAAAGTTCTCACCTGACCCTAAACCGCGTCCGCCAGATACAACAACCCGTGCAGCGGTCAGTTCAGGGCGATCAGATTCCGACAGTTCTTGTTTTACAAATTTGGATAATCCACTATCTCCCTTGCTTGCTACATCCTCAATCGGGGCGTTTCCATCATCATTGGCAATGGGGTCAAATGCTGTTCCGCGAACGGTTAAAACTTTTTTGCCATCGCTTGATTTTACGGTTGCTATTGCATTTCCTGCATAAACTGGGCGGTCGAATGTGTCGGCATCATGCACCGCAATAACATCGGAAATCTGCTGTGTATCTAAAAGCGCGGCAACCCGCGGGCTGACATTTTTCCCAAAGGTTGTGGCAGGAAACACAATATGACTATAACTACTTGCCAGACTTTCGATTAAGGGAGCCATATTTTCGGCTAAACGATGGGACAGTTCTGGCGCATCACATTTTAAAATTTTTGAGACACCAGAAATTTTTGCGGCCTGTTCTGCGGCGCCACTACAATTTGTCCCTGCAACCATTACGTGAATATCGCCGCCGATTTTTTTTGCGGCAGCCACAACGTTCAACGTTACAGGTTTAATAGATTGGTGATCATGTTCGGCGATAACTAATACAGACATTCTTAAATCACTTTCGCTTCATTTTTTAATTTATCAATCAACTCATCAACATCGGCAACTTTGCCGCCGCCAATGCGCTGTGGGGGTTCGGCAACTTTCACGACGCTTAGGCGCGGAGTGTAATCAACGCCCAGATCTTCTGGTTTGATAACTTCCAATTCTTTTTTCTTGGCTTTCATGATGTTGGGAAGGGAGGCATAACGCGGCTCATTCAATCGTAAGTCTGTGGTGATGATCGCAGGCATTTTAAGCTCAATCGTTTCTAATCCGCCATCAATCTCCCGTGTCACAATCGCCTTCCCATCGGTTAGCTCTAATTTTGAGGCGAAAGTACCCTGTGCCCAACCAAGCATGGCGGCAAGCATTTGACCTGTTTGGTTGCTGTCATCATCAATGGATTGTTTTCCCATGATAATAAAATCTGGTTTTTCTTTTTCAACAATCGCCTTTAATGTTTTCGCAATCGCCAAAGGTTCAACACCGCCAATATCTGTTGGCGCACTTGTTTCAACCAAAATCCCGCGGTCGGCGCCAATCGCCATGGCCGTGCGGATTGTTTCTTGCGCTTGGGAAGGGCCGATAGAAACGGCAACAATCTCCGTGACCTTGCCCGCCTCTTTTAACTTCGTGGCCTCCTCAATGGCGATTTCATCAAAAGGATTCATCGACATTTTAACGTTATTGAGTTCAACGCCAGTGCCGTCAGATTTGACACGGATTTTCACGTTATAATCAACCGCGCGTTTAACGGGGACTAAAACTTTCATTTTCTAAAACTCCTTTTTGTATTTAACACAAAGTCAAACAAAGTTAGACAATGTTTTATTCTTATTTTGCGCCATCGCAATTCTTTTGATTCCATCTTTTAACGACTTAACATTGAAATTGATAAGCAGACCTAAAGTTACTCCTGATAATTTTAGGTAAGTATGCAGTTGTGCTTCATGAACGGGTAAAAGCCTTTCGCAAGATTTTAATTCAACGATAACTTTACTATTAACTAAAAGGTCAATTCTAAAGCCTGATTCAATCGCTAAGCCATCAAATTTAATGGGTAGAATCTTTTGTTTTTCAACATTAAATCCCTTTTGCTCCAGAACATGTTTCAAACTATCCTCATAAACGCTTTCCAATAATCCTGGTCCAAGATGTGTGTGAATGTAAAAAGAAGCATCTAGAATTTCTTTGGATAAGAGGTTTGTTTCTTCGTCTATTTCGTAAATGGTCATAACTTTGTTTTACTTTGTGTTCTTTGTGTTTAAATTTTTTTAAAAGTTATTCATTATTTTGGGCCCAGACGGCCAAAACGAACAGGCCAATTGCAATTCCCTGCATGGTGACGCGGGCGCGCATCAATTTGTTGCCGTATTTCTTGTTAAATTCACCGCCTTTAATCATGGCAATCATGCCCACAGCCAAAGAGGCGAGGACTAAGGCCATAGCAATTAACATCAGGATGAAAAAGACTCGAGACATGCAAATAATATAATGATTTCAGGGAGAAGAGGCTAGGGCGAATAGTTTTTTATTGCAAAAATCTTCAGTTTGCTGTATTAGACATAATATTAAAAAATAATCTTTGGCTCAAGCCTAAAAAAAGGCATAATGGCCAACAGAAAGGGAGATAGTAAGATGTCTAGATCAAACGTGGATATTCATGATTTTGCAAGAGCGGCTCGTGGAGGGCAACCCTTTAAATTTATTCGTGTTGATAATGAAGGCTTTAAACCATTTGCTACTTTTTCGAGGGTTATTAATAGTGCGGGCAAGACTATTTTTGTTGATCTCTATCCAGAAGCAGTGCGTGATTTTTTAGCTTCTAACGAGAACGAGCTATTTTTAGACGTGCCAACAACGGTGAGGGGAGCCGATGGAAAAATACGGGATATGTATCCTACGTCAGAACTTCAAAAAGCTGAAAAAGCATTTGCAAAATTACAACCTAAAGCAAAGGGCTTAAGCTTAGCTCCTCACGCTGCTTAAAAAATAATTCACGTCCAAATCCTTTGGGGCGAGGTGGAAATCATTCTTTATGGGGTTAAAGGCAAGGCCGCACAGGTCTTGTGGGTTGCCGCCATGGTGGCTGATCATACGGCTTAACTCCGAAGGTTTTATAAATTTTTTCCAATCGTGTGTGCCTTTGGGAACCCATCCTAAAATATATTCGGCCGCCATGATGCCAAGCGCAAAAGATTTCGGATTTCTGTTTAGTGTTGAAAAAATAATCAAGCCGCCAGGCTTGCATAAATCCATGACATTTTTGACAAATAAATCCTGATTGTCGACATGCTCAATAATTTCAAGGGCAAGAACAACGTCGTATTTTTTACCTGTCTTGACGAGTTCATCGGAAGAGGTGGCGTGGTATTCTATCTCTAACCCGCTGTTCTTGGCATGATCTTTAGCAACTTCAATCGCATTCGTATCGGCATCAATACCGCTGACGATGCCGCCAAGACGGGCCATGGGTTCACAGACCAGACCGCCGCCACAGCCAATATCTAAAATTTTTAATCCTTCATAGGTGTTTAGGCTGTTCAAATCCCTATCAAAATGGCTGCAAATCTGGCTTTTTATGTAACCTAATCGTATGGGGTTGAGGCGGTGTAAAGGGCGGAACGGGCCGTCTATGTCCCACCAATATGCTGAATCTTTAGAAAAGTTTTGAATTTCTTTTAAGTTCACTGTATTCATGTTGACTGTTTTAACGCGAAGAACCAAAGAAGCAAAGAGATTATGGCGCGTATTGTTATGAAATTTGGCGGTACATCGGTTGCCGACACGGATAAAATTCAAAATGCTGCGGCGAAAGTGGCACGGGAAGTGGCATTGGGGCATCAGGTGGCTGTGATTGTGTCTGCAATGTCTGGCGTGACCAACCAATTGGTGGATTATTGCTCTAAAATCTCTCCTGTCCATGATGCGCGTGAATATGATGCGGTGGTATCAAGTGGAGAGAATGTTACTGCGGGTCTGATGGCGATTGCGCTTCAAAAATTGGGGATTGAGGCACGCAGTTGGCAGGGGTGGCAGGTGCCGATTATGTGTTCCGAAGTGCATGGGAAGGCACGAATTGAAGATATTGATGGGTCTAAAATGTCTCGCCATCTGGAACGCGGTCAGGTTGCTGTGCTTGCAGGGTTTCAAGGGGTGACGGAGCGCAACCGCATCGCCACGTTAGGACGCGGGGGATCAGATACAACAGCGGTGGCTTTGGCCGCGGCATTAAATGCAGATCGCTGTGATATCTATACAGATGTCGACGGCGTTTATACAACAGACCCGCGCATTGCGCCCAAAGCCAAAAAGATTGAAAAAATTTCTTATGAAGAAATGTTGGAACTTGCCTCGCTTGGTGCAAAGGTTTTGCAGACACGTTCTGTGGAAATGGCCTATAAGCGCGACATACCTGTGCAGGTTTTATCCAGTTTTGATGAGGCAATCGGTAGTGATTTGCCAGGAACATTAGTAACACGAGAGGAAGATATCATGGAAAAGCATGTTGTGAACGGCGTGGCCTACGCTAAGGATGCGGCAAAGATTACGTTGTTTAATGTCCCCGATATTCCAGGGATCGCCGCCGAAGTTTTTGGCCCGCTGACAAAATGCGATGTCAATGTCGATATGATCGTTCAGAACGTCTCTGAAGATGGCAAAGTGACAGATATTACCTTTACCGTTCCCGAAGGGGAATTTGACCGCGCTCTAAAATGTTTGCAAGATAATAAAAAATTAGGCGATGCAAGCATTCGTTCTGACAAAGACGTCGTAAAGATTTCTGTGGTGGGGATTGGAATGGTCTCTCATGCAGGGTGGCGCAGACCATGTTCCAGACTTTGGCGGATAAGGGCATCAATATTCAGGTCATTTCAACCTCTGAAATCCAAGATCAGTGTGATTATTGATAAAGAGTATTTGGAACTTGCTGTTCGTGCTTTGCACACGGCTTACGGCTTGGATTCTAACGCCGCTTAAATATGTCATAATCCTTAAAGTAATACTTTAAGGATTGGTTGTTTTGCGCTATGGTCTGGCTATGACCCAAGCCGCCCATATACAACCGCCTGAGCCATATCTGGACAGTTATCACGATATGACTGTTGGCCAAATCTTGAAGCGCACGCGGGAATATTATGGACAAACCATTCCACAGGTTGAAATCAATTTGCGGATACGTTCGTCCCAATTGATGGCGATTGAAGAAGGAAATGTGGCTCATTTGCCAGGGCGCGTTTACGCCATTGGCTTTGTTCGTGCCTATGCGGAATATCTTGGCCTTGACGGGGATAAGATGGTGCACCTGTTTAAGGCGCAGACAGTTGGTAAAGAAAATAAAGTTGATCTGCAATTTCCTGTTACCTATGCGGATACTAAAACGCCGAATGCGTATATCATCATGGGCTGTTTGGTGGGGATTATTCTTTTGATCGCGTATTGGAGTATGACCTACAAACCCGCAAATTATATCGAGGTTGTTCCGCCCGTTCCTGAAGAATTAAAACAGGGGAGTGTGCCTCTGTTAAAACCCGACGATGTTGCCAAGGCGGAGGAACCAGTGACATCTGTGTTAACCAGAAAAGCAGAAGCCGCGACAACGGATTCAAGTGACCAGATTGCCACGACCTCTAAAAATAAGATGGAATTGGTGGTGACAGAAGATAGCTGGGTTGAAATTAAAGATGCTTCGGGGAAAGCCGTCCTGTCTCAGGTTTTAAAACCAGGGGATAAATATATTGTGCCCGAAGAAGAAGGCTATGTTCTATCGACAGGGAATGCAGGGGGTATCACGGTTTTTGTGGATGGAAAAAAGCAAGGAAAGCTTGGAAAGTCGACAGAGGTTAAACGTGGGATAGCCCTAAACCCAGAAGATTTCAAAAACGGCTGATATTTATTATTAGTATTCTTGAATAATAATCGTCACTTTATTTATTGTTTTGATCTCTTTGTTTTCAAGCAAGGTGAGTTGGACTTCTGTTCCATTTTTTAAATTTTTTGCCATTTTTTGCTCAATACTAATACCTAAATCCTGTGTTGTCCCATCTTCATGGACAAGATTTAATTGCAATTTATTGACATCAAACTCTATCCATTGAATATCTGATGTAATGGGTTTGTCATGAAGAATAACAATATCACCATTTGCGTTGGACAGGATACTGCATCGCATTTCTTGTTCTAAGGATGGTTTGTGCATGAATTTTTATTTCACCGAAAGATGTAGGACAAAAATATCTTGTTTTTAAACGTTAAAACTCTGTACGGCAGGGGATGAAACTCCAGGTGAAGGTCGTTCAAACGTTGCTATAGCATTTTCGGCAATATCCACGCCTGCGTTAATGGATTCAGTGAGCAAACTGGAGCTTCCTGCTGCGGCAACATCTGTCCCCGAAAAATCACCATTAATTTGAAGGCTTGCTGTTTGTTTTTGTCCGTATTTATCTGGTATACTCTCAATGGCTTTTTCAAGTTTATCGTTATAACCTTTTCCTGCTTCTTTTACATCTGCTTGTGCTTCTCGGGCTATTCTTTTCTCTTCTTGTTCTAATTGTTTTAATGCTTTTTTCTCAAAATAGGTTAGTTCATCTTTATTTTTATCGGGACCTCCCTCAACATAAGTTTTAGGTCTTCCGCCGCTGGCGACGGCAGACGCATCAACCCATATTGTGGCATGATCACCATTGTCTAAAATCACTTCGTGTTTTTCGAAACCTGGAACACCTTCTTTTTCCATCAGTTCGATGCCTGCTTTATGATAATTGTTAGCGGCTTCAGCTGCCGTCATAAGGGAACCTAATCCAGGAAAGACTCTATTAAAAACTCCTCTTACTATGGCGTTTCCGATGGCGTCAATTTTGGATTGCTCATGCAACCCACTCATTGAATCAACCAAGCCTCTTTGTTGATCGGTAAAACCAGCTTTTGCAAAAGCTTTTCCAAGATTTTCTCCAGCTTTCCCAGCTACTACGTTTTCAGCAACCATATTGCCTAGCTCCCGTCTATTTAAACAACACCTATTAAACTACATTATGGTTAATGTAATCTTAACATATTGCCTTGAAAAATAGCAAAAAACAGGGCATTTAAGGGGCATGAGCACAGATCACAACAGTATCAGACCTTGGCGGATGATTGAGCGGCGGAAAAGCCGTAAAATCTGGGTTGGAAACGTGCCTGTGGGCGGGGATAGTCCTATCACGGTGCAGTCGATGACCAACACGCTTACGACCGATGTGAAGGCGACAATCGAACAGATCAGGGCGCTTGAGGTGGCAGGCGCGGATATTGTTCGCGTGTCTTGTCCTGATGAGGAGTCGAGTGCGGCACTGAAGCAAATTGTGCCTGAGGTCACGGTGCCCATCGTGGCCGATATTCATTTTCACTATAAACGCGGGATTGAGGCGGCGCAGAACGGGGCAGCGTGTCTGCGGATTAATCCAGGAAATATTGGCTCGGCCGAGCGTGTGCGTGAAGTGATTAAGGCGGCCAAAGATAACAACTGTTCTATTCGTATCGGGGTGAATGCGGGGTCGCTTGAACGTGATCTTTTGGAACAATATGGGGAGCCCTGTCCCGAAGCGATGGTCGAAAGTGCGCTGCGCCATATCCGCATTCTGGAAGATCATGATTTCTTTAATTTTAAAATTTCTTGTAAGGCCTCTGATGTGTTTTTGGCCTGTGCGGCTTATCAACAATTGGCGGAGGCCTGTGACTATCCGCTTCATGTCGGGATTACCGAAGCAGGGGGCTTGCGCTCTGGGACGATTAAATCCGCCATCGGCATGGGAAATCTCCTCTGGGCGGGGATAGGGGATACTATTCGTGTTTCACTTTCGGCTGATCCTGTTGAAGAAATTAAAGCGGGCTTTGATATTTTAAAATCACTGGGGCTGCGCCACCGCGGGGTGAATGTGATTTCTTGTCCGTCTTGCGCGCGTCAGCAATTTCAGGTGATTGATACCGTGGCGCGGCTTGAAGAACGTATTGCCCACATCACTACACCCATGACGGTCTCCATTATTGGCTGTGTTGTGAACGGCCCTGGGGAAGCTTTGATGACCGATATTGGTCTGACAGGCGGCGGCTCTGGCACGCATCAAATCTATATTGGCGGGGAAAAGGCTCATCGCTTCCATCAGGGGGATCAGGATATTGTTGACCATATCGTGGATATGGTAGAAGAAAAAGCAGCGCAGATTCAAAACCAAAAAACCGCTGCAGAATAAGAAATCACGATGTCCCTTGTTAATAAACTCCAGACGATTAAACGCAGGCACGAAGAACTGGGCGGGCTAATGGCGCAGCCAGGGCTGTCGGGCGATAAAATGGTCAAATATTCGAAGGAATATTCTGACCTGACCCCTGTGGTGGACACCATCAAAGCCTATGAAAAGGCGCTACAGGAAAAAGAAGAGCTTGCCGAAATGATGGCCGATCCTGAGATGAAGGCTATGGCAGAGGATGATCTTTATCGTCTGAATGGGGAAATCCCCGAGCTTGAAAACCAGATTAAATTGGCGCTGATCCCCAAAGATTCTGCCGATGAGAAGAACGCCATTCTTGAAATTCGTGCGGGGACGGGCGGGGACGAAGCCGCGCTTTTTGCTGCGGATTTATTTGGCATGTATAAAGGCTACGCCAGTCAGCAAGGGTGGAGATTGGAAGTGGTCGAGGCTTCCGAAAGTGACATTGGCGGCTATAAAGAAATCATTGCCGAGGTCAAAGGCGCGAGCGTCTTTTCCAAACTTAAATTTGAATCGGGTGTTCATCGTGTTCAGCGTGTGCCCAAGACGGAAACGCAAGGGCGTGTTCACACCTCTGCGGCGACGGTGGCAGTTCTGCCAGAGGCCGAAGATGTCGACATCGTGATTGAGGATAAAGATTTACGCATTGATACGTTCCGCTCGCAAGGTTCGGGCGGACAGCACGTCAATACCACGGATTCTGCTGTGCGCGTGACGCATATTCCCACGGGGATTGCCATTGCCATTCAGGAGAATAAATCACAGCATAAAAATAAAGAGCGCGCCTTAAGTCTTCTTAAAACCAAGCTCTATGACATCCAACGTCAGGAACTGGATCAAGCGCGCGCCGCGGATCGGAAATCACAGGTGGGAAGCGGGGATCGCTCCGAACGTATCCGCACTTATAATTATCCGCAGTCCCGCGTGTCGGATCACCGTATTAATTTAACCTCCCATAATCTGGACGGCATCATTACGGGCTATGGACTTGATGAGATTATCGAGGCCTTAATTGCCGATGATCAAGCCTCAAAACTCGCTGATCTGGATGTTTGAATATTAACATAATGCAAAATCCTTGACTTTTCCTGATAGATTTTCTAAGAAGGATATATGGGCGATAGCAAGAAAGCAGATATTCTATCTAAACTTACCTCTGGAAAAGTGGGGTTAGCGTTTGCGCTCGTAGCATCAGCAGTCTTTGTAGGAGTAGAGGGTTACAAAGAAGGAACGGATAATTTAACAAAACCTTTCTCGTGGGAAACTTATTTGTCTAATGTTGGGTGGTACGATAACCCATCACCGTGATTGTTTGTGTTTTCCAGGTCTGATAAAAACTGGTTCGTAATTTTTTCAATAATTTCTTTTATGCTCTCTTTATTACCATAGGCATAGAAACTAGTAGCGATGAGCATTGTTGCAAAAATGGTGATATTTGCTGATCTGTGGTTGAAAACATTCCGATGTATATTTGTAGACCCTGCTTGTAGTTTCTCCATTTCACCTTTTATCTTTTCATCTTTCTTATAAAAAATATCATTGGCTTTTGTCAGTACTCCCAGAGCTATAAGCGATATAACAGCTTTCATTTGTACTTCATTCATGAGAGGAGGGGTGTACTCTAATATATTACCAGCTCCAATCGCCGCCGTTGTCCCTATAAAGTATCGGAAGTGCCTCTGGCTGTTTTTCTCAAGTTCGCTTTCAAGTTTTTTAAAATCTTCCTTTTCTTTATCTTTTTTATCTCTAGCTGCTTGCTGCCACGCAAGGGGCCCAAGTTTCCCCGTAGGTCTTTTTATTGGTGATTTATATTTTATAATTTTTCTAACCATGAGCTGCAAAATACATTCTAAAAGTTAAAATTATGTAAATATAAAATTCGATTGATAGTTTAGGAATAATATCCTATTATATCCTATGGCTTTTCAACAAAATACAGCAGTCGAAGACTGGGGGGAACATTTTCTGCCATCGTCCTTCGCTCCCTCAATATCACCTTTCGTCCCCTCAATGTCATCCTTCGGCTTGACCGAAGGATCCAAGACCGTCAGTCAAAGAGATCCTGCGATCAAGTCGCAGGATGACGGGAGTGTGGCATCGCGCGCAATGACGGATAAGACACTCGATAAACCTGATGGAGCGTCAGCGACGGCTGCGGGTTTATCAAAAGAAGACAGACACGCCCCCCTGCTAAAATGGGCAAACGAACTAGGCAAAACCCATATTTTGGAAAATAAAAAAAGCCGACAGCAACAATGGACGGCACAAAAACGTCAAGAGCAGGCCGAAAAAATCAAACATATCAAACCCTGGGAACAGGCGACGGGGCCCAAAACCGATACGGGGAAAAAGCGAAGCGCCCAAAATGCGTTGAAGCATGGCTGTTATAGCGCGGAGATGAAATTTCTGGCTGTGGTTTTGCGGGAGCAAAAGAAATATGTCCGCGCTGTTTTGGCGCAGGCGCGGGAAAATTATCGCATTCGCTGTAAAAAGCGTGCTATGGAAGCGGGGATGACGAAGCCCCTAAATATTGTGGTGAAAGAAATTAAAATGCTCCTTTCCGAAGGTGGCTTTTCGGCGCGCGCGCGCGACATTAAAATGATGGTGCAGCATGTGACGGGCTATGGTGAGGAAGCTTTTATCACAAAACCTGATGCGCCCGTGACGGCGGATCAACAAGCTGCTTTGTTTAAAATGGTTGATAGGCGCAAGGCGGGCGAGCCTGTCACGCGGATTTTGGGTGTAAGGGAGTTCTGGGGATTGGAATTTTATGTGACGCCTAATGTGCTTGATCCGCGGCCTGATACGGAGACACTGGTCGAGGCAGCACTAAAGTTTGCTCGTGGTCATCAAGAAAATCAGCCAGATGCGGCTCGCCCTCGCGCTTGCGCGTATGGCGACAAAAAAATAAGAATCCTCGACTTAGGCACGGGCACGGGCTGTATTCCTATCGCGCTATTATCGGAACTTCCCAATGCGACGGCTGTGGCTGTCGATGTGTCGGCGGCGGCGCTTGCCGTGGCGCGGCGGAATGCGGAAAAGAATGGAGTGGCGGATAGGATTGAATTTATTCAAAGTGATTGGTTTGACAATCTGAACGGGCAGGAATTTGATTTGATTGTGTCTAACCCGCCTTATATTTCCGATGCGGTGATTCCCAATTTGGACGTTGAAGTGAAGAATCATGATCCCATTTTGGCGCTTTCGGGTGGGGATGACGGTCTCGAATGCTATAAAAAAATTATTTCGGGCTTAAAAATAAAATTAAATGGTGAGAATAGGGCGTTTCTTGAGATTGGTTTTGACCAACTAGAATCAGTATCACGACTCGTGGACGACTCTAATCTTCGGCTATGCGACTCGTATTGTGATTTAGCAGGGAATCCGAGGGTTGTGGAAATCTGTAGTGGGGATAAGTGATTTTTTATTTGACGCCCCTCTTGCTAGAATCGAGACGGTGGGGTTATTTTGGTTTTCATCAAATAACAACGCAGATTCTGAAATAGAAACGATAGAGTTTCATTTTACGAAAAGCACCAAGATATTGGGAAATATTTGGCAGCCGTACGTGAATCACGTATAGTTGTACGTGTGGATGATTCGGTGAATAAGTAATAATAATAGGGAAAACCCTAAACTTCATCGAGTTTGGTTTAATAGGATCTAAAAGAGAGAGCTTAGAAGTCCAATGAGACATGGAACATCAAACAGACGGTCGAGAGGCAGAAACAATAATCGGGGTAAAGGTGGCGGAAATAACCGCGCGCAGGTCTTTGATAGTAACGGGCCAGAGGTGCGTATCCGCGGCACTGCTCACCAGATTTTAGAGAAATATGAGGCTTTGGCGAAAGATGCCCGCGCGACGGGGGATCATGTTTTGGCCGAAAGTTATCTTCAACATGCTGAACATTATCAGCGCATCATTCTCATGTGGGATGAACAGGCCGCCCAGAACAATGCACAAAATGAGGATGGCGAAGAAACGTACAATGCGAAAAGTGCGAAGAAAGCCGACAATGATGATTTATCTTTACCTGCCAGTATCTTAGGCGGCGCAGTTAAAACATCATCTCAAGCAGCGCGTGAGTTAGAAGACGCCTAGTTTTTGCCGTTTTTTAAGTAGATTGATATTAATCAAGGCAGGTTTTTCCTGCCTTTTTTATTGTGTTTTTTACGCAAAGGGAACAAAATTTCTGCTATAATGTTATGTTCACCAAGTCTTTTTTCTAAAGGATTAAAACATCATGGATTTTGAGAAGTTTACCGAAAAATCACGCACCTTTTTACAGCATGCCCAAACGCTTGCGATGCGCTCGGATCATCAATCTTTAGAGCCTGAACATCTGTTGAAGGTTATGCTTGATGATGAAGATGCCATTGTTTCGCGCCTGATCTTGGAATGTGGTGGCAACGAAGCCAAATTAACCAAAGAAATCAATACGGCGCTTGCTAAACTTCCTGCTGTGACGGGGTCTGGTGCGGGCCAACTTCGTATTTCAGGTGATCTCTCAAAAATACTTGATAAGGCCTTGGATTTAAGTGAAAAATCGGGGGATAAATTTGTGACTGCCGAGCGCATTCTGCAGGCCATGGTGATGGCCAAATCGGCCGATATTGGCGGGATGTTTGAGAGCGCCAATGTAAAATCCGAAACCCTTAATCAGGCCATTAACCAAATGCGTAAAGGTCGGACAGCCGACACAGCCAATGCGGAGGATAATTTTGAGGCCTTGAAGAAATACGCGCGAGACCTGACCGAAGATGCGCGCAAAGGTAAGCTGGACCCGATTATTGGACGTGACGAAGAAATCCGCCGGACAATCCAGATTCTTTCCCGCAGAACCAAAAACAACCCCGTTTTAATTGGTGAACCTGGCGTTGGAAAAACCGCGATTGTCGAGGGTTTAGCTCTGCGCATCGTGAATGGCGATGTGCCTGAGAGCCTGAAAAATAAACGTTTGATGTCACTTGATCTGGGGTCTTTGGTTGCAGGAGCGAAGTTCCGTGGAGAGTTTGAGGAGCGCCTGAAAGCGGTTTTAGAAGAGGTGACAAGCGCCGACGGCCAGATCATCCTTTTCCTTGATGAGTTACATACTCTTGTAGGTGCAGGTAAAGCGGAAGGCTCAATGGATGCTTCAAATATGTTAAAACCCGCTTTAGCTCGTGGAGAACTCCACATGGTTGGCGCAACAACGCTCGAAGAATATCGCAAACATATTGAAAAAGATGCAGCGCTCGCGCGGCGTTTTCAGGCTGTGTTTACACCAGAACCAACGGTTGAGGACACCATATCTATCCTGCGGGGTCTTAAGGAAAAATATGAAGCCCATCATGGTGTTAGGATTACGGATAGTGCCATTGTCAGCGCGGCAACGCTTTCCAACCGCTATATCACTGATCGTTTTTTACCAGATAAAGCCATTGATTTGATTGACGAGGCATCATCCCGTTTACGGATGCAGGTCGATAGCAAACCTGAAGCAATTGATGAGCTTGATCGCCGTATTGTACAGCTCAAAATTGAACGGGAGGCTCTATCTAAAGAAAAAGATAAAGCTTCAAAGGAGCGCTTGGCGGATCTGGATGTAGAGCTGAAGGATTTGGAGAAAAGATCATCTGAATTGACAACAAAATGGCAACGCGAGAAAGAGAAGCTGAATGCGTCCCAAAAAGTAACGGAGCAGCTTGATAAAGCGCGAATTGAACTTGAAAAGGCGGAACGTGAGAGTGACTGGACGCGTGCCAGTGAATTGAAATACAGCCAAATTCCTCAATTGGAGGAATTGTTAGAAAAAGCTTCCAAAATATCCGCCGATCATATGATTGATGAGGAAGTCACGGAAGACGACATTGCCTATGTCGTTAGCAAATGGACGGGCATTCCTGTCGATAAGATGATGCAGGGCGAGCGTGATAAGCTTCTCAAAATGGAAGAAAAACTTTCCAGCTGTGTTGTAGGGCAGGATCAGGCCGTGGTTGCGGTATCGAATGCCGTGCGCCGTGCTCGTGCAGGGTTACAATCTCCCAATCGCCCGATTGGATCATTCTTGTTTTTGGGACCGACGGGAGTGGGAAAAACCGAGCTGACTAAGGCGCTTGCCGAATTTTTATTCGATGATGATACGGCCATGGTGCGCATGGACATGTCGGAATATATGGAAAAACACGCCGTTGCCCGAATGATTGGTGCGCCGCCAGGATATGTCGGATATGAAGAAGGGGGCGCCTTAACCGAAGCGGTGCGTCGCCGTCCTTATCAGGTTGTGCTGTTCGACGAGATCGAAAAGGCACATCCTGATGTTTTCAATGTCTTGCTACAGGTTCTGGATGATGGCCGTCTGACAGATGGGCAAGGGCGGACAGTGGATTTCAGCAATACTGTTTTGATTATGACCTCCAATCTTGGGGCGCAGTATTTGGTAGAATTGAAAGATGGAGAAGATGTTGAATCTGTACGGGATAAAGTCATGGACACTGTCAGGGGTGCTTTCCGTCCTGAATTTTTAAATCGTTTGGATGAAATCTTGCTCTTTTCTCGTTTGGGCCGCGAACAGATGACAGGTATTGTCGATATTCAGCTTCAGGCGCTTTACAAATTATTAGCAGATCGGCGTATCAAGCTTGATGTGGATCAGGAAGCCAAAAAGTGGATTGCCGATAAGGGGTATGATCCAGCCTATGGTGCGCGCCCTTTGAAACGGGTTATTCAGACTGAATTGCAGAATAAATTGGCAGAAATGCTGTTGCAAGGGGTTATCGTTGAAGGTTCTCACGTCAAGGTAAGTGTTAAAAAAGATGCGCTTTCTTTTGATATTCAGGCCCCTAAGGGTGACCGATTGAAAGAAGCTGCATAGACATATCGCCCGAGTTCAGGTATTTTTATTGTAAGTCTTACTGTTTTCCTGCTCACAAAACGGATTTACGAATTATGCGAAATGTCTTCTTTACAATCGCCGCCGCGTTTCTTTTGACCGCTTGCTCGACAATTATCGACCATCAAACCCAAATGATAACGGTTAAAACCCCAGGCGCAGAAAATGCAAAATGCACGCTTACCAATGAAGACATGAAGTATGTGGCCTATACGGATCAGGAGATTGAAATCATGAAGTCTCCCCATGACTTGGTGGTCAATTGTAAGGCGCCAGGTAACAGAGAAAAAACTGTTTTGGTAAAGCGCGAGTTAAATGGTTGGGTTCTTGTAAACGTGGCTAATGGATTTATCCCTGGCGCAACTTATGATTATTTCTCCCGGGGTGGGTTTGACTATCCTGAAGAAATTGAAGTGAGTTTTCTTCATGATCCAATAAAACCTTACCCGCTTCCTGCTTACATGGCGGATGAATTGAATACCAACCACCAATATAATCGTGTGGAATATATGGGGCCGACATCTCCTGTTTCAGAGAAAGATCGGTATAGAGTTTCACCTGAACTAGAGAAAAAAGAGATCATCACTTACGATCCCCCGCCATCACCTGTTATGGCCAAACCAGGGTATAATCTGGATGCTATTCATCATGAATATAATCCAACTGTTCCTTATGATCCAAAAGAGGAAGAGAAGTAATTTCTTCTTATAAACGTGCGATGTGTTGAATATTGCCGTAGGCTTTTTTCAGGGCAGAAAGATCTTCGATGACTGTGCTTAAATGACGGGCGGTGGCGTTGATAATTTTTTTATTATCCATCATGATTCCGACATGACCATCAAAGAAAACGATATCATTTCTTTGAATTTTATCTTCTGAAACAGTTTTTCCAAACGTACCCTGTTGATCTTTGGTGTCACGGGGTGGGTTTTCTAAACCGTGCGCAATGAGGCACATTTGCAAAAGCCCCGAACAGTCGATACCGAAACTTGACCGTCCTGCATAAAGATATGGGGCATTTAGAAAGAGTTGAGCTGTGTCGGCCAAATCTGTTTTGATTTTATAATTTTTTAGGGGAGATAGATGATCACTAAACACCCATTCGCCACTTTGAAGTTGGGTAAATCCGTTTTCTTTTTTGTCTGTTGTGCTCAGGCGGGATAGAAAGCTCAACCTTGTTGTCGGGCGTGATTTAAAATCAGGGTCTAAATAAAGGTGCGAAGCCCGCACGTGAATGAGAGAATTTGCCACGGGAGCATTTTTGATGAGCTGGACACGTTCAACAAAACCTTTATAGCCGTCAATGACACTATAGCCGTAAACATAGGCGCCGTGCTCTTCTTCAACTTGAAATTGTTCACCGTATAAAAGCTGAGAGTCATTATTGCTGATGATTTCGGGCTCGGATGGATTGCCCAGAATGTCTGCAGTTTTAGTAACGACAGTCAGCAACATGTTAACCGTACCGCTTTCTAATAAAATCAAACATGGCACGCAGGCCTGTGTCTGCACCGCCTTGGGGGCGACCTGCTTTACCATTTTGTTCCCAGGCATAACAATCCAGATGAACCCAGTTGATCGTGGAGTCAATAAAGCGCTGTAAAAACAGGGCGGCTTCAATCGCACCGCCGCGGCCTGAACCCTCGTTCATAACATCGGCAATAGGGGAATTGATGTTTTCATCATATCCTTGCCATAGCGGTAGCGGCCAAATGGGGTCAAGAATAGCAGCGCTGTCTTTGCGTAAAGGTTCAACAAAACTGTCTTGATTGGTAAAAAATGCGGGGATGTCATAGCCTAATGCCACGCGGGCAGAGCCTGTTAATGTGCAAAAATCGATTAAGAGGTCGGGTTTTTCTTCGCAGGCATATGTAAGGGCATCGCCGACGCATAAGCGTCCTTCTGCGTCTGTGTCGGCGATTTCTACGGTCAATTTTTTGCGGCTTTGTAGAATGTCACCTGGGCGAAATGAGGTGCCAGAAGTTGAGTTTTCTGCAATGGCAAGAAGAACACGCAACTGCACAGGTAGTTTTAGATCCATGATCATGGAAGCAAGGCCAAGTGCGTGCGCTGCGCCGCCCATGTCCTTTTTCATGAGGCGCATACCGCCCCCTGTTTTTAGATTAAGCCCACCTGTGTCATAGACTAACCCTTTGCCTACGATAGTCAGTTTAGGGTATTTGGTGCTTTTCGTATCTTTTGCCCAGCGAATATCAACCAGTTGTGGTGGGCGGGGGCTGCCTTTTCCAACGGCGTGAATCATCGGAAAATCAGTCTCTATTTTTTTGCCTTTGGTGATTTGTGTTTTAGCTTTGTGCTGATCTGCGAGTTTTTTGGCCGCCGCGGCTAATTCGTCAGTTCCTAAATCATTTGATGGAATATTTACAAGATGACGCAGCATAAAAATAGCATTCAGGGATGCCGTTATTAGCTTTTCGTCTACATCTTTAGGTAAAACCAGTAGAGGTTTATCAATTTGAACTTTTTTCTTATACAGGGTGAATTGGTAATGTGCTAATCCCCAGCCAATGCAGAAATCATTGAAATCATAGTCTTTAAATTCTGGCATGATATCCAGTGCAAAGCTTGTATCTTTAGCCAAACTTTTGGACAGGTTGCGCGAAATAAAATCACATAACATTGCGCCATCATTGACGGATAGTTTTTTACCTATTCCCCAAAAAACACAACAAACTTTTCCATCTGCATCATAACCGATGGAGCCTTTGTTTTTTTCTCCTCGATAATCGTTGGAATCGAGTTTGTTTTTTAAAAGCGTGCGCTGCGCTTTTTCATCCTTGTTTTTTAAATTCCGTGTCAGATAATTTTCTAACCCTTTTATATTTGTCAGAATAATGGGAATGTTTTTGGTTTTGGCTTTCGCGGCGAAGGGACGGGGGGATTTGAAGATATCTTGGATCATATATTTCTCTCAGAGAAAAAGGGGCCTGATGGCGGACACGGAGGGATTCGAACCCTCGATGAGGCTATAAACCCCATACTCCCTTAGCAGGGGAGCGCCTTCAGCCACTCGGCCACGTATCCGTAGGTATTGTTTAACAAGGCTTACCAATAAGATCAATCCACAAACTGCGCTAAATAGGTGCCCCAGTCTGTAATTTTTGAAATATCGGGATATTCACTAATATTATAGACCATCCACCCTGTGGGAGAGCTCTGGTTTCGGCTGATGGCACACATAACGAAGGCGTTTTTATCGTGGGCTTCATCATGATTGATAGGGATTTCGAGTAGATTGGTATCAGTCATCCCATCCGCCAACCGGGTAAATGGGGTTTCCACATCACTAAAAGTATGTCTGCTGCGAATTTCAACCAAGAAGACGATGGCATGGACATCTTCGGGCACGCCTGCGAGTTCGGCCGAAATAAACTCATCATCGCCGTCACCTGCACCCGTCATGTCATCACCGCTGTGGTAGATTTTACCGCTCTGATCCATGGAATCTTGTGCTTCGGCACCGACAAAGTCTATGAACTCACGGGCGCTGTTATAAATATAGCAAGTGATATCCAGATCATGTTGAGAATCCGTTTTCAAGAGGCCGCGCACCATGTTGACCTTGTCCTGCCGCGCATCCCAGGATAGGCCAACAACGATACGTTCACGTGCCTTCTTTGTGTGATTAAGAGGCGCTTTCTGACCTTTTGTAATAGTATTAACCATTAGTCTTCAATCTGTTCGTTAACAGTTTTTCTAAATTCCAGAGGGTTTTCGATATAACGAATGGGAGATTGTTTGCCGCCTGTACCGCTGACGATGATATCCCCGAAGTCGAAAATACGGCCCATAATTCCTTGATGTACGTTTAACCCTTCAATTTTGCTGAGGTTCAGTTCAATGGTCAGGCGCATAATCAAGCCATATTTGGCAATAATACGTTTATTCGTTACAGCAAGCTCGGTCGTATATTTTTTGATCAGTGCTTCTATAAAGAAGAAAACTGACAGTAACAGCGCAAAGGTCCCTAAGTGGGAAACATCATCCATATTATAAAGTAGGATAGAGATGAAAAGGGTTATTGCAGATTTTGCAAAGATAAACCAATGAAGCTTCGCTTTTTTGATAACAACTTCATCTTTACTGAGATTGGCTTCAACATAGCCTGTTTTTTGTTTTTTATTTTCCATGCGTGAAATGGTAATCGGCAAAACCTCTCAGGTCACGGAATTTTTATAATTCTTCGGCAAGTTTTTATTTACCGTAATATCTGATTTACCTAGTTTGTTTGATGAAAATAAGAGGGGGGGGAGGGTAGCGGTATCCTTGTTATAAAGGAAAACCCCACCAATCCGTCCTCGGAGTATAGCATCTTAAAACACGAAAATTAAGGACTATAATTCTGAACAACTATGACAATTTTTTCTTCAGCAATTCATTGACCATGGCAGGGTTGGCTTTGCCGCCTGTTTCCTTCATGACCTGTCCAACGAAGAAGCCGAAGAGCTTATCTTTACCACTGCGATAAGCGGCGACGTTGTCAGGATTATCGGCAATGACTTTATCAATCGTGGCTTCGATAGCGCCTGTGTCAGTCACTTGTTTGAGGCCTTTTTCTTCAACGATAACGTCAGCATCCTTGCCAGAGGTATACATTTCAGCGAAGACATCTTTGGCGATTTTTCCAGAGATGGTGTTATCTGAAATAAGAGCAATCAGACCGCCTAATTGTTTTGCAGAGATGGGAGAGTTTTTTAAGCCTTTTCCTTCTTTATTGAGCGCGCCCAGAAGTTCATTAATCACCCAGTTGGCGGCGAGTTTAGGATCATTGTCATTGGTGACGGTTTCAAAATATTCCGCCCGAGCGCGTTCAGCAATGAGAACGCTTGAGTCATAAAGGCTCAGACCGTAATCGCTCATAAAACGGTGTTTCTTTTGGTCAGGCAGTTCAGGCAGAGCTGATTGGATGCTCTCCACTAGACCATCTTCCAATACAAGGGGAAGAAGGTCAGGATCAGGAAAGTAACGGTAGTCATGTGCTTCTTCTTTCGAGCGCATGGAGCGGGTTTCCATTTTGGCAGGGTCCCAAAGGCGGGTCTCCTGTACAATTTGACCACCCCCTTCGATAATGTCGATTTGACGTTCAACCTCAAACTCAATAGCGGATTGCACTGCCTTGAGAGAGTTTACATTTTTAACTTCAGCGCGGGTGCCTAATTTATCCCCTGGTTTACGCACAGAGATGTTCACATCGGCGCGCATCGAGCCTTCCTCCATATTGCCATCGCATGTGCCGAGATAGCGCAAGATCATACGAATTTTGGAAAGATAGGCCGCAGCCTCCTCAGGGGAAGAGATATCAGGTTCAGATACAATCTCCATTAAGGCAGAGCCTGAACGATTTAAATCCACGAAGGATTTTGTAGGATGTTGGTCATGGATAGATTTCCCCGCATCCTGTTCCAAGTGCAGGCGGGTAATGCCGATCTTTTTTGTTGTCCCATCAGCCAGGTCAATTTCAATTTCACCTTTACCCACGATAGGGTCTTCAAATTGAGAGATTTGATATCCCTGTGGCAGGTCGGCGTAAAAATAGTTTTTACGCGCAAAAACAGACTTTTTATTAATCTGGGCGTTTAGTCCCAAACCTGTGCGCACAGCTTGCTCCACACAGAATTTGTTGAGGACGGGAAGCATTCCAGGCATGGCGGCATCAACAAAAGAGACTTGCGTATTTTGTTCTGCGCCGAAATCTGTTGCGGAGCCTGAAAAAAGTTTAGAGTTGGAGATAACCTGGGCGTGGACTTCCATCCCGATCACCATTTCCCATTCACCTGTTTCGCCTTTAATTAATGCTGTCATATTTTAATCCGTATTCAGTAATTTGCTGTCTTCTATTTTTTCTCTATAAATGAGGAATAACCCGCTGCTGATAATAATCACCGCGCCTGCCAGTGTCCAGAGGTCAACGGCATCCCCGAAGATAAAATAGCCATATATTGTGCCCCAGATAAAGGAAATATAGAGCAAGCAGCCAAAAATAGAGGCATCAATGCGCTTTATGGCCTGTGGAAGCAGAGAAAGGCCGATGGTAAAGGCCAGTCCGCCGCCTGTCAGCCACATCAGCGTGGTCGAGGAGGGAGCAGGAAGAAGAGGGGCACCTTGAAGGTAAACAATGAATCCTAAGGGGATTGTTTGGACAAGCATGGGGTAGCAAATAAAGCTCAGCCATTTGTCATTAGGACTGATATGCTTGACGGTAATGGTAGCGCAGGCAATAAAGAAGGCGCAGCCAAGTGCCGCGATAGCACCTGTATTTAAGGGTACAATTCCAGGCCGCAAAGCAATTAAAACGCCGATAAATGCCGCAATAATTGTGAGCCAGCGATAGCCCGAAATTTTTTCTTTCAATATCACCATTGCCAAAATATTCAGAATAAAGGGCATGGTGAAAATAATCGTGTAGGTTTTGGCCATGGGTAAAGTACCCAGAGCATAAATGATGCAAACGAAGACACCCAACATGAAAAAACTACGCAGGATATGAAATTTAAGGCTTTCTGTCTGGAAGGCCTGTTTAAACCCGCCGTTATAAAGGATGACAGGAATAAGAAATGTGATGGTCAATAAATTTAAATAATAACCAACGGCAAAGGTGTTGTAATAGCTCGTTAAAGCTTTTGTTGTGACATCGCCGATCGCCATAAAGCTAAACGCGACGATGGTTAAAATAATACCAGTTGTTTTTAACGATAGGTTTTTCATGGTTAATCTGGATCTATCGCGCCATGAGATGTCAAAGCGGCGGTGATATTTTGATGTTTGATGCGTTCACGATGGATCAAATAAATACCACTGAAAACAATGACGAGTGCACCAAGACCTGTCCATATATCAGGAACGTTGGAGAAAATAAGTACGCCAAAGGCGGTCCCCCAAAGCAGTTGTACATAATGGAAAGGGGCGATGATTGTGGTCTCTGCCATGCTTAAGGCGCGGGAGGTCAAAAGAATACCGCCGATGTGAAAGGTCGCAATAATTAGAAAATATAGCCAGTCATGTGCCTGAGGAATGTTGGCTTCCCCATCCCAGAAATTGAGAACACCAAAAACCTGTAAGGAGACAATGCAGCCAAAAAGGGAAAACGCCATCAGCGGTTCATCTTCACCAATTTTGCGGGCAAGGATATGGTTGATGGCAATTAGGATGGCGCCTGCCGTGACAGCATAGGCCGCAGGTTCCATAGGGATCATCCCAGGTCGCAAAACAATCAAAACACCAGTGAATCCCATGGCGATGGCGGCCCAACGATGAAAGTGAATTTTATTTTTTAAAAATATAGCCGATATAAAGGCTGAAAAAAACGGAGCAACAAACATGAGAGTGTAAGTTAGGCTCAGCCCTAATTTCTGAAAAGCATTAACGTTAATGATAAAGGCGCCAACGCCAATGAGTGCCCTTAAAACATGAAGCCATAAATTATTTGTGCGCAGAGTTGCCTTAATCCCACCAATGATGGGAGAGAGGATTAACAAAAAGGGCAGATAAAACATATTCAGGAAGAAAGCAATTTCAGCAGGTGTAAAACCGTCATCTGCCAAAAATTTGATAAATAAATCACCGCAGGCAAAGAGAGAAAACCCCGTCAGAGCAAAAATCATTCCTTTTTTGTCTTTAGTGTTGAGAGCCATGACTTACTTCTGATGTTTCATTTTATGTTCGCGGTGAATGAGGTATATACCGCTTAAAACAATAATGACAGCTCCCAATAAAGTCCAGTTTTCAGGAATTTCATTAAAGAATATGTAACCTATTAAAACACCCCATAATATCTGGGAATATTGCAAAGGGGCGAGCATTCCTGAATCCCCTGTAGAAAAACCAATGGAAGATAAAATCATGGCAATGAAGTAGAAAGTTCCACAAATACCAAAAAGATAGAAATGCTCCATCTGCGGAAGTGTCCATTCTCCCTTAACCGTGAGAATGGCTGAAAAGAAAATAATATCCATGAGGATGGGGAATAAAATAAGATTAATAAGGGGTTCTTGGTCGCCTATTTTCTTCGTCAGGACAATGTAAAAACTTACGCATAACGCGGCAAAGAGGACAACCAAGGACGTTGTGTCTAAGGGAATAAAGCCTGGCCTTAGAACCACCAGAACACCTATAAAGCCAAGAATGATGGCCGTCCATCTATGCCACTTGAAAGAAGCCTTAAAGACAAAGATAGAAAGAATAGAAACCCAAAAGGGTGCAGTTAAGAATAAAGTATATGTTTGTGCCAGAGTAATATGTTGAATAGCATATACAAAACATACAAAACTAGTTGTTCCAGAAACAGCACGTAAAAAATGTAGGGTTTTGTTTTGGGTTTGAGGGATTGATTTTAGTCCGCCTAATTTTCTTGAAAAAATAAGCACCAAAGCACAATAAGAAACCATGGGGTAAAGTGCAGCGCTTGCAAAATAATAGAAATTAGAAGCTTCCTTAACGATGGCGTCTGCCGTGTTAAAGCACAGGAAAGACAACAACACGAACAGCGTCGCGCGCATATTGACGGATAGGTTTTTCATGACAGTTAAATTCTATTGAGTGAGGCATCCTAACACTTTTGATTGGATAACCTCTTGAAATTCTTTGTTATCATAAAGGGCCTGCATGGGGTCAACAATATTCGGTGTTTTCTTGATGATTTTTAAAAGCATGTCCTGCGCATTGCGTTCTAGATAGACAGCAACCTGATCCGCGGAGCAATCACAGATTGCTTCGGGATCACTCCATAGTTTGGTTTTTGGATTTTCCATGCAAGTTTGGTAATGATACTCACGAGCAGGATAGCGAATGCAGGGAGCGTAGACTTGCGTGATCATTTTGTTAGTGGCATTACGGCCAATTTGATCTTGCCGTGATGAGGCCTGCATATCCTCAACGGTATAACTTTTCATTAAATTTAATGCCGTGCAGGCGCAGAAAAGTTTTTGCGTTTCTTCAGAAAAACGAGGGTCCGATTGTTTTGCACAATTTTGAAAATAGGTATTGGCGAGCTCCTTACTGACCTCTGTCGCTTGCACAGGAGAAGCCAGAAATAAAAATCCGATAAAACCGAGAAGTAAATATTTCATGTCAATATTTTACCTTATTTTAGAGCATGAAGCCAGTTACGCCGCTTTTTGGGTATTCACAACAGGCATATCATTAAATCCCGATGCTTTTTCAAGTGTTTGGCCTACACGAAGTACAGTGGCTTCATCCCATGGTTTTCCAATAATTTGAAGCCCTAAAGGTAGACCCTTATCATTGAGCCCCGTGGGGACAGACATTCCAGGAAGTCCTGCCAAGGATGCGGGAACAGTGAATACGTCATTCAAATACATTTTGATAGGGTCATCTTCATTTTCACCGATGGCAAAAGCAGCACTAGGAGCGGTTGGTGTCATGAGCACATCACATTTTTTATAAGCGTTCATGAAATCTTCAGAAATCAAACGGCGAACTTTTTGCGCCTTGATGTAATAAGCATCATAGTAACCAGAGGACAGCGCATAAGTGCCAATCATGATACGGCGCTTAACTTCGGAGCCAAAACCATCAGCCCGGGTATTCGCATAAGTTTCGTTAAGGTCTTTCCCTTCAACGCGAAGACCGTACCGTACCCCGTCGTAACGGGCGAGATTGGATGAACATTCTGCGGGCGCAATCACATAGTAAACAGGAAGAGCGTATTTTGTGTGTGGAAGAGAGACGTCGATAATTTCTGCCCCTGCATCTTTCATCATGTTAATACCATCTTGCCACATTTTTTCAATCTCTTCGGGCATGCCATCAACGCGGTATTCTTTCGGGATACCAATTTTTAATCCTTTGACGTCACCCGTAAGGGCGGCAGAAAAATCAGGTACGGTAATATCCGCGCTTGTGGAATCTTTTGGGTCAAATCCAGACATGGCCTGAAGCAGGAGAGCGCAGTCTTCAGTGTTTCTGGCAAAGGCGCCTGGTTGATCAAGAGAAGAGGCAAAAGCCACCACGCCCCACCGAGAGCACCGTCCATAAGTCGGTTTAATCCCCGCAATACCGCAGAAGGCAGCAGGTTGACGAATGGAGCCGCCTGTATCTGTGCCTGTTGCGCCCATAGCAATACGCGCGGCAACGGCGGCGGCGGAACCACCAGAAGAACCACCAGGAACAAGCTCAGCATTTGAGCCGTCATTGCGTTTCCAGGGGTTTAAAACATTTCCAAAATGGCTTGTTGTATTGGAAGAGCCCATAGCAAATTCATCGAGATTGGCTTTGCCGAGCATAATGGTTCCCGCATCCTGTAATTTTTGAGAGACGGTGGATTCATATTGAGGAATAAAGCCTTTTAAAATTTTGCTCGCGGCGGTTGTTTGAACACCTTTTGTACAGAACAAATCCTTCATGGCGATTGGAATACCGTCGAGGCCACCAGCATTGCCAGAGGCGCGGCGCTTGTCACTTTCTTTCGCTTGTGCAAGCGCCAGATCAGGTGTTTCAGTGATAAAAGCATTCAGAAATTTTGCCGCCGCCATGGCGTCAATATGAGATTGTGTTAATTCTACTGCAGTGAAATCTTTTTTCTTCAAGCCGTCTAAAGCTTCGGCAATTGTGAGGTCTGTTAATTTTGTCATTTCTTTTCTTTCATTAATCCGTCATTTTGAACGCAAAGGGAAATCCCATTATCTGTTTGAGATCCCTCCGCTTATTGCGTTCGGGATGGTTTCGTTTCATTCAACCACCTTCGGCACAACGAAAAAGCCTTCTAATGTTTCAGGAGCATTTGCCAGAATTTCTTTTTGGTATCCGCCATCTGTAATTTCGTCTTCGCGCAAACGAAGAGTGATGTCGACAACGCTTGCCAAAGGCTCAACATTATCGGTATTGACCTCTGCAAGCTGTTCCACAAAATTGATGATATTGGATAATTGAGGGCCGTATTTTGCGGCATCTTCTTCGGTAATTTTTAATCGTGCCAGATTGGCAACTTTCGAAACAGTTTTATTATCGAGCGACATAAGCAGAGTTCTCTTGTTTTTAGTGTTGTAATATTGTTACTTAGGCTTAATTCTTCTAACATTAAGGAATTCAGCGTGCAAGACGCTATACGTGCAATATGGCCAAAAATAAAAAGATAAGATTGCTGGAAGAATGCAGGGATGATCTGCCCCGAAATGTCCGCCTGATGGGACTTGATTTGGGAGTGAAGACTATTGGTGTGGCGGTGAGTGACGCAGCGCAATCTATTGCAACACCTGTCACCACGATCAAGCGGACAAAATTTTCACAAGATGCGGTTGAACTCGGCAAACATATTCGTGATTTGGAAGTGGGTGGATATATTCTGGGGTGGCCGTTGAATATGGATGGAAGTCGGGGCACGCGATGTGATGCAGTTTTGTCGTTCGCTGACGAAATGACACGGTATCCAGAAATTTTTGGAAAGCAGCCCTTTATTGCGCTGTGGGATGAGCGGTTATCCACACAAACTGTGGATAAATTTCTGGATAAGCGTGTGGATATAGGCAAAAAAGCCAAAAAGGGCGCTAAAGGCAGCGGACTTGTCGACAGGCTTGCGGCACAGGTTATTTTGCAGGGGGCATTGGAGAACTTGACTTAGGTGTAGCGAGTCAATTCACCGCTGTGGCGTTTCATCCATGTTTTGCCGCGAGAATAGTTTCGGGAGAGGTCGGCGCAATGATTCCAAAAATCAGGAGAGTGGTCCATGTGGGTCAAGTGAGCCACTTCGTGAGCAACCACATAGTCAAAGGCATCATAGGGCGCAAAAATCAGACGCCAAGAAAAACAGACTTTTCCGTCTGAGGAGCAGCTTCCCCAACGGCTTGTGGTGTCTTTGACATCGATTATTTGAATGGCTTTTCCTGTGATTTCAGCTTTTTCATGAGCGAGGGCGCTTAACTGTTCTTTGGCAAGATTAATGATAAAGCGTTTGATACGGGAAGACGGGTCCTCTTTGTTAGTTGAGACAATTATTTTGTTATTTTTCAATGCGATAAACGTTCTTTTTAAAGTTGATTGGTAATCAACAATAATTTCTGTGGGCTCTCCAAGAATAGAAATTACAGCGCCGTGTTCAAACTTTATGGGCTTTGGAATTTCTGCGATCTTTTCACGGATCCAGTATTTATGCTCAAGGGCAAATTTATAGGCATCGCGCATACTCGCCCGTTTGGGAAGAACCAGATTAACTTTGCGTTGTTTGATATCAACACGGAGCGCCATGCGTTTAGCGCGTGGGTTAATTTTGAGGTGTAAATCAGATGAAATATCCGAAAAAGGGTAGGTTTGAAGAGCCTTGTCCGTTTTCTGCGCCAAAAACTCCGCTTGCGAGAGGCTAGCGAAGGGATTCAGTAAGGTTTTTCTAGGTTTTAGCGCCATATACCCCTAAATATAGTGGGTTTTACTTCTGCCGAAAAGTGAATTGTTTAGTTCCAAGCGGCAGGACGGCAGACAATACCTCCAGCTTCTACGGAATATTCAGGAATTTTATGTCTATCGGGAGATTCCGCTATTATGGTTAAGTTTTGAGCAGTCGTGGCGCTTGTGATTGCTCCCAGGGCAAATATTGGCGCTAAAGGTGTATTCAGATGAGCATCTGTCATTTTTTCGCAGTATTTGGCGGCTTGCTCAAATATGAGAGAGGTTGGTTCAACCCACCATAGGAAAGGATTTGTCGTCATTTATTACTCCTAATTTACAAATTCAACTTTCCAAACCCAAGATTACGAAGAAACATTTGTTGTCCCTTTTCTGCAAAAAAAGCCAAACTATCTATTTCTGCAAAAGTTTGGCTCATTGTTTGTTTGCAGAAATCCATATATGCGGCACCCATTGCAAAAGAAGCGGTTATAGGATTCCACAAGTCCGTTTGTGTTTTTGCCGTTGCCTGAAAACAACCTTGATCAATGGCAGCTTCTAATTGTTTTGGGGTTAGTGCATTCATGATTATAAACTCTCCTTGGACAACCGATGTTGTTGTTTTTCTTTTAATGGTAGGAGAGAATTATCTATTCACCTAATTTTTTTTATAATAATCCACAAGGTTGATGATGTTTTCTTGAAATATTATTATTCATGACGTTTGGAAGGCTCTAGGTTATGATGATGGGCATGACCGAATTGATCCATAATTTTCAAGACCAAATATTTACGCCAGAACGCTTATTGGTGGCAATGGCGGCTTTGGCGATTGCTTTGATTGGTGGAATGCTCAAAGGTGCGATTGGGGGGCACGCCACCCCGTTTTTGTGGCATATCCTTGATATTTTGTTTGGAAGGCTTGGCAGCCGCATGGATAAACCGTCACGCTTGAAAGGTGACCTTATCTTCAGGGGATTTATTCTGGCCGTTGTTGTTCTGTTGATTGGGTTCTTTATCGGCCGTTTTCTGGGTCTTCTTGCAGGTTACTATACCACCTGGTCGATTGTTGAAATTGTGTCGCTGTGCCTTGTGATGGTATCGGGATCGATTTTTGTCGCCTTGGGGCAGCTTTATAAAGCGCTGAATGATAAAAAGGTCACGCCAGGCGCTTATTTTACAATTGCGCGGTCAACCCGCACGGATTTAAGCCGTAATGATGATTATACTATTACGCGCGTGGGGATGGGGCTTGCGCTCAAATCCTTTGATAAGGGGGTTGTTGCGCCGATTTTTTGGTATTTGATTGGCGGATTGCCTGTGGCCTTTATTTATTCTGCTCTGGCCTTTTATGGGTGGCGTTTTGGGCGTGATGGCCACGGTTCAGGCTTTGGCGAGGCGGGGGTAACGCTTGAAAAATTAATGGGGTTTATCCCGAACATGTTGAGCGGCGTCCTAATCGCCTTTGCGGGGATTTTAACGCCAACGGCGGGCATGACACGCGCATTTTTAGGATTGATGACTACGAAAGGCGCGGCCACTTATGGAGAAGGGGGACTTCCGATGACAGCTGCTGCCCATTCGCTCAATGTCAGTTTAGGAGGACCGACCACGGATTTAGATGGGCAGCGCATTAAAAGAGGATGGATTGGCCCTTCTGGCGCCACGGCGCAGTTGGAAGCCAAGCATCTACACCGCGTGCTTTATATCTGTTTTATGGCTCATTTGCTCTTTTTTGCCAGTTTGAGCAGTATGTTGATGTTTGCCCCCTAAATTTCTTGATAGAAGGCTTGACTTTGGGGCGCGATTTCGACTAATGTCCGCGCAGATTTAATGGAATCCGTGGGATTCGTGAAAAAGGAATAGAGCTATGAGCCGTGAATGTATGATTACACAAAAGAAGCGTATGGTTGGAAATATCCGTTCACACGCGATGAATGCAACAAAGCGCACATTCGAAGTAAATGTTCAAGATACAAGCGTTTACAGCGAAGTTTTAAAGCGTAAAGTTAAAATTCGTGCTTCTGCGCATGGTTTGCGCACACTGGATCACAAAGGCGGTATTGATGCGTATGTGACCTCAACAGCGAAAACAAAGTTGCACCCAAAACTTCGCCCGATTAAAGCAGAAGTTGAGAAAAAACAGGCAACAGCCGCTAAATAAAGAATAAAATGACGAAGTCATCTTTGAAGAAGTCCGCAGTGACGAGTGTCCCTAGCGGGCTTTTTGATTCTCATCTGACCTATCCTAATTTTGGGTTTGAGGTAAAGCACAAGGATAAAAAATCTGGTGCGCGGGTGGGTAAAATTACAACCCCGCATGGCGTTATTGAAACACCCAATTATATTTTTTGTGGAACAAAAGCGTCTATCAAGAATCTATCGCCTGTCCAGATGAAGGAAGCGCAAACAGATATCATCCTGGCCAACACCTATCATTTAATGATTCAGCCAGGCGCGGAATTGGTTGAAAAAATGGGGGGACTTCATAAATTTATGAACTGGCAAGGCCCTATGCTCACCGATAGCGGTGGGTTTCAGGTTTTTTCTATGGGACATGGAACATGTGCGGACGAAATTAAAGGGCGAAGCACATCTACCAAGAAAGAATCGTTACTTAAAATTACGGAAGAAGGCGCCGTTTTTAAATCCTATCACGATGGGCAAAAATTAATGCTCAACCCTGAAATTTCAATGAAGTTGCAACGGCAACTTGGGGCAGATTTAATTATGCAGATGGATGAGTGCACAGCTTATCAGGTCACACGTGATTACACGGCCAAATCCATGGAAATGAGTATGCGGTGGGGGGATAGATCCTTGGCCGCCTTTGAAACCATGCATGATGGATCACAAGGTCTTTATGGTATTATCCAAGGGGGGATTTACCATGACTTACGCCAGACAAGTGCAGAATACGTAGCAAGCCGTCCGTTTTTTGGCACGGCTGTTGGGGGTTGTTTGGGTGGAAGTGATGATGAAATGTACGGTATCTTGGAGGCTATACAGCCGTATAACCATCCTGATAGACCCATCCATTTTTTGGGGATAGGGCGGATCAAGGATGTCTTTGAGTCCGTGAAATATGGAATAGACACTTTTGATTGCGTGATGCCAACACGGATTGCCCGTCACGGCATGGCCCTTATGAAAGGTATCAAAGGAGAGCGGATTAATCTTGTAAATTCAAAATATAAGGATGATCCAGAGCCTTTGGATGCGCGGATGGATATTTCCTGTTCTCGTGATTATTCCAAAGCCTATATCCATCATTTGTTAAAAGCAGGCGAAATGTTAGCTTTTCAAATTATTTCGCAGCATAATGTTGCCGTTATTAACCAATTAATGCGTGAAGTGCGTGAAGCTATCAAAAATGATACGCTTGAATCCTTGAAAAAAGAGTGGCTTCCTGAATAAAGCACAATAATTTATTTTCTATTCATAAAATTCCTATAAAATGGCCTTTATGGCTTTGGAATATAAAGATAATGAAAAATTTGAAGATTTAGCTCCTGTTCTGGAGGATTATACCCATTGGTATAGCGCTATCGCTTTTTATGTTGCATATCCCGAACAGCCACAAGAACAATTAACAACACCCACCAGTTTTTCAGAATGGGTAGAAAAAGCATCGCAAAAAGGAGAATTTAACTCTGGTGTCTTACATGACATGACGGACACCTATGACCAAATGATTTTGGAGTCACAGAAAGTACTTACAGCGCTTGCTGAAGGAACAAAACCAGATGTGAAAGTTTTTTCGAATTTCAAAGATTTTTTTAGAACTTTTCTTTCGCGTATTCGCCGCCTTGAAAAAGATAGTGCGATGGAGGGGAGTGGAATTGATGAAGAAACGGGACTGCGCGCCCCTAAAGCCATTAAGAATGATTTAAAACGGGAGATGGAGCGCCTGTCTCGTCAAGGCACATCTTTTGCCATGGTTCTCGCCAGGGTTGATGGATTTGACGAGCAAACAGATACCACTCAAGCCTTAAAATTATCTGTCAGAATGATTGAAAAAAGTATGCGTCCTTTTGATGACGCTTATTATATGGGTAAGGGGCATTTCCTTTTAAGTTTAAAGCAGGCGGATATTATGGGGGCGGAGGCTGCCATTAACCGTATGCGAATGCATCTGCAAGAAGATGAAGAAAACAAAACAAAAATGACGATGTCCTTTAGCGTATTAGAACCAAGCGTTGGAGATGATCCTGAGGCCATGGTGAAACACATGCAACAGGATTTAAATGACAACATGTATGAAAAAGATGCTGTGTTGAAGTTTAAGGAAGTGAGTGCGTTGGAACGTTTTATCGGCGGGATGCAGTAATATCAATGCCACAGCGTTTTAAAAATTTACAGGTGATAGACCATCCCTTGGTGCAGGATCGGTTAAGCCGTATTCGTCGTAAAGAAACCAATACAGAAGATTTTCGCCGTCTGTTAAAAGAAATTGCCATGTTGATGGCTTTTGACGTGACAAGACATTTAAAAATCACCACGCGCGAAATTGAAACCCCGATGGGAAACATGAATGCTCCTGTTCTGGCTCATCAAGAACCTGTCATTATTCCTATTCTAAGAGCAGGGTTGGGATTAAGCGATGGTTTGAAAGAAGTTTTGGGCGCTGCAAGTTTTGGTCATATCGGTGTCTACCGCAATGAAGAAACCAAAAGGCCTGTTGAATATTTGGTTCGGTTACCCAAAGATATCCAGCAGCGCGATATTATTCTTGTTGATCCGATGCTGGCGACGGGATATTCCGCCAAATATGCGTTAGATATTTTGGCAAAAGAGGGGGTTTCACCATCACAAATTCGATTCATGGTGTTGGTTGCAGCGCCAGAAGGCATAGAATTGCTACAAAAAGAGCATCCAGAAATCAAAATATTTACTGCAGCCCTAGATAGTCATTTGGACAAAAATTCCTTTATCGTGCCTGGTTTAGGGGACGCAGGAGACCGAATTTTCGGTACAGTCTAACAGATCATTGTAATATTATTGCTTTTTTCATCTAAAGATTGGCTATTTCCAACGGTTTTAGCTATATTATTTTCCAGATTACTTGGATAATTATAGGCGGCAGCGATAATAATGGCAGGGCAACCCGTAGATCATAAGGCGTTATTCCAACAAACGCCCGTTACCCGTTTTCTGATTGAACAATCAGGAGACGAGTTTGTCGTGGTCGAAGCCAGTGACCGTGCTAAAGAATTTTTTGCCAAACCATTGGAAAAAATTATCGGGCAACCCATAGATAAATTATTCAATGCCAATAATACCATAATATTGTTTTAATATCTGATGGTTTTTTTTAATAAAAACACGACGGTGACGGTTCCGTCTCTTCCAACTTTTCCAGGCAATATTCAGGTACCAGGTTTTTGGATTAACCCTATTTATGGGGATGATGAACAAATTTGTTGGCTAGATGTCATTGCACAACCATCTGTCACGGATAGCTCAATCGTTGAAAGAGAAAGAGATGATGCGCTTTTACTTTTAACTTCCATTTTTGATGTTA
Organism: Alphaproteobacteria bacterium; assembly: GCA_041397885.1. Classification (GTDB taxonomy): domain Bacteria; phylum Pseudomonadota; class Alphaproteobacteria; order Micavibrionales; family Micavibrionaceae. Next base: position 139,680 of record JAWKVV010000001.1, on the reverse strand, counting down.
GTGAAGTGGGCATTATTGTGAGTGATCGCAATCGCCGCATTGTAAAAATCAATGATAGTTTTGAACGTATTTACGGATGGAACCGTAAGGATATGTTAGGCAAAGACTTTGTTGATTTTGTTACGGCAGATGAGAGAGAGATTGCTTTAGACAATCATGAAAATTATATCACAAGCGGTGTTCGCAGTGCGGGAGATGTTAAAATTATTCGTAAAAATGGTGAGATTGCAAATGCACTCTACACGACTGCGACTTTAGAATTAAGCCACGGACGACGTTTTCAAGTGACCACGATTGTCGATATTACGGAGAGGAAACAAATGGAACATTCCCTTCGTATGGCAAAAGAGCAAGCAGATTCTGCTAATCATGCGAAGTCTGCTTTTTTGGCCAACATGAGTCATGAACTCCGCACACCATTAAATGCCATCATTGGTTTTTCTGAAATGATGATTAAAGAAACCTTTGGTCCGTTGGGGCATGAAAAATATAATGAATATTTGGAAGATGTTCATTTAAGTGCGCGTCACTTGTTAGAGGTGATTAATGAAGTTTTAGATATGTCTAAAATTGAAGCAGGCCGTGTTGATCTTCATGAGCAGGATATAGATTTGGCAACCTTATGCGATTCAGTCTGCCGTATTGTGACGTCCAAAATTTTTAGTACGGATTTAAAGATAGAACAAATCATCGGTTCTGACCTTCCCAAATTATTTGCAGATCCACGTTTGGTCCGGCAGATATTGATTAATCTCATTACTAATGCTGTCAAATATTCAAAAAAAGGTGGCGTGATTAAAGTGCAGACAATTATGGAGGCGACAGGCGAAATTTCATTGATTGTGTCTGATCAAGGTGTAGGTATTCCTGCCGATAAAATTCAGGAGGCGATGGAACCTTTTGGTCAAATTTATGATCCTGTTAGATCCTCTACATATCAAGGAACGGGGTTGGGGCTTCCTCTGGCAAAGGCGATGATGGAGCTCCATAGTGGAGAATTAAAGCTTGAATCAGTGGTGGATCAGGGCACAACAGTTACAGTGACGTTCCCGAAAGATCGCGTGAAGCCTGTGAATTATGTAGAACCTGAAGCTCCCGTTGAAATTGTTGGCTCTACAGGGTAGACTGTCGTTTTGACGAAAGAACTTATTTTATGACTGCAATGGATTTAGAACAAAAATGTGTTGAGGCGGGGTTGAAAATGACAGGCCCCCGCAGAGCAATTTTATCTGTGTTATCCCATGCCCATGACCATCCTTCTGTTGAAGATGTTTATGCGCGCGCCAAAAAAGAAGACCCTTCTATTAGTATGGCGACGGTTTACAGGACTTTGGCTTTGTTGGATGAACTAGGTTTGGTTTATAAGCATGACTTTAATGATAGTGATCATGCACGTTATGAAATTAATGAAGAACATCATCACCATCTGATAGATTTAGACACAGGCAAAGTCATTGAGTTTCAAAATGAAAAAATTGAAAAAATGAAACAGAAAATAGCCGAAGAATTAGGTTATGAGCTGGTAGAGTGCCGTTTAGAGCTGTATGGCAAAAAGCTAAAGAAGTAATTCATGAATCCTGAAGATCTGCGCACGCCAACTCATATCTGGGTGGATGCCAAAATCCGTGAACTCTCCGCGCAAGGTATTGGTGTCTATGTAACACATAGGGGCGAGAAGATGGGGGGATTGGTTTTGCTAAAAATCGTCAACCCGCAGGCAGGGGAATGTAAGCTTTTAACGCAGCAGCGCGATCTCGATGGCGTTTTAGGGTGGATCAATGTTTTTTCAGAAGAAATGATAACCGAACAAAAAGCGGATGAATATATTAGCCGATCTGTTGCACGAGACCCTGATCTTTATGTTCTTGAATTAGAGTCATCAAATCTACAAAACCCTTTTCTTTAGGGCGTAATTTTATAATTCTATGTGAGGGGTCAAAAAAGTCTTCAGGTTTACCAATTGCTACTTTTCTGAATTCTTCCCAAACGTGCCTTTTCCAAACAGGGGGAACCCAATGATCCATGCCGCGCATTGTAACTAAACGCATTGGAACGTTTTTTTCCTTTGCGATCATCTGTAGTATATGTGCAACAGAGTGAGGAACGCAAATATCCATAGTTCCCTGGATAACGGTGACGGGAGAGGTTTGTTTACTAAATAAAGCTCTAGAAATATCTCCTTCGTCAATAGCTTTGACACATCCTTTAATAAATCCAGCGCCATAAGTATGAGCCGTTAAAGAAAAGGGTTTATCATTATTAAGGCTGTCATTTATTTTTTCTTTCGTGAATTCCATTGCACGCCAAAGGGTTTCTTTGTCCCATTTTTCTATGTCATCAAACAATTCCTCGTTATCATAAACGGCAGCTAAAAAATTTTGTTTGAAAGACAAAACTGGATAAAGGAGGCATGATTTTGAAACACGCTTATCCAGACCTCTTAAAAGTACGGCAATGCCTCCGCCTGTTGAAAAACCAGTAAGCATAGTTTGTTGAATATCTGGAAATTTTTTATCAAGCCAATCTAATGATTCTTTTGCATCAAGAAGCATAGATTGTGGAGAATAACGTTCCCATTCATCTTTACGTTTTCCGTGGCCGCTAAAGTCAATTCTTAAAGAGGCAATTCCTAGTCTGGCGTAACGGCGTGAGATAGTTGTAACAGCACCACCCTCAGTATGACCCTCAATTTCATGAAGCATGAGAGCTTTTTGGGTAATTGGTCTGTCATTAGGTTGGCACAATACACCATAAACCATTGCGCCATCAGGTGTTTCAAATGAAACCTCTATTTCATCGATGGTTTTGGGAAGAGGAGGCTCTCCAATCGTAATAATATCACCAACATTGTATACAGTTTTCGTCATAGTTTGACATAGCAATGAAATAATCTTATGTCAATATAGTGCTTCTTCTTAAAAATCCTTGATTTTTATGCCTAAAGGCGTAAAACAGAGCCCTAAATCGTACTAAATTAGTACTAATTGAGAATAAGTCGCAATTAACTTTCGTTGTCATTGCAGGATTTATTCCTGCAATCTTCAAGATTACAAGAATAAACCTTGTAATGACGCTGTTGGAACTTGGATTAAAAGAGATGATGAAACTATCAAAAATGACGGATTATGCGGTGGTTATCCTCGCCGATATGGCTGCACGCAATGGAGAAAAAGTAAGCGCCGCTGCTATAGCTGTGAGCACAAAATTGCCTGAACCTACCGTTTCCAAAATTTTGAAGGCTTTGGCACGACACAATATTGTTTCATCGACGCGCGGGATGAACGGGGGCTATAGTCTGGGCCGTCAACCCGAAGACATCAACATGGCCCATGTCATTGCCGCGACGGACGGGCCAATTGTTTTAACCTCTTGCGTTAATCAAAGTACGGAATGTTGTGACCGTTCGCATAGCTGTTCGATGAAGGGACAGTGGAACCCCGTCAATCGCGCCATGCAAACAGCGCTTGAAAATGTTTCTTTGCAACAAATGATGGGAGGCAGGTCATGAGTGATGCACCATCCCACATAGATCAGGAAACGATAGATACAGTTAAAAATCTGGGCGCGTACAAAGCAGGATTTGAAACCGATATTGAAATGGAATATGCCCCGAAGGGTTTGAGTGAAGAGATTATCCGTCTGATTTCTAAAAAGAAGGAAGAACCAGAATGGATGTTAGAGCTTCGCTTAAAAGCCTATCGTCATTGGTTGACCATGCCAGAACCTGATTGGGCGAAAATTGAATTTCCAGAGATTGATTATCAGGATGCGTATTATTACGCACAGCCAAAAAATATGAAGGCAAAACCCAAATCTTTGGATGAGGTTGACCCAAAATTATTAGAAACTTATGCAAAGCTTGGGATTTCCTTGAAAGAACAAGAAGTGCTGGCGGGAGTGGAAGGTGCCCCTAAAGTTGCAGTGGATGCAGTTTTTGATTCTGTTTCTGTGGCGACGACGTTTAAAAAATCACTGGAAGATGTGGGAGTTATTTTTTGCTCCATCAGTGAAGCCATTCGTGAACATCCAGAACTTGTAAAAAAATATCTTTGTTCCGTCGTTCCGATGGCGGATAACAAACATGCGTGTTTGAATACGGCGGTGTTTACCGACGGGTCGTTTGTTTATATCCCCGAAGGCGTGCGTTGTCCGATGGAACTATCGACATATTTCCGCATGAATGCCATTAATACAGGCCAGTTTGAACGCACGTTGATTATTGCCGATAAGGGTGCTTATGTGTCTTATCTGGAAGGGTGTACCGCGCCGATGCGCGATGAGAACCAGCTTCACGCCGCGGTGGTAGAATTAATCGTGCACGAAGATGCGGAGATTAAATATTCAACCGTGCAGAACTGGTACCCTGGGGATGAAAACGGCAAGGGCGGGATTTACAATTTCGTGACCAAGCGCGGGCTATGTGAGGGTGCAAATTCCAAGATTAGCTGGACACAGGTCGAAACCGGCTCTGCCATTACATGGAAATATCCATCCTGTATTTTGAAAGGTGATAATTCCCAAGGGGAATTTTACTCCGTCGCTATCACCAATAATATGCAACAGGCCGATACGGGCACGAAGATGATCCATATGGGGAAGAATACGAAGAGCCGTATTATTGCGAAGGGGATTAGCGCGGGAAAATCGGACTCAACCTATCGCGGGCAGGTTAAAATTTTGGCGGGTGCGGATGGCGCACGAAATTTTACGCAGTGCGATAGTTTGTTGATCGGCGATCAATGTGGCGCGCATACTGTACCCTATATCGAAACAAAAAACCCGACTGCGCAGTTGGAGCACGAGGCAACGACAAGTAAAATTAGTGAAGATCAACTGTTTTATTGTCAGCAGCGCGGGATTAGCGAGGAAGAGGCTTTGGCGCTTATTGTGAACGGGTTTTGCCGTGAAGTGATGCAGAACCTGCCGATGGAATTTGCCGTTGAGGCCCAGAAATTGGTGAGTATTAGTCTGGAGGGGAGCGTTGGGTGATGTTTTTCGAAGTAAAAAATTTTGAACTACAGCGATCACAGAGTGTTTTTTCTTTTGGTGTCATCCCGAGCAACGTCGAGGGATCTGACCAAGTGGCAGTCGTTGAAGATTCCTCGACTTCGCTCGGAATGACAATAAAAAACAGGGTAAATTTAAAACTCAAAGGAGCAAAAAATGACAGATAAAACACATATCTTATCGAAAGAGCCGCGTCAGGCGATTGAAGAAATGATTAAAATTACCGAGGAATTGGTGGCGCGCATGGAAATTGAAACATCGGCTGTGGCGACCAATGATGGAACGACATTCACCATGAATGAAATGAATAAGGAACATGTGGCTGATCTGTATACACAGGCCGCGCATGAATTTCATGCCCGTATTGATGAATTTAAGACCGTTGATAAAACGTTGATTGCAAAGCTTGAAAAAGCGCAAAAATCGCTCGGCCAATCCACCAAAAATAATTTGGCTTTATTGAAAAAACTACAGGCGGAATAAAAACCAAAATGAACGACGCAGAAATAAGAAAAGAAAAAAAGGCCGCGAAAATATTCAAAAATACCGCACTCATGGGCGGTATTGGGTTTGGGTTATTTGTGCTGTCTTTCATTGCCCCTTTAATTTATCGCGCCAGTACGACAGGCGACATGCAGGATATATTTATTAAATATGGTTTGTACATGATGGCCTATGTCGGGGTGATGTTGGTGACCTTTATTTTTATGCGCGGGTATATCTTCTTCATCAATGGTTTGATGCAGTATTTGGTTTTGCCCACAGTGGCGATTTTATTTGCCATGGATATTTACAACGTTATTGCAGGATAAGGGTATGATTGAGATTAAAAATTTAAAGGCCGAAATTGACGGAAAAGAAATCCTAAAAGGATTAAATCTTTCGATTGGTAATGGTGAAGTCCATGCGATTATGGGCCCAAACGGGGCGGGTAAATCCACGCTATCTTACGTTTTGGCGGGGCGTGACGGGTATGAGGTCACAGGCGGTTCAGCGAGATTGGATGGTCAGGATATTCTGGAGATGGAACCTGATGAGCGCGCCGCGGCGGGCTTGTTTTTGGCGTTTCAGTATCCTGTCGAAATTCCTGAACACCAAATGACGTTTTGAAAACGGCGCTGAATGCTGTACGGAAGGCACGTGGTGAGGGAGTTGGATGCCATTGGTTTATTTAAAATTATGAAAACCAAATGTAAAGAGCTAGGCATTTCTGATGAGATGATGAAGCGTGCCGTGAATGTAGGTTTTTCTGGCGGCGAGAAAAAACGGAATGAAGTTCTTCAAATGGCGATGTTGGAACCTAAATTTGCCGTGCTTGATGAAGCGAACTCTGGTCTTGATATTGATGCGCTTCGCATTGTGGCGGATAAATTGAATGCGCTACGAGCACAAAACCGTTCTTTTCTCGTGATTACGCATTATCAACCTTGCTAGACTATATTAAGCAGATCATGTGCACGTGCTTGCCGATGGAAAAATCGTGAAATCTGGCGGTCCCTGAGTTGGCGCTTGAGCTTGAGAAAAAGGTTATGGCGAATTTGCAAGGTCAGGCAGATGAAATGCCCAAAGAAAACTGCAGCGCTATGCCAATAATTTGGCAAAATTCAAACCGCGCTATCGCGCTGAGACGCTGATCTCGCTTTATCTGAATGGGAACGTCTGGTGCCTGCTTCGGCAGAATGGGTGAATGCTGCGCCGACGTGCGCAAATGAAGTGTGCAGGAAACAGGATTACCAACGCCGAAGTTAGAGCGATGGAAATATACTAATCTTCCTGCCAAGTTAAAGAAAATGGATTTGGTATATAAAGATGCCGATATTACGTTATCTGGCATGACGGATTACGCATATTCTTTCCCCAAAGGAATGCTGCACTTCCCGCAATGGGCACAGGATAGAGTTGAAGAAGATGTACCGTCGCATGATAAATACGGTGATATGATGCTGTGGCAGGCGGCCAATGCCTATCTAAAAGATGGATTTATTCTTGATATTCCTGCGGGGGTGAAAAGTAGTAAACCGTTGAATGTAACTATGGCAGGGCATGCGGGTGCATATTTTGTACCGCGGCAGGTTATTCGCGTGGGAGAAGGTGCTGAATTTACTTTGATTGAATATCAAAATGGAAGCGGGGCCTATTGGGGGAATATCGTTACGCAAATTGAGCTGCATAAGGGTGCAAAATTGAACCACTACCGTTTTCAGGAAAACTCTGAAAATGGCGTTGTAACGCAAAACACCCATATTGTAATGAAGGAAGAGGCATCCTATGAATCCTTTACGTTGACAACAGGGGCGGAGTTAAGCCGTCATCAAATTCATGTTGATATGAAAGGGCAAAGAGGGGAGTGTCATATCAACGGGGTGAATATGTTAGATGGATCCAAACTATCTGACACAACCATTACGATTGATCATTGCGCTTCGAATTGTGTTTCTAACCAGAACTACCGCAATGTTGTTGATGACAAGGCCACGGCGGTGTTTCAAGGAAAAGTCCATGTGCATCAAATTGCACAGAAAACCGATGGATATCAGATGGCAAAATCTTTGCTGCTTTCAGGACAGGCGACAGTCAACACCAAACCAGAATTGGAGATCTATGCTGATGATGTCAAATGTTCCCACGGAGCAACCACAGGACGTTTGGATGAAGAGGCTCTATTTTACTTGCGCGCGCGCGGCATTCCAGAAAAACAAGCGCGCAACCTGCTTATCCAAGCCTTCGTGAATGAAGTGATCGAAAATATTTCAAGTGATGAGGTGCGCGAGCAATCAGAACTGGTTGTTGGCCGTTGGCTGATGGAGCAGGCATAATGGCAACAGCAAAATTAAAAACGCAGGCGGTTGATATTTCCAATTATCGAAATGACTTTCCGATCCTAAAAAAGACGAATATAGCCTATTTGGATAGTGCTTCGAGTGCCCAGAAACCGCAATGTGTTATTGATAGTTATAAAAATTTGTACGAGAACAATTACGCCAATATTCATCGCGGTCTATATAAATTTTCTCAAGAAACAACGCAGGCTTATGAGGTTGTAAGATCCAAAGTTGCGACTTTTATTAATGCAAAGACAGAAAACGAAATTATTTTTACGCGGAATACAACCGAGGCAATTAATTTGGTGGCTCAAAGTTGGGGGCGTAGCCATCTTCGGGCAGGTGATGAAATTATTATCACTGAAATGGAGCATCATGCGAACATTGTGCCGTGGCAGCTTCTTGAAACCCAGATCGGTGTAAAGGTTAAAGTTGCGCCTATTCACGATGACGGTACGCTAGATTTTGGTGCCTTAGTTTCTTTGTTTTCAGAAAGAACAAAATTTGTGAGCATTGTTCATGCCTCTAACGCATTGGGAACAATTAATCCTGTCGCCAAAGTTATTAAGGCGGTGAAGAATTTCAATTCTGATATTTTGACTTTAGTGGAGGGCTCGCAGTCTATTGTTCATGGTTCTATCGATGTGCAGTCAATCGGCTGTGACTTTTTTGCTTTTACAGGGCATAAGATTTATGGGCCGAACGGGGTGGGGGTGTTATATGGCCGTTCTAAAATTTTAAAAAACATGCCGCCTTATCAGGGTGGCGGTGACATGGTTGAAACCGTTAGTTTCGACAAGGGGACAACGTTTAAGCCTGCGCCAGCACGCTTTGAAGCGGGCACTCCCGCAATTGCCGAAGTTATTGCTCTGGGCACCGCAATAGATTATGTCAGCGCGGTAGGAATGGATAACATTGCGGCGCATGAAGCGCGACTTCTTGATATCATGATGCGTGAACTTCAGGCCATTGAAGGTTTGACTTTCTATGGCACAGCGCCAGATAAAGTGGGAGTAGTCTCCTTTACGGCCGATTGGGCTCACGCAAGCGATATCGCGATGATCCTCGATCAATGTGGTGTAGCGGTACGCACAGGCCATCATTGTTGTATGCCGTTGATGCAGCGCTTGGGTGTTGATGCGACAGTTCGCGCTTCGCTCGGCCTTTATTCAAATGAAAGCGATATTCAGACCCTCATTAAGGGACTGAAAAAAGCGAAGGAGATGTTAGCATGAGTAACAATAAACCAGAGCGCCCCATAGTCACCGCGATGCAGGCGGTTGCCGATACGGACATGGTTAAGAATGCCGTGGGCGAGGAATATGATGAACTCGCGGTGCCGCCGAATGTCGAGTTATCAGACCATCCACTTGTTCCTGCCATTACCGCAGCGTTAAAAGAAATTTATGACCCAGAAATTCCTGTCAATGTTTATGAGCTCGGCCTGATTTACAAAGTGATTGTCAGTAACAATAACGATGTTTTTGTCGAAATGAGTTTAACGTCACCTGCCTGTCCCGTGGCACAAGAAATGCCTGGATGGATACAAGCGGCGATTTTACCGATCGACGGTGTAGGTCATGTTGATGTCGAAGTCGTTTGGAACCCTGCATGGGATGCGTCCATGATGGCCGAAACGGCAAAATTACAATTAAATATGTTTACGTGAGTTAAAAATGGAACCTGTAAAAATTACTGACAAAGCCGCTGAACAAATTATCGCCAAAACCGCGTTAAATAGTGATGCGGTAGGTTTGCGTCTAACCATCAAGAGCACAGGTTGTTCTGGTAATTCTTACCAGATGGAACATGTCCTGTCCGAAGATTTAAACACCGATGATAAATTTACCCATAACGGCGCGGTTTTATATATCCCCAAGATGCATAGTTGGATGCTCTTTGGCACTGTCGTTGATTATGAGGATGGTAAAATGAGCTCAGGTTTTGTTTTTACCAACCCCAATGAAGCAGGCCGTTGTGGTTGCGGCGAGAGCTTTACGGTCGACCGTTCAAAGGAATGATTTCTTCGTCTTGGTTGTCATCCTGCGACTTGATCGCAGGATCTGGTTCCTGTTGTTATAGATCCTTCGGTCAAGCCGAAGGATGACATTAGGCGACATTATATGTCGTTTTATTTTCCAATAAACTGGATTTGCCTAGTTCGTTTGCCCATAATGGCAGGGGGGTAGGGTGTATTTATCATACCCCAGAAACAACAAAAGGCCCCGAAAGGCCTTTTACTAAATATTATCTACAGAACTACTTAAGCTTGTAGTGAGGGACCTTTGTTTCCAAAACCCAATTCTGAAGTAAGCATAGCATCCACTGAAGGTGATACTGAAGGTGCAATTCCTGATACTAAAGGACTTACTACTCCTGCTGCTGCGTGTGCTAAATCTGCTTTTAATCCCATTTTACACTCCTTCTATAAAGTTTCATATGCTTCTGCATATTCATCATAAAGCTCATCTCTCGATTTTCCGCTAAGGTATGCTTTATATACCTTATTAAGCCCTATTTTTTCCATTGAGTCAAGTAAAACAGGATAATATGAAGAATTCGTTAATTCTTTAAGAATTTTACAAACTTCAACGATAGAATCTAGATTTCTGCCATGTATAAAGCTTGCATAGGCCATAATATCCTTTTGTGGGCTTGGCGCTTTATGCCCAGCTCTTTCTTGGGCAGATTCGTGTAAGGCCTTGATTAATCTAAGAATATGTTCTGGGAGCGCTTTATCAATGTTTCCAGGTACTTGCATAATAATCGTGCCCATATCTGGGGAAAACCCTATTTCGCCTTTCCCCTTCATAATATGTAGGGGGACCAATTTTTTATCTAACATCACCAGAAGTTTTTTACCCGTAGATGATTCTCTAATTACCTTTGTAGCGCTTTCTATAATTTGTTCCGCATATGGATGTCCATAAGCGATGGAATTCACATTGGTACCTTTGTCACCAAAGGCGCTTTTGGCTGAGCCTGTCCCGTTATCTGTTGTATCTGTGTTCATTGATTTTCCCTACCTGTCATCCTGAGCATAGCGAAGGATCTGGTCAATAGTAATGAGATTCTTCGTCGCAGGCTCCTCAGAATGACAATAATTTTTATACTTATGTTTTCCCATTACATCAAATCCGCATAATTATTGTCTTCCACTTCCTGCATTACCATTTTCTTTTGGCCTTTTATTTTTACACGCCCTTTGGTTGAAACCTCTATCTGTGCCCGCACGAGTTGTGAATTCATGTAAAGATTGGCTTCAATCTCATAAGCGTCAAAACCGCCGTCATAGTGAATTTCCGCGGGTTTATGCTGTGCGAATACCGCGTCATAAACATGAGGGGCCAGTGAATCGAGCAAAGGCATATCGTGAGGATTGTTAATCACCATGATATCGCCTTCATCATCCCCGACATGAGCGAAGAAAAATGCCAGATATTCCATGACATTATGCTTATCAAGCGTCAAAACGCCCTTATCATTGACGCTGTAAATAGGCTGTTCTGTTCCATCCAGATAATGGAAAAATACCCCATCGCTTAAATATTCAAAAGAAAAGGAAGGCAGAGAGGCATAATTGGTCACTTTATAGACTGAATAATCTTTATAAAAATTGACGCGGCCGCGTTGCACTTCCGAGGTGCCGACAGAAAACAAGCCTTCATTCGCGCCAGATTTGACGCTGTTGATGACTTTTGTAGAATTGTCGCGGTCTAGCCGTTGCCAGTGCATATATTATTTCTCCACCATGATCTGCGGGTTGGCTTTATGCCTGTTAGTGTAGCAGATTCATTCGTAACCATTAAACACTACCTTTTGGTAGTGATGCAAGACGTTAGCAAAATTAAGAAAGAAAATGCAAATTTTGATGATTTAGGCGGCAAAAGCTCGTTCCAGTGCGATTTCTAGAATTTCAGGAGTAACACCGTCCTGATGAACCTCGGTCGACAGAATTTGACGCCATGTTCGCGCTCCTGGTTTTCCCTGAAAAAGCCCAGTCATGTGGCGAGTAACTGATTTTACAGGTGTATCAAAGGTTTCTGCCTGTTTTTTAATGTAAGGAATCATCTGCAAGACGATGTCTTCAGCAGAAGGGAGATTTTGTGTGCCGTAAATTTCTTCTTCAATTTCCCGCAAAAACCAAGGATTTTGGTAGGCTTCACGGCCGATCATAACAGAATCAAATTTAATGTCGTCATGCTCGCAAGCGGGAGGGCAAGGCGGTAGAGCAAGCATGGATTGTATCTGATCAATGGTTTTAATCCCTCCATTGATACCGATCGTAAGGTCAGGGAAATTAGATTTCAGACGTTCAACAATATCGTATTGAAGAGGGGGGATTTCACGGTTTTCCTTTGGTGAGAGCCCTTTTAACCAGGCTTTACGTGCATGAATAATAAAGGTTTTGCAGCCGATATCGGCGATTTTAGATACAAAATCCTCAAGAAAAGTATATTCCTCGCTATCATCAATGCCGATGCGGCATTTAACGGTAACGGGAATGGAAACACTATCTTGCATGGACTTGATGCAATCGGCGACCAATTCAGGTTCCCGCATTAAGCAGGCGCCAAAAGCGCCGCTTTGAACGCGTTCTGACGGGCAGCCGCAATTCAGATTAATTTCATCATATCCATATTCTTCGCCAATTTTCGCACAGGTGGCGAGGTCTTTTGGGTCTGAACCGCCTAGTTGCAGGGCGTTTGGGTGTTCTGCCTCATCAAAGCGCAAAAAACGGTCACGATCATTACCAAAGATGATCGCCCCCGTGGTCACCATTTCCGTATAAAGCTGAACCGAGGGTGCAATCAGGCGGTGGAAATACCGACAGTGACGGTCTGTCCAGTCCATCATGGGCGCAACGCTTATTTTATGATAAGCCCGCAATCGTCGCTGACGCTCCGTCGAGTCTACCATGGATATATCTGACATTTTGCTTACTCAACCTATTGAAATCTGCTGTGATTTAGCATATTCCAGTGGGTATGGGGAAAAAAATTAGCCTGATAATTGTGTTTTTTGTGGTGGGGATGAGTTTTATGCCTATGGCGGGTTTTGCACAGGCGCAAGAGCAAGAAAAGTCCCAAATCTTTAACAGTTCTGGCTTGCCGATCCCCAGGTTTATTACCCTGCGCAGTGATAAAGTGTTTGTCAGAACAGGGCCTGCACTTCGATACCCCATAAAATGGATATTTGTGCGGGATGGAATGCCCGTTGAAATTATTCAGGAATTTGATACCTGGCGAAAAATCCGTGATATCAAAGGTGATGAAGGATGGGTGCATCAATCTTTGCTTTCGGGGAAACGCAATGCTGTTGTTACAGCGGAAAAAGGAACTGTTGTTTTGCGTAAGCCTGCCAGTGATGCAAAACCTGTGGCGCTTTTGGAACAGAATGTGCAGGTATCGCTTCTGCAATGTCATCAAGACTGGTGCAGGGTTGAGGCGGGAGGTTTTTCAGGTTGGACCCAAAGAAATTCACTTTATGGTGTTTACGCAGACGAAGAATTGGACTAGAATCAATGACATGGAGCGTTCGTTTCCATTTTCTAACCCAGTATAATTAACCCGAATTTATCTTAAAACACATGCTTGATTATCATGACAAAGCCGATGTGGCGCTTCGGATTCATTTTGCGATTCAGCGTCTATGCGAAGAAGAAGGCAAGGGCCTGGATGCCATGAAGGCTATCACGCTTTTGGCGGGCATGTATGTCGAAAGCGCCTTTTTATTCGATAATTGTGAAGAGTCTCTTCAGGGGATGTTCATCAAACTGGGTGAAAGACTATCGTGCGAGCCGTTAAGCGGCGAGATGTATTATGAGGCGATGCCGCCGTCAAGCATTATTGACTTTGATAGTGAGATGGGCCGCGCCATGGCCAGAGAATTTTTTGAAGAATGGCTAGACTGCGAATATGAATTTAATGACATGCTGTTGGAATTGACGCAGCAAATGTTCATGCATTGGGAAGCCGCGCAAGGTGGAAGCAATATCCGACAGACGGGGCAGCGCCGCGCCGAAAGTTTTAGATTGTTGGTGGAATGCACTTATCGTGCGATGGCGTATGAAATTGCCGCGCAGGAATTGTGTGATGTCGTCATCGAAAAGAAAATCGGCGTTGATGGATGGAACATGGCCGATAGTATCAGCGGATTGGCGGGGCTTGCAGGACGTAAACTTTCTTTATCCCATGGGGGGCGTAATCAGTGCTGTTGGTTTATGGGAGCGGATTTGCCCGATCTTCTTGATCAAACAGCCTATGTGATGACGCAGGAAGCTGTGCGTTTGGGTATCCCGACGGGAACAGATTGGCGTTTTGGATTGCCTGCCAATGATACCCCTGCGAACGCGCCGACTTTGCTCGTTGGTGGTGTAGAAAATATCTGTGAGGGTTTTTTTCAGGCAATAGGACTTTATGATTATAACGATCAGGCGGTGTGCGCGGCGAAAGCGGCAGGAAGAATGCTCGCCGTGGCTTGTGCGGGGGAACGCCCTGATTTAGAACCCGCCATTGCCAAACCGTTATCCATGGCTGCCCTAACAGAAACTTATAAATCGGCTTGCGTTGAATATGCGGTTGAATATTCGGCAGTTTAATTAAGATCAAATCCCGTTAATTATTATACATCTAGGCTTGATTCATGCTGTTTGAATGGCTAAGAGTCGTGGGTATGAGTGTACAACAACAGAAGATGGCCGATATGAGTTTTAAACCCAAATCAAGCTATAGCTATGACGAAATCATTGAATGTGGCGAGGGCAAGCTGTTTGGTCCAGGCAATGCGTTACTTCCTTTACCGCCAATGTTGATGTTTGATCGCATTACCCATATTTCTGATGAGGGCGGTGCCCATGGAAAAGGACAGGTAATTGCCGAATTTGATATTAAGCCTGATCTTTGGTTTTTTGAGTGTCATTTTAAAGGTGATCCCGTGATGCCAGGCTGTTTAGGGCTAGATGCATTGTGGCAATTGACAGGCTTTTGGCTTGGCTGGACAGGTGCACCTGGTGCAGGCCGCGCAATTGGTACGGGTGAAGTCAAACTGACGGAGCAGATTTTACCATCTGCGAAGAAAGTTGTTTATACTGTTGATATTAAACGTTTTATCAATCGTAAGCTTGTTCTTGGGGTCGCCGACGGTCTTGTTCAGGTTGATGGGAAAACCGCCTTTGAAGTAACCGATATGAAAGTCGGTTTATTCGATAATTCTGCGGCGCAGGGTGCATAATAATAAATTAGGGGTGGCGCGCCATGTGTTGTGAGCGCCCAGAAAAACATTCAATAGATATACCCTTTGGATTTTCTTTTGTGGCCATATCAAATAGTATCCGAACGGTATCAATTAATTTTCCATCCGCTTCGCATAAACTAGCCTGGTAAGGCAGGTGGCGCCAATTTTCCTGTTCAAACTCACCATCTTCATCTACGGGGTAATATGAGTGATGGGGGATATCTTCGTCCAACGCAACAGCCTTATTCCATGTGTTACCACCAGGATGTGTGACAACGAAATAAGCATCATTGGGTATTCTGTGTCGCATGACATAGGTGCGTACTTCTTTCATATATGATCCCTTTTGTTGGTCATATTTTAAAACGTGGATTCCGTAGGGAGAGAGAAACCGGTAAGGCCAGTGTAAATCTGTATGATGGGATTGGGCAACGGCTATTGCGCCGCGATAGCCGCAAAGATTTCTGAATGAATCTTGCCCAAAACGTGCAATTTCCCAATTATCCTGTAAGTGAATGATATCGCCTCTGCGGAAGCTAGCTCTACTGAAATCAAAATTAGGATGTATCTTATTTGTCATGATGCTTTTCTATATATCTATTTTTGTTATGTCAATATATTTCCTGTTTGTGCTCAAGCGTTGAATCCTTTAAAACCATGCCCATGAATAATATATCAAGCACAAGACGCGTGGTCGTCACAGGGATGGGGATTATTTCTTGTATTGGAAATGATACCCAAGCAGTTCTTTTGGGCCTTAAAGCGGGAAAATCTGGCATTACAGCCGACGCAACCATGGCGGAGATGGGGTTTCGTTCCCAGATTTCGGGCAATCCCAATATTAATTTAGAAGAAGCCATTGATAAACGTCTTTTCCGTTTTATGGGCGATGCGGCGGCCTACACCCATTTGGCGATGGAGCAGGCCATTAAAGATGCGGGGTTAGAAGAGCACGAAGTTTCGAATGAGCGCACAGGAATTATTGTGGGATCAGGTGGTCCATCAACACGGGCGCAAGTGGCGGCGGCGGATATTACCCGCGAAAAAGGCCCAAAACGTGTGGGCCCCTTTGCGGTACCTAAGGCGATGTGCTCAACAACATCAGCCACAGCAGCAACAAATTTTAAAATCAAGGGCGTTAATTATTCGATTTCATCGGCCTGTTCCACATCATCACATTGTATCGGCAATGCCGCCGAACAAATTATGATGGGCAAGCAAGATATTATGTTTGCAGGCGGTGGAGAGGAGCTAGACTGGACCTTATCTGTTCTTTTTGATGCGATGGGCGCGATGAGTTCCAAATATAACGAAGCGCCAGCCACGGCAGCACGGGCGTATGATGCCAACCGCGATGGATTTGTTATTTCTGGCGGCGGCGGCATTGTGGTGTTGGAAGACTATGAACATGCCAAGGCGCGCGGCGCAAAAATTTATGCTGAAGTGACGGGGTACGGCGCAACATCCGATGGGGCAGATATGGTGGCGCCGAGTGGTGAAGGCGCAGTGCGGTGTATGCGGCAAGCGCTGACCACTGTAAAAACGCCGATCACTTACATCAACACGCATGGAACAAGCACCCCTGCGGGAGATATTACGGAACTGGATGCGATCCGCTCCGTCTTTGGTCAAATGGATCAAGAGATGCCGCATATCAGTGCCACAAAATCCATGACGGGGCATAGTCTAGGGGCAACGGGTGTGCAAGAAGCCATTTATTGTATCTTAATGATGCAAAATAGTTTTGTTGCACCAAGTATTAATATTGAAACGCTTGATGAGGGTGCCGTGGGTATGCCCATTGCGCGGGAGCGGATTGATAATGTCGCCCATAAATCTGTGATGTCAAATTCATTCGGGTTTGGAGGAACAAACTGTACCTTAGTCCTGAGCACGGTGGAGGATTAAGCGATGAGTCATTTTAAATCCGACATTATGAAGGGGAAACGCGGCCTAGTGATGGGGGTTGCGAATGAAAAATCTATCGCCTGGGGAATGGCGCAGACGCTTCATCAACATGGCGCGGAAATGGCCTTTACCTACCAGGGAGAGGCGTTTGGAAAGCGCGTGAAACCTTTGGCACAATCTATCGGCGCGAATGTTTTGATTGATTGTGATGTGTCAAAGGAAGAAGATTTGGATAATGCTTTTGCGGTGATTAAACAAGAATGGGGTGAACTGGATTTTGTTATTCACGCGATTGCCTATTCCGACAAGGAAGAATTAAAAGGGCGGTACGTGGATACGAGCCTCGAGAATTTTTTAACCTCCATGCATATTTCCTGTTACAGCTTTACGAGCGTGATGCGCCGTGCAAGCGCCATGATGAAACCAGGCAGCAGTGCGGTGACTTTAAGTTATTACGGCGCAGAAAAAGCCATGCCGAATTATAATGTGATGGGTGTGGCGAAGGCCGCACTTGAATCCTCCGTGCGATATTTGGCGGCGGATTTAGGTAGAGATGGTATTCGTGTTAACGCCATTTCGGCAGGGCCGATGCGCACGCTCGCAGGGGCGGTGATTGGTTCCGCACGCACAACGTTCAAATATAATCAGGTGACATCGCCGCTTCAGCGCTCCGTCGAGTTGGAAGAGCTGGGCGGATCAGGGCTTTATCTGCTGTCTGATCTGTCAGGTGCCGTCACAGGAGAAATCCACTATGTTGATTGTGGTTTTAATGCTGTCGGGATGCCAAGTGCAGAGAAGTTGAAGGAGTTTGGGTAGCAGAATCCTTTAAATGAATTATTGAAGAAAATCGTTAAATTTCATAGAAGTATCAATTTTACCCACAGATTTGTGAATAAGTTATTTTTTTAACTTGTATAAACAATGTCAGGAAGGGCAAAATGAAGACATCGTAAAGTTAGTTCCATTAGCTGATGTAGCGAACAGACTCATGTGACCACCCTTTTAAAGTGCTTGAGCGATGGGAGACGGAGATATTGAGTTCTCTGTCTTTTTTTTTGCCTCTTCCTGACTATGTATGATTGAATCATCTTAACTAAAAATAACACTTAGACAAAGTTTGGTACAATTTCTGCGTTGTAGAATCGCGTGGATAACTTATTAAACTTCATTACTTCTAATAGGATTTAGGCCTGTGCATGCTTTTGTTCTTGTGGTGGCAAATCTACTCTCATTCATCATCTCGCCACACCCATAAGGTGGATTTGCACTTACCATTCCTGTGCCTTTCATGCCGCGATCGACAGCGCCGAAATGCCATTCATCAATGATAAAAGTCTTCATCAGGCAGGGTGAGTGCCTTTAACGGTTCAAGCAGGTCTTGATGATATCCTTATCCAAAATAGGATACCAGACCATGTAAATGCCTTGCGCTACTTTATGCGCGTCAATAACGGCTTTGGCGGTTTTGGCATATTCATCTTTTACTTCATAACTAGGGTCAATCAGCGCGCCGCCGCGTTTGAGTGTTGTGGGAGGAATATGGATTTAAGCCCCTGAAACCCCATCTTCGAACCGCGTGGTCGAGTTGATATAGTTCTTGAGCGTTTTTTCCAAATGCGGGTAATATTCCCTTTATGCAAGTCATAGGCGTAAAAGCTTTATCCGTGGGACGCATAATTTTTGCCGCCAGATAGGCGGAGCCAGGGTATTTTGTAAGGGTGCCTTTATTCAGATTTTTGATAAAATCCCGATATCGAGCGAGCGGAGCAGGGAGGTCTTTGGCATCTTTAATGCCATCGTAAAATTTTAAAATACCACTTTCATATTCTTTTATTTTTTGTGCCTCTGGTGCGGTAAGGTCGTAAAGACCGCGACCCGCATGGGTGTCTATCCAGAGAAAGGGTTTGTCCTTCTTCGTCAGATAGTCGAGCACGCAAATGAGCCAGAGATGTTTTTGGACATCGGCCATGTTCCCCGCGTGGTAGATATGTTGATAGCTGAGCATGTTTAGTTTTCTTTAATTTTGTGATTGTGAGCATAACGGAGGCATTTGCAGAATACTAGATTGCCACGTCCCCCGCATCAAGTACGGGATCCTCGCAATGATGGAATGAAAATATTTCTTATTGACATAATCTAAAGTTTTGTCTAGATACTTCTGGCATGACACAACCAAGAAAAGCATTAGCGAGTGGATTTAATGGCAACGGTGGGGGCGGAGACGGCATTGACGAGGCTACACGTCTCTTCGATGCATATAAAGACACACCAACCCCTTTTACGGGAATTGCTAAAGATCGCTTGTCGAAATCTCCTCTGGACCATGGTTCAGCGGTAGAAAAAGTTTTGGAGTATCTAGATAAAAAACCGTCTTGGCTTCCCGCGACGGTAGACGATTTAGAGCATATTTTGAAAACACCTCACCAAGAGCAACCCTACGGTCAGGGTTCAAAATTTATGATTACGAATGCTTTTGTAGGTTTTTTGAAAAAAAAGAAATTTGATGGAGTCCAAGATTTTGAGAAATGGAAAGCATCGATTCAAATTTCTGATCAAAAAGTAGTTAAGTTAATTTTACCAGGCCGTGGTGTGTAAGATTTTAAAATAGAGAGTGTGTGTAATGAGTGGTGTTGTTGTTAAGAAGGCCTTTCCTGAGGCTTCTCAAAGTCGTGATCCCGATAAATTCAATATGTTGGGGTTGCCCAGAATTAGTGATGCGGAGCATTTTAAAAGAGCCGTTGAAGGCGGACAGCCTCATTCCTATATTGCCGCCCGTGCGAGCCGCATGGAATATCATGGTGAAGAGGGGTTAGGTTTTTTTAATGCAGTGGATTTGCATTTGAAAGTGATCAAAAGCCAAAAATTAATCGTTTCAAGTGATGATATTCGGAAGGCTTTTGGCGCCGTAAGTTTTGAAGCGGCTTTAGAAAAGATTGGGTATGATAAGTTACCTCGTCAGTATCAACAAGTCATAGGTATAGACGTCTGCCAACAAAAAGCCGCAGAGGCGCGTCACGACCGTCATCCCAGATAAGAAAATTAGTAAGCTTTTTTGACGCCGTCTTTTATGGCTTTTTGAGCGTTTGCTTCTGACATGATAGCGCAGAGCGTTGTACTGCATTTCGGGCAAGCGCCCTTAGCCATGTAGCCGCCTTTTTTGGTCTGATGAATGGCGGGATCTTTCATTGTCACGCCTTTTTCCTTACATTTTACGCAGTAAGCTGAAACCATGGTATTTCCTCCTGTTCGAGTAATTATATGGGCGAGAGCCCTTATTGACTCGTCTATTATACCATTTTTAGGGAGATTGGATAAGGAAATAAGGTTTTTGTAGAATGTTTAATAATTACAGTAGGTTGTGGAAGATTGCGATCTATCTTTAATGCACGGTCAATAAGTTTTCTAAAATAACATCAGGTTCATCAGAAAACATGGCATCGACACCCCAAGATTGATACTGGCGGGCTTCATTCGGGTCATTAACGGTGTAGATCAGGGTTTTCAGCCCCATATCGTGAATAATGTCCACGATATCGTGGGTAGCTATTCGGGAGCCTAAATTAATAGTCTGAACATCTAGATATTTTGCCAGGTCTTGCCAATTTTCAGGCATATCATCTCCGCCGATCAAAAGACCGCGTGACCAATCTGTTGCCATGTCGCGGGCAACCTCCATGGAGACATGCTGAAAGGAAGAAATGAGAAGACGGTTATGGTCATCCCAACATTGAGATAGAATATCGAGGGCAATTTCTGCGGTTTCTTTTTCACGCCCTGGGCAGGGTTTGATTTCAAGATTAAGACCTAAATCCCGCTCAATTAAAACGTCAAGCGCTTCTTCCAAGGTGGGGATTTTGATACCCGTGAAGCCTTCTGAAAACCAACTACCTGTTTCGAGCTGTTTGATCTCTTCATAAGTGGTTTCGGCCACAAGGCCAGATCCATTGGTGGTGCGGTCCAGTTCTTCATCATGAAAGATAATGGGCACATCATCTTTGGTGAGTTTAACGTCAAGCTCAACCCACTCAACCCCCATATCGGCGGCGGTGTGAATCCCTTCCAACGTATTTTCAGGGGCGTAGGCGGCGGCGCCGCGGTGTCCTATAACTTTTGCTAGCTTTAAACTCATAAACTATGTCATAACATGCGTTCTAACGAAGGGATAGTCTGTTTTCATGAGTAATAAGATGTTTGAAAAGATGTGTGGTTTAGATCGAGGACTTTCTGATGCGCCTCAGCAGGCGATTGAGCAGGATGTTGTTTCTCAGGAAGAGCTTGATCAACAGCTCAAAATTGTTCCTTCTGTGCCTGCCTTGGGTATTTTAGGCGCGAAGATTGGATGGCGGGATAGTGGGTCAGAAAAAGGCCGGGGGGTTTATGCGATGGAGGATATCCCCCAGGGAACATGCATTGAGGTGGCGCCCGTTATTGTTGTAGCAAAAGCCGATGTTCCAGACAGCGGCGGCGCGCCAGATGGGTATTTATTAGATTGGGAGCCAGAAGAAGAGGGGCAGGAGCACTGCATGCCGCTTGGCTATATCATGCTTTATAACCATTCCAGAGATGCCAATATCTATTTGGAAAATGACCATGAAGAGATGACTATTTCATCCTTTGCTGCGCGGGATATTCGGGCGGGAGAAGAGCTAACCTGGGATTATGCCTGTGAAATCTGGTTTGATGAGGATTAGTCATTGACACCAACGTTCTTTTAAAATATGTAAATTATATAGTTTAATAATGTGGAGTTTCTAAATATGGTTGATGTTATGGATCAAAATACGTGGACTGAAGTTGATGCAATAGTGACCTGCCCCTATAATGGTACCAGTTTCAGAGTTGGGTCTCTGGTCATGGTTTATATCCCTTCAATGGAGGGTTGGAGCGTAGCGTAAACCATTATTGAAGGGATAGGCAAGTAGTTTTGGCAATATGGTTTGCAGTGCTGGTGGCTTATATCCCAATGAACGGTGCGGTTCTTTGTGTTGTAATGAACACGCTAGTTTTCGATTAACACTTGCGCTTCTGTGTAGCGTATCAAACAGTCAATGATCCAACACCTCATCTCTGTGCTTGCCATTAAAGCTTTCATTATAGCCATTCCTCCCATGGGCTGCCCGGTTCAATATAAGTCGGTTTTACCTCCATTCTTTCCAGCCAATCCTTGCACAGCACGGGCTGTAAACTCTGAGCCATTGTCGCTACGAATATGATCAGGAACACCGCACTCAATAAACAAATTCTCCAGTGTTTCCAGCACATCACCACTTTTAAGTTTACGTTTTGTCGTGATGGCAAGGCATTCTCTGTATATTCATCAATGACAGTCAGCAATTCCGAAACGCCCTGCCATCCTTGGTACGATCATGCACAAAGTCATACGCCCAGACATGGTTCTTCCAGCTCGGGCGCAAACGAATACACGATCCATCATTCAGCCATAAACGGCCTCTCTTGGTTGCTTCATGGGTACTTTCAGCCCTTCACGCCGCCAGATACGCATCACACGCTTGTGATTTATATGCCAGCCTTTCGGTTTGAAGTAGCGCCGTAATACGCCGATATCCATACCGACCATATTCACTGGCAAGCTTGATAATTGCCTGCGTCAACGCATCTTCATCATCACGTTTAATTGGTTCTCTACGCTGTGTTGAACGGCTGTTTAATAACCAAACAAGCACGGCGCTCCGACACGCCGAGCTTGTTTGTAAACGTCATCAACACAACACCGACGACGGAAGGGCTTAATACTTCCCTGACAAAGTTTAAAATCAGCTTATCCAATGTCAAATTGATACAGCTTTGCGAAGCCGTTGGTTCTCCTTCTCCATTTCTTTGAAACGTTTAGCCTGATCGATATTGATCCTGCCATATTCCTTGCGCCAACGATAATAGGTCTGCTCCGTAATACTGCAACGACGGCAACCTTGGGCAACCGTCTCGCCTTGACCTGTATAGATCTCAACCTCAATATCTTGATAATCTGTTCCGCTGTATAGCGCTTTCCTCGGCTCATAATAGTCTCCTTTCTTCAAAGACAATAATAAACCAAACACTAAATTTGCAAAATGGACCGATTTTAGGGGGCTGGGTCAGCAAGAAACAAACAATTATTGATGGTCCTGGTCAGAGGTTTTTTGTTGATGTTGTTCGTGATGTAACAACTTTATCTCCAGAGCGCTTGAACGATGCTTGGGGTACGTTTGTAGTCTTACAACTATTTTAAATAAGGCTGCCCTTGATAGTAATAGACAGCCAGAAACAGGTGCGCCTCAATCTATCAAGTTTGAT
Source organism: Alphaproteobacteria bacterium (assembly GCA_041397885.1). Classification (GTDB taxonomy): domain Bacteria; phylum Pseudomonadota; class Alphaproteobacteria; order Micavibrionales; family Micavibrionaceae. The sequence goes on along the minus strand of JAWKVV010000001.1, from coordinate 116,413 downwards.
GATAATAGTGTGGCTGTTATTACGGCAGATAAAGGGGTATATAGAAATAGCATGAGCGGCCCTGGTCGTTTTTGGACCTAGATATAGATAAAAAAAGATAAATTAAAAACCCGCTTGAATGAAGCGGGTTTTTTTTAATATCGGTTTTATTGTTGTTAAGCAACTTGTCCGTGTCATCTAGAAGATTGCAGGAACAAGTCCTGCAATGACGGGACGCTTATTAAGCGGCTTCTTCTTCCTCATCGCGTTTTTTCTTTTCGCGTTTGGCAGGTTCACGCTCTTCACCAGTTTCTTGATCGACGCGTTTCATAGAAAGTTTAACTTTACCGCGATCATCCATACCGATGCAGATAACTTTCACTTCATCACCTTCATTGATTACGTCGGTTGTGTTTGCCACGCGCTCATCAGCCAATTCAGAAATGTGAACAAGGCCGTCTTTGCCGCCCATGAAGTTCACGAATGCGCCAAAGTCCACGCATTTCACAACTTTACCTGTGTAGATTTTACCCACTTCAGGCTCTTCTGTCAGGCCGCGAATAATGGCTACGGCTTTATCAATTGATTCTTGGTTCATCGCAGAAACCTTAACCATACCGTCATCATCAATGTCGATTTTGGCGCCTGTTTCTTCGACGATGCCGCGGATCACTTTACCGCCTGTTCCAATCACGTCACGGATTTTATCCGTTGGGATTTGCAAGGAAACAATTTGTGGGGCGTATTGTGACATTTCGCCGCGCGCTTCGCTGATGGCTTTTGCCATTTCACCCAAGATGTGGATACGGCCGTCTTTTGCCTGCGCCAAAGCGATCTTCATAATTTCTTCGGTAATGGAGGTGATTTTGATGTCCATTTGAAGAGAGGTGATACCCTCTTGCGTTCCTGCGACTTTAAAGTCCATATCGCCAAGGTGGTCTTCATCACCCAAAATATCAGAAAGAACGGCGAAGTCCTTACCTTCTTTAATCAAACCCATGGCGATCCCCGCCACAGGTTTTGCCAAAGGCACACCCGCATCCATCAAGGCAAGGGATGAACCACAGACAGAGGCCATAGAAGAGGAGCCGTTAGATTCTGTAATTTCAGAAACCACGCGCATTGTGTACGGAAAATCTTCGGCCGTTGGCAGAAGCGGATGAACTGCGCGCCAGGCAAGTTTTCCGTGGCCAATTTCACGGCGACCTGGTGAGCCCACGCGGCCAACTTCACCCACAGAGTATGGAGGGAAGTTGTAGTGAAGTAGAAAACGCTCACGACTTTCGCCTTCAAGAGCGTCAATGATTTGCTCATCTTGGCCTGTCCCCAATGTGGCCACGACAAGAGCCTGTGTTTCACCGCGGGTGAACAGTGCAGAACCGTGAGCACGGGGCAGAACGCCAACTTCAGCCACAATAGGACGAACTGTTTTTGTATCACGGCCATCAATACGGTTCCCTGTTTTGATGATAGCGCCGCGAACAATATCGGCCTCCACAGATTTGAATTTTGCATTGATAAGAGCGGCAGTTATACCGTTTTCTTCATCCAAAAACTCTTCTGTGGCAGCATCACGAGCAGCACCAACAGCGGCTTGACGGTCCATTTTGTCTTTAATGCCATAGGCTTTTTCAACATCTTTTCCGTATTTTGCAGCGATGTCTTTAGCCAATTTCTCAGCAGTTTCATCCTTTTCAGGCATATCCCATGGATCTTTGGCGGCCATTTCAGCGAAGTCGATAATGCCGTCGATCACAGGTTGGAAACCTTTCCAAGCGTGCATTACAGCGCCAAGCATGATTTTTTCATCAAGTTCTGAGGCTTCGGATTCAACCATCAAAACCCCTTCTTTTGTTCCTGCTGCAACAAGATCAAGATTTGATTCTGACATTTGTTGTAGTGTTGGGTTTAGAACATATTCACCATTCACGTAACCTACACGCGCCGCGCCAACGGGTCCCATGAAAGGAACACCAGAAATAGTAAGGGCCGCAGAAGTCCCAATCATAGAGACGATATCTGGATCATTTTCCATGTCATGGGAGATAACCGTACACATAACCAAAATTTCATTATAGAAATTTTTGGGAAAGAGGGGACGGATAGGGCGGTCAATAAGGCGGGCCACAAGTGTTTCTTTTTCAGAAGGACGGGCTTCACGTTTGAAAAAACCGCCTGGAATTTTACCTGCGGCATAGGCCTTTTCTTGATAGTGGACAGTCAGAGGGAAGAAGTCTTGCCCTTCCTTGACAGATTTTGATGCCGTAACAGCACAAAGAACGGAAGTGCCGCCCAATGTTGCGATAACACAACCATCAGCTTGACGAGCAATTTTTCCAGTTTCTAAGACGAGTTTTCGTCCTGCAAAGTCGATTTCTTTGCGATATACATTAAACATATTTATTTCCTTTTCATTGTTTATGTTAAGCAATGAAAAAGCGCATATATCTATTTTTAGCTTGGTCTGCGGTGGACAGTTAAAAACTAGGGGAAAATAGTGCTTAACAGTCGACCGAACACCAACGGGAATAAACGATCATGCGCTCTTTTCATGCGCCCCCTTTAATGGCATGATAGTCATGAAAAGTCAAATAGTTAAACCCAGTCCAACAGGGAGAAAATCATGGAAAACTCATCAAATAATAAGGTTATAGGCATTGAAATCGCCAAATATGCGAAGATTTGCTACATTTTAATTTTGATCGCGGCGGGGTATGGCCTTTTAACAAATATCGCGGGGTTGGCTGCTGTTTACCTGCCTGGTGGTTTTATGACAGGTTTACTGGGAATCACGGGCGTTGTATTGGCTCTTTTAGGCTTATTTGTTTTTAAGGATAGTTTTGGTTCTGTTGATTTATCCCATTTTAGATTTATTGGGGTTATGTTTGTTGCCTTCTTCTTAATTTATGCGGTTGTTGTGAATGCGCTCGCGAAGTTTGGATTCATAGGATTGTTGATTATTATCTTAATTTCGGTCACCCAAGTTGCTTTATTCTACGCAGGCTTTAAAACACACGGTGCAGGACAAGAAGCCTCACGGGCATCTATTGAAGGCACCCTTAGATCACTGATTAAACGATAACAAGGAGATATATGAATTATTTAGTTCTTCTGCGCCATGGGCAGTCAGAATGGAATTTGGCCAACCGCTTTACGGGGTTTCATGATGTGGAACTGACCGATAAAGGACGGGCAGAGGCGGTCCACGCGGGGCAGCTTTTAAAGACGGCGGGCATCAAATTTGATCAGGTATTTACCAGTACGCAGATACGCGCCAATGATACCGCCAAGCTTGCTTTAACCGAAGCGGGGCAGCCTGAATTGATCGACACCATGATCCGCCATCCTGATTTACGGGAGCGGGATTATGGCGACCTGACAGGTCTTAACAAGGATGAAACCCGTGAAAAATATGGGGCGGAGCAGGTGCATATCTGGCGCCGATCTTATGATACTCCGCCGCCAGGGGGGGAATGCCTTCAGGATGTTGTTGAAAAACGCGTGCGCCCTTATTATCAAGCCCATATCAAGCCGATTCTGGACGACGGGAAGAATGTTTTAATGGCTGCCCATGGAAACAGTTTGCGGGCGATGTTGATTATTCTGGGCGTCGAAACACCCGAAACAATTAATGATGCCGAAATGGAGACTGGCGTTCCTGTTGTTTTTGAGCTAGAAAATGGTGAAATTAAATCACGTAAAACGCTAAAGGATTAAAAATGGATATCTCAAAATTATCAATTGGCAAAAAAGCCCCAGAAGAGGTGAATGTCATCATTGAAAACCCGATGGGCGGCGCCCCCGTAAAGTACGAATTGGATAAGGACTCTGGCGCAATGATCGTTGATCGTTTTGTGCATACACCGATGTTTTATCCAGGGAATTACGGTTTTATTCCGCATACCTTATCAGATGATGGAGACCCTGTTGATGTGATTGCAATTGGCCATTTACCCGTAGCACCTGGTGCGGTTTTAGCCGTGAAGCCCGTTGGCGTTTTGAAAATGGAAGATGATGGTGGGCAGGACGAAAAAATTATTGCTCGTCCGATTGATAAGCTTTTCCCTTACCATGCGAATGTGAATGACATTGATGATATTCAGCCGATTTTAAAACAGCAGATTGAGCATTTTTTTACACATTATAAAGACCTTGAAAAAGGCAAATGGGTTAAGATTGGTGGATGGGGAAATGCGGCCGAAGCCAGAAAGCTCATTCAGGAAGGTATTGACCGCGTTAATAAAAAAGCCGCTTAAGATCCTATTTATTGACATAATTAAATAATTTTTGTAAAACTTCCTTTCCATTAAGGGAGTTTTTTTATGAGTTTATCAGCAGATATGCGGAAAGCCGCGCAAGGGGTTTGGTCTCATGAAGACTTAGAAAGTCTTTTTAGAAGAGAGTTAGCTCCTCTTGTTTTATTTTTAGAAGTGTCAAACGCATCAGGGACAGACGAAGAGGGGTTTTCTTTACACGCTAGTTGTCAATTTCATGCTCAACCTGAAATGGGAGACAAAGGAGTTGTTTTGGGACGGTATTTAAATATCAAAGCAGAGTGTTGTGGAGCAGAATCTTCAGGAGAGCTATTGAATTTCAAGTTGTATGAAACAGGACTGGTGTTTTCACAGACGATATTGGGAAATCGTAAGGAAGAATTTATCGCATCAGGGCATATTGGCTTTGCAATGGAGGGTGTTGTTCGCGGGTATGCCAATATTTCATCAAGTGTTGAGCGTGTCAGAACCTTGGCAGAACTTGCCGCTGAAAAATATAACCAACATTTTGATAAAGAACCCGCTAAGCCACAGGATTTTTCAAAATTCAGTAAATAAAAAAGAGGCTTAATTGTTAGAAATTAATTTTAGCTTGCGATGTAAAGCAGGAACTTTAATTTTGCCATTGTGATAATTATAATTTCTTATTGACATTGTTGTCATAATTGACCTATTTTCCGCCGATGGAAAATAGAAATTCAAAATTACGAGATAGATTGACGGCCATATTTCGTGATGCATACATTAATCTACGTTATACTGAACAGCAATTAAAAGCTATGAGTGACTTGGCTGTGATGTATTCAGAAGTCATTGGTCCTAAAAAAGACTTAAAAGAACCTGCTTATCTTAGTATCCCTCACATATTAACGCCTTATCCAAGTGCGGTAAAATCAATGATTGGCGTTTATATAGAATCTCTATTTTTTATATTAAATAACAATATATCTATGGCTAATATTGCAGTACGCAATACAAGGAGAGCAAAACAAGACCCTGTTGGTCATATTATTGATCAAGCAAGTGCTGAGGCTCAAATAGTAACAGATAACTCAAAAATTGACTGTACAGATTTCGATAATGATCAAAAAGATTGGAGTAAAGGTTTAGCTGCAGAGTTTACTCATTTGCTCCACGGTACCTATACAGGCGATTTTGCAGATTTAGAACGCACCAGGAACTTTGCAGAAACAAGACTGTTAAAGTTAAGGGAAATTTCCGACATATTAGGCTTTGATTACGTAGCTTTAGAAGAAAAACATGAGACAAAAAAACGGAGCCATCATTTGCGTATTGACGAAACCCTTTAAAGTAAAAGCTCAAAGTAGTTGCAAAATTAAAAACACTGTAATTTTAAATATTTGTTGATTATAGCTAAAAAAGCCACCTGTAAGGTGGCTTTTGTTATTTTGGATTGCCACGTCACTACGTTCCTCGCAATGACGGGATTATTCTTATCGTCTGATGTTCAGGCGTTTGATTAAATCCTGATAACGGGCTTCATCTTTGCCTTTCACGTAGTCTAGCAATTTACGACGTTTAGCGACCATCGCCAAAAGACCACGGCGTGAGCCAAAATCTTTTTTGTTGCCTTGCATGTGTTCTGACAAAGTATTGATACGGTTTGTCAGGATAGCGACCTGAACCTCTGGGGAACCAGTATCACCTTTTTTTGTTGCGTATTCGGCAATCACTTCTGCTTTTTTTTCTGTAGTTATCGACATCGTTTTCTCCTTCTTTTATAGGTTAAACATTAAAGACCCGAACAGGTTGAATTTTACCGCCGTAAATTTCGATCATGGCCATGGCCGTGTCTTCATAAGTGGCGAGAGCGGTTGTGATGTTGTCTGATTTCCAGTCAATCCCAGAGGCGTCCAAACGGGCCAAATCAGGTTTTGAAAGGAAGGAAACAGCATTTCCGTTCTTCAACAAATTTGCCTCCTTATCCTTCAAGGCCAAAACCGGGATGTCGTCCAGGACGGTCTGAAGGGGGAGAACAAAACTGCTTAAGTCTTTCTCTTGGGTGGGGTTATCAATCATTTCTTCGAAAATATCAAGGGAAATCGCGTTTTTTAGCTCTAAAGCGCCGACTTTTGTCCGTTTGAGCGCCGAAATATAGCCGTAACAGCCCAACATTTGTCCCATATCACGGGCGAGGGAGCGTACATATGTTCCTTTACCGCAAGTTATGCGAAAGGTTGTGTTTGTCATCCCGAGCATAGTCGAGGGATCTTGATTTTTACTAAATTGATTAGATTCCTCCAATCGCTTCGCTCCGTCGGAATGACAGTTAAGTACTTCGATTGACTGGATATAAACCTGTCGGGGCTTTATATCCGCATGATCACCATCACGGGCAATATCATAGGCACGCTCCCCATCAATTTTTATGGCAGAAAATTGAGGTGGCAGTTGTTCTATATCACCCATAAAGCGGGGCAAAATTTTTTCTATATCTTCTGCTGCGGGGCGTGTGTCTGATTGATGTATAACATCACCTTCTGCGTCATCTGTGGTGCGTTGTTCTCCCCATGTAACAGTGAATTCATAAATTTTTAAGGCATCTTGAATGTAGTTTACCGTTTTGGTGGCCTCTCCCAAGGCGATGGGCAAAACGCCAGAGGCGAGGGGGTCTAATGTTCCCCCGTGACCGACTTTCTGCGCCTTGAGGGCATAACGGATTTTACCAACAGCCTGCGTTGACGTCATGCCAACAGGTTTATAAAAATTGATCCACCCGTGAATGGGAATCCCTTTTTTACGCCGTGCCATGGTTTGATTATTCCTGATCTGAATAGGTGATCGTGCTTAACAGCTCATCCAGTTTTTGAACCTTTTCAAAAGAACTATCAAGGACGAAGCGAACGCGTGGTGTAAATTTCAAATTGGCCTTTGCATTAATATCTTTTTGAAAAATAGCCGCATTTTCATTGAGGGCAGGCAAAATTTTATCCATGTTTGATCCACCTAGAGATATGACATAGGCCGTTGCGTGACGAAGATCAGGGGAAGGGCGAACCTCGGTCACAGTGACACCGCCTGCACCATCCAAAAGAATGGCATCCTTGAAGTGGCCGCGCGCCATGGTTTCAGAGATGATATGACGCATCTGTTCACCAACGCGGAGCTGTCTTTGCGACGGGCCTTGAAGGCCACCATGTGAGTTATGTTTTTTCATTTTAACTTCCGTAAGGAAATTCCATACGCCAATTTATTTGATTTGTTGTTTCGTCGATAGGTTCACTATTCATATCGAATTTTTGTTGATTTTCAGCCTGTTCACGACGTTGATAACCACCAACCTCTATTGGGACATTTGTTCCTGAGGCATTCCAAAAATCGACTCCAAATCTTCTCATGAGCAGAAACCATCATGCCTAGGTATTGTTCCCATACATTGGCCGCGCGCGTTGTAAAATTCATTAAGCGTCCATGTGCATGCTTCTGTATCATCACCAAATTCATCAACAGCTAAGGCAGGGGCAATTTCGCCATCTGATGTTAAACCGAAAGGGGCAACACCATCCCAAACATCAGCTAATAATTGAGGTTTAATTTTTTTAATGTCTATACCAGTAATACTCATCTTAGATTGTTCCTTTTTATTCCAACGTACGGGCTTCTTCGACAATTTCGTAACATTCAATGATGTCGCCAACTTTGATATCGTCATATTTTTCAAAAGCCATACCGCATTCAGTATTTTCTTTGACTTCTTTGACTTCATCTTTGAAGCGTTTCAATGTTTTTAATGTTCCTTCGTGGATGACAACATCATCGCGCAGCAAACGAACTTTAGCCCCGCGTTTAACAATTCCTGTTGTAACCATACAACCAGCAATATTGCCGTATTTTGAAATCATGAAGACCTGACGGATTTCTGCCTGACCGAGATATTGTTCGCGCAGTTCAGGATCAAGCATACCGCCGAGCATGGCCTTGGCATCATCAATGACGTTGTAGATGATGTTATAATAGCGAATGGCCAACCCCTCACGTTCAGCCTGTTCACGTGCCTGTGCATTGGCACGGACGTTAAAGCCGATGAGCAGGGCATTGGACGCATTAGCCAAGGTCACATCAGATTCTGTAATACCACCGACCCCTGAGTGAAGAATTTGAACGGCGATTTCATCATTATCTTCTGTCATTTTTTGAAGAGAGCCGATGATAGCCTCCACAGAACCGTGAACGTCACCTTTAATCACAACAGGTAGAGTTTTGGTTTTCCCCGCCTGGGAAGCTGCCAACATATTTTCGAATGTACGGTTGCTTGTGACGGCAAGTGCCTGTTTCTCGCGTTTCTTATTAGCGCGGAAAGTTGCGATTTCACGGGCTTTTTGTTCATCAGCGACATTCATAATATCGCCTGCTTCGGGTGTGCCGTTTAATCCCAAAACTTCAACAGGAAGACCTGGGCCTGCTTCTTTGATTTGTTCACCTTTATCATTGATAAGAGCGCGAACCCGTCCGAATTCAGACCCGACAACGAAGGTGTCACCAATTTTGAGTGTTCCGTTTTGAATAAGAACTGTGGCGACTGAGCCGCGACCTGCTTCCATTTTTGATTCAACAACGGCCCCTTGTGCCGCGCGGTTTGGATTGGCTTTTAGTTCAAGCACTTCAGCTTGTAGCAAGATGGCTTCAACCAATTTATCCAAATTCAATTTTTGTTTTGCAGAAATTTCAATGGCCTGAATATCACCGCCCATATCTTCGGTGATTAATTCATATTGTAATAAATCCTGACGGACTTTCACGGCGTTTGCTTCAGGCAAATCAATTTTATTGATGGCAACAATGATTGGAACTTCTGCCGCCTTTGCATGATTAATGGCTTCGACGGTTTGTGGCATAATGCTATCAGCCGCAGAAACAACAATCACAACAATATCTGTTACATTGGCGCCGCGAGCCCGCATTTCGGTAAAGGCGGCGTGACCAGGGGTGTCAAGGAAGGTAACTTTCTTCTTATCATCCCCAACAGTGATTTGATAAGCACCAATATGTTGTGTAATGCCGCCTGCTTCGCCCGCAACAACATCTGTTTTACGAAGGGCATCCAAAAGCGAAGTTTTACCGTGGTCGACGTGACCCATAATGGTCACAACAGGGGCGCGTTCAACCAAATCTTCAGGTTTGTCTTCTGACGTTTCGATGGCTTGTTCGATATCTGACTCTGTTACACGCTTGATCGTGTGACCAAACTCCTCAACAAGAAGTTCTGCTGTATCGGCATCAATGGTTTGGTTGATGGTTGCCATCATTCCCATTTTCATTAAGGCTTTAATTACGTCTGTAGCACGTTCGGTCATACGGTTGGCCAGTTCTTGTACAGTAATGGCTTCGGGAACAACCACTTCACGAAAAACTTTTTGGGCAGGTTCTTTATTTCCTTGTGCGGCAAGGCGTGCCTTTTCACGGGCCCGTTTTTGAGCGGCCATCGACATACCGCGGTCTCGCTCAAAACTATTATTCAGAACCTGTGTGACCGTAATTTTTCCACTACGGCGACGATCTTCACCACCGCGAGAGTTACGTGAAGGTTTTCTTTCTTCTTGCTCCACTTCTTTACGGGAAGGGGGCAGGGTTGCCTGTTGCTGTTTAAAGCGTTGCTGATGAACGGTATCAGCCGCAGCAGCTTTTGCTTTTTCTTCTGCTTCGATACGTTGAAGCTCTTCAAGCTCTCTTTGGCGCGCGTCATCTGTATCGGGCATTTTTTCTGTTGCACGATCTACGTTTTTAGATGGCGGCGGAGGCAGAGAAGAATCGCGTTTACCATCATTGCTTAGAGCTTCTTGCAATGCTCTGGCGCGGGCATCACGTTCTTCAGCGGTCAGGTTTTCGAGGGCAGATTTTTGTGTTTCTTTTGGCGCTGTTGGAGCGGCATGCGTCGGCGTTTGTATAGCACCGCGTCCCGCAGAACGTTTGCGCCGTACTTCAACAACAGTCCCACCGCCCGAAGGTTTTGCAACACCTGCTCCACCTTTAAGGCTGAGTGTGCCACCCTTCAGTCCCAAAGTTTTCTTTTCTTTTGGGGCTTCCTTTGTGTCGTCTGGTGTTTTTTTACTATCAGTCATTCTTGCCTTCGTTCTTTTACTTTTAATACACTTAATCTTGTTCGTGGTTATAACCAGATCGTGCCCAAAAGTGTGATAGGCAAGGTCTGGCTATTTTCTAACCATGGGAGGCAGCTCCTGCCGCTTGCGCAGCGTTATCTTCTTCTGCAAACCAATGTTCACGCGCTTTCATGATCAATGCTTCGGCATCGCGTGATTTAATGGTGTCCTCGCCTAGAATTTCAACTAATTCATCAGTGGCAAGATCAGCCAAATCATCACGTGATTTTACATTGTTCTCTCCAAGTTTGATGATGATCTCTGGTGTTAAACCTTCAAAATTCATCAGGTCATCTTTGATTCCCAATTCAGACCCTTTTGTTTCGAGGATTTTTATCTGTTCATCGAGCCAGTTTTGCGCCCGATCAATCAAGGCCTGACCAATTTCTTCATCAAAGCCTTCAATTTCCATCATCTCTTCGATAGGTGTTTCTGCAATTTCGCGAACCGATGTAAATCCTTCAGCAATTAGAAGTTGAGCAATCATTTCATCAATATCAAGGGCATTGATAAAGAGTTCTGAACGACTTTGGAATTCTTCGGTGCGGCGTTTGGCCTCTTCCTCTTCAGTCATGATGTCGATGTCCCATCCTACGAGCATCGAAGCAAGACGGACATTTTGACCACGGCGGCCAATAGCTAGAGAAAGCTGTTCTTCAGGAACAACAACATCCATACGCTTTTTCTCTTCATCCATCACAACCTTTGCAACTTCGGCGGGTTGAAGAGCTGAAATGATGAAGCTTCCTAAATCCTCAGTCCAGTTGATGATATCGATTTTCTCACCTTGAAGTTCATTCACAACGGCTTGAACACGGCTTCCGCGCATCCCAACACAAGCCCCCACAGGGTCGATAGACCCATCGCGGGATTGCACAGCGATTTTTGCACGGCTTCCTGGATCACGGGCGACAGCCTTAATCTCAATAATACCATCATAGATTTCAGGTACTTCTTGCGTAAATAGTTTAGCCATGAAATCAGGATGAGTACGGGACATGAAAATTTGTGGGCCACGTTGTTCTTCACGCACTTCATAGATATAGGCACGGATACGGTCACCATTTTTCAGATGTTCGCGGGGAATGCATTCTTCACGGCGTAGATATCCTTCAGCGCGGCCTGAGCCAATGTCCACGGTTACATTACCGTATTCAACCCGTTTGATAACACCGTTAATGATTTCACCCACGCGGTCTTTAAATTCAATATATTGGCGTGCGCGTTCTGCTTCACGTACTTTTTGAACAATAACCTGTTTTGCCGTTTGGGCAGCGATACGACCAAAATCCAGTGGTGGAAGTTCATCAATTAAGAAGTCACCAACTTTAGCGTCTTTTTTCTCGCGCTGTGCTTGCTCAAGCGTAATGAGACGGATTTCTTCTTCTTCACCTTCTTCAATTTTTTCAACAACCTCACGATAACGTTTTAAAGCGATGTTTCCGTTTTTACGATCAATAGAAGCACGAATATCATGATCGTGTCCGTATTTAGAACGACCCGCTTTTTGAATGGCTTCTTCCATTGCCTCCAACACAATTTCACGATCAATATTTTTCTCGCGGGCAACAGCATCTGCAACTTGCAACATTTCCATGATTTTTTTCCTTCTTTACGTCAGGTTAGTTTGTTGTTTCTAAAATTTCTTGTTCAGGGTTGTTTTCATTTGCCAATTCAAAACGCTTCTTCGTTTCTTTGATTAACGTGTCAGTCATTACTAGCTTGGCTTTATATATGCTTGAATACGGTAAGTCCACAGTGCCTTGATCTGTTTCAAGCAATATTGTTTCATCTTCGACGCCGCGAAGAAACCCACGGAATTTCTTCTGGCCGTCTACGGGCATGTCGAGTTCTATTTTGACCTCAAGATCGTGGTATTTCGTATAATCCTCTAATTTTAGAAGAGGGCGGTCAATTCCTGCGGAGCTGACTTCCAGTCTGTAAGAGGTGCTGATGGGGTCTTCAACTTCTAAAAGGGGAGAGATTTCAAGGCTGATAGCCGCACATTCATTTAAGGTTAATTTCCCAGTTTTTGGGTTTTCAGCAAAAATGCTTAGGATTCCGCCCTTAAATTCCACCCACAGAAGATCAATCCCCATATCATCCAAAACGGGGGTTATAATGTCTTTTACGCGTTCTTCTATACCAGTCAGTCTCATCATTCTTAAAAAATCTAACAAAAAAGGCGGGCTTCATTTCTGAACCCACCCTAACTTACATCAGGAATTTGAGAGGTTTATACGCCTATAAATAGAGTAAATCAAGCAAAAAACGTCATTGAAGCATTGAAAGAGGATGGGTAGAGTGTTGCTTCATTTCAACAAGGAGAAGTCATGACAAAACCTGCGTTGCTTTCTTTTCACAAGAATGGTGTTTTGGGATTAGACCAGCTAGAGGATCATTTTGACATCATCAAGCTGTGGCAAGAAAAGGATCCTGAGGCCGCCATTCAAGAGCATAAGGATAATATTGTCGCCATCAATTGTACGATTGGGCAATTTATTACGGAAAAAATTATTGCCGCCTTACCGAATTTGAAGATTATTGCAACTTTTTCAGTTGGATTTGATCACATTGATGTAAAGGCAGCCCAAAAACGCGGGGTTGCAGTGACAAATACGCCTGATGTGCTTTGTGCCGAAACCGCGGATACGGGTATGGCGCTTTTACTGGCTACGGCAAAGCGGGTGGTTGAAGGGGACATGTATGTGCGTGTGGGCAAGTGGCTTAACGGGGATATGCCGTTGGGGGTCTCTTTAGCCAATAAAACCGTTGGCATTGTTGGTTTGGGCGGGATTGGTTCAAAAGTTGCCAAGCGTTGTGAAGCGTTTGAGATGAATATTGTCTATTACGGCCCACGGGAGAAAAGCGAGTATTCTTATCCGTATTATGCAGATTTAACAGAGATGGCAAAAATCTGTGATTTTTTGATCCTGACATGCCCAGGGGGTGAGGCAACAGCGAATCTTGTGGATGCCCATGTTCTTGACGCCCTCGGCCCGAAGGGAATTTTAATCAATATTGCACGCGGGAGTGTGGTCGATCAGCCCGCCCTTATCGCGGCATTGCAGGGCAGAAGGATTGCAGCCGCAGGGCTTGACGTTTACAACAATGAACCCCATGTTCCCGAAGAATTTATTTCTATGGACAATGTTGTGCTTTTGCCGCATATAGGCTCCGCCACTGTCGAGACGCGTCAGGCTATGGGGCAGTTGGTGGTCGATAATATCCTGGCGCACATAAATGGAAAATCATTGTTAACTGAGGTAAAATAAGGGTTGTGATGAAAAAATTAGCTATATTCTTGTTTGTTTTGGCGTTGGGTGTGGTAAATCATCCTGCCTTTGCGGGATCTTGTTATTCCCCGAAAGAGGCCGAAGCGGAGCAGGCGATCCGTATCCATAGTGAGCTGATGGTTATTGGTCTGAATTGTCAGCACATGACCCCGCGAGGATGGAAGAATTTTTATCAGGAATATCGTGAAATTACGGCGCGTCACCAATCCCTAATTGCTGATTATGAACAAACACTTATAAGCTATAATTCACGTAATGGTTCAGGAAATGCCGAGCGCAAAATGCACGATATGCGGACCGCGTTTGCCAATAAAACCTCAACCGATGCGGCGAGAATGCGTCCTGATGTTTTTTGCGCGACTTATGCCCCCCGTATTCCAAAAGTTGCCAAGATGAGCACAGCAGAATTTAAAAACTGGGCCGCAACAACAGCAACGACGCAGCAATTAACACAGCCCACTTGTCATTAAGTCTTTGGAGTGAATTTTAGTTCAACTGATGCATATTGGGAGGTCTCACCCTTTAGTGCGCCTCGTTGAGCTATTTCTAATCCACCTAAACCCACTGTGACTCCTAATCCAGTTCCAGCAAAGGTAAACTTACTACTCAAAGTTATCGCTATTGCGGCGATGGTAGAAAACGCCACAGACATTCTTGTTATGGCGTTTGAAGCTTTTATTTTGCTGATTTTTTTGCTTGGTTTGATGGTTATAGCTTCTACAGCATAATTATAATTACCCATGTGCTGTTGAAATTCTTTGAATCCTTTATTTTGTTCTAAAAAGCACGTTAAGGTTTTAATGTTTTGTAGTTCTCTAGGAATTGCAGGAATATCAGCAAGATTCGTTCCGAAAAGGACAGATGCAAAGGAGGGGCTTATACGTCCGCTTTGTGGCGCTCTTTTTATTTTTAGGGATAGACGTTGATCTTTTGATTGTGCGGCACTTAATGTTTTTTTGTGATTATCTATTGCTTCACGAAAGGCGATAGTTAGGGACTCACTGATATAGGCTAGCTCAATATTTTTAGGGCTTGGGATATTAAAAGTCTGAAGATTTGGCCTAGCGTTCATGCAAAACTCTCAGTGATTGATTTACTTCAAGTTAAAACTGATAGACAAAGAGCAATGTTACGTCAATATGTTTATCTTCTGCGGGGATAAAATCTTCCATATTTCTTGGTAATTTTGCGACTCTGGCTATGCTGAGAGGATAATTTTATTATCCTGATCAAGCTTGGGGGCAAAAATGGCTGAATCATTAATTTCCAAAATGTGCGAGGGTGCGCCCTTTGATGAATGTATCAATAAGGCGTTTGAGCCGATTGCGACATTTGTTTCGGATATAATTTTCTATAAATACAATTTTGTTGTTATGGGCAGTGAAATTGGCGTTCCCATGATTTTGGCGTGGCTTGCCGCGGCGTCTTTCTTTCTGACGGTCTATTTTGGTTTCATTAATATTCGATATTTTAAACACGGTATTGACCTTGTTCGCGGAAAATATGACAACAAAAAAGATGAGGGGGAATTAAGCAATTTTCAGGCCTTGGCCACCTGTTTGTCAGGAACGGTGGGGTTAGGGAATATTGCAGGGGTTGCTGTTGCCGTTTCGGCGGGCGGTCCAGGGGCAGTTTTCTGGATGGCCTTAATGGGTCTGTTTGGAATGAGCACAAAATTTGCCGAAGCGGCCTTAGGGGTTAAATATCGCGTTCATCCTGACCCGAGCAGGCCAGACCATGTTTTGGGTGGCCCCATGTATTATATCAAGGCCGTGATGACACGTTATGGTCAGGCGCGTTTTGGAACATTTTTGGCCTTTGTTTTTGCCATTTGCTGTATTGGCGGCGCTTTAGGGGCGGGAAATATGTTTCAGGCAAACCAGGCCTATCAACAACTCGTCAATATTACGACCAATGACGAAGGTTTAAGTTTCTGGGCGGATAAAGGGTGGTTATTTGGCTGCGGCCTTGCTGTTCTTGTTGGCGCGGTCATTATTGGTGGTCTGCACCGTATTGCTGCCGTTTCTTCAAAAATCGTTCCGTTTATGGGCGGCCTTTATCTTCTGGTGGGCTTAATTGTGGTGGCGATGAACTACCAAAGCATTCCATCAGGTTTTGCCACGATATTCCAGATGGCTCTGTCTCCAGAGGCGGGGTTTGGTGCTTTACTGGGGTCTTTGTTGATCGGGGTGCAGCGCGCAGCCTTTTCGAATGAGGCAGGGATTGGGTCGGCGGCGATTGTACATTCAACCGCGCGAAGCTCGTCTATCTCTCAAGGGTTTGTGGGGATGTTGGGCCCGTTTATTGATACGGTTGTTATTTGTATGGTGACCGCTCTTGTCATTGTGATGACGGGTGAATATCAAACGGGCCAAGGAGTGGAGGGGGTATCCCTGACATCCCGCGCCTTTGAAAGTGCTATTCCGTGGTTTCCGTATGTATTGGCTCTAACGGTATTCCTGTTTGCCTATTCAACGATGATTGCTTGGTTTTATTATGGATTAAGCTGTCTGACTTTCATGACAGGGGAAAAGAAATGCGTCGAAATGGCCTATAAAATTATCTTCTGCGTGTTTGTGGTTATTGGATCATCATCTGCGTTAGATAATATTATTACTTTTTCAGACAGTATTCTGTTTGCCATGGCAATACCCAATGTCATTGGACTTTACTTGTTGGCGCCTGAATTAAAGAAAGACATTAAAAAATATTTGAAAACAATTGATAAAAAATAACTTTTGATTCTTTTATTTTTGCCGTCTGTAAAAGCTGAATACAGAAAAGTAATTTTATAACTTTTTCTATCCACAGGATTAATTCTTCTTAAGTGCTTACGAATCATAGCTTTTATGATTCGGATGTGAATTTGTGTAAAAACTCTTTAATCCGATATTGCAGTCAGGTCTTAAGCATGGCTCTATAAGGTCTTCAAATTAAACATTTAAACCTTATTTATCGGGGCACTTTCATGAGCGAACTATCGGCGCGTAAACTCTCTGTAATTTCTGTTGATCCTGACGCAAAGTCAAAAAAACTTGAAGAAACCATAGGAAAGCTTTCCGCGATACGCGCAGAAAAAATTCAGGGTGCTAAAATTGAAATGCCTTCGATTAGCGCCAAAAGAATGGCCGATGGGGAGATTGTTGTAAAAAGCAATGATGATCTTAAAACTGAAAAAACGGGTGAAGCAAAAACGCCTGTCGTTAAGGGGTCAAGCCTGACATTGTTGCGCGTCACATCAAGCTCAAGCGAAGCGGTAGATAAAACAGTGTCAGAAACAGAAATCAAAGAAGAAGCGAAGCCAGAACTGTTTAAAAGTCCTGTTAAAATTAGCCAGTCAATTGATGACACCGCTTCCTTTAATAAAAACAAAGAAAAAGAAAGCGCCGCGCAAGAGGGCAAGGAAGAAAAAACCTATAATGTTTCATCATTATTGGGGGGATTGATTACTGTTATCTGGCTTTCAATCAGTGCACTTTATGTTCAGGAAAATATGGGATTTGAGGCGCTGTTTTCTCAACAACCCCACATCCTTGGCGGTTTTATTGCAGGGATCTTGGCACCCGTTGCCTTTATGTGGATGATTTTAGGCCATTTCCAACGTGAAGCAGATATGCGCCAATTTTCAGCAACTTTGCGTAACGAACTTCACCAAGTGCCTGTTCAAAGAAGAGCGGTTGGTGCGCCGCAAGCCAGACCTCAAAATTTTGCCAGTTATGCCAAAAAGGTTGAAGCGCAATTCGATGATTTGGCAAGCACAATGTCTGAGCGTTGCAAGCGTTTAATGGAGGTCAGTGAAGAAATTGAAAAACGTACTGAAAATTTAAACGAGCGGGCGCTTTATCCAAGCAAGGGCGTTTCCTTTGCCTCAAGCGACAGTGATATTTTGATTGGAAAAGCGGATGAATTGGAAGAGCGTTTAAATGTACGTGTTGAAAAATTAACGGATGTTCTGAAGGATATGGATGATAAAATCAAAACCATTGAATCCGTTGGGGATGATACGGCCAATAAATTATCCGAAGCCATGGTATCGGCTATTTCAGGTGCGGATGATATTGGTTCTGCAGTGCGTCGCGCCATTGAATCTTTAAGTCAGGCGACAATTGAATCCAAACTTCAGGCTGAAGGGTTGTTAAAAGATGCAGAAGCCAAAATTTTGGGTCTAAATGAAGCGGGTAAGAAGACATCTGGAAATATTGAAAATGTTCTGAAATTGATGGATGCCAGCCGCGAGAAAATGGAAGAGTCTTCCGATGTTGTTGGCACACAGGTTGAAAAACTAACTGCCGCAGTGGAAAGTCAAACCAAAGAAATAGCCAAGGCACAAGATAATCTGAATGATTGTATTGAAGCGATCCAGTCCCAGATGGATAAACCGCTTGAGGCGATGAGCTTGGCTGTTGATAAGGCGAGCGCTAAACATGCAGAAATTGAAGAAACCCTATCCAAGCGTGTGCTTGACTTGAACAGCGCCTCTGAAAAGGCTCTGGAAAACAGCAATGTTATTCGGGATAGTTTGCGGACACAGGCGCAGGAAATTTCAACCCTTGCAGGGCAGGTGGCAGGACATTCACGCAGTGTTCAAAGCCTTATTTCTGGTCAAAAGGATGAGTTGGCAAAAGATATTGATGCGGTATTGAACAAAATTGAGTCTGTCGGGCAGGCTTTACAGGCGCAAACCGAAAAAGTGAACTTGGCGGCAACGAATGCAGAAGAGAACATCACGAAACTGAAAGGTGTTTTATCAGAGCGTTGTGAAGACATTAGTGAAGACGCATCGAAAGTTGTCGTGAAATTTACCCAATTGGATGGATTAATAGATAAAAAACTTGCCTCTCTTATCAAGCGGGCGAACGAAGCCAATCAATCCATCAGTGGTATGGCGGCCAATATTGTAAAATCCGCAGATATTATTGAACCGATTTACAGCAAGGCTACATCCCAAATTGAACAAACCACAGGCCGTTTTGAAAAAATGGCAACAGGTTTTTCTGACAGCACGAACAGCAATCTCGAAAAATTAAAAACTATGGGAATTATGTTTGATGAGCGCCTACAGACTTTAAGTGCAAGCGCGCAGGATGCGTCCAAAATTCTGGATGAATCCAGCGAAAAACTGAGCAACCGTGTGGGCAATATTGATAGCGCCACAAAGGCGGCAAGTCAGCGTATTTTGGATATGGATAAGTTATTTAAGCAGCAGGCCTCAGAAATTCATCTGACGGCGGATCAGGCATTGTTAAAAATTGGCAGTGTTCAAAAGGCGCTGAATGATCAATTCCATGATCTATCCGCTACCGTTGGTGAATCTGTGGCGCAGATTGAAGATGTCGGGGCGCAGTACCAAAAACGATCTGAACAAATCAAGGTGATTTCAGATGAAGCCGTTACGCAGTTTGATAAGGCGGGATTAACCGCTGACAAGCAGGCGCAGAATTTGAAGAAAATTGCGCAAGAAACCGCAGAAAAAATGCAAAAAATGGTTATGAATGTTCAGGCCGAGGCGAAAGAGCTGTTGGATTCTTCCTCCAAAACATTTGTGGAGATGAAGAAAACGGGTGATGCGTTTTCTAACCGTGCGAAAGAGGTGGAGGCACAAATGCAAAAATCTCTTAAAATCACACGTCAATATAAGACAGAAATGGATGAGCAGGCCGACAAAATTGCGGAAGCCTCTAACATTAATGCCGACAAATTATCTAAGGCTGTGGCTGAGCTGGCGCGTAAAATGTTGGATGTTAATAAGGCCGCCGATGATGTTTCATCCAAAATTGAAACCTCACGCGATAAGCTGACAGAAGAAACAGAACATCTGGCCGATGTTTCTATTAAGGCGGCCCGTGTGGTTGAAGAATCTGCAGCCTCTTATCTGCGTCAATCTCATTCCTTGTTTAAAGCTACACAAGATGCTTCGGCACAGGCAGAGAAAATCAGGGAGGCAGATCTAAGAGTCCAAAGAGAATCCTTTATGACGTCTGCAAAATTTGTTCTGGAAAGCCTGCATTCGCTTTCTGTCGATCTGACACGCATGATGGAAGGCGACATTAAGGAGAAAATCTGGAAGGCCTATCAAAAAGGCGATATTTCAGCCTTTACCAAGCGATTGGTTGAAGTCAAAGACAAGCTTCCCATGCCAAAAATGCAGGAAAAATACGAGAAGGATAATGAATTCCGCACCTATATTAACCGCTTCACCCGCCAGTTTGAGGAAGTTTACGAGCAGGCCTATGAAAATGATCATGGCGAATTGTTAACGTCCTTGTTTGCCTCTAGCGATATTGGCGCGCTTTATGGCTTGTTGTGTGATGTATCGGGTCGCAAAAAAGTGATTGGCGTTTAAATCCGCACATAAGATATAGGGGTGCGATCTGTTATTGATTGATTAACCCTTTATCGGCATACTATGATTTGCAAAAAGGGCGGTGCATTCGTATATCGCCCTTTATTATGTAATAAAAAGCGGGCAATAATCTTATGGCAAAGACAAAATTCTGTGCCGGAATATCAGACATATCAGACAGCTATATGGGCTGTATTATTGATGATTGGGGTGTTCTTCATGATGGTGAAGATGCGTTTCCTGGCACAGTTGATTGTTTGAAAGAGCTGAAAGAACGCAAAAAACATATCATTATATTGACCAATGACCGCAAAACTGCGGAAGAAAAAAAAGCGCAGCTCAAAAAAATGGGGATTGGGCCGAGCCTGTATCACCAGATTGTTACGCCGATGGAAGTCATTCGTGAAGGGCTTACCACACAAAAAGGCGGCGTGTTTGAAAAGATAGGCAAGACAGCCTACGTTATTACCCGCCGCAATGATTTATCAATGCTTGAAGGGTTGGATATCGAAACAACGGATGATATTGAACGGGCAGATTTTCTTTTGATGTTGGGGATGGATTACCCAATGAAGACTCTGGAGTCTTATGCGCCTGTTATAAGGCGTTCCATCCAGCGTCGATTGAAGGCAATTTGTGCGGATCAGGATAGTAAAGGCCTGATCGGGACAAACTTTTTAATGGGACCAGGATTACTTGCCCGTTATTACGAAGATGCAGGCGGCATTGTCCATCACATGGGAAAGCCATATTCAGCTATTTTCAAATACTGTGTCGAATTATTGCGCGCGAAAGAAATATATCCGTCCCATACCGTTATGCTAGGGGATACGATGGCGCATGATGTTTTAGGAGCCAATGCGTTGGGTATTGATACGTGCCTGTTTAAATCTGGTCTTCATGCCGCGAATTTTATGCATTGTTCCACTTTAAAAGAAGTCGATAACACGTTGAAAAACCTTATTATTCAATACAATAATGTTATGCCGACTTATCTGGTGGATGAAATGCGATGGGGGAATGCCCTTCCTGATCGTAAACATAAAAAACGCAAGCAACCCGTCAGTTAAGAACAAAGTTTTACTTTTATCTAACGAGAGCGTCTAATGAATATGGGGTGTCACCAAAAGGGATCACCATTGAATGAATAAATATATTCTTACCATCCTCATCCTGTTTTCTTCGTTCTTTTTGCTGACGACAGAATCTAAGGCCCAAGAAGTTATCGAAAATTTTGATGTCAACATTACTGTTGATCGGCAAGGGGGGTTAACAATCCATGAAAAAATACGGGTCTTTGCCACGGGGCAGGAGATTAAGCGTGGGATCTATCGAGATTTTCCTACGATCCAAAGGAGTTTTTTAGGTGTTAAAACAAAGATTAAATATAATATCACGTCGATTCAGCGCGATGGGGTCGATGAGCCATATCATCAGGAAACAACAGGCAGTCGTTTAAGAGTATATATTGGCGAGTCAGATGTTTATTTGGACAAGAATCAATCCTATACCTATGACATTCATTATTATGTTCCTGATCAAGTGGATCATTACGATGATTTCGACGAAATCTATTGGAATGCAATTGGTACCCAGTGGGTTTTTCCTATAGAGACAGCGAACATTCAGATTGATTTTCCTGAAGGAGCAGAGATTTTACAATACAAAGCCTATACGGGGACATTTGGCAGCGACGATGAAAACTATACGGCGCAAACCGAAGATAATAAGTTATTCTTGCATAATAATGTGGGATTGGAACCTTATGAGGGGGTAACGGTTGCGGCGGCCATTCCCAAAGGTTTTATTAGGGGGGATGAGGATAAAACGGGTCTATCAGCTTTTATCGATTCCCATCCTGGATTTTTAATTTTTCTGTCTGGCTTAATAATATCATTTTTATGGAGTTATATGCTCTGGAAAAAATTTGGAAAAGATCCTTTGAGTAGAGGGCTTATTCCTTTTTATCAACCACCAGATGATATTTCACCAGCCCAGGCGTCTTATATCAAAACACAAGGGAAGACCCCCAATTCTACTTTATTAAGTGTGGCGATTATATCTATCGCGGCCAAAGGGTGGCTAACCATAGATCAGCAAAACAAGGGAAAGTGCATTGTTCAGAAGGTAAAAGGGGGAGAAGTTAAAAAGCGCACTTTGTCAGAAGGAGAACAGTTTATTTATGATGGTTTAAAAGAAGAACACGTTATAGAGCCACA
Organism: Alphaproteobacteria bacterium; assembly: GCA_041397885.1. Lineage (GTDB taxonomy): Bacteria > Pseudomonadota > Alphaproteobacteria > Micavibrionales > Micavibrionaceae. The sequence continues at coordinate 94,183 of JAWKVV010000001.1, read as the reverse complement.
TGATTCCAGTCTTATTAAACTATCCAGAGGCCACGAGAAAATTTTGGATAGTAAGTGTAAGGGCATATATTACAAATCCAATTTGGGTCCTTGGTTTAAAAGCCTTTTGCCGATGGTGGCTGTATTTCTTTCTTTGCCTTATGTTACGGATATTCTTCCCGCGAATAGTGTTCCTGGTTTTTATTTTCTGACGCTGTTTGCGTTTTTTCTGGTTTCCATGTTGATGGCTTTTCTATTTTTTGCCTTAAACAATAAATGGGGAAAGCTAGGCAAAGGAATTTCGGTTTTATTTGTTTTGGGTGTTCTTGTTGGTGTTTCTGTTTTTATAGGAGAGGTTACTCCTGAGCTAAATACGTCTTACCTCGTTATTTTTATGGGTTTCTTGTATCTATCGCTTAATGCTTATTTCTGCCCGTTATTTGCAACATATACCAAGCGTGGTCGCGAGATCATGGACCATATTGAAGGCCTTGAATATTACATTGGCGCCGTTGAGGGGAAAATTTTAAAGAAGTTTGATCCACCTGAAATGTCGCGGCAACTATATGAAGAGCTTTTGCCTTATGCTGTAGCCCTTAATGTAGAGTCCAAATGGGGCGATAAGTTTGTGGCAGGTATGGCAGCAGCTTCTGTTGCGGGCACGGCGGCTGCGGCGAGTTCTTATTCTTCGACACCCCATTGGTTTAAGTCCAATAGTGGGCAAAGTGATTTTAGTGGTGGTTTTAACTTTTCAAATTTTGTGAGTGATTTTAACCATAACATCAGAACAGCCTCCACAGTTAAAAGCTCCAGCAGCTCAGGCGGTGGGTCTTCTGGCGGCGGCGGTGGTGGTGGCGGAGGAGGAGGCTGGTAAGTTGCTTTTGCTTATTAATCTTCTTCGTAGTCCTGAAGCGGAATATCACCGATATCTTGGTCGGCACGCTGATCTGGCGTGAGGAGCACTTGCATAGCCGCGCGGATTTTAGGCATGGCGCGTTCAGTGGCCTCTTCGCCTAGTCTAATTAAATCTTCGGCCCGTTCAAATTCAAGCATGCCGATATGGCCTATATGAGGTTTGATGTGAACATCGGGCGGATCCCCTGCGAGGCGGGAACGCGTCACCCGATCTTGAAAAATGCCCAGAGCTGCCATCATCACGCCAAAAAGGCTTGGGTTATTGGCTTCGCGGCGAAAGAGACGCTTGGCAAGCCAAGATTGTTTAAATTGTTTTTGATCTTCAAGTGAAACGTGGTTTTCGTTAAAAAGATCAAATCCTGCAATAGTTTGAAAACCATCACCCGCTTTAACGGCTTTTCCAATCATATCGCCATGAAGATCAACGGCAATGGTAAGACGAGAGCCGAGGGCCTGACAAACAGAAACAGGAACGGGATTGACCAAAGCACCATCAACCAACAAGCGATGATTATGTTCTACGGGTGGAAAAACTCCCGGCAGAGCGAAGGAGGCCATCATTGCCTTAATAATACTTCCTTTCCGAAGCCATATTTCATGTCCTGTATTTAAATCTGAACAAATGGCGATAAAGGGATGGGGCAGGGATTCTATATCTAAATCATCAAAATATTGATGAAGTGTATTTTTTAGCTTTTCTCCGCCAATGATGCTTGCGCTTTTGACGCGAATATCCATGTAAGAAAAGACCTTAAGGCGGTTTAATGATTTGGCCCAGTTTTCCAGATCAGTTAATTTTCCAGATAAATAACACCCCCCAACAAGAGCGCCTATAGATGTTCCCGCCACGATGGAGGGATAAATACCGTGCTTATTCAGGGTTTTCAGAACCCCAATATGGGCAAAACCGCGCGCCATGCCACCACCCAACGCAATACCAATGCCCTGAGGGGATTTGGATTGTAAAAGGTGGAAATTATCCTTTAGATCAGAAGGGGTTTTACTATCAGAAGAAGATGGCATAAAGTGTCTTTGGGTTTAATAAAGTCTAAAAATTACATGAATCAAAATACGTTTTTAAACGGCAAAAACAAAGAGAAATCCCAATCTATTCCCCCGCAAACTGTTCATCTTGTTAAACGGTTGGTTCGTGATTATTTAAGCGAACATTATGGAATGTTGCTTTTGGCGCTTGGCTTCATGATTTTGGGGGCGCTAATGACGGCGGCTTTTGCCACGATTATGGAACCTGTTATTGATCAGGTTTTAGTGGCAGGGAACACGGTTAAAATCTGGGGCTTGGGTCTTGGTATTTTTATTATCTTTTTGGTGCGGGGTCTTGCGACCTATATGGAGGTGATTTTGGTTAATAAAATTGGCCAAACCATTGTTGCCAAAATTCAAACGCAGATGTTTTCGCATTTTATGAATCTGGATTTGAAATTCTTTCATGAAAATCCGAGCGGGCAACTGATATCCCGTGTGGTGAATGATGTTGAAGTTTTGCGCGGCGCGGTTACGAATTGCCTGACGGGTATCGGAAAAAATATTATTACCCTTATTCTGTTGGTTGCCGTCATGTTTTATCAAGACTGGCTTCTGGCTTTGGCGGCCTTTACCATCTTTCCTCTGGCAGGGTGGTTCGCGGTAAAGATTGGAAAAAGACTGCGAAAAATGTCGGGTGATATTCAGGCAGGGCTTGCCCATTTATCAGATAGGTTATCACAGATTTTTCAAGGAATACGTTTAGTTAAAGCCTATGGCATGGAAAAGCATGAAGAGGAAATGGCAGAAAAATCCATTACCCGCCTTCGCAAATTGGTTATCAAATCTGTCAATATTTCCAATCTTTCAACGCCTGTGAATGAGACTCTAGTGGGGCTTGTTGTGTTTGGAATTATTATTTATGGCGGATTCCAAGTTGCCGCAGGTAATTCCACGGCGGGGCAGTTGCTGTCTTTTATTACAGCCTTTTCGATGGCGTATGAGCCGATGAAAAAACTGGCGCGCCTCAATAGTCAGTTGCAAGTGGGGTTGGGGTCTGCGGACAGGGTTTTTGACATGCTTGATCGTCATGCGGCGGTGACAGATAGGATTGATGCAAAAGAAGTCAGCTTTAAACAGCCTGAAATTATTTTGGATAATGTTCAGTTCCGTTATGAAGATGAAGATAAGCGAGCCTTAAAGGGCATTTCGGTGACTATCCCTGCGGGAAAAGTGACGGCACTTGTCGGGCGTTCGGGCAGTGGAAAGACCACTATCATGAATCTTATTCCGCGCTTTTTTGATGTGAATGAAGGCGCAGTGACCATCGATGGTGTCGATGTGAGGGAGGTTACGAAAGCCAGTCTCCGAAGTAATATTGCTCTTGTGTCTCAAGACATTACCATTTTTGATGATACGGTGTGGGCGAATATTGGCTACGGCAAAAAGGGCGCCTTTCAAGATGAAATCATTAAGGCGGCGATTGCGGCAGAAGCTGATGAATTTATTCGCGCCCTTCCCAATGGGTATGATACGAAATTGGGAGAAGATGGTGTTACTTTATCAGGGGGGCAGCGGCAACGGATCTCTATAGCCCGCGCTATCTTGCGCGATGCTCCAATTTTACTTTTAGATGAAGCGACGTCGGCTTTGGACAATGAAGCTGAACGGGCCATTCAACAAACTCTTTCTAAAATACAAAAAGGCCGTACAACTTTGGTGATTGCTCACCGTCTTTCCACGGTTCAAAATGCCGATCAAATTTTGGTTTTGGAAGAAGGAAATTTGAAGGAACGCGGAAATCATGAGGAATTGATGGTCTTAAACGGTATTTACGCAAGTATGTATGCGGCAGGTTTGCACAACTAAAAAACCGTAAAAAGGGGGTTGCTTATGGCATTTACGGGAGTATAGTGCCGCCAAATTAACTTTTTGGGAGCATCCAATCTATGTCTTATCCATGTATGAGAGCGATGGTAACAAATGTTACAACCATTCGACCAGATCAGACGGTCGGCGAAGCACTTGCTATCTTTAAAGATAGATCTATCCGTAATGTTCCCGTTGTCGATAAGGATGGAAAGTTTGTTGGGCTGTTTGGTTTGCAACAGGTGCTTTTCAATTTACTGCCTAAAGCCGCAACAATCGAAGATGGTGTAGAGAATTTAAGCTTTGTGATTGGAGCAGCGCCAGGAATTGCAAAACGCCTAAGAAAAATTGAACCTGTTATGGTGGGTGACATCATGAATAAGGAACCGCACTTTGCGGATTGTGAAACATCGACGATCGAAGCGCTGCGTTTAATGGCCAAGCATGGCTCTCCTGTGGTGATTACAGATTCAAAAACAGGAAATTTTAAAGGTATTATATCCCGTAAATCATTACTGGATAATCTTTATAGCCTTTTAGAAGAAATAGAAAAAGAAGCAGAAAATAGTAAGGAATAGTTTTTTAGGGGTGTAAAATGTCAGGACATGAGGGAGCGGGGCAGGCCTTAACGCATGGGCCCGAGGTTGTTTTTGGTTGGGACGGAATGATTGTTTCGTCTGTCATTTTGTTCATTGTTTATGCTTTTATCATTACAGATCGGCTTAATCCCGCGGTGATATCGCTTCTTGGCGCGGGAGCGATGATCATTCTAGGTGTTATTAATCAGGAACTTGCCGTGCAAGGAATTGATTTTAACACCATCTTTTTGTTGATCGGGATGATGATTATTGTTGGCATTATGAAAGATAGTGGGGTCTTTCAATATGTAGCAATTATGGCAGCCAAGTCAGTTAGGGGAAACCCAAGAGCACTGCTTGCTATTCTATCCATTATTACGGCGATTTTTTCAGCGCTTTTGGATAACGTGACAACAGTGATGTTGATTGTGCCGATTACCCTTCTTTTGACAGAGCAATTGAAGTTAAATCCTTATATATTTCTGGCATCACAAATTTTTGCTTCGAATATTGGCGGAACGGCGACCTTGATTGGTGATCCGCCCAATATCCTTATTGGTTCTGCTGTTGGTTTCAGTTTTGTTGACTTTCTCGAAAATACGGCACCTATTGCCGCAATTTTAATGGTTTTCCTTGTTGTGTTTTTTGATCTGATTTGGGGACGAAAGTTAAAAACAAGTTTAAAGGCGATTGCACACTTGCTTCGTTATAAACCTGAAGAGGCGCTGACCGATAAACCGTTATTAGTGAAATCTTTGATGGTTTTGGCCTTGGTGTTTTTTGGTTTTGTTGTAGGTCACGGTCAGGGTATTGAGCCAGGAACAACGGCGCTGACAGGGGCTGCGCTGTTGATGATGCTTAATATTTACAAAATGAAACCTGAAAAACAGACAAAATCTGTTCATACAGCTTTTGGAGAAGTGGAGTGGGATACTATTTTCTTCATAGGTCTTTTTATTGTTGTGTACGCCGTCGAATATACAGGACTGCTTAGCCTTTTTAGGGCATGTTAATAGGAATCACAGGCGGGGATTTAAAGGTTACGGGATACGTTATCCTATGGTTTCCTGGCGTTATTTTCTTCTCAGGATTAATAACATTCCGTTTATTGCGACGATGATCCCGCTTATTGACCTACAGATAGCTTTGGCGGATTGGATCAATTAACGCCTTTATGGTGGTGCCGGGCTTTGGTGGCTGTTTGGGCGGAAACGGTTCTCTCATCGCGGCAAGTGCCAACGTGATGGTTGCGCAGCTTTGGTGAGCGTGCGGGTCACCGCATTACCTTCATGAAGTTTTTAGTTCTTTCCGTGAGTTGCCGCCAGCGAAGTCACACTGGTCAGCAACAAAAGGAGCGGTTTAAATAGATGACAGCACTCTTCTTGTACTGCCCACTGATCGCCTGATAATGGTGACCAATGCAGACCGCCCGAGGTGAAGCCTGCAGGTCTTTGCCTGGTCTGCTATTTTACATTGTGGTCGATGAAACCATAATCTTGAGGAAGAGCTTACTTTAACTCCCAAAGATGGCAACAGGCCTCTATGCCTGTGAAAGCATGGGCTGGCAATCACAATACGTTTTTCTGGGTAGTGGAACAAGAACCCGGATTTTGACGAAAATACATTTTAGACTCCTTCTGATATGCTCTCTTATCAAACCGCGACGGCACAATCTACCGCACCGCAGAAACCATTCGGCGGATTTAATACAGGAATCTCCGTCACCCAGTTTTGTAGTTTTGGGAGACGAATTGCGGTTTATCGCGGTGGTTTCAAAGGGCGATAAAGTCGCAAACATGAACTCTTTGGTCGAATTGTGCTTTTGCTGCCAATTAAAGCCACGCCGTTTGATCCTTGTTTAAAAAAGCTCTCTGGTGATCTGATGTAGCAATATCCAGAAGGCGGCCTGTTTAGAGCAGGATGTCAGGTTGAATCCTCCACCTGACCCATCTCGTTTTCAGAAAGGATGACTGTCGGTCCATCATCACCAAAATCAATCCGAACAATGGTGAATGGCGATTGGTTATCGAAAGAAGATGGTATGCTTGGCGCCAACATCAGTGAGCTTGGTTCTTATATTAAAAATATTATTATCACATACTATCCAATCAGATGCAAAGGAACACATTAATTAGAAAGATTCCGACCATAACCATTAGACATTTTATTTACCCGATAAAGCTTTTTAACTTCATGGTAAGTCACTAAGGATTAGAATTTGTGAAGAACGGATTATCTGCAAGCATTATTTCCCCAACAAAGTTAAAGATAAAATCGATTGATAATTGATGAAAATCCTGAGTTTATATTGTTCAATAAATCAATTCGCCCACGCGAATTTAAAAGATATAGAGGCAAACAGATCTCTGCCAGCAGCGGAAGCGCGATTTAATATAAAATTAGATAAAAATTAGAAGGATTTATCGCAAAGCGGCCATCGAAACGAATACGGCGAATTGAGAAGGCAGAAAGCAGACCGCCCATTCGGGTCATGAAAAACGACGCAAGACTATAAAGCGAGTTATTAAAATGCGATAAAAAACCGAAGATTATTAATATAATATTCAGGGTATGCTGAAACTGTTTCGTCGCGTTATCCGGTATAAGTGTTTATTTTCTTATTAGATAGAACTACCATTATACTTATTGGGAGTTAGTTGCGACATCTTGGGGTCGTCCGTTCTGCAGAACGTCTTGACGCAAAACATCTGGAAACTGAGATGGGTTAGTTTTCATTTAATCGTTCTGCATATTCTGTAAATTCATCACGGCCTGTTTTCCCGACTTGGGAACGCACGTAAATACTTTGAAAGTATTGCTGTGAATCTTATTCTTTCCTTTAGTTCTGGTTGTTGCCCAAGTTACAGGTGGGATGTGATGAGATTAACGACAATGAGTGTGAGCCAGGCATCAGCCGTGTTAAGGCATGCCGATGAGGGAAATCTCATCGCCCCGGCTACTTTGATTGAGAGTGTTCATCATTTTTTCACCATCGACACAGATGATAATATCATAATATCTTCCTAGGGTGGATCGTACAGGTCTAACCTGTTCATGGATGTTATGTGGGGCATTCTCTGTTTAAACTGCTTATCTTCCACAATTCGCCATTGCGCAGCAGGGTCCAGATCTTTTCGCCCGTAAATTGTTTAAATGGTGACAAGTCAAAAATTTTGATTAGTAATCCGGTCTCATGAAAAGTCCGTATTTACAAACCATCAAAAACCGCGATGCAATTTATTCACGCGAAAAAACCCACGGTTTGAATGAGCAAGTGTCCAGACGTACGCCCGTTGAGTGGCTGGACTTGTTCTGATGATGTTGCAACCAGGTGAAGTTAAAATTTTCTTGTGCTGAAGATGCGGTTTCCTACGCGCAAAACAGGGGTGGGAATACATTGTCACTGTTGATCGTGATCGCCGCGTGCCTTCGTAATTATTTGGATAATTTTAAATTCATTCCTTCTGGAAGACGGGCGGTAAATTGAAGGCATTTTGCAAAAAACGCTTTGCGCGCCTATAAAATTTACTTAATATGCCCACACATACATGGTCCCGTAGCCCAACTGGATAGGAGTGAACTGCCTTCTGGCAGTAGGTTGGCATTCGGATCTTACCGGGATCGCCATACTTTATTTTTTCCAAAAACTTTTACAAAAAATGTCCGAAAATCTCTTTTAGGAGATCTCCGGACAATAGCGGTAATAGAGGGTGTGTCCGATAATAATACATTAAAACCCGCAAAAAACAAGCAATAAAATGTATTTTTTTTAATTCAGATATGCAAATAATGCATGCTAAAGGATATTTTGTCCCTGTTTTTGTATTATGAATAATAATTGTGAAACAAACTTACAAAAGAGTTTGGAAGGGATTTATTTTTTAAGAATGAGGGGAGGGGGAGAAAAGATGGCTCCTCGGGCCGGATTCGAACCAGCGACCAAGTGATTAACAGTCACCTGCTCTACCACTGAGCTACCGAGGAACACTGAGAAGCTTTATGGCTGAATCATCAGGTGGTGTCAATAAGCAACCTATCAAAAATTATAGAAAAAAGTGGAGGCACGGAGCGGAATGAATCATCAAGCTGGGGATGGGAGTTGCAGTCCCATGACCACTTGCCACCGCGCCTAAGGAAATAAGGGAATATCACTTTTGTTTGGTGAAATCTAGTCCTAATACGCTGTTTTAGGGTGGTATAAAATAAGTTTTTCACGTATTTTCAGCAGAGTTCAAAAATCCGATATTTTGGGTGTCATCAATGCTAAATAAACAAGATTACATACAGGCCAGACAATCTATGATTGAAAGCCAGATCCATCCTGTCGGTGTGGTATCAGAGCCTTTATTGAAGGCTTTCCATGTTGTGCCACGGAGAAAGTTTGTACCTGATGATAAGCGCGGTATTTGCCATTGTGACGAGGATATCGAAATTTCAAAAGGTCGTTATTTAATGGAGCCTGCTGTCCTTGCCCGAATGATAAGAGAGGTATGGCAAAAACCAAGCAAAATGAAGTGGCGCTGACGATTGGGTCAGATTGGATATAATGCAGCCATTTTGTCACAGCTTGTAACAACGGTTGTGGCTTTGGATGAAGATAGTGCTGCTTAAAAATGCGCAGCCAGTTGGGATAACTTTTCGTACAATAACATTTGTTGCGGTGATTGGCCGTTGGTAGAAGGAGCGCCTAATAACGCGCCGTATGATTTAATTATTATCAATGGTGCGGTTTCCTGTATTCTGAAGAAATTCAAAACAAATGCGAGTGTTGGTGGGCGTCTTGTTGCGCCTGTTAAAAAAACAGGGCAAACCGTTGCAAAAATTACATTGGTCGAACATATCAAGGAAGGCGTTTTTTCGCAGCGCATTTTATTTGATGCAGGGACACCTTACTTAAAAGGGTTTGAGCCTAAAAAGGAATTTAATTTTGATGAATAAAGCCCTTCTTCTTGCGCTTGTCGTCAGTTGTTTTTCATTATCTGCATGGGCGCAACAAGACAATCTTCCCGTGTCTGATTTGGAGTCATCTTTATCAGATGTGGCTTTGGTTGTTGAACCATTGAAGAATAAAAATAATACACTTTATGAAGTTTTGGCGCAGGCCTACGAAAACAACCCGAGCGTACGGGCAGCACGGGCGGAACTGTTAGCTGTTCAGGAACAGCTTGATCAGGCGCAGGCGGGGTTTAAACCTTCCGTTGCAGCCGATTTGGATGTTACCCATACAGATACAGAAGTAGAAGGATCTTCCTTTGTTGCACAAGATGGAGGGAATACGTCCAAAACAGCCAGTCTTAATCTTCAGCAACCTTTGTATAGAGGGGGAAGAACACAGGCAGAAATTAATCAGGCCAAAAATATTATTGCCGCGCAGGAATTTGCCTTAAGTGGTGTTGAACAAAATATTCTTTATACCGCGGCGATGACTTATATGGATGTTTTGCGGGATGAGGCGGTTTTAACATTGAATGAAAATAACCGTGAACTGTTGAGCCATGAAAAAGAGCGCGCGGAAAATCGTTTTCTTGTTGGGGAGCTGACCCGCACGGATGTCAGTCAGTCCCATGCGCGCTTGGCCGCGGCAGAGGCAAATGTGATTACTGCAAAAGGACAGCTTAAGCGCTCAAAGGCGGTGTTTCGGCAGATTACAGGAACACTGCCCCCGCCAGATATGGGGTATCCTGAAAAACAGGTTGAGTTACCTGGAACGCTTGAAGAGGCTTTGGCCTTAGCAGACTCAAATAACCGAGAGGTTTTGCAATCCCAGTTTATCAAACAGGCGGCGGAATATAATGTAGACAGCCAAAAGGGTGCTTTGTTGCCTGAAATTTCTGCCATTGGGCAGCTCAATAAATCATATGATCCCAGCAGTTTGATAGATGAACAGCGACAAGCTTCTGTTGGTGTGAATGCTTCCATCCCGTTATATCAAGCAGGTGCTGATCGTTCCCGCATTCGTCAAGCGAAGAAAATAGCTAATCAGCGCAGTATCCAGATTGTTGAGGCCAAAGAAAAAGCCAAGCAAGAAACGGTCGAGAGTTGGGAAGCCCTTCAAGCGGCGCAAGCCGAGGTTAAAGCGCGTGAATTACAAATTGAGGCCGCACGGATTGCCCGTGAAGGTGTCGATTATGAAACCAAACTTGGTGAGAGAACAACATTGGATGCTTTAAATGCGAATCAGGAACTTCTGGATGCGCAGGTGAGCTTGATTGAAGCCAAAAGAAATGAAGTTGTTGCCCGCTTTGCTCTGGCCCGCACCTTAGGGATACTTGTTCCACAAAAGCTTGGCTTTTCTTCCATAACGCCCTGAATTATCGTCCAAATTTAATTATTCATGAGGACAGATTATTTTTTATGCTTGTCAGGCTTTGACAAGGTCTTGCGTATCATGGACACTATTTTAGTTATAAATTGATTCACTATTGGCCTGCGCATGTCTAATAACCCATCAGAACAAGAACCGTCTATCGAAGAAATACTGGCTTCGATTCGTCAGATTATTTCTGATGATGACGAAGAACAGCAAGAAGAAGAGGTTCTGGAAAGTCCTATCCGTGAAAAAAGCAATGATGTCCTTGAATTGACCGAGGAAGATTTGGCGGAAATGGAAGAGGATGATGTCGATGATGAGGAAGAAGATATCCCCGAAATCGAAATGCGCGACCGCTATGAAGAGGAGGAGCCTATCATGCCCCCTAAAAGACCAGTTCCATCCGATATACTTTCTTCGGGCACGCAGGCCGCGGCCCTAGGCAGTTTGTCGAAATTGGCGACGAAGATGCCCATTGAGAGGTCTCGTTCCTATGACGGGGTGACGCTTGAGGACATTGTGCGTGAGCTTCTTCATCCTATGCTTCGGGAATGGATGGATGACAACCTGCCCACGATGGTTGAGCGTATTGTCCAAAAAGAGCTTGAAAAGCTTGCCAGACGCGCGATGGATGATTAAAACCGTATCTGGTTATTAATTAATTTCGGAAATTTAAGGATTTATTATGCTGGATAAGACTTTTCAGCCTGCGGATATTGAATCACGTCATTATGAAATGTGGGAGAATTCAGGGCATTTTGAATGTCATCCTGAAAGCAAAGCGGCACCTTTTACCGTTATGATGCCCCCGCCAAATGTCACAGGCAGCCTGCACATGGGACATGCCCTTAATCTGACCTTGCATGATGTTCTGGTTCGGTGGAACCGTATGCGCGGAAAAGATACGCTCTGGCAGCCTGGGCTTGACCACGCAGGGATTGCGACGCAGATGGTAGTTGAACGCCAGTTAGCCGAAAAACAAATTGTGCGCAGTCGTGATTTAACCCGTGACCAGTTCATTGAAAAAGTTTGGGAATGGAAAGAACAATCGGGTGGAACAATTGTTGGACAACAAAAACGTATTGGCGCCACCCCTGATTGGAGTCGGGCGCGCTTTACGATGGATGAGGGGCTATCAAAGGCCGTCAAAAAAGTTTTTGTTCAGCTCTATAAAGACGGACTTATCTACCGTGATAAGCGTTTGGTGAATTGGGATCCTAAATTCCAGACGTCTATTTCTGATCTTGAAGTTGAACATAAAGAAATAAAAGGTAATTTGTACCACGTTCAATATCCATTAGAAGAAGGGGGCGGATTTATTAATATTGCAACAACCCGACCAGAAACCATTTTGGCGGATGGAGCGATTGCGGTTCACCCCGATGATGAAAAATATAAACATTTGGTTGGTAAATTTGCGGTTGTTCCTGTTTGTAACCGTATCATTCCCATTATTGCCGATGAATATGTTGAATCTGAGTTTGGTTCAGGGGCGGTGAAAATTACCGCGGCGCATGATTACAATGACTTTGAAGTTGCCAAGCGCCATCCTGATAAAAATATTCAGCTTATCAACCTTATGACGCCCGATGGGAAGATGAATGAAAATTGTCCTGAAGATTATGTGGGGCTTGATCGTTTTGAAGCGCGTAAAAAAATCATCAAGGATCTTGAGGAATTAGAGTATCTAGTCAAGGTTGAAAAACATACACATCAGGTTCCTTATGGCGACAGATCAGGCGTTGTGATTGAGCCTTACTTGACGGATCAATGGTATGTCGATGCCAAGACCATGGCACAACCCGCGATCGAGGCCGTGCGAACAGGTAAAACCGAATTTGTCCCAAAAAGTTGGGAAAATACATACTACTCATGGATGGAAAATATTCAGCCCTGGTGTATTTCTCGCCAACTTTGGTGGGGGCATCAAATTCCTGCATGGTATGACGCGGAAGGAAATGTATATGTTGCTGAAAGTTTGGAAGAGGCGCAGCAGCAAGCGGGCGCAGATGTAAAATTAACGCAAGATAATGATGTTTTGGATACGTGGTTTAGTTCTGCGTTGTGGCCTTTTTCGACATTGGGATGGCCAGATCAAACACCAGAACTTAACAAATATTATCCAGGAGATGTTTTGATTACGGGATTTGATATTATCTTCTTCTGGGTAGCGCGAATGATGATGATGGGCATGCACTTCATGGGGGATGTTCCATTTAAAACCGTTTATATCCACGCCCTTGTCAGAGATTCTAAAGGACAGAAAATGTCTAAATCCAAAGGGAATGTCATTGACCCGTTGGATTTGATTGATCAGTTTGGCGCGGATGCTGTGCGTTTTACATTGACGGCGATGGCGGCGCAGGGACGCGATGTGCGTTTATCTGAAGATCGTGTGGCAGGATATCGAAATTTTGCGACCAAACTTTGGAATGCAACACGTTTTTGTGAAATGAATGACTGTCTTCCGCAAGCGGGATTTGATCCTGCCGCTGTCAAAAATCCAACCAACAAATGGATTATTCACGCTATCACGACTTGTCAGGAAGATATTGATAAGGCGCTTGAAGGATATCGTTTTAACGATGCGGCGATGGCGGCTTATCAGTTTGTCTGGGGAACGTTCTGTGACTGGTATCTGGAATTCACCAAGCCTCTTTTGGCAGGAGATGACGAGACTTTAAAAAATGAAGTGAAGGCAACGACTGGTTGGGTTTTGGAACAAATACTGATTTTGCTCAATCCTTTCATGCCCTATATAACCGAAGAGCTTTATGCAGGAATTGCAAAGCGCCCTGAAGGGGAAATGCTGTTAGGGATGTCTTGGCCACAATATGATGCCGCATTAAAAGCGCCAGAAGCGGTAAAACATATTGAATGGGTCATTAAGGTAATTGGCGAGATACGTTCCGTCCGTTCAGACATGAATGTGCCTGCAAAAGCAGAAATTGATCTTATGGTCAAAGATGCTTGTGATATGACCAAACAGGGATTTGAGACCTATGGCGATATCATTAAAACCATGGCGCGGTTGGCTTCTATTGATTACGTTGATACAGCGCCGAAGGGGTCTTTACAGACCGTTGTGGGGGCGACCACGTTAATTCTACCAATCGCGGAGTTGATTGATTTGGATCAGGAGCGTGAGCGTTTGAAAAAAGAGATAGCAAAGTTAGAAGACAACATTAAGAAAATTTCTCAACAGCTCGATAATAAAAGCTTTGTTGATAATGCACCTGAAGAGGTAATAGCCGAAAAACGCGAAATTGTTGAAACAGACGGACAGAAACGTGAAAAGCTTCACAAAGCGTTGGAGCAGTTGCTCGCTGCGTAATGTAAGTTGATAAATTTTAGAGATTTTTTGTCTAAGTTTTAATGCAATAAAAAAGGCCGCTGATGCGGCCTGAATTATTTGTTCTTCTTTTGTTTCACGTAAAACAACTTTAAAAAAACGCTATAACACGTTCTTTTCAATTATTTTTTGCCTTTTCCAGCAGAAAGGAAAGAACCGTATTTGCTTTCAAATTTGTCCAACTGACCTTTTTCGATCACCTGACCTGTACCCCCTTGCCATGCAGGGTGTGTCAAAGGATCAACGTCCAATTTCAGCACATCACCAGGTTTTCCATAGGTGGAATGTGTTTTGTATTCTGTCCCATCTGTCATCACAACAGTGATTTCATGGTAATCTGGATGCGTATTTGCTTTCATCTTATCGGCTCCTAGTATAGTTTCCTGACGAGTCAGGTATAAATTCTGGCCATCTTTTAACCCTTAATAATAGAAAATGCAAGCATTCACATGACAAAATGGTGGCATCCAGAGCGTTTTATTGAAAAAAAGCCGAATTTAAAGGTCAGACAACAGGTTTTGCGGGCTATTCGGGCATATTTTGAGGGGCAGGGGTTTGACGAAGTGGACACTCCGATTTTACAGCTGTGTCCTGTTATCGACACACATATTAGGGCTTTTGCCACGGATTTACGCGGTGTTGATGGCCAAATTGAAAAGACAATGTATCTGCATACCAGTCCTGAATTTGCGATGAAAAAACTGATGGTGGCGGGAATGAAAAATATTTTTCAAATTTGTCACGTTTTTCGCAATGCCGAAGGATCAAAACGGCATCGGCCTGAATTTACAATGATTGAGTGGTACCGTACGCAAGCGGATTATAACGATATTATGAAAGATTGTGTTGGGCTGCTTCAAAGCTGTGCCACTGCTGTAGGAGTATCTGAATTTAAATATAAAAATTTAACCTGCGATCCCTTTCAGGAGTGGGAACAATTAACGGTTGTCCAGGCCTTTGAACAATATGCGAATATCAATCTGCTGACCTATCTAGGCGATAAAGAAGGGTTTCGCGCGGCTGTTCGAGCGCTTGATCTTCATGTTGCAGAAGATGATGGGTGGGATGATCTGTTTTTCCGTGTTATGGATGCCAAAATTGAACCGTTTTTAGGGGTCGGTCGACCCACTTTTCTGTGTGACTATCCCATTTCCATGGCAAGCCTGTCTAAACCCAAGCAGGACGACCCGCGTTTTGCCGAACGATTTGAGCTTTATGTGTGCGGTATAGAGCTCGCCAACGCGTTTTCGGAGCTGACGGATGCAACAGAACAACGCAAACGTTACGATATTGAAATGGGTGAAAAGCAGCGTTTATATGGTGAATCTTATCCGTTAGATGAAGATTTTATCGAAGCTTTAGCGCATGGATTGCCCCCAAGCGGGGGGATCGCTTTAGGAATTGACCGTCTTGTTATGCTGATCACGGGCGCTTCCGACATCAATGATGTGAATTGGTGCAATATCTGAGTGCATAATTATATTGCATTAAATGCATGTCTTTGGTAATAATTATTTTCCGAAATATATGAGGGCGTAATGTTACAAAGACTGTCTTATGAAGGCGAGCGGCCTGCTGAATCGTGTTTAAGATCATATTTTGATGCAGCTTATAGCGACCTTAGAAAAATAGTAGGTGATAGCCATAAGTTAGGGTTTTCAAACCCTGAACTGACGAGCATCCTTTATGTTTATGGTGGAGGAAAAACTATCAGAAACACCCATGTTGAAAAATATTGTACTGAATTAGGGTTATTGACAGAAAACAAGGAATTAACATTTCTGGGGCAGAAAATGTTAAGGTTTCTGCATAACACAAGTACAGGAGAGCCTTATATTTGGACAAAAGAAATGGCGGATCATCAAAAGGTAGCCGCCATTCTAAAACCTGTTGTTTTTGATATTTAATCAATCATTGTATTCTTTGCTGTTGGTGTTTCCAGATAGCATATGAAGTGAACCGATGTTTGAACGGTCGATTGATTCAATTAACGTGCCATTTGATGAATCGTTGTTGTATTCATTTCGTGAGGTTGGTGAAATAGATCGCACACTTTCTTCACAAACTTTCACAAGGTTCTTTTTCACCATGCTACATGTTTCATTTTATCCATGCATTATTCTCGCAGGTTTTTCTCGCCTTTCATGCATTTTTCGCAGGGTTTTCCGTCTTTCATGGTTTTTTCACAAGGCTGCATTTTTTCAGACTTCATGTGATCACCGCATTTGCCGCAATGGGCATAGGCAGGTTGTATGGCAAAAGCGCCAAGAGTTAACAAGGCCAATGTAAGAGTAAAGATTAGATTTTTCATGATGTTTTCCTTTCAAGGGGTTTTTAGTTAATTATCATTCGCGGGACAGGGGTTGCGCGGTGTATTGGTAGGATAGGCGGTTACAACATTTTTACCATCGCGATCCTTTACCACCCGCACCTTCACAGTACCAACGGGCTGTTCAGTGACATAATATCCGTTGCGTTGTTGTTCCCAATTCAAATTATCATTGGCGGCGATAAGTTCCACTTCTTTAATAATTGTGTCTTCGCTCCAATGTTTTGGAAATTCTGATTTGCAAGGGGCGCCGTACCATAGAGATGGCCGCCGCCTGTAATATCACCGTAGAGAATATGGGTGCGGCGATCTTCAGAGATGTGAGAAGCGGTGTTAAAGTCTTTTTGAACTTCAATTCTGGAAGGCTCGGGTGTTGATGTTGATGATTCAACCTGCTTTTCGGTTTTGGGTGTTTCGACCAAAACCATATCGATAACTTTTGTTACTTCTTGTTCAGAAACCTTATATCCTGCCCATCCAAGGACGGCCACAATGATGATGACCAAAAGTCCTTTTCTGCTACGGAGGAAGTTCATCATGAATTTTATTAGGCCGCCTGTGATTTTTTAGAGCCTTCAATAGAGGCGTTGTAAATTTTATCGACAACGGCACCCAATATTCTATCAAATTCCGCATCACTTTGTGAGGCGCGTAAATCATTGGATAGCGCGCGCGAGAAACTAGCGATCATACCATCATTTTGAGACAAGCGAGTGCAGGCTTCTTCCAAATCATATCCCCCCGATAAAGCCACAACGCGCACGACATTCGAATGATTGATCAGATCGCTATAAAAGTTAGCTTTTTCTGGAAGAGTGAGTTTTAGCATTACCTTTTGGTCAGGAGGCAGTTGGTTAAGCTGTTTCAGAATTTCATCGTTTAAGATTTTTTCACATGCTGCCTTATCTTTGTTACCGATTGAAACTTCGGGCTCTATAATTGGAACAAGACCGTGTGACAAAATTTGCTTACCCACTTCAAATTGTTGAACAACAACATCAGCAATTCCTTCAGGGTTAGCGGCATTAATAACGGAGCGCATTTTTGTGCCAAAAACACCATTTTTGACGGCGCGGGAAAGAAGCGCGTCAAGCTCTGGCATTGGTTTCATAAGCTGAACACCGTTTGCTTCATCTTCCAGACCTTTATCAACTTTCAAAAAAGGAACGACATTCAATTCATTCCAGAGATAGGCGGCGGTCGGTTGACCATCGATTGAATTATCCATGGTTTTTTCAAACAAAATGGCACCGATGATTTTGTCGCCATTAAAAGCAGGAGATTTGATGATGCGGGTACGCATGGCATGAACGGCATCATACATTTGTGCTTCGTTGGCATAAGAGCTTTCTTCAACACCGTAAGCGGCAAGAGCCTTAGGGGTTGAGCCGCCGCTTTGGTCTAGGGCGGCGATGAAGCCATCAGCAGATGTCATTTTTTTAAGTTGGTCTTGGTTCATTGTTTTTCCCCATTTTTCATTTTTTTTGCATATTGTATACTAGCATCTCGTCTCTTTTGGAATTCTTCTGGTGTTATCTCGCCAGCCACATAACCTTTGGCGTACATACATTCCTCACCAGTCTTGTAAAACTTTCTTTTGGCTTCTCCGCGTGCAAATCCTTCTGCAATTCCTGTTCCTAAAGCTCCTCCGACACCAGAGTTGTATGGTTGCTGAATTTTCTCAGGAGCTTTGTACTTCATTGATTGTGCACATTCGTAAATATCAGACGAATATTGTGAATAAGTAAATCCAGATTTATTGAAACCTTGGTTTTGTGAAGTAACGCAGGCCATTAAAAATAAACATGCAATTAATGTAAAGATTTTGTTCATGTTTTTCCCTTTGTTTAAGCAGCTTTGCTGTTGGCGGCGTAGCCGACTTTATGCATTTGAACGGCGGTGTCTAACATACGGTTTGAAAATCCCCATTCGTTGTCATACCAGCTCATCACGCGGACGAGATTGCCAATCACCTTGGTTTCTTTCAACGCGAAGATGGAAGATAACGGGTTATGATTAAAATCGCCTGAAACCAGTGGCTCATCATAATGACCTAAAATACCGTCAAGATTTCCTCCTGCGGCAGCTATAATGGCTTTATTCACTTCCTCGACAGACGTGGCTTTTTTCGCGGTAAATTTAAAATCCACTACAGAAACATTAGGCGTTGGAACGCGCATAGAAACACCGTCCAGTTTACCGTTTAATTCAGGCAATACCTTGCCAACGGCCTTGGCAGCACCCGTAGAAGTCGGAATCATATTTAAAGCGGCGGCGCGGGCGCGGTGTAAGTCTTTATGTGCGGTATCAACGATAGACTGGTCACCTGTGTAGGAGTGAATAGTGGTCATAAAACCGCTTTCAATACCAATTGCGTCATTCAGGGCTTTTGCCATTGGTGCTAGACAGTTTGTGGTGCAAGAGGCGTTGGAAACAATCTGGTGTTCTGCCGTCAGTTTGTCAGAGTTCACGCCATACACAACCGTTAGGTCTTCATTGGTGGCGGGTGCGGAAATCAAAACCTTTTTCGCGCCTGCGGTAAGATGCATCGCGGCTTTTTCACGGTCTGTGAAAATTCCTGTACATTCGAAGACAATATCGACCCCCAATTTACCCCAGGGGAGTTGGGTTGGATCACGTTCTTGAAAAACATCGATATTTTGACCATTTACAATAATGGTATCTTCATCAACGGTTTCAACAGAAAATGGGAAAGTGCCATGAACAGAATCATACTTTAGAAGATGTTTATTGGTTGCCAAGGGAGCAAGATCATTAATGGCGACAATTTCAACATCTTTACGGCCAGATTCAAAAAGCGCGCGCATTGTATTGCGTCCAATACGGCCAAATCCATTAATAGCAACTTTTACTGTCATCGTTTTATCCTTCATGGTTACTAGGTATTAAAATTCCGCACTATAAAAGCACTACCGAGCCTCTAAGCCAAGGGTTTTTCTAGGTTTTTGAAAATAATTTTATTTTTTTGACTTTTGTCATTGATTCATAGTTGCAATGTTGATATTGAGAGTTATTCTCATTTAAAGATGAGAATCATTCTCAAAACAATAGAGGTACAAAAATGCTTAAAAATATTCACAAATTCTTGCTGATTTCATTAATGTTCTGTTCTTTTTCGGCGTCTGCGATGGCTGCAGAAGAATTTACGATTGTGATTAAAGATCATAAATTTTCACCTGAAACGACAACTATTCCTGCCGATCAAAAGGTCAAGTTGATTATTGATAATCAAGACAGCACCCCTGAAGAATTTGAAAGTTATGAATTAAACCGTGAAAAAATTATTGGGGGCGGGAAAAAGGGCATTGTTTTTGTGGGCCCTCTAAAACCAGGAACCTATCCCTTTTTTGGTGAATTCAATATGGATACGGCCAAGGGGCAAATCATCGCCAAATAACCGTTTCACTTTACATTTATCTTAAGAAAGTTTTTTTCATGTTTTCCAGTGCCGTTATCGTTTTCCGTGAAATTTTTGAAATTGTTTTAATTGTGGGGGTTGTTTTAGCCGCAACGCGCGGTATGCCCAAACAAGGATTGGCTATCACTTTGGGTGTAGCAGGGGGACTATTTGGTGCAGCGCTTATCGCCGTTTTCACCGATAATATTTCCAATATGGCCGAAGGTATGGGGCAGGAACTCTTTAATGCCCTGATCCTATTTACGGCAGCAGGATTTATCGGATGGACTATTATATGGATGAAACGCCATGCAAGTGAAATGCGGGCACGCTTTATGAAAGTGGGTCAAGATGTTGCCGAAGGAAGAAGTCCTTACCTCATGCTTTCTGCGATTATTGCCCTGGCGGTTTGGCGTGAAGGATCAGAAATCGTGATGTTTTCCTATGGAATGCTAGCAGCAGGTAGTTCCGTCATTGATTTAGCGACAGGTGCAGCCATTGGCATGATCGGCGGTTTGTGTGTTGGCACACTACTTTATTTAGGCATGATCAAAATGCCTATGAAACAGTTTTTCCAAATAACAACAGGATTATTAATTCTGCTTGTGGCGGGCATGATTTCCCAAGGGTTTGGGTTTCTTGTGGCCACAGGCGCGTTTGAGAATTTGTCCAATGTTGTTTGGGATAGCTCTTGGTTGGTGAGCGAGCGGAATTTCTTCGGAGAAACGCTTAAGGTTTTGGTGGGTTATACCGCCAGACCAACAACCATTCAAATTATTGTTTATCTTTCAACTATAGGACTATTTATTATGACTTTAAAATATCTGGATCATAAATCTATGATCTCACCTTTACGTACTCTCGTTTTTGCTTTGGTTTCAAGCTTGCTTTTCCTTCCTTCGGCGGCCAATGCGACGAAGAAGGTCTATGCTCCTTATGTTGAAAAAGGTGAATTGGAACTGGAATCCAAAACAGGATATGAAATTGATGACGATAATGATGTCGATGGTGCCTGGAAACAAAAGCTTGGTGCGGGTTATGGGGTAACAGATGTTTGGTTTACTGAAGTTTATGGTGAGTGGGAAAAAGAAGGCGAAAGCGGTGCGGATACTGAATTCACTGCTATTGAATGGGAAAATAAATTCCAATTGACCAACCCTGGTGAGTACTGGGCAGATTTTGGCGCCTTGGTAGAATATGTGCATAATACAAACAGCGGCCCTGACAAAATTGAAGTGAAAGGGCTTGCGGCCAAAGATGTTGGTAAATTCAGCCACACCGTGAATGCGATTGTGGAGCGTGAAATTGGAGAAGATTCCTCCGATGAAACAGAATTTGGAACAGCATTTAACTCTCGCTACCGCTATTCACCACAATTCGAGCCTGGTATCGAAATGTATAATGATTTTGGTGACTTTGAAGGTGATTTTGATGATCATAAACATATGATTGGCCCTGTTGCCCAAGGAATGATTACAGACAGCATTGGTTATGACGCAGGTGTTTTATTTGGTATGTCTGATGCTGCCCCTGATGCAACGCTGAAATTGATCCTTGAATATGAAATGCGTTTTTAGGATCAGCTAAAAGAATTCAAAATTAAAAAAGCCCCGTTACTGGGGCTTTTCTTTTTTAACCATCTTTGAATTGCCTCTTGCGGACGGCGTCAACAATGGCATCACTGGTAATGCCAAAATGACGATAGAGAACATCAGCAGGGGCAGAAGCACCAAAACTATTCATGCCAATAAATATGCCGTGACCGCCGATAAAACAATCCCAACTTTGGCGAATACCTGCTTCTACCGCAACTTTGATTGAATTGTTGCAGATAAGGGATTGGATATAATCATCATCTTGTTCCCAAAAACGTTCCATACAAGGAACAGAAACCACGCGCACACCGCCGCCTAATTCCTCGGATGCTTTCAGCGCGAGTTGAACTTCTGAACCGCTTGCAAAAATTGTGACTTCGGGGTCATCGCCTTCGCATTCTTCAAGAATGTAAGCGCCCAAAGAAGATTTGTTGACAGGATCAGCGTCACTGACTGTTGGTACACCCTGACGCGTTAAGGCCAGAACAGAAGGTGATTTTTCTGATTTTAGAGCTAGTTCCCAACATTCCGCCGTTTCAATGCCGTCGCATGGACGATAAACATAAAGATTAGGAATAGCGCGAAGCGCAGAGAGATGCTCAACAGGTTGGTGTGTTGGTCCATCTTCACCCAGACCAATTGAGTCATGCGTTAACACATGGATAACGCGTTGTTCCATCAACGCGGCCAAGCGGATGGAGGGGCGCGAATAATCCGCAAATTGCATGAATGTTCCCGCGTAGGGGATTATTCCCCCGTGAAGGGCAATACCGTTCATGATAGCGGCCATGCCGTGTTCCCGCACGCCGTAATTAATATAATTCCCATCAGGATTTTTTGAGTCAAAAACCCTGGAGGCAGAAACTTTTGTATTATTTGATCCTGTTAGGTCGGCTGAACCCCCAATCATATCGACAATAGCAGGTAGAATTTTTTCCAGGCAATCGCCAGAGGTTTGGCGTGTTGCTTTATTGGGTTTTGCTTCTGCAAAGCTTTCTTTTAATTCCGCAATGACTGACTCCAGCTTGGAAAGATCAACGTCAGGAGTGTTGGCATTGGCAGGTGATTTAACGCCAAGCGAGCGCCACATGCTTAAAATTTCTTCTGGCACTTCAAAAGGAGCGTAGGGCCAGTTCAACGCTTTGCGTGTTCCTTCGACAACCTCATCCGCTGTAATGGCGCCGTGTGCTTTTGGTTGTCCTTCGAATGTAGGCGCGCCGTAACCAATCTTGGTTTTACAGGCGATGAAAGAGGGTTTGTCAGATTTTTGAGCTTTTAGTGTTGCGGCTTCAATGGCCTTGGGATCATGCCCATCAATTTCCTGAACCTCCCAACCGTAGGCTTTGAAGCGTGCTTTGACATCTTCGCTGAAAGCTAGGTCAATTGTTCCATCAATGGTCACATTATTATCGTCATAAAATGCAATCAGTTTACCGAGTTTTAAGTGCCCGGCGAGGGAGCAGGCTTCGTGTGAGACACCTTCCATCAAGCATCCATCACCAAGAAAAACATAAGTAAAGTGATTAAGATCATCGCCGTGCTTTGCGTTTAAAACACGCTCCGCAATCGCAAAACCAACGGCATTTGAAATCCCCTGACCTAAAGGGCCTGTGGTGGTCTCTATGGCGGCGTCAAAATCTACCTCTGGATGGCCTGGGGTATGAGAGCCAAGTTGACGGAAATTTTTGATTTCCTCAATTGTAATTTTTTCATTCCCTGTGAGATAGGCCAAAGAATAGGGCAGCATGGAGCCATGACCATTGGAAATAATCAAACGATCACGGTTAAACCAACGGGGGTTTTTAGGATCAAATTTCAAAAATTTTGTATAGAGAACCGTTGCAATATCGGCCATTCCCATCGGCATACCTGTGTGGCCTGAATTGGCTTTTTTGATAGCATCCATAGAAAGCATCCGGATAGCATTGGCCATAAGTTTTAAATCCAGATTAGGTTGTGTTGCGGGCGTGTCTGCAGTTTGAGCCTGAGGCATTGGGTTTTCCTTCATAAATATGTGTAATTACGCGACTTACAATGCAACTTGAAGGAGATAAGGTCAACTCCCTGTAATCAAAAGAATAAACATTTTTTTGGGTAAAACTTTTGCCTTGCGCTTGACGGAACCTTCGTTGGACACATATTGTCGAAGAATATCAACATTACGACATGAGGAATAATCAGTGACCACTGCGATTAAAGAGTCTTTGACGAATTTAAATACCGCCCTTCAAAAACTGGAAATGTCCGCGACAGACATGCAGGATAACCTAAAAAAGAAGGCAAAAGCAGGTCCTGCAGATCTTTTTTCTGTTCCGATGAAATCCAACAATGACATTGATGCCAAGGCGATCGCAAGCCGCTTGGACGGCGCCATTGCCAAGGTTGAGAAGCTTTTGAGAGAGGGTTAAACCTATGGCTGAAGTCAATATTAGTATTAACGGAAAACAATATGGCATTGCTTGTGACGATGGGCAGGAGCAACGGGTTGTTGATCTGGCCAACTTCGTGAATGGCCGTTTGAAAGAGATTGCTGCCGCAGGCGCGGGGACGAATGACTCTCATCTGCTTGTTCTAACATCAATTGTTATGGCCGATGAATTATTTGATATGCGGGAGCGGGATGCACGGGGTCAACAAGCGCCGCTCGGTGGTTTGGAAATCACCCATGAGGATGAGGAAATCATCATTAGCGCCATCGACCGCATGGCGCAGCGCATTGATGCGATCGCGGCAAACTTGCAAAGAATCTAAAAATACACCATATATGATCTGCTGCGGGGCAGGTGATATGACATAATTCTTGAGGCCGATGCGATTCGCATGAGGGAACTGCCTCTGTCCAGATCGTGGTCTGGTTATTGTGGTGCCCACCTTATTTATAGGGCTTCATGACGAATTTTGTAACCATACACGGCTTCCGCGGCACTTTCTTAAATCGCTTTGGCGATTTTATTTTTAATCAATGCAGGCGTAGCTGAACTTAATCAAATATGAACAAACAACAAGAAAAACAAAATTATCGTGAGCATGCCAGAGCACATCGAGACCAGATGGATGTTGATGCCACTGATTTTGAAGCGGTCATTGATATTTTTTTTAAAGAGATAAATCCACCCCAAAATCAGATTATTTCACTCTATTGGCCCGTCGACAAAGAATTTGACTGTCGTTTTCTAATGGATGAGCTCGTAAAAAAAGGATTCCAATGTGCCTTGCCGTGTATTCAAAAAGAGACGCGTGTTTTGACATTTAAAACCTGGACGCATGACACAAAAATGGCCAGTGGAGCCTTTGATATTCCTGAACCCGTTGAAGGGGAAGAGGTTGTCCCCGATATTGTTATAGCCCCGTTACTTGCCTTTGATCAAAAAGGGTATCGTTTGGGTACAGGGGGCGGATATTATGATACAACCCTTGAACATTTACGCGCGCAAAAAGATGTAACCTATATGGGAATTGGATTTGCGGAGCAGGCGGTTTTGTTTAAGCTTCCACGGGAAGATCATGATATACCTATGGACTATATGATAACACCGCAAGGAGTTATAGATTTTAAGGATGCCAGATTATGAGGATTTTATTTATTGGTGATGTGATGGGACGAACGGGTCGTGATGGTCTCGCCAAACATCTTCCAACATTAAAAGAAAAGTTATCACCCGATGTAATCATCGTGAATGGTGAAAATGCTGCTCATGGATTAGGAATTACCGAACAAATATGCAAAGAGTTTTATGATCTTGGTGTTGATGTTATTACGACAGGAAACCATATATGGGATCAGCGTGAAATTTTAGCCTATATTGACCGTGATCCCCATTTGTTACGCCCTATTAATTTTCCTGAGAACACGCCAGGAAATGGTTTTGTGGTTTATCAAATGCAAAACGGTCAAAAGATTATGGTGATTAATGCTTTGGCGCGGTTATTCCTAGATGCGATGGAAGATCCTTTCCGTATGGTGATGGATGTGGTGAAAGAGCATCCGATGGGACGTGCCTGTGATGCCATCTTTCTCGATTTTCACGGCGAAGCAACATCAGAAAAGATGGCCATGGCACATTATCTGGATGGAAAAGTTTCCGCCGTGGTTGGCACGCATACTCATGTTCCAACGGCGGATGCTCAAGTGCTTCCTGCGGGAACAGCCCTTCAAAGTGATGCGGGAATGACGGGTGATTTTGACAGCGTAATTGGGGTACGCAAAGATATTTCCATCCATCGATTTGTTCGCAAGATACCAGGCGAGCGCATGCTTCCTGCTGATGGAGAAGCGACTGTCTGCGGTACCTTCATTGTGACCAGTGATAATACAGGCTTTGCCAAAGAAATTCAGCCCGTGCGGATCGGCGGGCGCTTGCGTGAAGAAATACCTGTTTTTTAGCCTTTTAGTCAGATGAAAAACCCTTGGTTTTGGCGCTTTAACGCTCTAATATTGGCTCATTGATTCAATAATAAATAGATAAAAGAGTTCACAATGGCTGGTCATTCCAAATGGGCAAATATTCAACATAGAAAAGGCAAACAGGATAAAATCCGTGCCAAGGCATTTACGAAGGTTGGGCGCGAAATCATTGTTGCGGCTAAACTGGGCGGGGGTGACCCTGACATGAATCCGCGGCTGCGTTTAGCTATTTCAAAAGCCAAAGCCGTGAATATGCCCAATGACCGGATCAAGCGCGCCATTGATACAGGGGCAGGGGGAACTGACACATCCGATTATCAAGAGGTGCGTTACGAGGGTTATGGCCCTGCAGGGGTTGCCATTATCATTGATGCTTTAACGGATAATAGAAACAGAACAGTGGCGGAAGTAAGAATGGCCTTTACCAAATGCGGCGGCGCGTTGGGTGAAACGGGTTCCGTTGGTTTTATGTTTGATCGTGTGGGTCAGATCATGTACCCCGCAGATAAAGCAAGCGCTGATAAAATGTTTGAAGCGGTTGTCGAAGCAGGAGCAGAAAATTGTGAGAGTGACGAAGAGTTTCACATTATCACCACAGCCATGGAAGATTTGGCCTCTGTTCGTGATGCTTTAGAAAAAATATTTGGGGAAGCGGAAAAAGCAGAATTGATCTGGTCCGCCAATACCATGGCAGAAGTCAATGAAGATCAGGCCTCTAGCATCATGAACCTTGTCGAAATGTTGGAAGATAACGATGATGTTCAGGCCGTGACCACCAATATGGATGTTTCTGATGAAATCATGGAAAAGTTGATGGCTGCAGGATAAGGGCTAGGATATGTTCTTGTTTTGTGCTTTAA
Source organism: Alphaproteobacteria bacterium (assembly GCA_041397885.1). GTDB lineage: Bacteria > Pseudomonadota > Alphaproteobacteria > Micavibrionales > Micavibrionaceae. The sequence continues at coordinate 67,589 of JAWKVV010000001.1, read as the reverse complement.
TAGAATCATCAAATGTCATCCTGAGCTTAAGCGAGGGATCTCATAAATTATAACTAGATTCTTCGGCTCTGCCTCAGAATGACAACAGGAGAATGTTTTGCGTATACTCGGCATCGATCCAGGCTTACAAAAAACAGGATGGGGTATCATCGACTCAGAAGGACATCGGTTATCATTTGTGGCGTGTGGTTTAATTAAAACAACGGCGACAAAAACGTTACCAGAGCGCCTTTGCCAACTTGATGATGGTATGCTTGAGGTGCTTTCCAGATTTAAACCAGAACAAGCTGCGATTGAAGAAACTTTCGTCAATAGCAACTCCGCTAGTTCTTTAAAATTAGGATGTGCGCGGGGCGTTGCCATGGTTGTGCCTGCGCGTCAAGGTTTGGATGTGGGGGAATATCCTGCCAATCTTGTTAAAAAATCCGTTGTCGGGGCAGGCAAGGCAGGCAAAGACCAAGTGGGTATGATGATCCGTACACTTTTACCAGCCTGCGGTGATATTAGCGAAGATGAAGCCGATGCTTTGGCGGTAGCTATTTGTCATGCACATCACGCGGCGTCAAAAAATTTAATGGGCGGGATTATGGCGGGGGCTGCGCGATGATCGGTAAACTTACAGGCATATTGGATACAACAGCACTGAATTCAATTTTATTGGATGTTGGTGGTGTAGGGTATTTGGTTCATTGTTCCCCGCGCACCCTTGCGCGATGTGGAAGCAAAGGAGAGGCACTGTCTCTCTATATTGATACAAATGTGCGGGAAGATGCCATCACATTATACGGTTTTATTGATGAGGCAGAACAACAATGGTTTCGGTTATTGCATTCTGTGCAAGGGGTTGGACCGAAGGCAGCGATGGCGATATTGGGGGTATGTCCTCCCGATAAACTAGGTTTTGCCATTGCGGCGGGTGATAAGGCGGCAATTACACAGGCGGATGGGGTAGGCCCCAAGATTGCGACACGTATACTGACAGAATTAAAAGACAAAGCTAGCAAGATTGATCTAAGCGCAAAACCAAAAGGAATTCCTGTTTCTGCGGCTGCAAATGAAAGTGCTAGTGGGGTTGATCAGGATGCTGTCTCCGCCTTGATCAATTTGGGATATCAACGCAGTGATGCTTATGCTGCGGTGATGAATGTGAAGCAAGCCAATGACAATCATGATGTCACTTTGTCAGAGATGATTAGATTGGCATTAAAGGAGCTTGCTCTATGAACACAAACCATGTCATTCCGACGGAGTGTAGCGATTGGAGAAATCTTAAAAGATCCCTCGACTTTGCTCGGGATGACAAAGTAAGTTAAAACTATGACCAATCCTGTTTTGCAAAAAGAAATAACTGAGGAAGATCGCTTTGAAGAAAATCCCTTGCGGCCTTTGAAACTTGACGAATTTATTGGTCAGGCCGAACTGCGCGAAAATCTAAAAGTTTATATTGAGGCTGCAAAGTCACGCGGCGATGCAATGGACCATGTTTTATTATTTGGTCCGCCAGGACTTGGTAAAACAACGCTTGCACAAATTATTTCCAAGGAAATGGGAGTTGGGTTTCGCGCGACTTCTGGCCCTGTTATCAGCAAGGCAGGCGATTTGGCGGCTATCCTGACCAATCTGCAACCGCATGATGTTTTATTCATTGATGAAATTCATCGTTTGAATTCTGCTGTTGAAGAAATTCTTTACCCTGCCATGGAAGATCGAAAACTAGATCTTATTATTGGAGAAGGACCTGCGGCGCGCTCTGTTCAGATTGATCTTCCGCCATTTACGTTGATTGGGGCAACAACACGTAGTGGGCTTTTGACCAACCCCCTACGAGATCGCTTCGGTATTCCTTTACGTCTTGAATTTTATACTGTCGAAGAACTAGGCGAAATTGTTAAACGCTCAGGCCGTATTTTAGGAATGAGTATGAGTGAGGACGGCGCGTTGGAAATCGCAAAACGTTCGCGCGGTACACCGCGGATAGCAGGCCGCCTCACGCGCCGTGTGCGGGATTTTGCTCAAGTGGCGAAAAGTAAAACTATAGATTCAAAAATTGCCGATATGGCGATGCAGCGCATGGATGTTGACGGGCAGGGACTGGATAGTATGGACCGACGTTATATGAAATGTATCGTCGAAAATTATGGTGGCGGTCCTGTGGGGGTGGAAACCATTGCGGCGGTTTTATCTGAGCAGCGTGATGTGGTCGAGGATGTGATTGAACCCTATCTGGTGCAACAGGGTTTTATTCAACGCACTCCGCGCGGGCGTGTCATGAGTGAAAAAGGATATAAATATTTGGGCTTGCAACCCAAGGCTATCCCCGTGATTATTCAGGATGATTTACTGAATTAGAAAGTTTGTTCAATGTCAAAAACCCATATCTCTAGTTACCGCGTTTATTATGAAGATACTGACGCGGGCGGTATCATGTACCATGGAAATTTCATTAATTTTTGCGAACGGGCGCGCTCTGATTTATTGCGCGAGATTGGCTTGCCATCCTCTTCTGTCGCTGAAAAGCTTCATATTGGCTTCGTTGTTCGTCATTTGGAGGCAGATTACCTGAAAATGGTAAAACTGGATGATCTTTTAAGTGTCCATACCCAGCTCACCAACATGAAAAATAGTTCTTTTTTGATGAATCAGCGTATAACTTGCCAAAATATCGACGTATTTTCGATGGATGTTACGGTGGTATGTATTGATATGTCTGGAAAGCCGACGCGGATACCAGAAAAATTGCGTCAAAAGTTTAATGATTACTTGAAAGAAGACTAAAAATGGAAGAATTACCAGATAGAGCAGTAGATGCGGTAGATTTGGGAGGCTCTGTTGCTGCCCATGATCTCAGCATGATAGGGTTGTTTTTGCAGGCCGATATCATTGTCAAAATTGTTATGCTGATGCTGATGATCTCCTCTGTATGGTGTTGGGCCATTATTATAGAAAAACGCGCCACACTGGCAAAACTGGCGCGCCGCGCCAAGAAATTTGAAGATGCCTTTTGGTCAGGGGAACCTCTTGATAAGCTCTACCAACGGATTAAGAAAAGCCCGCATGATCCTCTTTTAAGGACATTTTCTGCAGGTATGGAAGAATGGCAAAATACTGTTCATACAGGCATTCCTGATAAAGAAGAATTGCAGGCGAGTCTGCGTCAACGCGTTGAGCGCGCCATGACCGTGACCATTGGGCGTGAGATGGAAAGTCTAGAGCGCGGTATGACGTTTTTGGCAACAGTAGGCTCTACAGCTCCCTTTATTGGACTCTTTGGAACGGTTTGGGGAATTATGAACAGCTTTAATGCTATTGCCCAAACCAATAATACTTCTTTGGCGGTGGTGGCGCCTGGGATTGCGGAGGCTTTATTTGCGACGGCGCTTGGACTTGTCGCCGCTATTCCTGCTGTGGTGGCCTATAATGGTTACAGCAACCGTTTGGGCCGTTATGCGGCGCGTTTGGATGCCTTTGTCACTGAATTCATTGCAATTTTATCCCGTCATCTGGAAAGTCAGGATAATAAATATAAAAGACGGATTGCCTAAATTATGGGAGCCAAATTAAACTCAGGCCCCGCTAGCAGCCGCCAATCTTATCGTCCGATGGCAGATATTAACGTCACACCAATGGTGGATGTGATGCTCGTTTTGTTAATTGTCTTTATGGTTGCGGCGCCGCTTTTAACGGCGGGTGTCCCTGTTGATCTGCCAGATAGTGCGGCAAAGGCGCTTAATACCGAAGATAATAAACCCCTTGAAGTGAGCTTGGATAAAGGCGGTAAAATCTTTGTTGGGGATACCGAAGTCAAGCAGGACCGCTTGGTTGCTTTGTTAGGGTCTTTAACAAATAATGATCCCGACCGCAGAATCTATATCAGAGCGGATAAGACTCTGGATTATGGACGTGTTATGAATATTTTAGGAGCGATTAACGGGGCGGGGTTTCGTAAAGTGGCCCTCGTGTCCAATGCCTCCACAAAAGCGCCATAAATCCGTTATAGCGTACCCCTGATGTCATTTATATTTACAAATAGCGATAGTAAGTTGAGCCGAGGGCTAAAAATAGCTCTGGGTTTATCCGTTTTTTTGCATGTCAGCGTTATTGTTTTAGGCATGGTTGGTATGCCGTACATTTCAAGAAATGATATTCCGCCGCAACCTATTGCCATTGATGTCGTTGATGTTAGTGAAATTACAACAACAAATAAAAAACCCGTACAGGCGCCGCCCAAACCTGTTGAAGAAAAAAAGGAACCTCCAAAATCAGAAAAAAAGGTTGAGGCTCCCCCGAAGGTAGAGGCGAAGGAACCGCCTAAAATTAAACCTATTGAAAAACCGCCAGAAAAAAAGGTTGAAACTGAAAAACCAAAACCTGATACGCCGCCACCGCCGTCTGAAAAATTAGAAAAGCCAAAGCCGCCCGAAAAGAAAGAAGAACCGAAAGAAGAGGCTGTTCAGCAGGAGGATCCTTTGGCGTCTTTGATGAAAAATTTACAAGATAGTGCCGAAGAATCAGATAGTGATAATACAGATGAGGGAACAGCAGAAAATTCACCTGATGCCCCCATCGCCGAATATGTAACGGCCAATGAGCTTAATGCCTTATCTAATCAGTTGATGCAATGTTGGCAAATTCCGATTGGGGCAAAAGACGTTAACAATATGGTGGTTAAAATCCGTATTTGGGTGAATGCAGACCGTACCGTTAAAAAAGCAGAAATAGAGGATCAATTCCGCATGGGAAGCGATCCTGCTTTTCGGGCGTTGGCAGAAAGCGCAAAGCGTGCTGTTCTTGACCCTATTTGCAGTCCTTTAGATATTCCAGAAGAAAAATATAATGTCTGGAAAGATCAATATATTGTCGTTCCTTTTGACCCGAGCCGTGTTACTTAAGATAAGCAGGAGAGTTTAAACCATGAAATATTTTATACCATCTTTCTTAATTTTACTCATGAGTGTGCTTATATGGAGCCAGTCAGCTTCTGCACAGATTCAAGCCCCTGCCGTGACATCAGGAAGCGCGCAGATGGTGCCGATTGCGGTCAGCAAGTTTTCTCCACAAAAACCTGAATTTGTTGATTTGGCGCGGGATATTCCTGCGATCATTGCGCGTAATCTTCAAAGCTCAGGGCTTTTTGACCCCCTTAACCCCAACAGCTTTATTCAATCACCAGAATCAATTGAGAAAGATCAACCCCGCTTTGGAGAATGGCGGGCGATTAATGCACAGGCTTTGGTTTCTGGTACGGTAACCCAAACATCAGACGGGCGGACGCGCGTTGAATTTCGCTTGTGGGATGTTTTCTCTCAACAACAATTAACAGGTATGGCGTATATGACCACCCCTGAAAATTGGCGGCGTATTGCGCATATTATTTCAGATGAAATTTATAAACGCATTACAGGTGAAGAGGGATATTTTGATACCCGTATTGTTTATATTTCTGAAAGTGGTCCAGCCCAAAACCGCGTGAAACGTCTGGCGATTATGGATCAGGATGGAAAAAATCATCGCTATCTTACACCTGCGGGGGAACTTGTTTTAACCCCGCGCTTTTCACCCACCGCGCAAGAAATTACATACATGTCTTATAAGGGCGGAAAACCAAGAGTTTATCTATATAACATTGACACAGGACGTCAGGAGTTGTTGGGGGATTTCCCTGGTATGACATTTGCGCCGCGCTTTTCACCTGATGGAAATAAAGTGATTATGAGTTTATCTAAAAATGGAAATAGCGATATTTTTGAAATGGATTTACGCACCCGCCAATCGCGCCAATTAACAACCAATAGCGGAATTGATACCGCGCCTTCTTATGCCCCAAGCGGCAATCAGATTGTTTTTGAATCTGACCGCGGTGGAACACAGCAGCTTTATGTGATGGGTGCGAATGGGGGTGAAGCAAGACGGATTAGCTTCGGGCAGGGGCGTTACGCAAACCCTGTTTGGTCACCGCGTGGTGATTTGATAGCCTTTACCAAAATGCTTGGTGGGCAATTTTATATTGGCGTCATTCGCCCCGATGGCTCTGGGGAGCGCTTAATTACAAAAGCCTATCACGTTGAAGGCCCTAGTTGGTCGCCCAACGGACGGGTTTTAACATATTTTAAGGAGTCCCGTACGAATAATGGGGCAGGGCGGGAAGCCAAGATTTATACCATTGATTTAACGGGATATAATGAGCGGATTTTACCCACACCCACGGGAGGATCAGATCCTGCGTGGAGTCCTCTTAACCCGTAATATCCTTAAAAGCTGTCATTAAAATTTTATAAGTGTGACGCTTAAACGGGACGATAAGGTCTACTGTTTTTTCTAGATTAACCCATTGCCAATTTGAAAATTCTGGATGATCATCGGCATCCAGACAAATATCTGAATCCTGTCCTTCAAAACGCATGGCCACCCATATTTGTTCTTGACCTGCATATTTTCCAGACCATAATTGTTGTCGTAAATCATCAGGTAAATCATATTTAATTTTCTGATCGTGAATTCTTAAAATACTGGCTTTATCAGTTCCAATTTCTTCTTTTAATTCCCGAAGTGCGGCAATTTCAAAATCTTCCCCATCATCTATTCCACCTTGCGGCATTTGCCATGCTCCTGGTGTATCTATCCGTTCGCCCACGAATACTTTTCCCTGATGGTTAAACAGAGCAATCCCAACACAAGGACGATATAATTTCTCAGTAGCCATAAGTTACCGTTGCAGAAGCGGGAGCAAGTTGAAACTGACTTAGCGTTTCAGAATCTAAAAATTTTTCTAATGCTTTAATGCTTGCAGGATAGGGGTGTAGCATTAAGGTGGCTGATCCTGTTGCTTGAGCATGTTCTATAGCTTTACGTAAAGATTGATTAAGTGCGAGCGGGCTTAAATCATCATCTAGCCAAAAGTCGTTTTTTGCATAAGGATAACCTTCCTTTTCAGCAATTTGCTTTACGAAGCTTTGAGAGGATGTTTTACCATCAAACACGGCTAGGCCCCGCGCAAAAATTTCTTTAATGGCAGGGTTAATATTTGCATCTTCTGCGCTGAAAGCGTGATCAGCAGGAGAAATAAAGCCAACATATCCGTCGGCAGAGGTCATCAGTTGATTGAGGCGGTCCTGATTTTTTGCTGTGCTCGCATTGGACAAAAGGGTTAGAGGGCCAGGATCGTTTAGCGGAAAATTTTGTGTTTCGAGGGGGAGCATTAACCACGCCTCGTGCCCGTTATCTCTAGTTTTTTTTACGAGATTTTTTAAATCTGGTGCGTAAGGTGAAAAAGCCAACGTGACTACATCAGGAAATTTTTCAATGACGGTTTCCGTAGTTTTTTGAGAAAGTCCTAAATCTGTAATAACAATGGATAAGACAGGCTTATCCCCTTGCTTGATAAAAGGATGTTTATAGGCCTTGAACGCGGTTAAACCGTCCTCTTGTCTTATTTGTGGTATTGTTCCTGCAGGTGTGTTTTCGTACAAACCTGGTACGGGAGCAGGCACCATTCCCTTGGTGTTTTTTGCGATGTTATCGACGGGTGTAACAACAGGTTCGGGGTTTTCTGATACTGCTGAAGGAGGTTCTATTTCTTTCTGTGTTGAGGTTTCTTCTATATCTTGCGCTTCTGCACTTTCTTCAGCTTCCTTGATGAAGGCCTGCTCTGCCTCACTATTCAAAATGAGTTTTTCAGTTGTAACGGGGGAAGGGTGTCCCATGTTGAGTACAGGTTGAACGTCGCTTGTTTTAATATTGACGGGCATATCTTCATAATTGATAATTGCCGTTTTTGAAGGCAGACGTGCCTGAATATTATGAAGAGTTTCATCAGCTTTGTAATAAGCCCACCCCGCCAAGGCGGCAACGACCAGAAAATCTAAAAACAAACCTTTCGCAAAAGTTCCCCAAGAGAAAAGAGATTTGTTTTCAACGGCAGCATTTTGTTCAGATGCTTCGGGCAGTTGCTTTAACCCCCGTTTCTGCATTTCATCATCAAGCTGCTGTTGAAAATTTGTCATTTTTTAACTTGTTGGATGCGATCTCCGTACATAATAACACCGCGTAGAAGATCTATAGCCCGGTCAAGTTGATAATCTGTTGCTTCATCATCGCCTTTGGTTGTTGGCGTTTTTTGATTATCATTGGCAGGTTGTTTTTCTTCTTCTGTGGCTGATTCATTCTCTTTTGCCTTTTCTGTCAGAGCTTTCAATTTTGCAGTCACTTTGCTGTCATTATTAAGCGCTCCTCTTAGGTCACCTTCGCGAACTCTTTTAAAGCTTGCGAGCTGTTCTACTTTTGCAGGTTCCACAACAATGTCTGGCTCGATCCCTTCAGCCTGGATAGAGCGGCCTGATGGGGTATAATAACGCGCAGTTGTTAAACGCATCGCGCCATGACCAGGTAGTGGAATAATTGTCTGTACAGATCCTTTACCAAAAGACTGCGTTCCCAATAAAATTCCGCGGCGATGATCTTGCAAAGCTCCCGCAACAATTTCCGCAGCCGACGCAGAGCCGCCGTTGATCAAGACAATCATAGGCTTGCCGTCGGTCAAATCACCAGGGGTTGCATTATCGCGTTTTGTATCGCTTTCATTACGGCCGCGCGTTGAAACAATTTCCCCTTTATCCAAAAAGGTATCGGAAACAGAAATTGCCTGATCGAGCAAACCACCAGGATTGTTTCGCAAATCCAAAACATAGCCTTTTAACTTATCGCCTGCCTCAGCCTTAATTTCTTTGATTGCTTTCTCAAGACCAGGGGTTGTGTTTTGGTTAAAAGTTGTAATGCGAATATAGCCAATATCACCTTGTTCAATACGGCTGCGTACGGATTGAATTTTTATGATGTTACGGATGATCTCTATATCCATAGGTTCTTCCGCGCCTTCACGGACAACTGTAATTGTAATGGGCTCACCGACTTTACCGCGCATTTTGTCGACCGCTTCAGAAAGAGTTAATCCCATGACAGGTTCATTATCTAAATGGGTAATAAAATCTCCCGCTAAGATTCCTGCTTTAAAGGCTGGCGTGTCATCAATAGGGGATACGACTTTGACAAAACCATTTTCCATGGTGACTTCAATACCCAAACCGCCAAATTCGCCTTTGGTTTGCACTTGCATATCCTGAAAATCATCAGCAGTAAGGTAAGATGAATGGGGGTCCAGACTGCCCAACATTCCTTGAATGGCATACTCAACCAATTTTTCATCTGTTACTGGCTCTACATATTGGGCGCGGACACGTTCAAAAACATCGCCGAACAGGCTAAGTTGGCGATAGGTATCATCAAGAGAGGGTTCTTCTTTCTTTGAAACTGTGCCTGCTGTTCTACCTTCTTGCGCAAAAGCCGCAGGCGAAAGAACAAAACTGGAGAGAAGTAAAAGAGACAGTAAAATGCGCATGTGAAGAAAAATCCTTATCACCATTGTTAAAAATTTATTTTAGGCCAGATATTTTTTTAGATGGGTTTACTGGGTTCCCTTGATAACGTAACTCATAATACAGCAACGGGGCCTTACCATTTTCGATAACGCCCATTCGCCCAATAGGTTCGCCTGCCGAAACAGCACGCCCTACCACTGTATCAATTTTCCCCAATCCTGCAACAAGGCTGTGGTATCCTTTTTGATGTTTTAGGATAATAATTTGCCCATATCCCTTAAAGTTACCTGTGTAATCCACCACGCCGCCCATTGGAGCGACTACAAGCGCGTTTTCACGCCCTTCTATCTTTAACCCTTGAGAAATGGCACCAATGTCATCTTGTTTTCCGTAACCCACGCGAATAAGGCCAGAAACAGGAAGTTGGGCTTCTCCCGCACGCGGAATGCGCGTAGGGGTGGCTCTCGCAATTGTTTTGGAAGAGGAAGAATTTAAGCTCACTTGTTTGTGGCGTTCGTCTTCCTCCTTCTGCCTTTTCTCAATACGGGCTACAAGGTCACGTAAATTTTTAGCTTGGGAAGATATTTTTTTGAGTTCAGCCTGTTGTTCTTCAACATCATGAGCTGTTTTTGAATAAAGCTGTTCCCGTTCTGACAAAATTGCGGAGAGTTTTTTTCTGTCAGTTTCCAGATTTTTTGATGTTTCTATAACGGATTCACGATCTGCTTTTAAGTCAGTAATAATTTTTTCAAGCGCTTCAACATCTTTTTTGAGGCCTTCTGCACGGTGATGAATGCTTGGCAGGACGCTTTGAAGAAGCATTGCGCTTTGTGCGGTTTCTAGGGGGGCGCCTGGACGGGCAAGCAGAGCCTCTGGCGGGATACGGCGCATACGCTCTAAAGCAAGGACAAGATCAGAAATTGATCCGCGATCCTGATTAAGGCGAACTTCAATGGCAAGTTGTTCCTGTTCTTTGGCGTCTATACGCTGTTCAAGATTTATCAGTTTTTGTTCATTTTTTTTAATTTTTTTTGCAACACTCAACATATCTTGCTTTTTTTCATCCAGACCAGATTTGATGGCCTGCATCTCTTTTTTTAGTTCCTGTTCACGCTGTTGTTTGGTTTTGAGCTCATCTTCTATTTCTTTAACAGGATGTGCTGAAGGCAGTGGAATCTCTGCTTGCGCCAAAGGTGCAAACAGTATGGTGAAGAACATGAAAACAAGACAGAATCTCATGCCCTATTATTCACGATGATAGGGGTGATTGGCTAGTATTTGTTGGGCGCGATAAATTTGTTCCACGAGCATAACCCGTGCCATCATATGAGGCCAAGTCAAAGCCCCAAAACACAGTACCATATCTGCTTTTTGTCTGATTTTGTTATCAAGACCATCGGCGCCGCCAATCACAAATTGAATCTTACCAGGGCGCGTTACCTGAAAATTTTCGAGCTTTTTCGCAAAATCTATACTGCTGAAAGATTTTCCGCGCTCGTCTAAAATAATGAGCGGGCAGGGCGGGGATATTTTTCCTTAATTTTTTTGATTTCATCTGCTTGCGTATGACCTTCGACCTCAATGAGGTTAAAGCTACCTTGCAGACGCGTCGCATAGTCATCAAAAAGTGTGTAGAAAGGGGAAGTTTTTTTAAACGGCCGACTGCAATGATTTCAACATGAAAGCTCATGCCTGCATTTGTGCCAGAAATCAGCGTTAGAATAAAGGGATTTAGACCTTATTTACGCTATATGAAGCCCACCATGATGAGAGGGTGTTGACATCGTCCACATTTTCTCAATGTTATAGAAATCCCGCACTTCTGGCTTGAACAGGTGGACAACAATGTCCCCCATATCCAGAACAACCCAGTCTCCCTGTGACGCGCCCTCTATGCGGATGTTTTTAATTCCGCGCGCGGCCATGCGGTCCTGTAATTTTTCTGCCATGCGTTTGGTTTGTGTCGATGAAGTTCCTGAAGCGACAATAATATAATCAGCGAGGGCCGAAGAGGATTCATCATCCAGTTTTATCACTTCGATGTCTAAGGCCTTATCATCGTCCAACGATTTTACGACAAGATCCTTAAGAGTAGACAGGTCAATCTGTCCTGATTTTGTTGTGGTTAGTATGTGTCTTCTCCTTCTTTGTTAACGTTTACCAACTAAACATAAAGAAAGCATGACTTAAAACAAAAAAGCTGGCCACTAAAAAATAGAGGTCAGCTTCGTTATCACCAAAAACCTGGAAAGTGTTCGTTGAGATTTCTTTGTCCACGTACTGTAGAGCTTGATTAATCTTCAATAGCCCTCACTTTCGCGCCAGATTTTCAAAACATAAGAAATGCTTTTCATATTACCATTTTACCGTGGATTCGATTAACAGACAATAAATATTGCGGTTATGTGCGTTAACCTATTGTTTTTGTTCTGAATTTCTTATCTGCGTAGAGGAAATATCAAGCATTTTATTTCCTTCCAACCAGTAAATTCCTGGCGATTTTAAATCTGTTCTACGTCCATAGGCTTGATGATGATGTGAAATATTGTCCAACATACGGATAGGGCACCCCTTTACAAGTTGGTGGGCAGGGGGGCGAGCAATGAAGGTAATGGGGCAAGTTTCCAATATACGTTGCCATTTATCCCATTTATGAAAGATCAGGGCGTTATCCATCCCGCATATCCATAGAAAATCTGTGAAAGGAAAGTGTTCCCGTAATTTTGAAATTGTTTCAAATGTATAGGTTGTTCCTAATTCAGATTCTAAATGTGTTGGCATTTGGCGCGGCATATGATGCAGCATGTTTTCGACATTTTGGTAACGTTCGTTATAAGGCGCCATGCCTTTCGTATCTTTTAGGGGGTTTTGCGGTGTTACAATCCACCACACAAAGTCCAAACCGAATTTCGCTTTGGCTATTCTCGCAATATGAAGGTGACCTGCATGAGGGGGGTTGAAAGATCCGCCGAGCAATCCCACTCGCAAACCCCGCCAACGAAAACCGTCTTGTAGCGTAGGAAGTGTGAAATTATGTGTGGGAAGGCGTGCCATGTTTTTTAAGGTCTGGTTTGACCTGTCCCCTTCACGAGATATTTAAAAGTGGTGAGCTGTTTTAATCCCACGGGTCCTCGGGCATGAAGCTTTCCTGTCCCAATACCTATTTCAGCGCCCATTCCAAATTCACCACCATCGGCAAACTGGGTAGATGCATTATGCATGACAATGGCGCTATCAACCCGTTTTTGAAATTCCTGCACAGCGTGATCATCTTCCGCCAAAATAGCATCGGTGTGGTGTGATCCATAAGTATTAATATGGGTAATTGCTTCTTCAACTCCCTCCACATATTTAATACTAATTTTTTTATCCAGATATTCTGTTGACCAGTCTTCTTCGGTGGCGGGTGCAACTTTAGAATTCAACACCTGGACTCTTTCATCTCCGACAACGTCACATCCCTGATCAAGAAGCATTTTAATGATAGAAGTTGCCAGTTCCGTATCCAATGCTAAATCAAATAAAAGAGATTCCGCTGCACCGCAAATTCCTGTACGGCGTAGTTTAGCGTTTTGAATGACCCGTAGGGCTAAATCAGCATTTACACTTTCATGAACATATAGGTGACAGTTTCCATCCAGATGGGCAAAGACGGGCATTTTGGCTTCATTCATTACACGACTAGTGAGACCTTTTCCGCCGCGGGGAATAATAACATCAATATAATCATTTGCCTGTAGCATTGTACCCACAAGGGCGCGATCTGTTGACGGCAACATACTAACAGACTCTTCTGGTAGCGAATGCTGTTTTAAAGCCTGTTGAACGATAGCGTGCAGCGCCCGCGAAGAATTAAAACTTTCTGATCCACCGCGCAGAATAACGGCATTGCGCGATTTTAAACAAAGTGCAGCGGCATCAATAGTAACATTCGGGCGCGATTCATAGATCATGCCTAGAACGCCAATGGGAACAGAAACTTTATCAATGATAAGTCCATTGGGCTGGTTTGTTGTTTCAAGGACACGCCCTACGGGATCATCAAGCTGTATGATATCTACAACGCTTTGGGCGAGGGCGTTTATTCGTTCTTCTGTCAGAGATAAACGGTCGATCAAGGCGCTCGCCAAGTTTTTGTCTTGCGCCGCTTTAACATCTAAGGCATTGGCCGAAAGTATGTTTACCGATTGATCTTTTAAAAACTGTGCCAAATCCTTTAAAACGGCATTGATTTGTCCTGTCGTGGTTTGTGCCAAAACTGCAGCGGCCGATTTGGACGCAGCCCCCATGGAGGCCATAATACCTTCTGGTGTTTCTTGATGTGTTGTGATGTTAGGCTTTTGTATCATTTTCTACCATATACGTTATAGGTCAGTGTAAGGGTAGAAACCTGATTTGTTAATTCAAATGTTTAGAAAGCGATTTTATTGTTTCTTCGTTAAGCTTTGCATGGGTTTTCTCATCCAATGTCTGAATAATCATCTCCGTTGTTGCGGCCACAGCCAAATCAGCAGCATGATTTTGAATCTCTGCAATCGCGTTTTCTTCCAGACGGCGCAGACGTTCAGTGAGCTGTGTTTCACGGCGCGCCATCAGCTCAGCCAGGTCAGTTTCTGCCGTCTGCGTCAGTTGCTTGGCCTGTTCTTTGGCTTTTTTCAGGATTTCAGAGGCTTCCTGCTCAGCATCTCTTTGTTTACGTTGGTATTGGGCCAAAAGTTCCTGAGCCTCGACACGTAGACGTTCTGCGGTTTCAATTTCGGTTTTGATTTCTTCAATTTTGGCATCCAGGCCATTAATCACTGACTTTCGGCCCACTTTAAAGGCAAAAGCAACGAAAATAGCAAAAGATATAGCAACCCAAAGAGCGGTGTCATGTGAAAGAAGTTCAATCATTACGCGGCCTTCGCTTTCCCATTCATATTTTCAACAATGGCTTTGACTTTATTGGCATCGGTTGTACCAATGATTTTTTCGACGGCAACACTGGCTGCCTCAGCCGCAATTGCATTCATTTCACCCATGGCCGCTCTTTGAGAAGAGCGTATGCGTTTTTCCGCGGCCTGCAGTTCTTGCTCTGAACGTTCTCTAAAATTATCTAGGGCGCTTGCAGCTTTTGCTTTCATTTCAGATTCCGCGCTGTGTATTGCTTCAGAAGCGGTTGTTTGTGCCTTTGCCAGATTTTCATTATAGGCATCATGAACGGCATCGGCTTCTGCTGTTAATTTTTCTGCAGAGTCCAAATTAGACTGAATATGATTTTTACGGTTTTCAATAACCCCTGAGATTTCAGGTAATGTCTTTTTTGAAAAAATTATATAAAGAACAGCAAAAGAGATTGCGAGCCAAAAGACCTGAGAGGCAAACCATTCAGGATCAAATTGAGGCAACCCTCCTTTAGAGGCGTGCTCCGCCCCTTCAGCAGCATGATGTGCGACTTCTTCAAGGTTAGTGCCTTCTGCCAATAATTCAGCGGGAACAGAAACATCATGTGATGTCTCTTCTGTCGCAAAGACAGAGGACATCGTCATCAAGTATGTTCCAACGATAATGGCAGAAAGCTTAAGCATTTATTTTATTAACCTACGAAGACAAGATACAATGAGATCAAAAGCGCAAAAATCGCCAAAGCTTCTGTCAAGGCGAACGCCAAGAAGTATTTTTTGTCTAAAAGTTCAGCTGCATTTGGGTTACGACCAACAGCTTCATTATATGACGCAAAAATAAGACCCAAACCGATACCAACACCGATCAAAGGCAGAAGGGCAATTGCACCAGCCAAAAGTTTTACAGCTTCTAATTCCATAGTTTTTTCCTTTTCTTTTTTTAAACTAAATTTAACTAACAAATGTCTATCTGACACACAAGGTGTGCAGACAGGTTTTAATGTCCTAACTCCACCGTGTCTTTCAAATAGATACAGCTTAGAATAGTGAACACATAAGCCTGCAAGAACGCGATTAAAAATTCAAATCCGATCAAGACAGAATTAAAGAGCATCGGTCCAAGACCGCCAAGTGTAATTAAGCCGCCCGCAGCCATCATACCAACACTAAAACCTGCAAAAACTTTCAGCATGATGTGACCTGCGATCATATTTGCGAACAAACGCACAGACAGGGTGACGGGTCGAATCATGAAAGACATGATTTCGATAGGCACAATCAGAGGCATCAACCACCACGGCACGCCTGGCGGCAAAAACAAACTAAAGAAATGAAAACCGTGTTTGAACAAACCAATCAATACCACGATAAAGAAAATCAAAAAGGCAAGTGCCGCGGTCACAATAATGTGACTGGTATAGGTAAAGGAGTAGGGAAGCATGCCCAACATATTTCCTAATAACACCACGATGAAGAGAGTAAAGATTAGGGGAAAATACTGACGACCTTTAGACCCAATATTTTCACGGATCATATTTGCGACAAAGCCATATATGCTTTCTGCAAAAACTTGCATTCTACCTGGAACCAATGCTTTACGGCGCATGGCCATTGTTAGAAACATCGTTGAAAAAACGACAGCAATAGTCATCCAAAGAGAAGAATTTGTATAGGATAGGTCCAGTCCTCCCAACACAAAATGTTTATCCGTTAAGGAGTATATTTCAAACTGATGAATAGGATTGGCCACGATTTACCCTTTATATAATATTAATCGTCGTCTTCGTTATAATTCGGGGATTGTTTAACCTCTTTTGAAGGACTTTTCAACCCCTTAAAACCTACAGAAGTGCCAACATTCATAGTTATTTTATAAATATTGTAAAAACCCGTAATAACCCCCAAAACTATGAATATAAGAAAGAAGGCAGGGGAGGTTTTAAAGTAGTAATCTATGCCATATCCGATCAAAGCGCCGCCAATGACCGCACCAACTAATTCAACCCCTGCGCGGGCGCCAACCCCTACATTTTCATCGTTTGGGCCCGCTTTGGGATTATAATCCTCTTCAAACTCTTTCCGCGCCGCTTTAAGCTCAGCATCAAGCTTTTTCAGCTTCGGATCATCATCTGGGGTGATGGGGGACATTACTCAGCAGCTTCAAGGAAATCGAGCTGCTGATTCAGATCAACAGAGACAAGTTGAGATACGCCGCGTTCCGCCATGGTTACGCCATAAAGGCGATCCATCCGCGCCATGGTAAGGCGGTGGTGCGTAATCACAAGGAAGCGGGTTTCGCCGCGCTCTGCAATTTCTTCCAAAAGATCACAAACCCGGTCGACGTTGGCATCATCTAACGGTGCGTCAATCTCGTCCAAAACGCAAATAGGTGAGGGATTGGTCAAGAACATCGCAAAAATAAGCGCAATGGAGGCCAATGTTTGCTCTCCCCCTGAAAGAAGAGAAAGAGATTGCAAGGTTTTGCCTGGAGGCTGTGCAAAAATCTCCAGTCCTGACTCAAGAGGATCGTCAGATTCGATTAAAGCCAAATGCGCTTTGCCGCCGTTATAAAGTTGTTGGAACAGGCGTTGGAAGTGGCCATTGACGTGATCAAAGGCCGCCATCAAACGCTCACGTGCTTCTGAATTTAAGGTTTCGATACCTTCACGCAATTCTGTAATAGCTTGTATCAAATCATTGCGTTCTTCCAACATACCGCCAACTTGCCCTTCAAGCTCTGTTGCTTCTTGTTCAGCGCGTAAGTTCACAGGGCCAATTTGATCGCGGCTTCTAATAAATTTTTCTTTTTGTTCTTTTAGTGGCTCAAGGGAAGGAAGATCTTCACCTTCTTCAATGTGAAGTTTGGTTTCACCAATCAATGCTTCTGGTGTCATTTCAAATTTTTCTTGAATGCTAATAACAATTTCATCCAGTTGTTCTTGACCTGCAGAGGCAGTTGCCTGAGCATGAGCCCGTGCTTCCCGCGCTTCGGTCAAGATGCTTTCAGCTTCTTTCAGGGCGCGGTTGGTTTCGGCAAGCTCTGCCTCGACAACGGCTAGACGATCGGCGTCCGCATTTCGATTAGCTTCAAGTGTTGCAATGCGGGCAATCAGTTCTTCCCGTTCAGACCCCATGGTTTTAGGCGCTTTTTTAAGAGTATCGCGCTTTTCATTAAGCTGAATTTCTCGTTCTTCTAATTCTTTCAGACGTTCTTGTGAGCGGATAATCCGGTTTTTCAAATTCACGCTTTCATCCGCAATACCATGCAGACGTGCCTTACGGCGGCTTTGTTCCTGTTGAACCATATCGAGTTCGCGGACAGCCTGCCGTAGATTATCGCGCACCGTCACAAGTTTTTCGCGAATTTTTTCAACTTCTGCATTCTGTTTAGTGATGGCGTCTTCGTCGTAAGTTTCCAAAGATTTTTGGCTTTCGGCAAGAGAGCTTTCCAAATTGGAAATATCTTGGTCGGTATTGGCCAAAGCCTCTTCAAGTTTTGCAATTTCTGCGAACAGCCCTGAGCGAGATTCTGTTAGGCGGCTCAATTCTGATTGCTTTGCGCTTAAAGATTGTTCTTTACCGCGGGTATCAGATTGCAATTGTTCAAGTGCAGATTGTTTTTCCGCCTTATTGTTTTGTGCAATCGCCAGAGCTTCACGCGCCTTTTCAGCAGCGGTGCTATCGTCTTTAATTCGCGCCTTGAGTTCTTTTAGACGATTGGTTTGTTGTAATTGTAGAGCGTGGCGGTCAGAAGCTGTCGCCTTAATATGCAGACCATCCCAACGCCAATAAGCTCCCTCCAAGGATACAATAGACTGACCGGGTTTTAATTGTGCCGCGCAAATTTTTCCGTCTTCGTTATTTTTAACAACACCAATTAAGCTGAGAGCCGCTTTTAAGTGTTTTGGCGCTTTAACATGAGGCTCAAGGATTTTGGCCTGAGCAGGGAGCGCAGGGAAGTCAGATGGGTTAAAATCACGATCCATCCAAACCATGGGCGCATCATTATCGGTGGAAGCCATCAATGTATCACCTAAAGCCCGTGACAGAGCCGTCTCAAATCCTTGCTCAGGCTCAACATCACTCAAAACAGGTTTGTATTGAAGCTCATCCTTTATATCAAGAACAGTTTCTAACGTCTTGATTTCAGTTAATATTTCAGATTCTATGCGATCTAGTTTTTGTTGTTTTTCGCGTGCCGTTTCAACGTCCTTATTGGCTGTTGCCAATTCAGTTTCCGCCGTTTCAAATTTTGCTCTATAGGCACCAACATCGCTTTCAAGAGCAATGATAGCGGATTTCAACGCGTCGTGCGCATTATCACTTTGGAATTTAGTCTGCGCAGACTGCAAATCTGCAGATAATTTTTCTTTACGTTCGCGGGCGACCGATAGACGGCTTGTGTCTGCGTTAATCTGGCGTTCAATCGTTTGACGACTGGCGCGGCTTTCGGCGAGCTTGCTCATGAAACCTTCATATTCTGTTTCCAGTTCGCTCACCTGAGTCTCGAGACGGTCTTTGATGGCCATCTTTTCTGTCAAAACAGTTTGATCGTTCCCCTCACTGTTTTGAAGTTTTTCTTCTTCTTCCTTCAAACGATTTAATGTTTGTGTATTTTCTTCTAGGCTCGCCTGCTCATGACCACGGTCTTGGTAAAGACGTTCCAACTGCTCCTTGGTTTCATTTAATTGTGTTTCAATCGCCTGTTCTTGATCTTCAATACGTTGAAGGGTCAATTTTTGAGCCTGAAGCGCGGCAGCGCTTTCAGCTTCTTTTTGACGCAGGGCAGGAAGTTCTTCGGCCTGTGCATTTTGGGTTTTTGAAAGTTGTGTGACCGTTGTCATGCGCTCTGCAACAATGCTTTCTGCATTACCAAACTTTGATTTGGCTTGGTCAATTTTGTTTACAAGGCTGCGCCATTCTAAATAGGCTATTGATGTTTCAAACTCACGAATTTGGGCAGAAAGTTCTTTATAACGGATGGCTTGACGGGCTTGTTTCTTTAACGCACCCAGACGACCTTCCATACTTCCTACTAAATCTTCAACCCGTTGAAGGTTGTTATCGGCGGCGCGTAGGCGAAGCTCGGCTTCATGACGGCGCACGTAAAGACCAGAAACACCCGCAGATTCTTCCAACACTTTCCGGCGGTCTTGCGGTTTTGCATTAATCATTTCCGCCACACGTCCTTGCGAGACTAAAGCGGGAGAGTGTGCGCCTGTCGCCGTGTCCGCAAACAGCATTTGCACATCACGTGCCCGCGTCGTTTTGCCATTTACTTTGTAAAGAGAGCCTTTGTCTTTTTCAATTTTACGAACCACTTCAATGTATTCTTCGCCATTGTAGGCGGCAGGTGCCATGCGGGTCGTGTTATCCAAAAGAAGTGAAACTTCTGCAAAATTACGGGCAGGGCGGGCATCCGTGCCATTGAAGATAACATCTTCCATACCGCCAGAACCGCGCATACTTTTGGCGGACGTTTCTCCCATCACCCATCGTAAAGCCTCAACCAAATTGGATTTACCGCATCCGTTGGGTCCCACAATACCTGTTAGCCCTGTCGAGATTTCGAGTTCCGTCCGATCAACAAAGGATTTAAATCCGTTTAGTCTGAGTTTTTTAAATTGGATCATGTGTGTTCTTTATCAATAATACTTAGTCATACGCGTTATTCAGTTACCGCAGGTGCTTCACTGGCATCTTCAGCAGCAGGATTAGGGATTTCAGGCTCTACATCATCGTGTATTTCGTTTTCGTAATTACCTTCTTCTATCAATTTTTGTACTTCCTCACGGGAGGGCTGTTGCTCAGCCGTATTTTGTGTTTCACCGCCAGTAAGCTCTGCGATAACTGTTTCAAAATCCGCAAGCGGTCTGCCGCCACGAATAATGCGCTCTCCATTATTAAGAACGAAGGTAGGTGTTGAAGAAACCTCCCAGGCTTCTTGCGCAGCGCTTATATTGCTTGCAAGCGCTTGCTGCAGATCATCATTTTCAAAGCATTTATTGAATTCATCTTCACTCATTCCCGCCAATTTAGCATTTTGCATCAAACCGCCTTTAAAGTCGCCGCCGAAGGCCCAGGCTTCTTGATTGCGAAGCAAGATGTCGATAAATCCGAGGTAACGTTCCTGTGGCAAGCAGCGCGCAATCATGCTGCCATAAAGCGCAGGGCCGTTTAGAGGAAATTCTTCATAAACAAAATAAATTTTCCCCGCATCAATATATTTTGCTTTTAATTCCTGATAAGTGCCCTTGTAAAAATCGGCACAGTGATTACAGGTCAAAGAAAAATATTCATGAATAACGATAGGGGCGTTCGGATCACCAACACCGCGAACACCTAATAAAGGGTTTACGGGGAGCACTTTTACCGTACCTTTATCTCCCACAGAAGTTTTTGTTGCTTGTGTGGCATCATCCGTTGCTGGTGTTGCTGTATCTGAAGCGTCTAGAACTTCTTCGGCCGTTTGGTTTCCTGCATCTTTCTTGTCAGAAACTTTATTCAGGTAAACCCAACCGCCAATTAAAAGCAGTAGAAAAACCAGTGATACGACAACTTTGTTTCCAGTGGACATAAGCCAACCTTTCGTTTTTTCATAATGATGCAAGTATTATTTAAAATACTTAAACCAGTTCAAAGGGAAAATCCACACTAAAATGCGGTTATTCAGGTGTTGCGTCAATCTTCTGGCGGCGGAAGTCGGCCTTTATCCACAAAGCAGTTAGATTTTAAGGTTCAACGGTAATTTCAAGCCGATCTAGCGGCTTTATATCCGTCATTGCACCCAATGATCTGACATTGATTCGCTCAGACTCAACACCTCGCTCTACAAGAAAGGATCTGAGATTCATCGCCCGTGAAAGGGCTAGGCGGCGATCTCCATTTAACTGACCTGCCTGAGGGCTCGCATAAGATTCAATATAAATATGTAAATTTTTGTTATTTTTAAGAGCTGGTACGACGGAGTCCCCGAGATTGGCTTTATAGGCTTCACTCAGCTTTGACTGACCATTTTTGTAAGTCAGGGTCATTTTATGCATTTCAGGGTTATCAAAAGAGGGCTTATCGCCATTCTCTTCCTCTACCTGCCGCTCATGATCTTCCTGAGTTTGTTTTTCTGTCTGAATAGGGGTTGGTTGGACACGTTCCAATATGTTCTGAGTTTGCGGGTTTTGATCTTTAAATAGGATTTCAGTATCAACATCCTGTTTTTTGACCGCGGGCATCACTTTAGGCCCTTTTACAACACCCTTAGAATTATCAGAAGGAGACGGTGCGGCGAAAGATGTTGGCGGAGGAGCTTTCTTTGTTTCTTTACGGGGCGGAATGACGGGCTTTGTCTCGGCGGGTTCTGCAGGAATGACTCTGGGTTTAATCAGCAATTCTTGTGAATCAATGGCGCTATCCAAATTTTCAACTTCCTTTGACAACATGGGCATTCGCGTTTCAGGCGTTTTAGGGCGAGGAGGGGGATCACGCGGCTCCGCAAAAAGAGGAGGGGGAACATACCCTTTTTCTTGCGCAAAACATAAAGGTGAAACAACAATCAAAATAATAAAAAGATAAAAACCTGCTTTCATTATTTTGAACTTATATCCTGTTTATGGCAGTTTTTAGGCCTTCAATATCTTGCGTAAATCACTGTAGACAGACTGGTTTCCTGAGACAAGATTCTGGCTGTAAACAACATTATCTTCATTATCAATTGAACTGACAAAACCACCAGATTCCTTGACCATCAAAACGCCTGCTGCCGCATCCCATGGTTTTAGTCCACGTTCCCAGAATCCATCCAGACGGCCTGCAGCCACATAAGATAAGTCAAGGGCCGCTGCACCAAACCGCCGGACCATTGGTGCTACGCTCGAAACAGCATTCAGTTCTGCCATGAATTTCGCTTGCTTGGCTTTATCAAGATAAGCCGAACCAAAACCAATTGTTGCGCTTTCCAATTGATTTCGTCCTGATACACGCATCCGCGTACCGTTCACAAACGCGCCGCCACTGCGTTCTGCCCGGAAAACCTCTTCCTTGATTGGGTCGTAAATCACGCCTGCTTCGATACGTCCTTTGCTTTCCAAGGCAATGGAAACGCACCAATGGGGCAGCCCATGCATAAAATTATGTGTGCCGTCGAGAGGGTCAATAATCCAACGGTTTTCACCGTCATTTCCCTTCACTTCGCCGCTTTCTTCCATCAGAAATGAATAATCTGGGCGGGCTTTTTTCAACTCTTCAAAGATAATTTCCTCTGCCCGTTTATCTGCCGCTGTTACAAAGTCGGCAGGCCCTTTGCGAGAGACTTGCAGGTTTTCTACTTCGCCAAAATCGCGCGTCAGATTACGGCCCGCTTTTTCAGCGGCCCTCACCATCACCGTCATAATAGGAGATAAGGCGGCCATATTTAATCTTTCACGCGCTCAACATAGGAAGCATCTTCCGTACGCACCACAATACGCACACCACTTCCAACATGGGGGGGGACCATAACTTTTGCGCCATTTTCAAGAATAGCTGGTTTGTAAGATGTGGTTGCGGTTTGTCCTTTAACAACAGGTTCAGCCTCCACAATTTCCATTGTCACAAAGTCGGGAAGTTGAACACCCAAAGGCTCTCCCTCAAAAGTTTCGATCGTGACATTCATGCCATCTTGTAGAAAAACAATAGGGTCGCCAATAATATCTTTTGCAACGTTAATCTGCTCGTAAGTTTCAGTGTTCATGAATGTATAATTTTCACCATCATTATAAAGATACTGAAACTCATTCTGCTCTAGGCGAACGCGCTCCACCATTTCCTGCGTTCTAAAGCGTACATTATCTTTGTTTCCTGTGCGCACATCCCGCATTTCAAGCTGAATGACCGAAGCGCCTTTTCCTGGCTGCATAATTTCATGCGCGGTCACAAGCATCAACTTGCCGTTATATTCCATTACATTTCCCTTACGAAGGGTAATAGCTGCAACTTTCATTTTCCATCAATCCTTTTATGATTTTAAATCCTGGAATAAAGAAGCGCCCATTCTTTCCAAGCGTTCCCTAATTGCTGGATCTTCTACCATTTCCAACATCTGGGATAAACTGTTTTTTTCGTCTTCGGTCAAGGGTTTTGTTTGTTTTTTAGGCTTTTCACCGTTATTCGCGGGAGTGTGAACAAACTTGATATCACTGACCCATCTTTCACCAAAAATTTGATTGATGCGTTCCAACAACAACCCTTTTTGCATGATAAGAAGAGACGCATGAGCAGAAGAAGCCGCTATTTCCAACGTGGCTTCAGGTTTGTCTCCTGGTTTTTTGGGCTTGCGGTAGTGGATTTTCAAGGGTTGAGCATAGGCGGCCATTTTTTCACCCATAATATCTTTCCAGTGCGTGACAATCCGTCCCAAAGCGATATATTTACGCTTAAAGGTTTTGTCCGTGACTTTAGGGACAGCGGTCGAAATTAATTTTAGGGCACACATAAAGCACACTATGGCAGTTTCAAAACAACAGAACAAGATGAACAAGCCCGAGATTGACACTTTCCGTAAAAAAATATTAAGTTGGTACGATAGGCACCAACGCGTTTTGCCGTGGCGGGCGGCAACGGGAAAGAAGCCTAATCCTTATTACGTCTGGCTGTCTGAAATTATGTTGCAACAAACAACGGTTGCCACAGTTGGACCCTATTTTCAAAAATTCATTGAAAAATGGCCAACTATTCATGATTTGGCGAAGGCAACCCGTGATGACATCATGCATGAATGGGCGGGTTTAGGGTATTACGCACGGGCGCGCAACCTTCATAAATGTGCACAAATGGTAAGTGGAGATTTAAAAGGCATATTTCCTGAAGATCAAAAGGAATTGGAAAAGCTTGCAGGAATAGGGGGGTACACCAGTGCGGCAATCCGCGCCATTGCTTTTAATAAACCCGCAAATGTTGTTGATGGGAATATTGAGCGTGTTATGGCCCGAATTTATGCCATGACTCAACCGCTGCCCGACAGCAAAGCCTCTCTCAAAAACTTAGCGGCAGGGTTGAGTGATGGGCGAGAGGATAGACCAGGTGACTACGCTCAGGGTTTAATGGATTTAGGTGCTACAATTTGCACACCTAAATCACCCAAATGTTCTTTATGCCCTGTTCAAGATATGTGTTTGGGGAAGGCTCAGGGGATTGCCGAAACGCTTCCCCGTAAAAAACCAAAAGGATTAAAACCTCAAAAATATGGACGGGTTTATTGGATAACAAATGATAATGGTGAGGTTCTTTTTGAACGGCGGGGGGAACAGAAAATGCTCGGCGGTATGTTGGGGTTGCCAACGAGTGAATGGCTAGAAAAACTTCCCTCAAGACCGCCAAAAGGGTTCAAAAATTCTAAATTGGCCGTTTTACATTCGTTCACCCATTTTGATTTAAAACTGGATATTTACGAAGGATCACACCAAAATACATTAATTTCGCCTGAAAAAGACCATTTTTGGGTGAGATCATTGGAAATTAAGGATTTGGGGCTTCCCACATTGTTTTTTAAAGTTGCTAAACTTATGAAATAAAACAAAAGTTTGTTATTTTACAAAGAAAGATTTAAACTGTTTAAATGAAGTTTTTATACCTCTTATGTGCCTTTGTCCTGCTTAGTGGCTTTCCTACCATAGTGAAAGCGCAGGACGTTCTCGGCACTGGCGAATATACCGCAGGAAAAACTGTTACCTTTGATGAGAAGGTTACTCCAACAGATGATAAACAAGATATATTTGATTTAAATATCCCTGAAGACGCTGAAATTACAGTCATTGAGGATAAGCACGCCAATGACTACCAAATATCTTCCGTTGAAAATTTATCCAAGCTTTACTGGAAAAAGAATGCTCTGGATTTAAATCAGGATAAAGCCATTGATAATTATCTGCTCATCAACGAATGTGAAATCTATAAGCAGTTTTACAGCGATGATTTTGAATGGCTTCGCATTCGTCAGGCTGGCCGCGACATGCTTAAACACAGCAAGGATAGTTTTTCAGACAAAATCAAGGTCATTGTTCCCGTCGATTTAGGCCGTTACAGCCATGAAAAAAAGGGATTTCCTCTAATAAACGATACCGCTTTCCTTGATTTAAGACGGATTGAGATTGGCGGTAATTTAGCGAATGAAAAGATTTGCGATACAAATTACGATCTTGAATTCTATCCCAAGAACATCATTTTAATCTTAAGCAAACCCTTTACGTTTGATTTTGTGAAACTTGATGAACACGTTGCACAGGCCTATATTGTTCAACAAAAATATAATCCGATTAAGATTCCTCATGAACTAAAAGACAAAAAGTACGAGCGTTTAGCTTTCGCCCGTATCAGAATTACCTTCAGAGCTTATCAAGGGGAAACCAAAGGGGCAGACGGTTATATGCGCGCCATCATGTTTGGAAATCTAGACGGCATTGATATTTTTGAAGATATCAATGAAACGCGCCTGCTTACAAGCTTTGATTTCTAATTAAACTTTTGATCTCGTTATCTTAACGCCCACTGAGGCGACGTTATCAATGATGTCGGGTTTTTGAACCCCCACTGTTGCAGCAACAATCTTGGGGTTTTCAAAACATTTTTCAATGATCATTTCTGCAAAAGTTTCAACCAAGTGAATATGTTTTTGTGCCGCCAGTAATTCTATATCTGTAATGATATCGGCGTAAGAAACAACATTGTTCAAATCATCTTCACGCCACTTTGTATTAGGGATAACATCAAGCTCGATATCGACTATCACGCGCTGTTTTTGATTTATCTCATGCTCTAAAGTACCAATCAGCATCTGGAGCTCCAGACCATTTATTATGATTTTTTGTTGTTTGGGCTGAACCGTCTGTGTGAAGGACACAACGTTTTCCTGCACGCCTTTTGAGCTTGTAATTGTTTTAAAAAGTGAATTCATGAAATTTTTATAAAGAAAAAGAGTTGGAATTACAATAATTATGATAAATCATTCGCAGCAATAAACCAAGCACAACAATTTCGGATTTTATTGAAATGTTGTGTTTTTCGGGATTGAAGCATCCATAGACGTTGCCTCAATCTTACCCCGTAACTGTTGTCGCAAGTTATCAATGGGTATCAACTTGCCATTTTCTTTGTAATGCCAGTATGTCCAACCATTACATGAAGGGGCATTCTGCACAGCGGCACCGACTTTATGAATAGAACCGCGGTGACTGCCTTCCGTTGTTTTGATATTGGCATCTGCCGCGATTTTAACTTTATTGCGCCCTTTGGCATCCTGCAATTGGGTGCCAGGTTCTAACAAACCATGTTCAAGAAGCCAGCCAAACGGAATGCGCATTTCTTCACGTTTTTGAACAAGGGCAATAGAACTTTCATCGCAAGGTGTGATCCCATCAAGACGTTTTTGTGCCACCTTGATATAGGAATCTTCTCGCTCAATCCCAATAAAATTACGGCCTAGTTTTTTGGCAACGGCACCCGTTGTGCCTGTTCCGAAGAAGGGGTCCAAGACCACGTCATCTGGTTTGGTTGAAGAAAGGATAACGCGGTGCAAAAGCGCCTCAGGCTTTTGGGTTGGGTGAGCCTTTTCACCATTATCATCTTTTAGACGCTCGCCCCCCGTACATAGAGGAATAAACCAGTCAGACCGCATTTGAAGATCTTCATTTAGTGCCTTCATTGAATCATAGTTGAATGTATATTTTGAATCTTTCGACTTTGCGGCCCAAATCATAGTTTCATGGGCGTTGGTAAACCGTTTACCCCGAAAATTCGGCATCGGGTTTGATTTACGCCAAATAACATCATTAAGAATCCAATACCCTAAATCCTGCAATATTGTACCAAGGCGGAAAATGTTGTGGTACGATCCAATAACCCATATAGAGCCATCGTCTTTTAATGTTTCACGGGCGGCGGCAAGCCATTGCCGCGTAAAATCATCGTAAGCTTTTAAACTTTCAAATTGATCCCAATGATCGTCACAGGCATCGACCTTTGTATTATTAGGGCGGTGTAAATCACCCCCAAGCTGAAGATTATAGGGAGGGTCTGCAAAAATCATGTCCACAGAACCCTTTGGCGTCGCTTTTAGTACCTCAATACAATCTCCTTTGGTGATTGTATTGATTTTGGGCGTCTTCATTTTATTTGTGGATTTTTTTGATTTTGGACTCGACATTTAAAATTCCTCTTTAAATTTAAGGAGGAATCATGAGTCATTGGCGAGTCGCCGTCAAGTATAAAAATAGAAAAAATTGTTTAGAGTCAGAACACTAGAAGAACAAGTTAAAGTTATGCTTGCTTTTTTATGGCCGCGCAGGGAGCGAAGGAAAGCCGATGATGCGGGGTAATGCCATGGGTTTTCAAGCTTCCATGTGTATCTTGGTACCATAACCTGCATTTCTATCCCAACCGTAATGAGGGTGAATACGAAGAAGCTGTGCCATCAATCTATCGCGCGTTACCTTGGCGAGAATGGACGCAGCGCCAATGGAAAGAGAAAGATTATCACTCTTAATAACAGTCTGTGTTTTACAGGCTATTTTGGGAGCAAATTTACCATCAATTAGAGCTAAAATGTCATCCCGAGCAGTCGAGGGATCTTAAATGGCCATCAACAGATAAGATCCCTCCAATCGCTTCGCTCCGTCGGAATGACAACATGGAGAGATACGCCCGTTTCATGGCCAATAATGTCGCATGATGGATATTAAGCTGATCTATTTCCTGACACGTGGCTTCTGCAATTCCACACGCATAGCTCCTTAATAGGTTCAAAAGCTTTTCCAAGCTCAAGGGTGAAATTCTTTGCTGTTTGGTATTTTGCCATATTGGATTATCTAGATTTTCTTCAGGAATAACATGTATGCCGGTGCAACGGGCCCCGCCAAAGGTCCGCGGCCCACCTCGTCAATGCCACAAACAGGCACGCCAAATTGCTGGTCAAAGTTAGCTATTGAGGTTTTTGTAACGATCTCGAAGACATTAGGAGAAAGGTTCTCGAGATCTGCAATTTCTTGCAAGGCTGCCTCTCATTTTTTCTGTCTGGTTCGGTGTATAACGTTTCCATTCACGAAGAGGGGTAACCATCCGCGCGGCAATTTGGGGATTTATAGCGTTTTCTAATTCGATAATGGCGTCTTTTAAGAACTCATACCCGCGACCAGATTTATCATGAAAGGCAACGGGGTTATTCATCGCAAACGCTCCATAGAGGGAGCGCACGCGGTTCGGGTTGGTCATGGAAAAATCAGGGTGTGCTTTCAACCATTCCAGCTGATCAAAAATATCGTCACGGCTGGCCGAGGCCTGAACGCTAAACCATTTATCCATAACAAGTTTGTAATTTTTAAATTGTTCATGAAAATGATCGAGTATTCCATCACGATCCGCATTTTTATTGGGAATGATAGCCACAAGCGCCGCCATTTTATCTGTCATGTTATTCGCTGTTTCGTAATGCATTGTGGCAAGCTTAGCGCAGCCCGTACCTCTGTCGCCGCTAAATACTCTAACAATGTATTACGCAGGGCGCGGCGTCTCATGGCCGCAGGAGTGATGCTAAAATCCTCACATCCTGCACAGAGTTCATAAATATTATGCTGTTTTACGAGCTGATTTAACGGCTTTCTGAAGGGCAGAGCGAACCTTATCAATGGCACTAGGGTCAACAACATCACGCGTTTGTGCAATAATCGAAATATCTGGAAGGTTAGTGCTCGTGCCAATAAAGCACGATTCGCTGTACTATTTTTGGCCTGTTCCAATATAAGGCCAATAGCTTCTAAAAAAGTCTTGGGGCGCTTCAGTCGTGTTGTCATCTATCATTTTGTTGATGACGTTCAAATAAAATTTTTTGACTCCGCTTCCCAACGGTTGAAACCATCGCTGTCATGTACCATTAAAAAGCGTAAATCTTTATTCGTTAAATCGGTGGTCAATTTCATACAGGAGCGGAAAAATTTCGTAGAATAGAGGGTACAGGTTTAGCTCCAATATTTTCAAATTTAAAAACTTTGTTTTCTTTTGAAGATGAAGAATTTATGTTTTCGTATCATGTCATCGCCATTTCGCCCATGTCCAAAAGCACAGGATATGCATTGGTTTTTTGTGGCTTTGACCAGTATCAGGGATAGTTTGTTCTAATGTTAATTCATAGGTTTTTGTAGCTTTATCATATTTACTGAGGCTTTAATTCAGGGGTTCCCGTCATGAATACCACAGCTTAAATTGATCTAAATCCATACCACTGGCATCGCTCATGCACTGTGCCCAATCATCAATGGTGACGGCTTTCCCGTCAAAGCGTTCAAAGTAGAGATCAGTAGCTTTACGGTAGGTTTCCGAACCTAACAAAGTGCGGAACATACGGATCACTTCCGCGCCTTTTTCATACACTGTCATGGTGTAGAAGCATAATTTCAACATAGCTTTCAGGACGCACAGGATGGGCAAGGGAGAATACTCCGGGAAACTGGGAACGGCGAAGATGGGTTACGTCATCAATACGCTGCACACTTGGTGAATTCATATCCGCAGAAAAACTCTGACCCTAAAAAAACGGTTAACCCTTCTTTGAGCGAAAGTTGAAACCAATCTCGGCAAGTTACGCGGTTTCCTGTCCAGTTGTGAAAATATTCATGCGCAATAACGCTTTCAACGTGTATATAATCTGTATCTGTTGCCGTTTTCTTGTTGAGCTAAAACAAGGGCTGTATTGAAAATATTCAAAGAAGTATTTTCCATTGCCCCCATGTTAAAATCACTCACTTGCAACAATATTAAAAATACTATATTGATATTCATGGCCGTAAACTTCCTCATCCCATTTCATATAGATTTTTTTAAAGATTCCATGGCGTGAGCGCATTGGGTTTCGTCCCCTGGCTGACGTAAATGTGCAGTTTTTCAACGTCTGTTCCTGATTGTCAAAATTTACTGATACACGTTCCAAATCCCCTGCAACAAGCGCAAAAAGGTAACATCCTTTTGGAAGTAGGGTCTTCCCAGACTGTAAAGTGACGCCTGTCTTGGCATCACCAGAGTGACTAGATTTCATTGGATAGGAGAACAGGGCATGATTTTTATCGGCTTCAACTGTAACCTTGAATGTCGCCATAACGTCAGGACGGTCTGCATGTGATTTTGCGAAATCCTTGCGCCTCACACTGTGTGCAATAGGTTCCCCAGAATAGTATAATCCTTCAAGCGCTGTATTTTTTTCAGGGCAAATCTCTGTCACGATTTCTGCTGCAAAAATATCTTTCCAGGGCAGGCGCAGTGTTAAGCCTTTTTCAGAAGTTTTAGGCTGAACTTCTTTACCATCTAATTTGCAAGACAAGTTTTAATTTTCGCCTTCTAAAAATAACGGTGCTGCTTCTTTATATCGTTGTTTGTGGTGTATTGGGTTTAGATGTGACGATGGTCTTGCCATCAAAAATATTGAAAGACAACCTGTATGCGCAACCTTATAGGGCGGCGGCGTATAATCTTTTAGATAGATTGTCTGTGTGTGTCGGTACGCATATAAAACCTTATTGTCATTCTGAGCAACGGCATTAATCTTGAAGCTATTATTAAGTATAGGATCCTTCGCGTTGCTCAGGATGACAGATTAGAGATTACTGCAAGACCAAATTATCGCGGTGAATCAACTCATCCCCGCGTGAATAACCCAAAACATCGGCAATATCTCCACTTTTATGTCCTAGAATTAAGCGGGATTCATTGGCACTATAGGTTATAAGCCCCATGGCGAGTTTATGTATGTTTTTATCCATAATCTCCACAGGGTCGCCATGCTCGAATTCTCCAGATACTTTGACAACACCTGCAGGTAGAAGGCTTTTACCAGACTGCAAAGCCTAATGGCGCCATCAATGATCAAACTACCCATGGCTTTGACGTGGCTTGAAATCCATTTTTTACGGGCGCTCACGGGCTTGTCCGTGCTTTAAAATTGTGGCCTTGGTTTGGTTTTTGAAGCGCCTCTAGTGGGTGATTAATCTTGCCGCTCGCAATCATCATATGAACGCCCGCTGTCGTTGCGATGCGCGCGGCGATCAATTTTGCTTTTCATGCCGCCCGTACTCAGCCCCGCAGGTGCATCACCTGCCAGTTTCATAAGATCGTCAGAATAACTTTCAACCAAATCAATATGTTTTGCTGTATTGTCTTGGTGTGGGATCTGCCGTAGGCAACTCCATCGGTTGTTGAAAACTGATCAGCAAGTCTGCTTCAATCATTTGCGCTACACGGGCCGCTAGGCGGTCATTGTCGCCAAAGCGGAATTTCGGCTGTCGCCACCGTGTCATTTTCGGTATTGATGATCCTGATAGATTTGTGTGACATCAACGTTAGCAAGGCTGCCAGGCGTTTAAATGGGGTTGGCGTTCTTCGGCATCCTTGGGACTGAGGAGAACGAGAGCTGCTTTGCAAACCAAAAAGGTTCAAAAGGCTTTGGCATAGGCTTTGACATCTCGATATTTCCATCAAGCGCGGCGGCTTGTTTTTTTTCAAGGAAATGGAAGAGGGGCGGTCTGTATAATCAATACCCAATGCTTTGCGTCCCAAAGCAATCGCACCAGAAGAAACAATTAAAACCTCTTAACGGATCAACCAAGGCAGCAACGTCCTGAGCGAGTGTGTTCAGCCAATCCTGACGTGCTGTGCCTAATTTTTCGTCTGCCATTAAGGCTGAACCAATTTTTATAACGATGCGTTTAGAGGATTGAATAAGCGTCGCAGGTGTCATGTTCTTAATCTTCGTTTTTCTTCACCTTGATAATATCAGCTAATTGATAAAGAACTTGATCTATATTTTTGGCGGCTACGGCGGAAATAACCATCGGTTTTTTACCTGTTTCTTTTTCAAAGGTCCTCGCCTTTTCTTCAGTCTCTTCCTGCGTTAGAGAATCAATTTTTGTCAGGGCAATAATTTCAGCTTTTTTGGCGAGAAGGGGGCTATATAACTTTAATTCGTTACGAATCGTTTTGTAATTTTTTGCAATATCATCTTGCGTGATATCAACCAGATGTAACAAGACGGAACAGCGCTCCACATGCCCTAAAAAGCGATCACCCAATCCATGCCCCTCATGTGCGCCTTCAATCAAACCTGGAATGTCCGCAATCACAAAACTATATTCTCCTGCTTTAACCACACCTAAATTAGGATGCAATGTTGTAAACGGGTAATCGGCAATTTTGGGTTTTGCTTGAGAAACAGTCGCCAGAAAAGTAGATTTTCCTG
The DNA here is from genome assembly GCA_041397885.1 of Alphaproteobacteria bacterium. Lineage (GTDB taxonomy): Bacteria > Pseudomonadota > Alphaproteobacteria > Micavibrionales > Micavibrionaceae. The sequence continues at coordinate 35,091 of JAWKVV010000001.1, read as the reverse complement.
CATTTGGCAATCCTACCAATCCCGCATCGGCAATTAACTTAAGCCGAAGCCAAACATCACGTTCCTCTCCTGGCCATCCTGGTGTTGATTTACGCGGAGCCTGATTGGTTGAGCTTTTATAATGAGCATTCCCAAAACCACCATCACCACCTTTAAGAAAAACAATTCGCTGCCCTTCTTCGGTCATATCGGCCAGAACGGTTTCTTTATCGTCATCTAAAATTTCTGTTCCCACGGGCACTTTAATGACAAGGTCATCACCCTTTGCGCCCGTCATATCACGACCTGCACCGCCTTTACCATTTGGCGCGCGGAAATGCTGTGTGTACCGAAAATCAATTAAGGTATTCAGATCGCTATGGGCTTCGAATACAATATCACCGCCACGGCCGCCATTGCCCCCATTCGGCCCGCCCCGTTCAATATATTTTTCACGGCGAAAAGAAACGCAGCCCGATCCTCCATCGCCACTCTTAATATATATTTTTGCTTGATCTAAAAATTTCATTGCCTGATCTATTACGCATTAAAAAAGGGGAGCAAAACTCCCCTCTAAAAATTATTATTCTTAGTGGGCTTATTCAGCCGCCAATGGTCTTTGGTCGTTTGCTGGAACAACGTTCACAATCGCTTTTCCGCCACGACCTTTTGAAAACAACACAGAACCATCCATCAAAGCAAAGATTGAATGATCTTTACCAATACCAACATTTTTACCTGTTGCATATTTTGTACCGCGTTGGCGGATAATGATGTTTCCTGCATTAACGGCTTCACCGCCATATTTTTTAACACCAAGGCGACGACCTGCTGAATCACGACCGTTTCTTGAACTACCACCTGCTTTTTTATGTGCCATCTAAATGTCCTCCAGATTAATTTTTTTATTAATTTCTTATGCAGCTTTGATATCTGTAATCTCGATCACTGTCATATCCTGACGGTGGCCAGCAGTACGGCGATAACCTTGTCTACGTTTCTTCTTAAATACCACAATTTTGTCTGCACGTACATGCTCAAGAACCTTGGCAGTTACTTTTGCACCGCTTTTTCCCATATCTGCGGTTTTGCCATCAGAGGTCATGATGACTTCCAAATCAACGATTTTACCCGCTTCTACATCCATTTTAGGCACTTCAAGATAGTCTTTTTGAGCCACTTTATACTGTTTTCCGCCTGTGCGTACCACTGCAAACATTTTTCGAATCCTAATAATTATATAAATATCAATGTGTTAGAGGATAAACTTACAAAGCGATTCCTCTTAAGATGCGGCAATATACAGGATAGAGCCTACATGTCAAGAAAATGAAGCATTTTTCCTAGGATGACATTCTTACAATAAAATAGTAATGAAGGACTATGAAGGCACTTTTTATCGGACAATCATCATTTTTGGCAAATGCTATCCATACGGCTGAGAATACCGTTGAACACTATTCCCTAGGTCATGAGAAGGCTCTATTAGCAGGAAATTGGCCTCATAACGCCAATGTTGTGATTAATTTTGCAACGGAGCCCCGGGTGAGGGATGGCAGTTTCAGCAACCTAGACCACAAATATGCCCGCATCGCCAAGGAGAGGGGAGCAGCCTATATCATGCTCAGCTCACGAACAGTTTATGGAATACCAGAAGATCCTGCTGAATTTTTGGAACAAACACCGCCCCATAAAACCATGTTGCCTTACGGCCATGCCAAGCATCTTATTGAGGAAGACTTGATGCAGAATTTTGATCATGTCACAATTCTGAGACTGAGTAATATTTTCGGGTTTGAGTATAATCCCAACCAACCACGGCCTACATTTTTGGGGGTCATGCTTAAAAATTTAAAAGAAAGCGGGACAATCACATTTAACATGAGTTCCCAAACACAACGGGATTTCTTACCTGTTTCTATTTTTACAGACTGGTTAAATATCATTCTACGAGATCCACAGCCAGGTATTTACAATCTGGGGGCAGGGTTTGGAACGGCTGTTGGTGATATCGCCAAATGGGTCATTGAAGGATATGGCGCAGGACGATTAAAAAATACAAAACCCGACGTTATTGACAGTTTTGTCTTGAATATGGCCCATACCCGTAAAACATATTCTCTGCCGCGATTATATTCAGATAATATCCGCACGGCCTGTCTTGATATTGGTAAGAAACTGAAGACTATAGAATAGTAAAATAAATCAGGCTTTGGCCTCAATCCGCCGAACCAAATGTTGTAAGATCATGCGGTAAAGTTCATCTCCCAACAACATATCTTCAACACCAGTTTCCAGACTGGGGTTGTCGTTGACTTCAATAATTATGGCTTGCCCATTATCTTTACGCTGCTTTAAATCAACCCCATAAAACCCTTTGCCAACTAAATTTGCGGCTTTGGTTGCCACCTCTATAATATTCTGCGGGACTTCATCCAAAGTAACGGCCTCGTGTGACCCTTCTTTTTTGGACTTGCTTTTTGCGGCATGGTTATAGATTTGCCAGTGGCCTACGGCCATATAATATTTCAGGGCAAATATGGCCTTTCCGTCAAGAACACCAATACGCCAATCAAAATCTGATTCAACAAATTCCTGACATAAAATAATTTCTGACTTTTTTAAGATTTGAGTAGAAATTTCTTTAAACTGATCCATATCTTTGGCTTTATACACCCCATGAGAAAAAGACCCGTCTGGAATTTTTATCACTAAAGGAAATTCAAGGCCTTCAATCTGTTCTAGTTTTTGATGCCTATCAATGAAGATGGTCTTGGGAACAGGCACTTTCTTGGCTTGCAATAACTCGTAAAGAAAAACTTTATTACAGCAGCGAATAATAGACTGCGTATCGTCTACAACAGGAATATCTTCCAATTCTGCTTTGGCTGCAAAGCGATAGGTGTGATTATTAATCGCCGTTGTTTCGCGTATAAACAGGGCGTCATATTCCAATAAGCTTGAAAAATCTTGCTTTGTAATTAACTCAACCCATATCCCCATTTGCTTGCCAATTTTTATAAATTTGTTAAGGGCAGCTTTGTTTGAGGGGGGCTGTTTATCATTTGGATCATGTAAAATGGCAATCCAGTAACGCTCAGTTTTTTTGTTAGAGGATGTCATTCTCCATGCTGATCCTGTAAATCTTCCAAGTGCGTCATGAAAATTTTCCAAACCTTTTTCCGTCAGCGAAGAAATGGAACCAGAATCAATTTTTTCAATGCTCCATTTTTTGCTAGAGGTGAATTTGATTTCAAAACTTAAAACAGGGAAGCGAAACAAATCAAAAAGACGGCGGCAAACAGGCTCCAGTTTTGGATTTTCATGCCTGCCAAAATAGGCCATATAAGTTCGTGTCAGTGGTTCTTCCCCTGGCTCATTGAATGTTTTATTCAACAAGATATTAAGTTCGGGTAAGGCAAATTCGTAATTGCGCTTCCAATTCAGGGTAACAATGTTCGATATATGGGGCACGCATCCCATTCCCCGTGCTTCGGCCAGAAGGGATATATAATATCCTTTACCCAGATAATCAAAATTATTACAGAGGTTGATTACCTTAGGACGGGCCTTGTGGGCATCGCCATTGGTTGTTATAAGATTGCGAATGTATTTTGATGGAGAAATGATTTCATGATCTTCTTGGGAAGAAATAACCGCCGATGAATCAGTGACGATAAGATACTTTGTCAATTTTGCTCCGAATAATGAAGTATAAATATCCTAGAAAGTTTTTTTGAATTTCAAAGCTTCACAAGTATCTGGGTAATAATTATCTATTGTCCTCACTTGCACACACCCTAACTTTTTATAAAAGGAAGAGAGTTGTTTATTATCCGCCCTGGCTTCTAAAATTAAACCTATAAGATTTTTACTTTTTATCACTTTTTCAGCCTTTAGAAACAAATTTTTTCCAATGCTTAAATTTCTATAATCTGGATGAACGGCCAGAGAGTAAAGCCGTCCAAAAAATGAGTTTTTGCGAAAGAAAATAACAACAGCACCAATCACAATCTTATCCTGTTCGGCCACCCAAATTTCCGCATTAGCTTTGGTGAGAATATAGCGATACTGCCTGCGCGGGGTTGTATGATATTGTTCTTTGGGAAAAACAAGAATTTCCATAGAGTGCAAAGACTGCAAATCTTCTATGGTGGCGCGGCGATATTTTATCTGCATTTTTATGAATGATACAGTTTAGTGGCGGATGAGGTGAGATTCGAACTCACGGAGGGCTCGCACCCTCGCCGGTTTTCAAGACCGGTGCATTCAACCGCTCTGCCACTCATCCGTACTAAAAGCTATGCGGTTATATAACTGAGGCAAACTACTCAAACAGTTTCATTGAGTAAAGCCCTTATTGATATTTTTCAGTTTAATTTTTGGGCAAAAGCCTTCTTTCTTGATCCAGAGTGCTTTAAAGTAGGCTTACTGAGTCTAAAATAGCAAAAATAATGTTCATGCATAACTTTAAAAAAGTCATATTATTCATTGTTTTTACAGCAATTTCTGCACCTGCATTTGCAACAACACAAAATTTTAACCGTTGGTTATCTGGCATTCGTCAGCAGGCCGCTTCACAGGGAATCTCTCAAAATACAATTAATGCCGCTTTAAATGGCATCACTCCTATTCAAAAAGTCATCGATCTGGACAAAAAACAGCCTGAAAACAAACGAAGCTTTGCTCAGTACAAGGAGATGATTGTCAACGCTCAGCGCATCAATAAAGGACGACAATTGATAAAGGATAACGCAGGCGCTCTGCAGGATGTCGAGAATCAATTCGGCGTCCCTAAAGAATTTATTGTGGCTTTATGGGGAATTGAAACAAATTTTGGCTCAAATACAGGGGGATTTAATGTGATCCCCGCTTTGGCGACACTGGCTTGGGAGGGACGCCGGGCGGAGTTTTTTACGGCTGAGCTTATGAATGCCCTGAAAATCATTGATGCGGGTCATATTACGGTGGACCGTATGAAGGGGTCTTGGGCGGGGGCCATGGGGCAAAACCAGTTTATGCCCTCAAGCTTTAATTCTTACGCTATTGACGGCAATGGTGATGGAAAGCGTGATATTTGGGGGACAAAAAAGGATGTTTTTGCTTCAACCGCCAATTATCTGAAGAAAAATGGTTGGAAAACAGGGCAAAGATGGGGGCGGCGGGTTACCTTACCACGATCTTTTCCAGAAAATATGATTACGCCCAAAATCCAAAAACCAATATCCTATTGGGCATCACTAGGGGTTAAAAAACTTGATGGGACGGCTCTACCCCAAGAAAACATGATGGCTTCCATTGTGGCACCAGACGGGCTAGGCGGGGAAGCTTATATCGTCTATAATAACTATCAAACTATTATGGATTGGAATCGTTCAACATATTTTGCAACATCAGTAGGCCTTTTGGCGGATAGCCTTTCAAGATAAAACTCCCGCGGTAATTACCCTTTATGAAACACAATCTAATATCAAACCTATTTCTGTGTGTAATGGCAATCAGTCTTCTTTCTGCCTGTTCGGAAGCGCGTTATGCGGCCCATGTGGCTAAACAAATTCCCTTTCCAGGCGATGAAACAGATAATGTCGGCCACTATAAAGTTGGGAATAGTTATGATATTCAAGGGCGGCGCTATCAACCCAAAGAAACTTTTAATCATACCGAAACAGGAATGGCGTCATGGTACGGACCAGGCTTTCATAACAAACGAACAGCCAATGGTGAAATATTTGACGAAAATGAATTAACGGCTGCTCACAGAACTCTACAACTACCCAGTATCATTCGCGTTATTAATCTTGCCAATGGGCGCAGTGTCATTTTGCGTGTGAATGACCGCGGGCCTTTTGCGCGGGATAGAATTTTGGACGTTTCAAAACGGGCGGCGAGCCTTTTGGGATTTAAAGATAAAGGGACAACAAAAATCAGACTTGAGGTTTTAGGGGATGCTAGCCGTGAAGTCGCGGAGCGTTCAAAGCAGGGGTATAGCACTAAAGGGTATGAAGTTGCCTTAAATCAAAAGCAACCTTTGCCGCCCATTCAAAAACAGTATGTGTCTGGAAATACCACACAAGGGGCTTACACTTCTTCACCCCCTTTACCGCAACCCTCTATAAAACCCATGCAAAATATAGAACCTGTAACACGGGTGGCTTTATCCTCTCCAAATGCCACAACAGGGCCTGAAGGAAATATCATTTCTCAACCCGTGCCACTACGTAAACCTCTCCCTGTGCAAACAGAAAGTTTAAATGCTTCTGCAATGACAAATCCACCTTTGCCGCCCGCATTGGGGGCAGGGCGTGTTTATGTTCAGGCTGGCGCTTTTTCTTCGGAACAAAATGCCTTGAATTTTAGTTCGCAAATGGCATCATACGGGCCATCAAAGGTCTATTTTAGCCGCGTGAATGATAAGCCATTCTATCGCGTCCGGCTTGGCCCTTACGAAAATCGAGAACAAGCAGGGCGTGTTCTCGATGTTTTAAACCAAGGCGGCAATAAAAATGCCGTAATTGTGTTTGATTAATAGATAAATTTTTTAAAACCCAAACCAGAAAAGAGATTATGCGTTTATATATTCTTACAGCCTTACTTATAACTTGTGCCTTTGTCCAACCTTCTCAGGCGGAACAAACATCTGCTAAACAGAGCTACATCATCGACTTTGAAACAGGACAAAGCCTGTTGAGTAAAGAGGCTACAGCACCAATGCCAACATCATCAATGAGCAAAGTTATGACCATGTATATGGTTTTTGATGCCATTAAGAACGGTGTTATCTCCATGGATACTGAATTGCCTGTGAGTGAAAAGGCTTGGCGTATGGGAGGATCAAAAATGTTTGTTGATCTCGGTTCAAAAATAACAGTTAAAGATTTGGCACAAGGCGTCATTGTCCAATCTGGAAACGATGCCACGGTTGTATTGGCGGAAGGCGTTTCTGGAACAGAAGACAGTTTCGCACAAAAAATGACAGAAAAGGCGCATGAGCTTGGCATGAAAAATAGCAATTTTGTTAATGCCAGTGGGTGGCCAGATCCAAACCATTATTCAACCGCGCAAGACCTCTCTATTCTAGCAAAGGCCATAATTAAAGATTTTCCAGAGTATTATCCCTTATTTAGTGAGAAAGAATACACCTACAACAATATTAAACAGCAAAACCGCAATCCTTTGCTTTATAAAAACATTGGCGCCGATGGATTGAAGACAGGACATACTGAAATCGCAGGTTATGGCCTCATTGGAACCGCTGAGCGCGATGGGCGCCGGGTGATTGTTGTGGTCAACGGATTAGAAAGCGAAAAGGATCGTGCCGATGAATCTGCACGCTTAATTAACTGGGGCTTAGATCATTTCAGTAATGTTGATTTTGTAAAAGCAAACACGGAAATTGATCAGGCTCCCGTTGTCATGGGAAAATCAACAACCGTGGGCTTGGCACTTCAAGAGGACGTTCGCTTAACCATTCCCAAGCTTGAAAAAAGTAATATTACAGTGGATTTAAAATATAAGTCACCTTTGGTTGCACCTATAAAAACAGGGCAGGAAATTGGAACGTTAACTATTAATATTCCAACGATGGACTCCAAAACATTTCCACTTTTCACAACAGGGAATGTTGAAGAAGTTGGTTTCTTTAAAAAGACACTCACAAAATTTGAACAAATGATTTTTGGCAAATCTTAAGGTATGAACAAAGGGTTCTTTATTACGTTTGAGGGTGGAGAAGGGGTTGGTAAAACAACCCAGATCAAACATCTCGAACGTCATTTAAAAGATAACGGCCATGATATCATCTTAACGCGTGAACCAGGGGGAACACCTGCCGCCGAAGAAATTCGCAGTCTGCTTAGCCATCCCACTTATGGCGGAAAATGGACTCCTGAGGCTGAGGCAATGTTACTATTTGCTGCGCGGGCAATGCATATTAAAGAGGTTATTGCGCCTGCTCTTCAACAAGGACAGATTGTTATCTGTGATCGCTATACAGACTCCACGCGCGTTTATCAAAGTCACCTTCAGGGACTTGGTATGGATTTCATTGATAATCTTGAAAAACAGATTGTTGGAAAATACAAACCTGATCTAACGTTTATTCTTGATCTGCCCGCCGAAAAAGCCATGGAACGCGTGCAATCACGCGGCGCCAAAGATCATTATGATCGCGGCAATCTGGAATTTTATAACAAACTCCGTCAGGGATTTTTGGATATCGCCGCGAAAAACCCTGAACGTTGTGATGTTGTTGATGCTACCGCGGACGAAAAAACAATTGCCGATCATATATTTTCTATCGTTTCAAAAAGGCTTGCGTAACAATGTTTGATGATTTTGAAGATGTTGAAAATGAACTTTCCAACGACATGTTTGGGACGAACGCTTATGAACCAGAAGAACCTGAAGGATTGTTATCGCCCCGCGATTCATCTCTATTTGTTGGGCATTCGTCTAACGAAAAAATATTGCTAGATTTTATTAATTCTGGAGCTATGCCCCATGCCTTAATTTTTTCAGGGCAAGAAGGAATAGGTAAGGCCACCATGGCCTTTCGCTTGGCGCGCTATCTTTTAAAAAATGGAACACCCGACAGCGCCCAAGACAGCCTGTTTGGGGATACGCCTGCGGCGGCAACCTCGCTTGATATCCCTGCAGATGACCCTGTTTTTTCTAAAGTTTCATCAGGCGGACATCCTGATCTACTGACGATCGAACGGGGCATTGATGCTAAAAAAGGAACGCAAAAAAATTCTGTCGATGTTGAAACAGCACGAAAAGTTGCTCCGTTTCTACGCATGACAGCCTCGAATGGGGGATGGCGCGTTGTCATTATTGATGATGCGGATACCATGAATCGCAATGCTCAGAACGCGATGCTTAAAATTCTTGAAGAACCTCCTTCAAACACCCTTCTTATTCTTATTGTCCATCGCCTGGGTGCGATGATCCCAACCATTCGCTCCCGTTGCCGCGTCTTGAATTTTGAGCCTTTGGCAGAAGACTGCCTCAATCAATTGATGGAAAAACAGATTGGAAATTCCCTCGACAACAGTCAAAAACAGCTTTTAAACGCTCTCGCTGCAGGCAGTGTTGGGCGAGCACAACAAATTATTGATAGTAACGGTTTAGAAACGGCGCAATCTATTCTTGATCTCTTTCAACAATATCCAAATTTTAACTGGGTAGATATTCATCATCTATCAGATCAAGCGGGAAGGGCAGGGCAAGATAGTACCTTTAACCATATAGAAAAAACATTTTTATGGGTTATAGAAAGCTTTGTTTTTGCACTTGCCAATCACAATCAAACGCTTCCTGCCGTTCTTGACACACCCCCATTGACTGACATGATGAAAAGCCGTCCTTTAGACCAATGGTTAAAAATATTTGAAGAGCTAAAAGCTCACTTCGAACAAACCAACTTTTCAAATCTGGATAAGCGTCAGGCGGTGTTAGGGGCTTTTAATTTCCTGACGAATTAATTTTTTCAAAAAACAGATAATTCATTTTATCTGCACCTTTTGCCCCCTTACTTTCGTACCGCGTCGGTATCCAGTCAGGAGGGGGCTCACGCCAGTCATCCGCTTTTTGTGCAAGCCATTTAAAATCAGGATGCAGACTTGTCTGTGTTACCATCCATTCAATCAAATCCCGTACATCGGTGGACATGATAAGCCGTCCTTCAGGTTTCAGGATTTTAGAAAAAAGATCGAGATTTTTCTGATTAATAATGCGGCGTTGATGATGGCGTTTTTTATGCCAGGGGTCAGGATTAAGAACATAAATTTCGTCAATACTTTCTGACGCTATAGACTGCACAAGCGGAATGACATCATCCATCAAAACACGAATGTTTTGTGTTGTCTTGCTATCTTGAATATCTTTTAAAAACGAACTCATACCATTGATGAATGGCTCGGCACCAATATATCCATTTTCAGGATGGCGCCGCATCATCTCGGCTAAATGCTCTCCATTTCCAAATCCTATCTCCAAAATTATTTTTTGCGGTTCAAAATCAAAAAGGGAGGTGGGATCTAAATCATTCTTTTTACTGATTTGCTTTTCAGTGACTGATAGACGCGGCAATAAATCATCAAGCAAAGTCTTGCGCGCCTTGGTTAAAGCCCGCCCAGAGCGCCGTCCGTAAAACCGCCAGTCTAAATTTTGATTTGTATTAGCCAATCGCTTTTTGAAGAGCTGGTACAAGGTCTGTTTTTTCCCATGAGAAACCACCATCCGCCTCTGGCGCACGGCCAAAATGGCCATAGGCCGCTGTACGGGCGTAAATTGGTTTGTTCAGCTCTAGATGGGTTCTAATACCTTTCGGGCTCAGATCAATGGATTTATTAATCGCCTGCTCCAAAACTGCTTCGGGCACTGTACCTGTCCCATGCGTGTTCACAAACAACGAAATAGGCTTGGCCACACCAATCGCATAAGACACCTGAATAGTGCATTTATCGGCATAGCCTGCCGCTACAATATTCTTGGCCACATAACGCGCCGCATAGGCTGCTGAACGGTCAACTTTCGTCGGATCTTTTCCTGAGAAAGCGCCGCCACCATGGGGCGCCGCACCCCCATAGGTATCGACGATAATTTTACGGCCTGTCAGACCCGCATCTCCATCAGGACCGCCAATTACAAAACGGCCAGTAGGATTCACATAAAGCTCACTATCATCGCACATCCAGCCTTCTGGAAGCGTCTTTTCGATGTACGGACGAACAATCTCACGCACATCATTCTGTGATAAACCTTCAACATGCTGCGTTGACAAAACAATTGATGATGCCTTTACAGGAACGCCATCTTTGTAAATCAGTGATACTTGAGATTTTGAATCAGGCCCTAATTTGCCTTTTAATTCTCCATTATGGCGTGCTTCAGAAAGACCGCGAAGAATATCATGAGAGTATTGAATGGCCGCAGGCATAAGAACATCAGTTTCTTTACAGGCATAGCCAAACATAATTCCTTGGTCGCCTGCACCTTCTGCATCTACGCCTTGGGCAATATCGCCTGACTGGGAATGGGCGCGAATATCAAAATGGGCTGTTTTCCAGCTAAATCCTTTTTGGTCGTAACCAATTTTTTTAATGACGTCCCGCGCAATATCTTCCATCACTTCTAATGTAATGCTGTCTGGGCCACGTGATTCCCCCAAAATACCGACATAGTTTGTTGTCACCGCGGTTTCAATCGCAACCCGACTTTGCGGATCAGCTTCCAAAAAAGCATCAACGATAGCGTCAGAGATTTGATCACAAATTTTATCAGGGTGGCCTTCAGATACAGATTCACTGGTGAAGGTATAATCTTTTAGGGCGGTATGGTTCAAAGCATGTGTCTCCATTGCAGGAATTTTGGCTGTTTGTACGGACATAAAAAGGCTTTCTTTTTCGTTTTATGAATAAAAATATTCTGGGACAATAATGGCAAAAACCTCATAAATCAAGGAATTATGACGGGTTTCCCTTCAGGTTTTCAACCATGCTTTTGACGAATTTCAGCAGGTTTTTACGCAACTTTGGATCTTCCAGGGAGTAATAAAGATCAAGCAATTCATCGGTTTCCTTGGCGGGTATATCCAATTTATTGGGGTATTCTGCCAAACCTTCTTGTTGATTGTCTGAAAGCCCTTGGGCGGCCTGTTCCTCTAAACCTACCGTGAAATAATCAAGTGGCATATTCAGTTTATCACTTAACTCAAGGATACTTGCAAAACTGATACGGTTTTTACCGTTTTCGTATTTTTGAAACTGTTGAAAAGAAATGTCGAGGATATCTGCTATCTCACTTTGGTTGAGGCGTTTGCGCTTACGAATTTCTTTTAAACGCTCGCCAATCTTACCATCGATCTCTTTAACGCGACCTTTTTCCTTTTGAGGATCAAGTTCTGAATAGCTGATTTTGGCCTGATTACCCATGGTCTTAATTCGTTATTATCGTTAATACGAAAAATAACAAAGACTACAATTGTATGCAAGAAAACAATTTAAGGTTGTACTGTTTCCTGGTTTTTCATTCCCCGTAAAGTTGCCAAGAAAAGTCCCATAAGTATCATAATGCCAAAGATCAAATCTCCAAATTTTCCATAAATTGTTGTGGGGAGTTTTGTTGGTAGACCAATTGAAACAGCATCGCTTTCCAACAATCTGGTTTTTTCAACAACGCGGCCATAGCTATCAATAACCCCTGAAATACCTGTATTGGCAGAACGAACAACGGGAATGCCCTGTTCAATGGCACGAAAACGGGCTTGGGAAAAATGTTGATAGGGGCCATTGCTATCGCCGTACCATCCGTCATTGGTAATGGCAAGGATGAAATCAGGACGCGCGCCAGAATGTTGGTCGACGGCCTTGTTTGGAAAAATAATTTCGTAACAGATTAAGGGGCTGAAAGATGGAAAACCTTCTAGGCTGATGGTCTGCGTTCCACCTCCTTTTTGAAACCCTGAAAAATTGGTTACGGTTGGAAGAGGGATGTATTTCTGGAACGGAATATACTCACCAAAAGGCACCAGATGACTTTTGGAATATAACCGCTGTGACGGCAAGCTATCACGCCAGAGCATCAAAGAGTTATGATACTGATGAATGCCTGTATCCGTGTCGACATCAACATCCAATCCACCCGAAAGAAGAATGCTATTTTCTCCCAGGGTATAATAGAGGCGTTGATCAATAGCTGAATTTTTTAAAAAGATAGGGGGAAGGGCGGTTTCAGGCCAAATCACAATGTTTTTGGTTTCAGAGGCATGATCCAAAGTGCTAAGTTCAACCAAACGATCAAAATTTTCGGACAGTTTTTCAGGCTGCCACTTGGCGGCCTGTTCAATATTTGGTTGGACGATATGTAGATTAACGTCTGCAACAAATTTAGACTCTGTAATATCGTTTAATCTGTTTGATCCATAAAATGAAAGACCTGCAAGACTGATTAAAACAAACAAAAGGACGATTAATTTTGAAGATCGCGGGGATTGTAAAAGCAAAAATCCGCCGCCGCATCCCCAGATCACTGTCAGCAACGTTAATCCGTAAGGACCAATCAAACTTAAACTCTGATCAATCGTATAAAAACTAGTAATACCATAACCATAAAGGTTCCATGGAAAACCACTAAAGGCGTATCCGCGCACCCATTCAGACACCGTCAGCAAAGCGCAAAACCCTAGAAAACCCGCCCACGATCTTTTATCAAAAAGAATATGAGCAATTGTTACATATAGAGCCGTAAAGAGAGAGAGCAGGGTCGGCAAAGCAATCACCGCTAATGGCCAAACCCAACGATATTCATTGCCCTCAACCAGAAGAGCATTTCCAATCCAGTTTAATCCCGCGATAAAATATCCGATAGCAAAACAAAAGCCTATAAGGAATGCCGCTAATTTAGTTTTTGCAAAACTATAAAGGATATAAAATCCACCAAAATAAATAAAAATCAAAGGCCAAAGATCATAGGGGGGCTGCGTAAACGATAGTCCAACGCCACAACTTAAGGCGAATGATAAATGCAATAAAAAAGGCGCTCTACCGAGCGCTTTAACAAAACGGTTTTGTGTGTTTGCTGACGTCATTCCTCTTGTTTTTGTACAGGAATGTTACGAATACGCATAGAGTTAATCCGGCGCTGATCTGCATCCAGGATTTCAAAAACCATACCGCTTTCATGTTTAATAACTTCACCGCGGGCGGGGATACGGCTTGCGATATAGACCACAAGACCGCCGAGTGTGTCTACTTCCTCGCGCTCTTCTGTGCTAAAAATCTGACCATATTCATCTTCAAATTCTTCGATATCGACACGTGAATCTGCAATGACAGAACCATCATTGCGTTCAATCATCTGCGGATCATCATCAATGTCAAATTCATCGTCAAAATCACCCACGATGGCTTCAATCACATCACCAATTGTTGCCAGACCATCAATGCCCCCATATTCATCAATAACCATCACCATGTGCTTTTTATCGTTTTTCATTTTTAACAATAAATCGAGCACGGGCAGGGAGGGTGAAACAATCGGGACAGGGCGCACAAGCGAACGTAAATTCAATTCTGATTTTTCTGCCACGATCGATAAAATATCTTTGATATGAACCGTGCCTAAAATTTCATCAAGGGTCTCATGATAGACGGGGATACGGCTATAGGGTTTTTCAGCTAAAAGACTCATCAGCGCTTGTTGATCGGCATTGACTTCGATGGCGGCAATATCCGCTCTGGGGATCATCACATCAATCACCGTTGTATTGCGCAACTTTAAAACATTTGAAATAAGGGCTTGCTCATGCTTTGCAATGGACGGATTATCGTTGTTATCGTCTTCTAATTCTTCGATATATTCCTCAAGCGCCTCACGCAAACCATCAGAATCATTTTTGGGTTTTACCACCAAATGGCGCAATTTGGCTAATAAGCTAGATTTGTTATTGTCTTGCTGATGGTCGGATGCAGATACCCCGTCGCCATTACTATTGGCAACAGGCTTCGTACTTGATGGGTCTTCTGGGTCAGGGCTCATTTTTAACATTCAAATATTATAGGTGAAAACCTGTGTCAGTGTAAGGATTTTGTACACCTAATTGCTCCAAAATCCGAATTTCTAACGTTTCCATATCTGTGGCTTCGTCATCTGTCTGATGATCATAACCTAACAAATGTAATACACCATGGACAATAAGGTGACGCATGTGATCAAGGACAAATTTCCCTTGTTCCTTACACTCGCGCTCTATTGTTTGATAAGATAAAATAACATCGCCTAAATTCAGGGGATCAACCATTAATTCCTCTTCAAAATCTTCTGAATCCAAACTGGCGAATGTTAAGACATTGGTTGGTTTATCTTTGTTTCGGTATTCCCGATTTAAAACCTGCACCAAATCATCATTGGCAAGAACCATGCTGATTTCCAGGGCGCGCCCAAAAGCAAATTTAGGGATGATTGCGGACATTAACGTTTTGGCCGCAGCGGTACGGACAATTGATTCAATATCCCTAATTTTTTCCCACTCAGGGTCTTGAATAGAAACATCAATAACAGGCGCAATCGTGTTTTTAGCCACGGTTTCGGAAGTCATGCTTATCATAGGCCTCAATAATTTTTGTTACCAATTTATGGCGCACAACGTCTTTGGCGTCAAAATGAATAAACGGTACTTCTGGCACATGACTTAAAATACTCATGGCTTCCTTTAATCCAGATTGTGTTCCAGGGGGTAGATCAATTTGCGATGGATCACCTGTAATCACCATCCGTGTGCCTTCTCCCATACGGGTTAAAAACATTTTCATTTGCATGGATGTTGTGTTTTGCGCTTCGTCCAAAACAACGAAAGCATTTTTTAAGGTTCGGCCCCGCATAAAGGCGAGGGGAGCAATTTCAATCTCTCCCTTTTCAATGCGCTTGGAAATATCTTCTCCAGGCATCATCTCGTTCAGCGCATCATAGATAGGTCGCAAATAAGGATTGATCTTTTCTAACATGTCGCCAGGTAGAAACCCTAATTTTTCACCTGCCTCTACCGCGGGACGGCAAAATACCATACGTTCAATTAAACCCTCCTGAAACATTTGAACCGCCGCCGCTACGGCCAAAAATGTTTTCCCTGTTCCCGCAGGGCCTACGCCAAACACCATGTCATGGGAACGAATTGTATCAATATACTTCGCCTGATTAGGAGATCGCGGGGAAATAAGTTTGCTCTTGGATGTTTTTATTCCTGACTTTTCATCATAAAGAGCGTTCTTTTTATCTGCATTTTCAGGCATAGATTTTAAATCCTTCTCTCTTAAAAATCTTAAGGCGGCATCAATTTCTTGGGTTGTGACTTCTTGTTTACGTTGAATTTTTTCCCACAGCATCTGGATAATTTCCTGCGCCGCAAACGCGTCTTTGGCAGCCCCTTCGATTGTAATGTCATTGGCGCGGCTCGAAATATCCACGCTCAACGCCTGAGCAAGGTGCTTTAAATGGCTATTTTGTTCACCATATAAATAGGGTAGGAGAGAGTTATTATCGAAAGAGAGTGAAATACTCTTAAGGTTTTGTTTTGAAATGGCTTTTACCTCATTATTAACGATAGACCATTATACCACAAAATTAGGCAGATTTTGCAAGATTTTCGACCATTTCGACTTCACCAACAAGGGCATTGGCTGTGGCATCGGTAATTTTAACATTGACCATTTGGCCCAAAAGCCGCTCTGGCGCGAGGACGTTAATCGCCTGATAGAACGGGGTGCGTCCTTGCAACTGGCCTTCAAAACGGCCTTTACGCTCAAACAAGACATTCATTGTTTTGCCAACGGCGGCTTTGTTGAATTCAAAATACTGCTCGGTAATTAGATTTTGCAGCTCGATTAGGCGCGCTTGTTTAATATCTTCGCGTACTAAATTACTCATATTGGCTGCAGGCGTACCAGGGCGAGGGGAGTACTTAAACGAATAAGCACTGGCAAATACCACATCGCGGATAAGCTGCATGGTATCTTCATGGTCTTGATCTGTTTCTCCGGAAACCCCAACAAAGTCCGATGAGAAGACAATATCTGGTCGTGCCGCCCGCAACTTTGCCACCACTTCACGATAAAAATCTGATGTGTGTTTGCGGTTCATGGCTTTTAGAATTTTATCTGACCCGCTTTGCACAGGAGATGAAGGAAAGGAGCTAGCTTATCCACATCACGGTGAGCGTTAATCAACTCGTCGTCCACATCACGCGGGTGGGAGGTGGTATAGCGAATTTGCTGCACGCCTTCAACTTGCGCTACCGCCTCAATTAATCGGCCTAATCCCCAAATTTTTCCATCCTTTGTTTCACCGTGATAGGCATTCACATTTTGCCCTAACAAAGTGATTTCTTTGGCACCCTGATCCACAAGTCTCTTGGCTTCTTCCACAATAGTATCCACAGGACGAGAATATTCTGCGCCGCGCGTATAAGGCACAACACAAACGGTACAAAATTTATCGCCCCCTTCCTGGATAGACAAAAAAGCGGCAGCGCCTTGATTTTGTTCTTCGGGGAGGGAGTCAAATTTTGAAATATTGGGGAACTCCGTGTTAACCACGCGTTGATTGCCATTGGCTTTTAAAACCATTTCAGGAAGCTCATGATAGGTTTGTGGACCAAAGACCATGTCAATCATGGGTGCGCGTTGAAGAATAAAATCGCCTTCTGCTTGTGCCACACATCCTGCCACGGCCATCAGAACTTTTTCTCCTTTGGCTTCTTTGGCTTTTTTATGTTCTCTGAGGCGACCTATTTCAGAAAAAACCTTGTCCGTTGCTTTTTCACGAATATGACAAGTGTTTAAAATCATCATATCGGCATCATCGGGCTCATCCACCTGCGCGTAACCAAGCGGGCGCAAAATATCGGCCATGCGGCTGCTGTCATAAACATTCATCTGGCAGCCCCAGGTTTTGATATATAGCTTTTTCTGTTGCGTGTTTTGTGTCATTTCAAGTACGGTATAAACCACAAAAACTGCGAAAAACACAAGCCAAAAGAGCAAAATAAATTATGAGTAAAGACCCTTTTTATATCACCACCGCTATTTCTTATGTGAACGGCCGCCCGCATTTAGGGCATGCTTATGAGCAGATTTTAACGGACACAATGGCGCGTTTTAAGCGTTTGGACGGGCATGAGGTGATGTTTCTGACAGGCACAGACGAGCACGGCCAAAAAGTCGCCAAAACCGCAGAAAAAGAAGGAATGGAGCCCAAAGCCTTCTGCGACAAGATTTCCCAGAGCTTTCGCGATATGACGGATCAACTCAACATTTCTAATGATGATTTTATCCGCACGACTGAACCCCGCCATTATGAGGCATCACAGGCCATATGGAACGCGATTAAAACCAATAATCCAGACGATATTTATCTTGATAAATACGCAGGATGGTACTCGGTACGGGATGAAGCCTATTTTGCCGATAGTGAATTGACAGAAGGGGAGGATACTGAGGGCAATAAATACAAACTTGCGCCGACAGGTGCTCCTGTCGAATGGGTCGAAGAATCTAGTTATTTCTTTAGATTATCGACATATGCTGAGAAATTACTTGAACATTATGCGGCGCACCCTGACTTCATTGCACCAGACTCACGCCGCAATGAAATCATTTCGTTTGTTAAATCCGGCCTACAGGATATCTCTATTTCCCGTACCAACTTTAAATGGGGTGTTCCCGTACCTGGTGATGAAAACCACGTCATGTATGTTTGGCTCGACGCCCTGACCAATTATATTACGGGGGTAGGGTATCCCGACACACAAAGCACCAGTTACAAAAAATTCTGGCCTGCCAATATCCATGTCATTGGAAAAGACATTATCCGTTTTCACTGCATTTACTGGCCTGCCTTTTTAATGGCGGCTAATCTGGAATTACCAAAGCAAGTTTTCGCCCACGGTTTTATCAATGTGAACGGTGCTAAAATGTCTAAGTCTGTCGGAAACGTTATCGCGCCACAGGATTTGATTGATCTATATGGTCTTGATGCCACACGCTACTTGCTGATGCGTGAAGTTCCGCATGGTCAGGATGGAAATTTTTCTCACGATTACGCTGTGCAGCGGATCAATAGTGATCTTGCCAATGGTTTGGGGAATTTGGCACAACGCACGCTGTCGATGATTTACAAGAATTGCGAAGAAAAAATCCCCGCATGTGGGAAGCTGACAGATGAAGATAAGAAACTGTTGCACCATGCTCATGATTTAATTTTACCGTCCGTACGTGAAGATGTTGATAAAATGCGTTTTAACCGTGCTTTGGAAACCATCTGGAAACTGGTCATTGATGCCAATGGTTATGTTGACGCACAGGCGCCATGGGGTTTGAAAACAAGTGATCCTGAACGCATGAATACTGTTCTTTATGTGCTTGCCGAGGTGGTTCGTGTACTAGGCATTTTAATTCAACCAGTGACTCCAGAGTCCGCTGCCAAAATTCTTGACCAACTGAAAATTCCAGAAGACCAAAGAGATTTCGGCTTCGCCAACGAAAAGTACATGTTAAAGTCAGGAACAGTCATTGATAAACCTGAGGGTGTTTTCCCCAGACTTGAAACATCTGAAAAAGCAGCCTGAAGACCACAAAGGAGTTTCATCATGAGAAAGTTGATTTGGCTTACATTTTTAATTGCCCCTGTGTTGTCTTGGTTTTATGCAGTCATGGAACGTCTTGGCGTTGAAGACTGGATAATGCTTGCTATTGATGTTCTTATCCCACCCGCAGGCGTCATTGATGGCATCGGCCTTTATATGGGTTGGTGGTGAAAAAACTTTTATGTGGATTGACTCTCATTGCCATTTAAATCACGCGAAGATAGAGGAGGCGGGGACAACCTCTGAAATCATTCAGCGCGCCAAAGCATCGGGCGTTGAAGGTATGCTCACTATTTGCTGTCGTGTGCGCGAAGAATTAGATGATCTGCTAAACATCGCAAATGCACATGATAATATCTGGTGCTCCATCGGCACGCATCCCCATGATGCGGGCGTCGAAGAAGAAAAATCCATCACAGAAAAAGAACTCATTTCTCTTGTAAATAATTATGACAAAATAATAGGGGTTGGAGAAGCGGGGCTTGATTACTATTACAATCACAGCTCTAAAGAAGATCAACAAGAATGCTTTCGCAAACATATCCGCATGGCCAAAGAAACAGGATTGCCGCTCATCATTCATACGCGTGATGCTGAAGAAGATACTATTCAAATTCTGCGCGATGAAGGCGCTTGTGACAGCAAAACCAAAGTGTTGATGCATTGCTTCAGTTCAAACAAAACACTCGCGCAGCAATCTATCGATGAAGGCTTTTACATGTCATTTTCGGGCATGGTGACGTTTAAAAAGAACGCAGAGCTGCAAGAGATTGCGCGTAGCGTGCCGTTAGATCGTTTGCTCATTGAAACAGACGCGCCATATCTGGCACCAGAACCATTTCGTGGCAAAACGAACGAACCTGCATACGTGGTGCATACGGGTCAATTCATGGCTGATCTACATAATTTGACGCGTGAAGAACTAGCTCAGCAAACAAAAGATAACTTCTTTACGCTGTTTGATAAAGCGCTGAAGACGTATAGAAATTAAAAAATATTTGAAATTTAGGCGATCTCTATTCATCTCTAGATAAAGGTTTGAATTCATTTTGTTTTTTAGAAATGCTTTTGCGTAAACTTTTCTCAAATTTGACACCCCGCATGTCGTCGTAGACGCTCAAGGCTATGTGAGAGGTTCAAATGCAGATAATTTATACAATCTTAGCGATTCTTACGCCGACATTAATGACGGTGCAGGTGCTGATATTTACAAACTTTTAGAATTTTCATCAGGAAAAGAACACAGAGTGCGAAAATTTGGAGACGATGACACGCTTGATATTTCTGATATTCTTGAAATGTATGATCCTCAATCAGATATAATTTCTGAATTTGTAAGATTTAAGGAAGTCACATGGAAAGGCAATACGCACACAAGAGTTGAGATTGATATAGATGGTGGCGCAGATGATCACCAGTTCAAAACAGCAATTCATTTAGCCAATGTTGTCGATTTAGACGTTGACGAAATGCTGAGTGATGGCAGTTTGATTATTTAACGCTATAAACTAAATATCCATCTTAAACAATAAATATTATTTGTCATAATATTTATTATCACATTACTTTGGTTCATATCTGTATCTTACCTAATGACACAGCTTTTTAAAATTATGTAGGAAAATATTCCTTTACTTTGTATTGCCTGTCTGCTACGGTGATAGATGGCTTATTTAAACAACACATCTTTATTCCAGTCATCCCAAACGTGCCCGAGGGATCTTACCCGTTATCGGCATGAAGATCCTTCGACTCCATTCACTGACGTTCATTTCGCTCAGGATGACAACGGGAGAAAAAAGCACCTTTCCATCCTTCTCGTCATCCTTCGGCTTGACCGAAGGATCTCTGACCAAACTCAAAAAACCCTGCGATCCAGTCGCAGGGTGACGGAAAGAGGTCTCTAACCACCCCCACCCCCATTTTGAGAGCAAACGAAAAGAGTAACTATAATTGCAAAATAAAATCAAAGCGTTATAAAAGTAAACCATGCCTAAAATCGCTATAAAACAGGATACAGAGTTCACTTCTCCTATTGAAAAACTGAAATGGGTCATGGAATGCCTGCGTGATCCTGAAAATGGTTGCCCGTGGGATCGCGAACAAAATTTCAAATCCATTTTACCTTATACAATTGAGGAAGCTTACGAAGTGGCTGATGCCATTGAAAATGGCTCTATAGATGATTTGAAGGAAGAGCTTGGCGACCTTTTATTGCAAGTGATATATCACGCCCAAATAGCGTGTGAGAGCGGTCACTTTACCTTTGATAATGTTGCACAGGCCGTGGCGGATAAAATGATTTCCCGTCATCCACATGTATTTGGTGACGCAAATGCCAAGCATGCTGCTGATGTGAATGTGATTTGGGATCAACAAAAAGAGAAAGAAAAAAGCAGTCAAAGTGCTTTGGGCGGTGTGGCAAAGGGATTGCCTGCCCTGCTCCGCGCACAAAAACTCCAAAAAAAAGCGGCGAAAATTGGTTTTGAATGGAAAAATCCCGATGGCGCTTTCAGGAAAGTCGAAGAAGAAATTTCTGAATTTAAAAACGCCAAGACGCCAAAAGAAAAAGAAGAAGAATTTGGCGATTTACTGATTGCTTTGGCAAATTACGCCCGTATGGAAGGTATTAATGCCGAAGAAGCATTGCGCAAAGCTAATGACAAGTTTCAGATACGTTTTCAGGGAATGGAAACTGAATGTGCCGATCGAGGCGTTAATTTTAAGGATTTAACACTCGAAGAAATGCTCGAATATTGGGCACGGCAGAAAGGAAAAATCAAGCGGCTTTGATATAATCTGCCAACAGACGTCCATAAATTTCGCTCCAAACATTTTCATTCGGGGTACAGATAATCCCGCCGCGCTGATCTCCCGCTCGGTATTCTGATCCATCCCACTTACGAACATAACCGCCCGCCTCACGCATCATCATCGCCCCTGCTTGATGATCCCACGGACGAATGCGGGAATACATTGAAAAATGAGCCTGCCCCGCCAGAATGTCCAAATACTCATGCGCGCAGCACAAATATGTTTCAACATTTCCAAATTCAGCTTCAATGACAGGTTTTAATTCTTCGCGCATTTTAGGGGGAAGAAATTTGCGGCTGATAAAACCACGCGTATCATGAAGGCTCTTGTTCATGGTGGGATAGGTTGTGCGCTTACCGTTCAGTTGCACACCACTGCCCTTTTCTCCCACAGCCATACGGTCTTGCGGTATATCCAAAATCCACCCCTGGATAATTTCACCCTTATGAGCAAGAGCGACAATGGTTCCAAAACGCTCGCGCCCCTCGGCAAAATTAAGCGTTCCATCAACGGGGTCAATAACCCAGACATATCCTTCTTCTGAACCAAGTAAACCAATATCCGTTTCTTTTTTGGAAACCGCTTCTTCGCCCAGAACATAAGATCCTGGAATAATATCTTTAAAGATATGGGTTAAGTCTTCTTCGGCCTCCAAATCTGCGACCGTTACCAAATCTGTTGGGCCTGATTTTGTTGATATTTCATGCTTTGCCAACTGTTGCCATCGCGGCAAGATCTTATCCGCCGCAACTTCACGGATATAGGTAGCAACTTTTTCAGGATTTATATGGGGCATTATCCACCTCTTACGTCATTGCATAGTTTATCCATGCAATCTAGTAGATCGCACGGACAAGCCGTGTAATGACGGCTTTGAGTTTTATATTGCTGCATAATGGAACGTACTTTCAAAACGGTTTTGGTTGGCAGGATCAATATGCACGAATATTTTGATAACGTCTCCCCCTTCTTCGGTTTTTATGACCTCCCCATGTTGATAAAGCCAAGCGAGCGCTTTTCCATCACTTAAAGGCACTTCATATTGGATATGGGCAAAGTTTTTGGAAAGAAAATCGTCGATAACTTCTAAGAGCTTATCAATATTCTCCCCTGTTTGTGCCGAAATCCCTATGACATGATGATTAAAATTGTCATCTCTTAAAATTTCTGCTCGGCGAATTTCTGGGCAAACATCTATTTTATTAATCACCTCAAAAACCCGTTCATCGCTTTCATAATTAATGCCCAAATCTTTCATAATACGGATGACTTCTTTTTTGTGTGATTCATAATTATTCTGCGTTGAATCCCGTACATGCAAGATCACATCGGCATATTGCGTTTGTTCAAGTGTCGCCCGAAAAGCTTCGATCAAGTGGGTTGGAAGATCAGATATAAATCCAACGGTATCGGATATAATGACGACACGCCCACTGGGAAGCTCTATGCGGCGTAAGGTTGGATCAAGTGTTGCAAAGAGTAAATCTTGGGCAAAAACATCTGCTCCCGTCAGGCGATTGAATAATGTCGACTTCCCTGCGTTGGTATACCCGACAAGCGCAATAACGGGAAAAGGCACTTTCTCCCGCGCCTTACGCCCAAGTTCACGGGTTTTACGGACTTTCTCCAGTTCACGCTTCAGATTAGCCATACGCTCGGCAAGAATACGTTTATCAAGTTCCAACTGACTTTCCCCAGGTCCCCCAACGAAACTCTGTCCACCCCGCTGACGTTCCAAGTGAGACCATGATTTCACAAGGCGGGAGCGTTGATAATCCAGTTGTGCGAGCTCCACCTGAATGCGTCCTTCTTTGGTTTGAGCGCGCATTCCAAAGATTTCTAAAATCAATCCTGTACGGTCAATAATTTTAACGTTGAATTCCTTTTCAAGATTACGTTGTTGCACAGGCGATAAAGTATAATTCACAAGAACAACATCAGGCTCATGCACCTCAACGGCCTTCTCTATTGTCTCCCGTGTTCCTTTGCCGAAAAGATAACCCGCCTGAATTTCGCGGATATTAACTTGTAAAGTTGCAGCGATTTCAAGATTAATGGCTTCCGTGAGGCCGCAAGCCTCTTCCATCGCCTGTTCGGCATCTCCGCGTAGAGAGGTATGAACATTCGTAAAAACGGGATGAACAATCAAAACCCGTTCAACAACTTCAATATGACTTATTTCTGACAATTTAAGCTTTAGTCTTCTGGCTTATCTTCGCCATCTTCAAACAGAGTCAAAGGGCCACCTGGCATAATGGTAGAAATGGCATGTTTATAAACCAGTTGCACATGACTTTCGCGGCGCAACAACATCGAAAAATTATCAAACCACGTTACAATACCTTGTAATTTTACACCGTTTACCAGAAAAACTGTCACGGTCATTTTCTCTTTACGGATTTTGTTTAGGAAAACATCTTGTACGTTTTGGGATTTTTCAGACATAAGGTCCATCCTTCTTTTTGTTAGTGTTCTTCTTAACTATAGAATTAAGTGAGGGCTAGCAAGGGTTATATTGCCTTTTTGTTTGCTGTCAGGCCGTGTTCTATGACCGCATCTGCAAAAGATTTAAGATTCTCAAAGACATAATCAGGTTTGTATTTTTCAATTAAATCAGGGCGCGGCTTTTCAGACTGGATAAAAACCACGGGGCATCCTGTATTTTGCGCGGTCATTAAATCAGTTTCCGTATCACCTACATAAAGCACATCAGCAGGAACCAGATCTTGATCTATAATTTCCATCGCCATCAATAATGGTGCGGCGTGTGGCTTATCCCTTTCGGCCCGCCCTGCCCCAATGGTACTCACAAAATATTCCCGCCACTTCATGTGATCTATCATTTCATTTAGCGGTTCATGACGCTTATTGCTCACAACACCCAATTGTTTATTTAAGGAAGAAAAAAGTTTTAATAACTCTTCGGCATGTTCATAGGGTATAGCACCATCCAAATTATATTTACTTGTATAATCCGCAATCAGCTCAATCGCTTTTTGAGAATTTTCACCATAAATTTTAGGGTAAAGCTCTCTAGTGGATAGACTAGAGCATCCAAAAATATCCTCTTTGGTCCAAAGAGAAAGTCCCATTGTTGTTCTCACATGATTATGGGCACCCAAAACCCAATCTGTACTGTCAACTAAGGTTCCATCCCAATCAAAAATAACGGCTCTGTACTGCCCCAGATCAAGCATTAAAGTCCTGCTTCCCAATGAATTTGCTCTCCACGCAGCCCCTCTACATAGGCACGATATTCCTCATAAAGCTTTCTGCATAAATTACCGCGTTTTCCATCTCCTATTTGATGGCCATCCACTTCTATAACAGGGGTGATCAGCGCTGTTGCGCTCGTGGTAAAAACTTCTTTTGCGTCGTAAATTTCTTCTGGTGTGAAAGAACGCTCCTCTAAAGAAAATTGATGGTCACGGCAAATCCTCTCCACTGCGGTGCGGGTAATACCGCGCAGAATATTGGTGCTGACTGCACGCGTCACTATTTTATTATCCTTCGTCACTATCCACGCATTACTGGCTGATGCTTCCGTAATAAATCCTTCGGGATCAACCATGAACACATCATCGTACCCTTCACGAGCACCAATCATTTTGCTCATGGATTGGGGATAGAGCAACGTTGTCTTGATATCTCGCCGCGCCCAACGAATATCGGGAACTGTTTTTATTCGAATACCATTTTGAACAGCTTTATTCCCGTCAAAGTCAAAATTATACGTAATCATCACAAGATTTTGCGGTGTATCAGGTGACGGAAATTTAAAATCACGTTTTGCTTCGCCGCGGGTAACCTGAAGATATACGGATGCATTTTTTTGTCTATTCTTACGCAAAAGCTCGCGCATGATAAAACGCAAAGTTTCCCGCGCCACGGGCATCACCATCACCATCTCAGAAAGAGATCGCTCCAACCGATCCAAATGTCCTGTCTCATCCGCCAGATGTCCATGAATGCAGGCAATGACCTCATACACCGCATCCCCCATTAAGAACGCACGGTCTTCTACATGCACCACTGCCTGATCACGGGGCAGATATTGTCCATTCACATAGATATAACGGCTCATAATCAGAAATCCTTAAAATATATCAACGGGGGCAGAGAATAGTTTTTCAACTTTTGATGCCTTCCCTTGCATCGCCAGAATAATAACATGGTCGCCCGCTTTGATAACATTATCTCCCCGCGGAATAATCACTTCTTCTCCGCGTAAAATGGCACAAACTAAAATACCATGTGGCAAGTTTAAATCACGCAAAGGCACGTTAATAATACCAATCGATTCAGAAGCCTCAATTTCAAGAATTTCACCAAAATTACCTAAAAGATTATGTACAGCTTTAATCCGTCCACGACGAACATGGCGCATAATTGTTGAAACCGTAATCGCTTTGGGTGATACAACTGCACCTAACCCCAGTGATCCCGTCAAAACATTATAAGAATCCTTATTCACCAGTGGAATAACCCGCTCACACCCATATTGACGCGCTAAAAGACTACATAGAATATTGGTTTCATCATCATCTGTAACGGCAATCAATGTTTCTGTCTCTTCAACATTTGCTTCCTCAAGAACCTGTCTGTCGAGACCCGAGCCGTTTAAAATTAAAACATTTTCTAGAATTTCACTCAGCCGTGAAGCGCGTTCGCGATTATATTCGATAATTTTGACATTCACATTTGAATGTTCTGCCTGAATGGTATTAACCAGACTTAAACCGATATTACCACCGCCTACGATGATAACGTTGTTTGCCTGTTTTTCTTCGTGACCAAAACCAGACAGGACGCGTTTCAATTGAGAAACATCAGCCACAAACATTACCTGATCCCCGATAAGCATCTGATCATTTCCATCGGGTATAAAAGCATTTCCCTTACGCACAATAGTAACAATATTGACAGAAGTGTCAGGAAAAAGTTCTTTGAGTTGTTTAAGTGGTGTGTTGACCAACGGGCAGTCCTGCTCACAAATCACACCACAAAGATAGATATTACCATCGCCCATGGGTGTTACGCTTGTTGTACCTGGTACAGATAAACGCATATCAACCGCTTTAGCCACTTCAATTTCTGGAGATATGATAACGTCAATCGGCATATGAGCGCGGCTGAACAAATTGGCCCAGGCAGGATCACGGTAAACTTGTTGACGAATCCGCGCTATCTTTTTAGGCACATTAAAAAGGGAGTGTGCTACTTGGCAAGCAACCATATTCACTTCGTCTTGATGGGTGACAGCGACAATCATATCGGCATCATTTGCCCCTGCTGCATGTAAAACCTCAGGACTGGATGCCGACCCCACAAGTCCATTGGCATCTAATTCTGCATTCACGCGTGCAATCATTGCTGCGTTATGGTCAATGACGGTAACATCGTTATTTTCTCTTGAAAGATAAGCGGCAATGTTAAATCCAACCTGCCCTGCTCCACATACAATAACCCGCATTATTATTAGACCTTATGAAATAGATATATTTTTTATTAAGCTGTTTTTCTCATAGTAGACTGATTCCCCACGATATCCTTATCCTGCGCATCGTTCATAGAAATATCAAGAGACTTCAGTTTCCTATGTAAAGCTGAACGCTCCATTCCAACAAATTCAGCCGTTTGTGCCACGTTGCCTTTAAATCTTTTAATTTGCATGTTCAAATATTCGCGCTCAAAAGATTCACGTGCTTCCCTTAAAGGCTGAGCACTATAATCCATAATATTTGATGAATCTTGTTCAGCCAAATTTTTGCCCAGAATTTCAGGAGGCATATCCTTTGCCTGCAGTTCCTCTTGTTCTTCCATAGAAGGTGCCATAATGCTCAGCCATTCCATAACGTTTTTTAGCTGCCGTACATTTCCTGGCCAGGAATAAGTTTTTAAAGCAACCTGCGCCTCATGAGATAATTTTTTAGGGGTCTGCCCTGTCTGTTTTGTAAAATGATCCAAGAAATGTGTGGCCAGGGGAATAATATCTTCGGTTCTATCCTTTAATTTTGGAACATTTAAAGTCACGACATTCAGACGGTAATAAAGATCTTCTCTAAACTTTCCATCCTTAATGGCCTGTTCTAAATCCTGATTGGTTGAAGCCAGAATTCTAACATTGATATCAATAATTTTTTGAGATCCTACAGGGTGAACTTTATTGTCCTGCAACACGCAAAATTTTACCTGTGTTTCAAGCGGCATATCCACCACCTCATCAAGAAGCAATGTTCCGCCATCACACAGGTGCCTCTACAAGCCTTCTGGTGTTTTCCTCTCCTTTCCACACCAAACAACTCCTCCTCCAGACGTTCTGGGTGCAGCGCAGCGCTGTTTAGCGCCATAAAATTGTGATTGTTCCGCTCAGACTGTCTATGAATGGAACGCGCACAACTTCCTTTCCCGTTCCCGCTGCGCCAAGAATAACAACGCGGCTGTTGGTTGCGGCTATTTTCTCAATTTGTTGGCGAATTTGATTTAGGGGTGATGATTTTCCTATTAATTCATCTTGGGTATTATCGCGTCTGGTTTTAAATCTTGGTTTTCCTGGACGAGTTTGCAACTTATGGCACGTGCAATCATCAATAATGTCGGTTCGACTTGAATGGCTTTTCAATGAAATCATACGCGCCATCTTTAATGGCCGTCACGGCGGTCTCAATCGTTCCGTGACCACTAATCATCAAAACAGGTAAAAGAGGATTACCTTTAACGGTTTTCAAAACCTCAAGGCCATCTTTATCGCTTTCCCGAAGCCAGATATCCAAAATAACAAGGTCAGGCACTTTGCTTTCAACAGCTTTCAACGCCTCAGCCGCATTTTTGAGCTTCTCTGTGTTATATCCTTTCTCATCTTCTAAAATACCTTTGATGAGGGCACGAATATCTTTTTCATCATCTACAATCAGAATATCTTTACTCATAAACGCTTAAGCCTTCTTTTTTGTAATATATTATCAGAGAGTGCTCCCTCTTGTTTTTGTTCAAGAATAGGAAGAATAAGAGAAACGATGCGCCGCCCAAATCGTTCCAACCTCAATCTCTTTTTTATTTTGTTGTTGGTAACCAATAACCAACTGACCTTCATGATCTTGCATAATTTTCTTTACAATCGCTAACCCTAAGCCTGTTCCGCGTTCGCGATGCGTCACATAGGGCTCACTTAATTTTGAAGGGTCTTGCCCTTCTGGTAACCCCAATCCATTATCATTTAGGACAATAAACAAGTGGTTTTCTTTATTTTTGGAAATATCTCTATGGAAGATGATGCTTAGCTGCCCTCTAAAACTTTCCTCTTTCGAAATTTTTGTTTGAATAGAGTCCAGGGCATTCTGAATAAGATTAGTGACAGCTTGGCGGATTTGTTGGCTATCACAACGCAGAACAAAATCACGCTGATTTGCAAGATCCTCTTTAAAATTGCACTACGTACTGATGTGCCAGCTTCTGAAATGTTATTAAATCCTGTAACTTGAAATAATTCGGGTAGGTTTCATCAAGGCTTTGGCATCCTTGCAAAATCAGAAAACTCATTAACCATTCTCCCCAATATCTCCAACATGATGAATGATGGTGTCCGTACAAATTTCAAATGTTTCACGATCACCGGTGATCTCATCTAGATATTTGCGTCTTAATCGCTCGTCAAAGCTGAATAGGCGTTAACGGGTTTTTTATTTCGTGAGCACGGTGAAGTGCGCAACATCTGCCCAGGCGGTTTGCGCTGCGCAGATTGCAGCTCAGTGATATCATCAAAAGTCAAAACTGCGCCGTGCCTCTTCGCCAATGCGTCTAATTGCTATACGCACGGTCAGTATTAAATTTCGCCTTCACTGTTCACAAATTTCTCAGCCTGTAATTTTTTCTGGCTTTATATTGGCTTTCTTAAATAAGGGCCAATTTCTTTGGCTATGTCTTTTTAATCTTTTTCCTATCAAAGATTGGGATCTGTTCAAACATTTCCCTGCCATGCTGTTGGCTAATGTAATCTTTCCCTGACTATCAACCCCGACAACACCCGCAACAACCCCTGCGAGAACGGTTTCGGTTAATCGCCGTCTATGATCCAGTTGGCGGTTCGCATTGACCGAATTCATCACGCTGTTGCTGCAATTCGTGCCGTCATCCTGGTTGAATGACTGCGCCACATAGTCAAATTCTTCAATCTGGATCTTGCTTGGGAACGCGGACGGTGAGATCCCCCGCCCTCACCCTGTCGGAAACAGAAATAAGGGTAGATTGGCGTTACCAATTGCTGCACAGGACAATTCCAACCCACATCGCTGCAAAGCAATACATATAAAGTTACCATCACAAAAATCATCGTGACCGTGATTTGCAAGCCAGAATAACTTCCTTCCAATTGGGTATATGGTCGGTTGCATTTTTTGTCGCCGCCAAAATGTGATAAAACAACAGGATCAACACGCGCCCAACAAAAGAAAATTGTTGTTTCCACTATTCAAACGAACAAGCGCCCTTAAACGATCATCGTTGTCACTATTCAAAACAACGACTTCTCCATCTTGCGCCTGTTCCAGAATGTAATCTGGAACATTCTCAAAAGTGAGCGTAAAGGTCAGGCTTGAGCGTGATAGAATTTTATCTGCTCTATCAAAAATCATGGCTTCTGGATAAATTCCGTAACAATGATTGTGTATCCAAAGACCGTCATAGGCTGTTTTATGGGTCCATCATCATGGCCGCTTTGGCGATCAATATCATTTGCCATGGCCAGAACATCGGCCTTGATGACTTGTTGGTGTTCTTCAAGATAGGCTTCTGCCACCGCCTGCGATTCTACGATCACGTTCTTAGCATTTTCGCTGAACCATGTTCAAACACCAAAATGGAAGAAAAAGGCTGAAAATACCGCCATGATAATAGCAGGAACCGCCGCCATAATACTAAACGTGGATGAGGCGTACACGAAGCCGTGACCCCGCGATATTGCGCTGGCGGCCGCTCCATATTGAAACAATCCGTCTGGCTATCAGCGTTGCCAAAAGAAGCAAGATGATTAGATCAAGATTGAGAAGCCAAATTACTGTATCGGATCAATACCAAAAGACAGTGTCTCCGTCAAAGCCGCCGCATAGGTTGCAAACCGCTGATAATGACGGCCGCTATTAATAAAAAAGAAAAAACGCGTTGCCCAACTTTTACTAGAAAAATCGCCGCTCCAGTTTAATTTTGCTTCTTGGGCCCTGTGAGCATCGACAAACCCGCGCCAGAAGCTACTTTTTCTGGCTGTCGTCGTGCTTTGACACTGCTATTAATAACATCACCTTCCGTCCATGATAATATTTGATATAAAAAATACCTTCTATGAGCGCCCCAATTGACCTAGGCTTAATTAAAGACTATCAACAATTTACACGTGAAACGCAAGCATACTGCGCGATAGTAAAGTAATAATATGACAAAAGATAGTGATTTTGATCAAAAAACCCCTTCTTTTCACCTGCTGATTGTTGCGGCGGGTTCTGGAATTCGCATGGGAAATGGCCTGCCCAAACAATACCAAAGGATCAATGGTTCACCTGTCTTAAAGCAAACTTTAAAAAAATTTATAAATATCAAAGGGTTAAAAAGTGTTTCTGTTGTGATTAATCCAGAGCACCAAGAACACTATAATGACGCGGTTCATGGACTTAATATTGAACCACAAATTTTAGGATCGAACACAAGAAAAAATAGTGTTTACAATGGATTAAAAAGTTTTCCTAAAGTAAAAAATGAAGAAATAATAATCATTCATGATGCGGCAAGGCCACTCGTTCATGAGGAAGATATCCTCTCTCTTCTCGCCGCCATGAATAATAATAGTGCTGCGACACTGGCCACCCCCGTTAAGGACACGCTTTGCAGAGATGGTCAAACTGTTGACCGAACTAATTTATGGTCTATTCAAACGCCTCAGGCCTTTCAGTTTGGCGCCCTTAAAGACGCCCATGAGAAGTTTAAAGATGATGACAGTTTTACCGATGATGCGAGCATGGTGCGCGCCAATGGACAGACTGTCCAAATTGTTGAATCTAAACACCCCAACATAAAAATCACCACACAGGATGATTTCAAAACTGTCGAGGCCCTTATGATACAATCTTTAGAAACCAGAACTGCTTCAGGCTTTGATGTTCACGCCTTTGAAAAACAAGCCTCTAACCGCAAATTAATTCTCGGTGGGGTGGAAATCAATCACCCTCTGGCGCTTACTGGACATTCTGACGCGGATGTTGTTTTACATGCCATCACTGATGCTATATTGGGCGCCATCAATGAAGGTGATATCGGCACGCACTTCCCTCCTTCCGACCCACAATGGAAAGACGCTGATAGTGCCGCGTTTCTGGCACATGCTTACAATCTTCTTCTCAATCAAGGCGGGCAGCTTAGATTTATTGATGTCACTATTTTGGCTGAAGAACCTAAAATTGGCCCTCATCGTGAAATAATGCAAAAACGGATTGCAGAAATTCTGGATATTCCTACCGTCCGCATCAGTATCAAGGCCACAACAACAGAACAGCTTGGCTTTACAGGCCGTAAAGAGGGGATTGCTTGCCAGGCTCTTGCCACGGTCACCCTGCCCGTGACAGAATAGCCCCATGATTAAGTTTCAAGATAAAGACACGCTTCGCCGTTTAAATTTCAAGCACCCCGCTCCATGGCTTGCTACGTGGTTTGGTCTTGGTCTTTTGAAACCTGGGCCAGGCACATGGGGAACACTTGGCGCTCTGCCCTTCGGTATTGCACTCATGATGTATGGAAACCTCCAGATTTTGTTGGCGGCTATACTTTTGACCTTTCTGATAGGTCTCTGGGCGGCCAAACATTTTGAACAGATGATCCGCGAAAAAGATTCTGGCATGGTTGTCGTTGATGAAGTTGTCGGCATGTGGATCGCCCTTATTCCTGCCACCCTTAGCCCCCTTTCCATCGGTACAGCCTTCGTCCTTTTTCGCCTGTTTGACATTTTAAAGCCTTGGCCGATTGGATGGCTTGATCGAAAATTACGCGGTCCCATGGGGGTCATGCTTGATGATGTCATGGCAGGGATTTATGCCGCCCTTGTGATGATAGGACTTCACTATGTCCAACTTGGCTAAGGATTTATCTGATAAACTCCGCCAGAGAGGATGGATGATGGCCACCGCAGAATCCTGCACAGGCGGTATGATCGCCAGTGCCATCACTGACTTGGCGGGCTCCTCCGCCGTTTTTGACCGTGGCTTTGTGACCTATTCTAATCAAGCCAAGATCGACTTACTCGGCGTTTCGGCTAAAACACTGGAAAGATTTGGTGCTGTCAGTGCCGAAACAGCCAAAGAAATGGCCGAAGGCGCTTTTGATAATGCCAATGTTAATATCGCGGTTTCTGTGACAGGCATTGCTGGCCCAGACGGCGGCACAGACCAAAAACCTGTAGGACTCGTCTATATTGGCATCACCACAGATGACCACACCCATACACACAAAAATTTATTCGCAGGGTCACGCAACGACATCCGCCAACAAACCGTTGAGGCGGCTCTTAAGCTTTTACTGGCAGAATTATTGTAGGCTCACCATAAACTTCCTGCGCCCGCGCCTCGAATGCACCAATCATGCGTTTGACAACTTCGTTGAAGAACATAGTCGCAAGCGCCTGTAATGCCATATTTTTAAATTCAAACTCGACCGAAAAATCAATCACGCATGACCCGTTTGAACCTTCGCTGAATATCCAGTGATTGGTCAGGTTTTTTAACGGACCTTTTTGATATTCTATAGTAATTTCACGTGGACGATTCAATAAGACTTTGGATGAAAATTTTTCTCTAAATACTTTATATCCAACAATTAAATCCGCATAGAAGATGGTGTCCCCTTCCCACTTGTTGATGCGGCTCGCCACACACCATGGTGCAAATTCAGAATATTGATCAACTGCCGCCACCAGATCAAACATTTGTTGCGGCGTATAGGGAAGCGTTTTTTGTTCAACGTGAGAGAGCATTCCAAAATTTTACTCAGCCGCTCTGGCTAATTTTTCTTCCCGTGCCTTACGCAATTTTTCAAAATCTTCACCTGCATGATAGGAAGAACGGGTGAGCGGCGTACAAGATGCCATTAAAAATCCTTTGCTTCGCGCCATTTTTTCAAGCCCTTCAAATTCTTCAGGTATCCAAAAATGCTCGACGGGGGCGTGTTTGGGCGTAGGCTGCAAATATTGACCAATGGTAATGAAATCAATATCCGCCGCGCGCATATCATCCATCACCTGCGCCACTTCTTCCTTGGTTTCCCCAAGCCCCACCATCATACCAGATTTTGTAAAGATAGTTGGATCAACCTCTTTCACACGTTGAAGCAACCTCAAACTTCTAAAATACCGCGCCCCTGGTCGAATGGTTGGATAAAGGCGAGGCACCGTTTCCAGATTATGGTTGAATACATCAGGCCGTGCCCGTGTGACCGCATCAATATCTTCTATTTTTCCGCGAAAATCCCCTGGGAGAATTTCAATGGTCGTGTTTGGCGCTTTAAAGCGGATAGCTTCAATCGTTTTAACGAAATGCGCCGCGCCGCTATCTTTTAGATCATCACGATCAACGGAGGTGATAACGATATGGTTCAGCCCCATTTTTTCAACCGCCACGCCGACGCGCAACGGTTCATACTGGTCAAGGGCTTCGGGTTTTCCTGTCGCGACATTACAAAATGAACAGGCGCGCGTGCAGACCTCTCCCATAATCATGAATGTCGCATGTTTTTTATCCCAACATTCGCCGATATTGGGGCATCCCGCTTCCTCACACACCGTGCTGAGCTTCAAGCCCTTCACAACATCAAGGGTTTCTTTATAGGTTTTACCCTGCCCCGCCTTCACCCGAATCCATGATGGTTTTTTCCCCATCGGGCGATCTTCGCGTTTTTGCTTTTCGGGGTGGCGTTTCGCGCGGTCTAATAATTCGGTGTTATAGGTCATTTTTATTTACCGTAATCTATAATTTGCCTAGTTTGTTTGCCATTTTTATAGGGGGGGAGGCCTTTTGGGAAGTAAAAAACGCGATAAACCGCTTGGTTTGTTTTTGGAAAAGATTTGGGAGAGCAATACATCTCTACAGAATAGGATTATTTTCCTTAAAAATCAATTGTTTTCCGCTACG